>DATJKH010000053.1:0-2507 GCA_035491715.1 Vicinamibacterales bacterium | reverse complement strand
TTCTTCCGAATCGCTCAAGAGTCGCTCCGAAACGGGGTCATGCACGGCGAAGCGAAACGATTCGACGTGTCGCTGGCACGATTTGGCGAGCATATCGAGATGACAGTCACCGACAACGGCCGGGGATTCGATGTCGAGGCCGTGCGGCACAACGGTGGTGGGCTCGGCCTCGTGAGCATGGAGGAGCGAGCACACGTCGTGGGCGGCGGTGTGCAGATCATCACCGGAATCGGACAAGGAACCACTATTCGGGTTCGCGGGCCAGTGGAACCGACCAAGGCGATCCGGCTGCCTGCGTAATCCCGATCCTCCCGACCGGCCCCCCTCGTCACTTTTGCCTGTTCACCCTGGTACATCAGCGAGTTTCCACCGGCCAGTCCGGCCTGTAAGGTAGTCAGCGATGGAGATCACCTCGACAGAGGGTCCGAGACGACTCGGGCTGACGCGGGCCCGGCAGGACGCGGTTGAGCGCGCCGAAGCCTACCTGCGCGCCCACATCAAGAACCCAACGCGCGTGTCGTCCCTTTGCCGAATCGTCGGACTGAGCGAGCGATCGCTGCGCGACGCCTTCTACAGCGTGCGAGGCATGAGTCCGACGCAGTGGATGCTCAACGAGCGACTTCAGAGCGTCCGGCGTGCGCTCACCGATGGGGACTCCGCGCTCATCACCGTCACTGGGGTTGCGATCAACTACGGGTTCTTCGAACTAGGCCGGTTCGCTGCCACGTACAAACAGACATTCGGCGAATCGCCGTCTGAAACGCTGCGCGGCACGGCGCGGCGATCGATCCAACACGGAACACGGACGAGAGGGCACGCAGATGCCTGCACGACCTAACGACACGACTGCCAACGAACCTGCCGACGCGCTTGTCTGGACCCCCACGGCCCACCTGGTCAACCGTTTTCGCCAGGCCCTCGGACATCCGCTGGAAGCAGATGTCCATCGACCCGACGTCAAAGCGATGCGCACGTCACGGCTTGTGATGTCCGAGTCTTCAGCCATCCGGCACGCTCTTGCACAGGCCGAACAGGTCGCGCCCATGCCGTCCACGGTGCTGCTGCTAGGCGAGACGGGTGTAGGGAAAGAACTCTTCGCCGAGGCGATTCACGAGATGAGCCCGCAGGCTCAACGCCCGATGATTCGGGTCAGCTGCGCCGCGATTCCGAGCACGCTCATCGAAAGCGAGCTCTTTGGACATGAACGCGGCGCCTTCACCGGCGCGGTGATGCGGCAGATCGGCCGGTTCGAGGCCGCCAACCAGTCCACTCTCTTCCTCGACGAGATTGGCGAGCTCCCGCCGGATGTCCAGGTGAAGCTGCTCCGTGTCCTCCAGGAACGTGTAATCGAGCGGCTCGGGAGCACCCAGCCAACGAACGTGAATGTCCGCATCATCGCGGCGACGAACCGCGATCTGGAAAAAGCGGTTACGGATGGATCGTTCCGTGAGGATCTGTTCTATCGGCTCAACGTGTTCCCGATTACAGTACCGCCGCTCCGGGACCGGGTCGAGGACATCCCCGCACTCGCGTGGACGTTCATCAATGAAATCTCCAAGTCTCTCGGCCGAACGATTGACTCCATCGCGAGCGAATCCATGCGAAAGATGCAGCACTATCCCTGGCCGGGAAACGTCCGGGAGCTGCGCAACGTAGTCGAACGATCCGTCATTGTTGCCACGGGAACCCGTCTGGTCGTGCAGATGCCGCAGAACGCCCTCCCGCGTGCGTCGCAAGAGTCGCTGACGCTCAGGAACGTCCAAATCGAACACATCCGGGCGACATTGCAGCGCACGAACTGGCGGGTCCGAGGAATCGACGGCGCAGCCGAGCGACTGGGTCTCAGGCCCACCACGCTTGAAACCCGCATGGCCAAGCTCGGCCTGACTCGGCCACACAGTCTTAGTGCATAGAGCGTTGGCGTACCGACGGCGGCGGGCGATGGTGCTTCGGCAGCGCATCGAGCACCACGAACAGTTGCTCGGCACGCTGCTCCGCCGCCGCGTCTCCGAGCCCGGTGTTCAGGTATTGACCCGTCAAGCGGTAGTCGCCCCACCGCACGTCGATGTCCCCATGAAGATCCAGCACGGCGGCGGTCCGAACCCGGAATGCCGGAGCGCCATCCGACATTCCGTGGCGCCGCTTTGTCGTATATCGGCCACAATTCCGGCAGCCAGTGGGCTTAAGAATCGGAAGAACGAGAACTTCGATCCGCTGTTACCCGGCGTCTACGACTGGGGCAGCTGGTGGCAAGAGAAATTGTGGGCGGGTACTTCATCTCGAACTCCACCTGAAGTCGCCGCAGATCCGCGCGCACGTGACGCCGCGTGAGGCGGTCAGACGGCACGCCGGTTGCTCTGGTGATTTTGATCTTTTCTGCGCAGTGGGAGGTTCACGATGGTGTCGCTGCCCCTGTTCCGGCGAACCCTCGGTGTCACTGGGAGCGTGCTTCTCAGCGTTCTGGCCGTCGAGTTCATCACGGCCCAGCAGCCTCCACGCTTCGGCGG
>DATJKH010000052.1:0-47100 GCA_035491715.1 Vicinamibacterales bacterium | reverse complement strand
CGCAGTTCGAGATCGATCCGGCCATCGTCAAGCTGATTCCCGCCGAGACCGCGCACAAGTACCAGATCGTTCCGCTCAGCCGCGCCGGCGCGACGCTGACGATCGCGATGACCGATCCGACGAACGTCTTCGCCATGGACGACATCAAGTTCATGACGGGATACAACGTCGAACCGGTGGTCGCCTCCGAAACTGCCGTCGTCGACGCGATTGCGCGTTATTACGCGCCGGCCGCTGCACGCACCCCACGGGAAAATGCGAGCAACCAGGCCGCCACCGAGGCGATTTCCTCGGCCGCCTCGCTCGACTTCGTGACCAAGGCGCTCGAAGAAAGCAGCGCGGTCGTCGACGACGACGTGGAGGTGCTCGAGGAACTCGAGCAGATCGACGTCGCCTCGCTGGAAAAGCAAGGCGGTGAGGCGCCGGTCATCCGGCTGGTCAACCTGATGCTGATGTCGTCGATTCAGAAAGGCGCGAGCGACATCCACATCGAGCCGTACGAAAAGGAATTCCGCGTTCGATTCCGCATCGACGGAATTCTCTACAACGTCATGGCGCCGCCGATGAAGTTCCGCGATGCGATCACTTCGCGTATCAAGATCATGTCGAAGCTTGATATCGCGGAGAAGCGGCTGCCGCAGGACGGCCGCATCAAGATCCGCTTTGCCGCCGACAACGGGACCAAGGAAATCGACTTCCGCGTCTCGTGCCTGCCGACGCTCTTCGGCGAAAAGATCGTTCTGCGATTGCTCGACAAAGACAAGTTGATGCTCGACATGACCAAGCTCGGGTTCGAGCCCCTGTCGCTGAAAAAGCTTGAAGTTGCGATTGCGAAGCCATGGGGAATGGTGCTCGTCACCGGCCCGACCGGAAGCGGCAAGACCAACACGCTCTATTCATCCATCTCGAAGATCAACACGCCGGAAACCAACATCATGACCGCCGAGGACCCGGTCGAGTTCAACCTCGTCGGCGTCAATCAGGTTCAGGTCCGCGAAAACATCGGGTTGAACTTTGCCGCAGCCCTGCGGTCGTTCCTGCGCCAGGACCCGAACATCATCCTCGTCGGTGAGATCCGCGACTTCGAGACCGCTGAGATCGCGGTCAAGGCGGCGCTGACTGGACATCTCGTCCTCTCCACGCTTCACACCAACGACGCGCCGAGCACGATCAACCGCCTGATGAACATGGGCATCGAACCATTCCTGGTTGCCAGCTCGGTGAACTTGATCTGTGCGCAGCGGCTTGTGCGCCGCATCTGCTCGAACTGCAAGACCGACGAGCCGCACGCTCCGCAGGCGCTCGTCGAAGCCGGCTTCACGCAGGAAGAAGCCAGTAAGGTGATTCCGAAGAAGGGCACCGGTTGCGAGAAGTGCAACAACACCGGCTACAAGGGGCGCGTCGGACTCTACGAAGTCATGGAGATCGGTGAGGAGCTGCGCGAACTGATTCTCGTCGGCGCGTCCGGTCTTGAACTGCGTCGCAAGGCGGTCGAAGAGGGAATGATCACGCTTCGCAGAAGCGGTCTCTACAAGGTGATGGACGGAGTCACGACGATCGAGGAAGTCGCGAGGGAAACGGTCAAGTAAATTGCTGCTGGAAGCTGGAAGCTGGCAGCTGGGAGCTGGAAGCTGACAATGGCCACATTGCCCGAACTTTTACAGACGCTGGTTGATGTCAACGGATCGGACCTGCATCTGACGACGCAGACGCCGCCGCAGATCCGGGTCCACGGCAAGCTGCAGATGCTGGATCTGCCGCCACTCGGACCGGCCGAGACCAAGGGGCTGGCGTACAGCGTCCTCACCGACTCGCAGAAGAAGCGGTTCGAAGAAACGCTGGAGCTCGATTTTTCGTTTGGCATCCGCGGCCTCGCACGGTTCCGCTGCAACGTGTTCAACCAGCGCGGCGCCGTCGCCGCGGTGTATCGCGTGATCCCGGAAAAAATCAAGAGCTTCGACGAGCTCGGGTTGCCGCCTGTTCTCGCCACGCTCGCCGATCGGCCGCGCGGTCTCGTGCTGGTCACCGGCCCGACCGGCAGCGGCAAATCGACGACGCTGGCGGCGATGATCGACAAGATCAACACCGAGCGGCGGGAACACATCCTCACGATCGAAGATCCAATCGAGTACATCCATCAACACAAGGGCTGCCTCGTCAACCAGCGCGAGGTGCACAGCGACACGCATGGATTTGCGGCCGCACTCCGCGCGGCGTTACGAGAAGATCCCGACATCGTGCTCATCGGTGAGTTGCGCGACCTCGAAACGATCGAATCGGCGCTGAGAATCGCCGAAACCGGTCACCTCACGTTCGCGACGTTGCACACCAACTCGGCGGCGCAGACCATCAACCGCATCATCGACGTCTTTCCGTCCCATCAGCAGGGACAAATCCGGACGCAGCTGTCGCTCGTGCTCGAAGGCATCGTGTGCCAGGCGCTGATGCCGCGTGCCGACGGTCAGGGGCGCGTGATGTCGCTCGAAGTGCTGGTTCCGACCCCCGCCATCCGCAATCTCATCCGCGACGACAAAGTGCATCAGATCTACTCGACGATGCAGACCGGGCAGGAGAAGTTCGGAATGCAGACGATGAATCAGTCGCTGGCGACGCTCTATCAGAAGCGGCTGATTTCACTCGAGGCGGCGATCGGCGCCTCGTCGCTGAAGGACGAACTGGAACAGATGATCAGCCGCGGCGCAGGCGTTGTCCCTGGCGCCGGTATGTCGCGGGCCGGGGCAAACATTCCGAGAACGGGGACGAGATAGACACGAAGCTGGGAGCTTTTTTGTATGCCTACATTTGCCTATTCGGGAAGGACCCGTGCGGGACAGGCGGTTACCGGCGAACGGGTGGCGGACACCATGGATGCGGCAGTCGCGGCACTGCGCCGCGAGCAGATCATGGTGACCCGCATCGATCCGACCAAGGCGGCGAAAGTCGCCAAGGCGGCCAAGCCGGCGGGACCGAAGGGAGGCAAGTCGGTTCCGGCGAAGAACCTCGCGATTTTCACCCGACAGTTCTCGGTCATGATCGACGCCGGCCTGCCGCTCGTGCAGTGTCTCGAGATCCTGGGCAAGCAGGAGCCTCACAAGAACTTCTCGGCGGTCATTCTGAAGGTGCGTGAAGACGTCGAATCGGGCGCGGCTCTCGCCGATGCGATGAAGAAGCATCCGAAGACCTTCGACCCGCTGTTTTCCAACATGATCGCGGCGGGTGAGGCGGGCGGTATTCTCGACACGATTCTGAAGCGGCTCGCGGTCTACATCGAGAAGAACGTCAAGCTGAAGAGTGAAGTGAAGTCGGCGATGATCTACCCGGTTGCGGTCATCGTCATCGCCGGCGTTGTCGTCGCCGCGATTCTGTGGAAGGTCATCCCGACGTTCGCCAACCTTTTCGCCGGCCTGGGCGCGCAGCTGCCGATGCCCACGCGGGTTGTGATCGCGGCCAGCGACATGCTCGTGAGCTACGGGTGGATCGGAATCATCATCCTCGGGCTGCTTGGCTACGCACTGAAGAACTATTACGCAACCAACAACGGGCGTCACACGATCGACGCTGTGCTGCTGAAGACGCCGATCCTCGGCGGCATCCTGCGTAAAGTTGCGGTGGCGAGGTTCTGCCGCACGCTGTCGACACTGCTCGCTTCTGGCGTGCCGATTCTGGACGGCCTCGACATCACGGCAAAGACCGCGGGTAACGCCATTGTCGAGGATGCGGTGATGACGACGCGATCGAGCATCGAGCGGGGCGAGACGATTTCGACGCCGCTCCGTGAAACGAACGTGTTCCCGTCGATGGTGGTGCAGATGATTAACGTCGGTGAGACCACCGGCGCGCTCGACGCGATGCTCAGCAAGATTGCGGACTTCTATGAGGAAGAGGTCGACACGGCCGTGGCAGGGCTGCTGACCTTGATGGAGCCGGTGATGATTGCGTTCCTCGGCGTGATCGTCGGCGGCATTGTCATCGCGATGTATCTGCCGATCTTCGATTTGATCAGCAAGTTGACTTAAAGCTTCCAGCTTCCAGCTTCCGGCTACCAGCTGGTAGCTGGTAGCTGGTAGCTGGTAGCTGGTAGCTGGTAGCTGAAATGCACACACTGCGAGCCAAGCTTGTCTGGCTGATGACGGGACGCGCCGCCGTCATTACGCTGCTGCTTGGCTCGGCGTTGCTCGTCCGGCTGAAGTTCCCCGGCGCGTTTCCCATCGATCCGTTCTTCGTTCTGATCGGAATCACCTACGCGCTGACGGCGGTTTACGCGATCGCCCTGAAATACTCGGAGAAGAACCGCTGGCTGGTCGACGTTCAGCTCGGATGCGACGCCGTGATCGTCTCGGCGATCGTCTACATCACCAACGGCGTGTCGAGCTATTTCTCTTCGCTCTATACGCTGCCGATCATTGCCGCCAGCACGATTCAGTCGCGTCGCGGCGGGATGATGGTGGCGATTCTGAGTTCGCTGCTCTACAGCGGTCTCGTGCTTGGTCAGTACTACAGTAGCGGCTTCCTCTCGGGCGTCCTCGACTACGAGTTACTGCCGGCATTTCGGATGGCGATCTTTACCGTCGGCCTGAACGTCTTCGGCTTTCTGGCCGTGGCACTCCTCAGCGGCCATCTTGCCGAGAGCGCCCGCCGCGCTGACGAACGTCTTGCGGCAACTTCGAGTGAGCTCGAGAACCTTCAGGCCTTCAGCCAGCACATCATCGACAGCCTGATGAGCGGGCTGGCGACGACGGACATGGAAGGGCGCGTGCTGACATTCAATCGGGCGGCGGAGACGATCACCGGAATCAAGGCCGCGGAGGCGACGGGACGTTCGATCGTCGAGGTGCTGCAGATGCCCGATGCCCTCGCTGACGAGATGTTCGGGCCGCGCGAGGGGCGCCCGCGGCTGCCGCGCGTCGAGATCGACTTTACCCGCAGCGGTTTCGGCACGATCGAACTCGGTCTCAGTACCGCGCTCCTCTATACGCCGCGTGGCGAAACCGGGTTTCTGTTCACCTTCCAGGACGTCACAGAAGCGCGCAAGACCGAGCGCGAAGCGCGCGTGCAGCAGCGGCTGGCGGCTGTCGGGGAAATGGCCGCGGGGATCGCGCATGAAATCCGCAATCCGCTCGCGTCGATGTCCGGCTCCATTTCGATCTTGCGACAGGAACTTCCGCTCACCGAGGAGCAGTCACAGCTGATGGACATCGTGCTGCGCGAATCCGATCGGCTCAACGAGACGATTCGGAGCTTCCTCGCGTATGCGCGGCCACAGCGATTGAGCGCGACGCGGGTCGATGTCCGGCAGATCGTCACCGATACGGCGACGCTGCTCCAGAACAATGCGGAGTTGATCGACGGTCATCAGATCCAGGTTGATGTTCCTCCCGATCCGGTCTGGTACCTGGCCGACGCCAATCAGATCCGCCAGGTCATGTGGAACCTTGCGACCAACGGCCTTCGCGCGATGCCCAACGGCGGCGCCCTCAAGTTATCGGTGTCGTGTCGTCAACCGGACGAGAGTTCGCCGGGAGACTTGTTCATTCGCGTCGAGGATCAGGGTGTCGGCATTGCGCCCGAGGAGTTGGACGGCATCTTCCAGCCGTTTCGTGGTGGCTTCGAACGAGGCACCGGCCTCGGCCTGGCCATCGTTCACCGTATCGTCAGCGACTACGGCGGCGAGGTGCACGTGACGTCTCGGCGCGGCGTCGGCACGCGCGTCGAAGTCACCCTGCCGCTGACGACACCCGAGACCAATGATGCCCCTGCGATGTTGAATTGACCCGCCTTCGCACCGCTGAATCGACCGCTGCTACGGCGAGGCAGGCTGTGCGAAGAAAGACGCGAACGAGCGCAGCGAGTGTGCAGGGGAGTCCGAGGTGCGAAGCCGCTCGGAGTAATGAATGACTATAGAACTGCAAAAGAGCCCGCCGAAGACGACTGAAGCCGCGGCGCGTGTGCTGGTCGTCGACGATGAGCGATCGATGCGCGAGCTGCTGTCGATCGTACTTCGGCGCGATGGCTACGAAGTGCTGATCGCGGAGGATGGCGCCACGGGGCTCGAGCTGCTGAAACGCGAACGTGTCGACATCTTGATCACCGACCTCCGCATGCCGCAAATGAACGGCGTCGATCTCCTGCGAGAGGCCAAGCGGATTGCTCCCGACATCGTCAGCATTGTCATGACGGCCTTTGCCACCACCGAGACCGCCGTCGAAGCCCTGCGCCTCGGCGCCGCCGACTACGTGACGAAATCGAAGGACACCGCGGCGGAGTTGCGGGTGCGTGTCAGCCGCGAACTGGAACGCCGGCGCCTTCAGCAGGAGAACGTGCTGCTCAAGCGCGCGCTGAAGACGTCGAATCAGTTCTCCAACATCATCGGCAACAGTTCGCCAATGGTGGCGCTGTTTCAATTGATCGAGACGATCGCCGCGACCAACAGCACCGTCCTCATCACCGGCGAATCCGGTACCGGAAAGGAGCTCATCGCCCGCGCGATTCACGTCAACTCGCCGCGGCGCGAGCGACCGTTCGTCGCGGTGAACTGCGGCGCACTGTCGGAGACGCTCCTCGACTCCGAACTCTTCGGCCACATGCGCGGATCGTTCACCGGCGCCGACAGTAATAAGAAGGGCCTGATCGAGGTCGCGGAAAAGGGGACGATTTTCCTGGACGAGATCGGCGAAATGAGTCCGGTAGTGCAGGTCAAACTGCTCCGCGTCCTGCAGGAACGAAAGTTCCGCCGGCTCGGAGGCACCGAAGAGATCGACGCCGACATTCGCATTCTGGCTGCGACCAATCGAGACCTGACGAAGATGGTTGCGGAAGGCTCGTTCCGCGAGGATCTCTTCTACCGCATCAACGTCATCCCGATGCGAGTTCCGCCGCTGCGCGAACGTCAGGGTGACATTCCCTTGCTGGCCGAGCATTTCATGGCGCGATTTGCCGAGCAGATGCGCAAGCCGGTCTCCGCGATCTCCGGCGGCGCGATGGCACTGCTCACGCAATACGGGTGGCCCGGTAATATTCGCGAACTCGAGAATGCGATTGAACGAGCCGTGGCTCTCGAGCGAACCCCAACGATTCTTCCCGACAGCCTGCCCGAGCAGTTGAATAACCGGGTGACCGAAGCCCCGACGGCCTCACAAGCGGAGGCGTTCCCGGATGCCGGGTTCGACCTCGAACGGCATGTGCAGGGTATCGAGCGCGAGTACATCGCCGAAGCACTCCGCCGCGCCGGCGGCGTCAAGGTCAAGGCCGCCGAGCTGCTGGGGATGAGCTTCAGGTCCTTCCGGTATTACACGAAGAAGTACAACTTGAAGTAGCTTTTGGCTGCTGGGGCGAAGCGACCAGACCCCTTAGCCAAGAGCCAAGCCAGCGGCCGAGACCAACCCGAGTTGACACTTAACGCCACCCGAGGTTGACAAAAACTGTCGGGGGGCCCAAAATTGTCAATAGAATTTCCCATCCGCGCGACACCGATCGACAGTCATAACTCCAAGATCCTGCGGGCCTTAAGGTCTCCGGGCCGGGTGTTTTGCTGGGCTGGCACTGCCGTTGCTGAAAGCCCGGCGTCGGCCGCTGGGCTGCACCGTGGGCCGACTCTAAACACAGTCCATGCGGCCATCGATTTTTTAGTGAGGAGAGAGCCATGAAAGTTCGTAACCAGAAGGGTTTCACGCTCATCGAGCTGCTGATCGTTGTGGCGATCATCGGCATCATCGCGGCCATCGCGGTTCCCGGGCTTCTTCGCGCCCGCATGTCAGGTAACGAGTCGTCGGCGATCGGATCGCTTCGCGCCATCAACACGGCGGAAGCGAGCTACTCGTCGGCAGCCGGCCAGGGCGGTTACTCGACCGACCTGAAGGTGCTCGGTGCGCCGTGCCCAGGCAGCCAGCAGGGGTTCATCTCGCCCGACCTTGGTGATCCCACGCTTCCCCAGCCCGTCGTGAAGAGCGGCTACAACGTGAACGTTGTTCCGGCGGCTGCGGGCGTCAATGGACCGAACGACTGCAACGGCGTGCAGACGATGACCGACTATTACGCGACCTCGGTGCCTCTTACGGTTGGCACCACCGGCAACCGCGGGTTCTCTTCCAACGCCGCCGGCACGATCTTCTTCGACCCGACCGGCATCGCCCCGACCGAGGCCCAGATGGCCCCCGGCGGCGGTGGCGTTCCGATTCAGTAACTTCGAAACCCTTTAAGGTTATAAAGAGGGATGCCGGGTATACCGGCATCCCTCTTTTGTTTACATGCCTCGACGATCTCTGAGTGATTCACACGGCTTTACCCTCATCGAGTTGCTGATTGTTCTCGCCATCATCGGCATCCTGTTGTCGGTGTCGATGGCGATCTACCGTAGTGCGCGGATTCGCGCCGGCGAAGCGAGCGCGATCTCGACGCTACACGCCATCAACCAGGCACAATTCCAGTTTGCGCAGCTCTGTGGCAATCAACGGTTCGCTCCGAATCTCGTGAGCCTTGCTGCGCCGATGCCGACGACAGGTCAGGCGTTTCTCAGTCCCGACTTGGGTGTAGACCCACTGCTGAAGAGTGGTTATCAATTCACGATGGCAGGAACCGTCGTAACCGACACAGGGCTGACGTGCACCGGCGGCACTCCGATCGAGTCGTATCAGGTGACGGCCGACCCGTTGCAGCCCGACATTTCAGGCCGCCGATTCTTTGCGACCAACACGGACCGGATCGTGTACGAGGATACGGACAAGACGTTTGCGCCCGACATGCCCGAGCGCGGCGCGCCCTCTCATGGGCTGGAAATGAAGTAAACTGGCCCTCTGAGCATGACTAAACTGAGTCGTACGTTGCTGTTGGCCTTTGCCGCGCTCGGACTCGGTGCGGCTTCGATATCGAGCTACGTGCACTATCAGCTGTTAACCAATTCCGGCTACTCGAGCTTCTGCGATATCAACACCACGGTCAATTGCACGCAGGCGTACTTGAGCCCGTACGGCAGCTTGTTCGGGGTGCCAGTCGCGTTGTTCGGCGTGTTCTTCTTTACACTCGTGCTGCTGCTCGCCGGCGTCGGCGGTCGCGCAAGTTCGACCGTGCGTGATGCCATGCCGGCGTACATCTTCGCGATTTCAACGGTCGGTCTCGCCTTCATTCTCTATCTCGGCTGGGCGTCGTACGTGCAGCTGAAAACGTTCTGCATGCTATGCGCGGTGACTTACGTCTCGGTCGCCGGCATCTTCATCGTCTCTGGAGGAGCGACAAGTTTTCCCATGACTACGCTGCCGCGCCGTATTCCGCGCGATGTCCGCGCATTCATCTCCAGTCCCATCGCGCTCGTCCTGGCGCTGCTGTTCGTGGCCGGGGCCGGGACAGTCATTGCCTCGTTCCCGGGAGAGCAGGCGGCCCATGCCGCGCCGCCGCCGCTGAAGACGCTCAACGATCAGCAGCGTGCCGATCTTGCGAAGTGGTGGGACGTGCAGCCCAAGCTCGAGTCACCCATCCCGATGGACGGCGCGAAGGTCATGGTGGTGGTCTTTAGCGATTTTCAGTGTCCGCACTGCCGCGCCGCGCACGACGCCTATAGGCCGATCGTCGCGAAGTACGGGAGTAATTCACAGGTCCGCTTCGTTCTCAAGCATTTCCCGCTCGAAGGGGAATGCAATGCGTACGCGCCCGGCGGCAGCCACAGTGCCGCGTGTGAAGCCGCGGCAGCCGTGGTGCTAGCGCGCCAGACCGGTAAGGCCGATAAGATGACCGACTGGCTCTTCGACAATCAGGAGAAGCTGACGCCCTCGGGTGTGCGCACCGCGGCTCATGACATTGGTGGTATCCCGGATTTCAACGGTGCCTACGCCGACGCCTTGAAAGAGGTGCGGACTGACGCGAATCTTGGCGGCGTGGTCGGGGTTACGTCGACACCAACTATCGTGCTCGATAACAAGAAACTCCCGGCCGGCGTCGTCGATCCGGCCGCGCTTGATGCCTTGATTGACCTGGAGCTGAAACGTTCGAAGTAGCCTGACCGTTCTCCGGCCATGCCTTGTGCGATTCGAATCGAGGACCTAACCAAGGATTACGCAATCGGCTTCTGGCGGCGCCGCTCCTATCGCGCGCTCGACCGCTTGACGCTCGAAATCGACAGCGGCGAGGTGTTCGGCTTTCTCGGTCCGAACGGCGCCGGAAAGACGACCACATTGAAGCTGCTGATGCAGCTGATTTTCCCGACCTCAGGCCGTGCCGAGATCCTCGGCCGTCCCGTCGGCGACATCAGCACGCGCCGGCGGATCGGGTATCTGCCAGAGAACCCTTCCTTCTACGATTACCTCACCGCCGAGGAACTCCTTGGATATTTCGGGAACCTCTTCGGGTACTCGGGTCCCGACCGGCGCAAGCGTGTCTCGGCACTTCTTGATCGCGTCGGAATCGGTGCCGAGCGCCGTCTTCAACTTCGCAAATTCTCCAAGGGCATGATCCAGCGCGTGGGCATCGCACAGGCGTTACTGAACGACCCTGAAGTGGTGTTCCTCGACGAGCCGATGTCGGGACTCGATCCGCTCGGCCGTCGAGATGTTCGACAGCTCATCCTCGACTTGCGCGATCAGGGACGCACAGTGTTCTTCAGTTCTCACATTCTTGCTGACGCCGAGGCGTTGTGTCGGCGGGTCGCTGTCGTCGCCGGCGGACGGCTGGCGGCATCCGGCGCTCTCGCAGACATCCTTGCCTTTCAGGTGCACGGGTGGGAACTGGTGATGTCGGGCGTGTCGCCGGAACTCGTGGCGAGAATCAAGCCTGCCATACGGCGCGCGACTGAGATCTCAGCGGGCCGTTATTCATTCGAACTCTCCCTCGATCAGCCACCGGAGCGGATCCTTGCCGAACTGACCGCGTCCGGGGCGTCGCTCGTTTCACTGAATCCCACGCGAGACACGCTCGAAGATTTCTTCATGAAGCGTGTCGCCGAGATGGGGCGCGGGGCGCGCGCGCCGCATGCGGAGGAAGCTCGTGCGAGCCGTTAGAGTGGTTGCGGTCAACGTCTTCCGCGAATCCGTCCGCGATCGGGTGCCTTACAACCTCGTCCTCTTTGCGGTTCTGCTCATCGGGTCGTCGTATTTGATCGGCCAGCTCACGGCCGGGCAGGACGTCAAGATCATCAAGGATCTGGGGCTGGCGGCGACGTCGGTGTTTGGTTTGTTCATCGCCATCTTCATCGGCATCGGGCTCGTCTCGAAAGAGGTCGACCGGCGCAGCATCTACGCGCTACTGTCGAAACCCGTGAGCCGCGCACAATTCATTACCGGGAAGTATGCCGGGCTCGTGCTGACGCTGGCGGTAAACGTCAGCGTGATGGCGATCGCGCTCTACGTGATTCTGGCGTACATGGTCTGGACCCAGCCGCCGACGATTCGCGCCGGCTGGGACGCACCAGGGATCGATCCCGCGCTTCTGAAAGCGATCGTCCTGATCTTCATCGAGCTGATGCTGGTGACCGCAATTGCGCTGTTCTTTTCGACGTTCTCGAGCCCGATTGTTGCCGCGGCGATGACATTCGGACTGTACATCGCCGGTCATTTCAATTCGGATCTGAAGAACTTCGAACATGTCGTCAGTTCGAAGGCCGCGGCCCGGCTCGCCCGCGGCGCGTACCACATCCTGCCGGATCTCTCGGCTTTCGATGTAAAAACCGAAGTCGTCCACGGTCTGCCGGTGACAATGGGTTACATGGGGAGTACGGCGCTGTACGGTCTGGCCTACGTCGCTGCGCTGCTGCTCGTATCGACTCTCATTTTCTCGCGCCGGGATTTCAAATGATGCGGCGAAACGATCTCGGGATCGCGGTGATGGCGAGTATCGCGCTCGCGGCTGCGATTTCCATTCAAATCGTTCGCGACCGCTGGTATCCGCGCGACGACCCGCAAAAAGAGGCGATCCTCTACGTCACCTCCGGCGGCGCGCTCCAGCGACTGGCGTTGTCGTTCGACGCCATCCTTGCCGACGTGTACTGGATACGTGCGATTCAGCATTACGGCGGTGATCGCCTGTCAGGACCGAAGGCGCAAACGAAGTATCAGTTGCTGTTCCCGCTGCTCGACATGACGACGACGCTGGATCCGTACTTCAATATTGCGTACCGGTTTGGCGCGATCTTCTTGAGTGAAGCGTACCCGGGCGGCCCCGGCCGTCCCGATCAGTCTGTCGCGCTTCTTCGCAAAGCGATTGCGGTCATGCCGCAGAAGTGGCAGTACTACCACGACGTCGGGTTTGTCTATTACTGGCGGCTCCGCGACTACAAGACTGCCGCGCTCTGGTTTCAGCGCGCAGCCGAGCAGCCCAACGCGCCAAACTGGCTGGCACCGCTTGCAGCCTCAATGCTCGTCCACGGAAACGATCGCGCGGCGGCGCGCTTTCTGTGGCAGCAGATCGCGAAGTCTGAAGAGGTCTGGCTGCGGCGCAATGCTGAACGTTCGCTCCTGCAGCTTCGGGCGCTCGACCAGATCGATCAGCTCGAGACCGTCGTCCAGAAATATCCGCCGCCAAAGGGCGAGCCGCTCTCGTGGAACAGCCTCGTGAAGCGCCGCGTGCTGCCCGGCCAGCCGGTCGATCCGGTCGGAACGCCGTACATTCTCGACCCGGTGACCGGGCGTGTCCGCGTGTCTGAACAGTCAGCACTTCATCCGATGCCGGAGGAACCCCGGCGCCTTCAGTGAATCTCGATCCGGCGCAGACCGCGCTTCTCGCTATCGTCGGGCTTGCGGTCGGAAGTTTCCTGAATGTCTGCATTCATCGCCTTCCGCGCCAACAGTCGCTCAATTCGCCGCCGTCGCGATGTCCCCACTGTGATTACCAGCTTCGATGGTTCGACAACATTCCGCTCGTGAGCTACGCAATGCTCGGCGGCCGTTGCCGTAAGTGCCGGACCCGGATCTCGATTCGGTATCCCATCGTCGAGCTCGTCACGATGGGACTCTTCGTGCTCCACGGCGCGGTGTTTGGCTGGAGCGCTCTTCTCATCCCGAGGCTCGTGTTCGCCTGTGGGATGGTTGTCCTCTTCGCGATCGACCTCGAGCATCATTTGCTGCCGAATGCGATCACGCTGCCAGGCGTGGCCGTTGGTCTGATCGCGAGCACCGTGCTTCCACCTGGCATCATCGACGCGCTTGTCGGCGTGTTGCTCGGTGGCGGCGTGCTGTGGTTGATCGGCGAGGCCTACTTCCGCTTTTCCGGGCACGAAGGCATGGGCGGCGGAGACGTCAAGATGTTGGCCATGATCGGCGCATTCCTCGGCTGGAAGCTGGTGCTCGTCACGCTCGTGCTGTCCTCGGTCGTCGGTTCGGGAATCGGCCTTATCGTGATCGCAATACGAAAAGGCGGAATGAAATACGCGTTGCCGTATGGAACATTCCTGGCCCTTGGTGCACTCGTCGCGTCGCTCGCCGGCGAGGCGATTGTGAACTGGTACGTGGGTCTGTACTGATGACCAAGGCCGGCACTCTGCTCCTGCTCCTTACCGCGATCGTTGCCGCGCTGGCAGGCATCCTCGCGTTCGCGGTAAGTAAGTTCTTTGCTGCGGCGCGGACGGCAACTCGTGCCGCGCGCGAAGGCGGCGCCGAAACCGCCTTCATGGCGGCGGCGATGGAGGAAGCGCTCCAGAAGATGCGCAAGCAGGAGCGCGCGATGCAGGCGAGGGCAGAGGCCTCGGAGCGACTGAGTGGCGAAATCATCGCCAGCCTCACCTCCGGATTGCTCGTGGTCAGTCAGGAAGGCATCATCCGCACCCTGAATCCGGCCGGTCAGCAACTGCTCGGTCTCCCCAATTCGGAATTGATGCGCGACTACCGTGAAGAGCTCGCGGGCTCGTCGCCGCTCGCCGACGTCATTCAGGAATGTCTGGTCGCCCGCCGACCGATCGTGCGGCGCGCAGTCAGGATGGATCGGCCCGGTAGCGGAGCGTCGCATCTGGGAATCACCGTTTCCCCTATCCGCGACGAGAGCGGTCACGAACATGGCGCCATCTGCCTGTTCACGGATTTGAGCGAGATCGCTGATCTCGAAGACCAGCTTCGGCTGAAAGACAGCCTCGCGCGTCTGGGAGAACTCACGGCGGGCATCGCTCACGAGTTCAGAAACGGTCTGGCCACGATTCACGGGTACAGCCGTTTGCTCGACCTCGAACGGCTCCCGGCGGACTTCAAGCCTTACGTGCAGGGCATCCGTCAAGAAACCGAAGAATTGGGGCAGGTTGTGACCAATTTCCTCAACTTCGCCAAGCCGGCCGAACTGGTTCTCGCGCCGGTCGATGTCGGCATATTGGCCGAAAAGGCGGCGGAGGAGATCCGGCCGGAAGCGACGGCGCGGGGTGGCGAGGTGGTCGTCAAGGGACACTTCGGTGTGGTCGAAGGGGACGAGGTGCTATTGCGCCAGGCGTTCAGCAATTTGTGCCGTAACGCGCTGGAGGCATGTGCCGGATCGCCGCGCATCGTGGTTGAGGGGGGTAATGAAGGTCCCGCGACGCTGCGTGTGAGCGTGACCGACAACGGCCCTGGGGTGGACCCAGCCCTTGCCGAACGCATTTTCAGGCCGTTCTTCACAACCAAGGCACGAGGGACCGGTCTTGGCCTGGCCCTGGTGCAGAAGATCATCGTGACCCACAACGGGCGCGTAAGCGCGGCCAACGCCGAAGGCGGCGGCGCCTGTTTGACCGTGACTCTGCCCCTGCGAACCGCCTGAAAAGCTGGCGCAACCAGAAATGTTAGGGGCGTGCCAGAACTGCACAACATTCTGCACGCTGGGACTCTCCAAACCCCCCGAACCCGCCGAATAAATACTGTAGAACTAGCCACTTATCCCAAGCCGCTCAGCGACATAACCCTTGGTGGCAGCCCTATTGCTCAACAGGGGGTTACCGATGATTTTTCGCTCTCGCAATGCTCGTGGCTTCACCGTGGTGGAGATGCTGATGGTGGTCTCGATGATTGCCGTCCTCGCCGTCATTGGGTTGCCCGTCATGAAGGACATGACGCAGAGCATCAAGCTCAGTGAAGCCTCGCGCCTGGTCGAGCGTGAAATGCAGGACGCGCGGTTGAAGGCGGTCAATTCAAATCGCGTCATTCGCGTCCGTTTGAATTGCCCGACCGCTGGCTACATCCGCAGCGTGGAAGTACTCGGCACTGCCGCCGACAACACCACGAATCGGTGCATGACGTCGTCATATCCGTTTCCGCCCCCGGACGACGACGTCATGACCCGGCCGAACTTCGATGGACCGCCGCGGGCGTTGCCCGGCGGCGCCACCGTGACCAACCAGATCCTGCAGTTCAGCCCGGACGGAACGGCGGCGGAAGTCGTCAACGGAGTGGTGACGACACTTGCCACGCCAGTGACGATCACGATCACGCGCGATAGCAAGTCGAAGACTGTGACGGTTAACAATGCCGGCAAGATCCAGCTCAAATAGCCGCGGATTCAGCCTCGTCGAGGTGCTCGTGGCGATGGGCCTGCTCACGGTCGTGTCGCTCGGCGTCGCGCAGCTCTTTGCGCTCTCGACGAGAGCGAATGTCATTGCCAAGGGTGCGACATCGACGACGGCGATGGCGGAACAGAAGCTGGAGCAGCTTCGTGGTCTGACCTGGGGATTCGATCTCGCCGGCCAGGGCATTCCAGACTCGGATACGACGACAAACCTGGCCGTGACGCCGCCCACCCATGATGGCTCCGGTCTGAATCCGTCTCCGTCCGACTCGCTCGAACAGAACACAGACGGGTTTGTCGATTTCCTTGATGGTGGTGGCGGCTGGGTGGGTACCGGAATGACACCGCCGTCAAGCGCGGTCTACATCCGGCGATGGTCGATTCAACCGCTGCCGACCAATCCGAACAACACGCTGGTGATCCAGGTGCTCGTCACTCCAGTGACCAATGAGCTGGCGCGCGTTCAGTCTGCCTTTACGCGCACGCGGATGGCCGGTGACGCACTGCTCGTGACGGTGCGGACGAGGAAAGCACAATGACGCCGGTTAGTCGCAGCCACCGGTCATCGCAAGCCGGCTACACGCTCATCGAGTTGCTCGTGTCGACGGCGATCATGATCACAGTGACCGGGGCGATCTTCTCGTTGATGAATCCGGCACAGGGGAACGCGCAGACGCAGCCGGAAGTGGCCGACATGCAGCAGCGCATGCGCATGGCCAACGAAACCATCTTCAAAGAACTGGTTATCGCTGGAGCCGGCCCCTATCAGGGACCAGTACGCGGAGCCCTCGTCAATTTCTTCGCGCCGATTCTGCCGCGCCGGGTCGGGTTTCAGAACCCTGATGACCCGACCACGTTTAGAGACGACACCATCACTCTGAGCTACATTCCGAACAGCTACTCGCAAACGACGATCAGCCAGTCGATGCCGACTCCATCGTCCGAATTGAAGGTGACCGATCAGCCGAACTGTCCGGCCGATACTGACAAGCTGTGCGGCTTCAACGATGGCGACGATGTCATCATTTTCGATACCAGCGGCAACTTCGACATTTTCACGATCACCAAGGTTCAAGACGCCGCCGCTCACATGCAGCATCGCGGCGAGGAGCTCAGCACGGCCTACAACGCCGGCGCCTCGATCACTCAGATCGTCAGCAACACGTACTACCTCAATAGTCAGACGAACCAGTTGATGCGCTACGACGGTTATACCGAGGACCTTCCAATCGTCGATAACGTGGTCGCCCTCAAGTTTGAGTACTTCGGCGATCCGAATCCTCCGATGCAGCCAGAACCACCCAAGGACCAGGCGAACTGCCTCTACGATGCCGCCCACAACTACGTCGGCATGCCGACATTGGCGGCTGACGAGGGATCGCTCGCCGCGCTGCCCGCCAACATGCTGACCGACGGCCCGATGTGCGGTGGCGGCAATAACGCGTTCGATGCGGATCTGCTGCGCGTCCGGAAGGTGCGCGTGACCATGCGAGTGCAGGTCGCGAATCCGGCGCTGCGTGGCTCTGACACCGCATTCTTCAAGAATCCAGGCACGTCACGCGGTGGAGAAAAGTTTGTGCCTGACTACAACGTCTCATTCGAGGTTTCACCGCGAAATCTCAACCTCGTACGCTGATGAAGAGCCATTCACGTTTCAACGCCCGCCTTGCCGAGGAACGGGGTACGGCATTGATCATCGCCTTGATGGCGATGATGCTGTTGACGGCGCTCGGCGCAGCCGTGGTGATGGTGAGCAACACCGAAACGCATATCGCCGCCAACTACCGGAATAGTCAGGAGGCGCTGTACGCCGCCGATGCCGCGGTCGAACGCGTGGTTCAGGACCTGTTGCTCGTTCCCCGCTGGAACGACATCCTCGCGGGCACTGCGCAATCCGGATTCGTAGACGGCGCGATGACGTCAGCCAAGACGCTTCCCGGCGGGGGACAGATGACGCTCTGCTGCGGGACGAATACCGCGACCGGACAGCTCCAGGCCGACACGGACACGCTGAACCTCTGGGCTGGCAACAATCCCCAGTGGAAGCTGTTCGCGTGGGGGCCGTTGGCAGACATGCTTCCCAACCAGCAGATCGATAGTCCGATGTACGTGGCGGTCTGGGTCGCTGACGATCCCGCCGACGGTCCCGTCGATCCCGCGACGGGATTGACTGCGACGGCGGACAACAATCCACTCCTCGACGCAAACGGCACTTTGACCTTGCATGCCGAAGCGGTGGGTCCCTCCGGTACCCGCAAGATTATCGAGGTCACGGTCGCCCGGACATCGAGCACTGAAATCGAGCGCGGGCAGATCGCGCAGCGCGGACAGGAAGAATTGAACCAGCGCGCCAGGAAAGCGGCGGTGCAGACGCCCGGCAAGTCGTTGACGAACATGCGGATGAACAACACAACCGGCAACCTGATTGTGCAGTGATGACTGAATTGACTTCTCAACACGGACGAAGTGGACGCCCCGGGCGAACGCGCGGGCGAGTCCTTCGTGCGTTCACCCGGCGGAAAACCGCGGCGCTGCTCATCGCCGTTGCGACGATGGTCTGGTACTCGACCACCGCGTTCGCGCAGCTCGACCCGTTGCTCTTCATCAAGCGTGTGCCGCCGACCGTCATCGTCGTGTTCGACACCTCGATGCGCATGCTCGAGGACGGAAGCGGCAACTGGTACGACCCGAGTTTCTACAGAGTCTCTGACGATCCGGGGGTGATGCCGGCATTTCCCAGCATCAACACCATCACGACCAAGACGTATCGCCGCGTCTACAAGAATCTGCAGGCGGTCGCGGCGCCAGGCAAGTACACGGCCGACAACATTCAGGCCACGGCGGCCGTCTGGGATCCCGCGAATGCGTTGACCTCGAACGCGCCGTCAGACCTCCTGTTCCTCAACAACACTCGGTACAACATCGCCAAGCAAGGATTGTCTGCGGCTGTCGCGGAAAACGGGAGCAGCACGTTCCGATGGGGATTGATCAAGCTGCGACAGAACACCCCTGCGTGGCGTACCGGTGCAAACTGCGATAAACCGGTCGTTCTTACCGATGCCTTTCAAGCGCTGTATCGAGACAACAATCCGTGCAACGTGAGCGGCGGCGCGAACAACTACGGCGTCTACGCACCGAGCGTCGCTGCGGCCAACCACGCACAATCCAGCGCCCCGGCGGGGACCACCATGGTCGTGCCTGCCGCGAATACGGCCAACACGATCACGACCATTCTCGCGCGTGGTCCCAATGATCCGCTGGCGTTGATTCCGGCGAGCATGCCGGGTGTCGGCTTTGCCGATCGCCCGCTCGACTATGCGCTGACCGATGCGCGCGCGGCGGCAGTTGCGGCGATGACCAGCGACTCCGCCGCCAATCGCAGCTGCCGCAACACGGTCGTCGTGCTGATCACCGGCGGCAAGGACAGCGGTGATGTCGCCTACGCGGCATCGCACAATGCGACCACGACCGCATCGTCTTTCCTGTCGGTCAGCGCCGGCGGCGTCACCAAGCGCGTGCCGATAGTGGTCGTCGCGGTCAAGCCCGACGCGGCCGACGTCGCGTCGCTGCGGGCGATTGCGACCAATAGCGGCGGGCAGTATTTCCTGGCGTCGACCGCGTTTGAGGTGACGGCGGCGGTCGATCGTGCGGTCCAGATGGGGTTCTCGCGGGCCGCGGAGTTCGATACCAGCACGGCGAGCGAGTTCTCGCCGGTCAGCCCGATCGTCGGGACCGTGAATCTCAAGAATGCGCCGGATGCCAACGGCAACCCGCTGCTGAACACAGACATCCAGGCGATTCCTGGCGGGCAGGACCTGCCGCAGCGCAGCAACTTCCTGCTGACTGCCGGCTTCACATTGCCGGGTTTCGATGGCGTTCTTCGCGCCTTCCGAACCTACAAACCGGTGACCGATTCGACCAAGCCAACCGGTTGGAAATTCGTCAATGACGGGACGCGACTCTGGCCCGATCTCGATGGCCGTCCATCGCTGGCGGGAAAGGCGCGCACGCCGCTCGATCCGAACACCCGCAACATCTACACGTTCATCCCCGGCGGCGCTGGTGGAGGTTCGGTGATTCCGTTCACGGTCGCCAATGCCGGGACGCTCGGACCAATCATGGGCACGAGTGCGACCACCAACGCACTGATCACCGCAATTCGGGCGCAGCCAATTGGCGCGATCATCGGCTCGACGCCCGCAGTCATGGACGTGCCGTCGCTCGATCCGCCGCCAGACGACGACTACGGCCGCGCTGATTCGCCGACATCGTTTGCCGGCACCCATAAAGATCGTCGCGCCATGATTTTCGTCGGCGCCAACGACGGCATGATTCACGCCATCGACGCGCGCAGCGGTTACGAAGTGTGGGCATTCATTCCCTATAACCTGCTGCCGAAGTTGAAGACGTTCCGCGACGGGCAGGCCGTCGATCAATTCGACTACTTCGTCGACAGCTCGCCGAAGGTTGCAGAAGTCAAGCTGAGTGGCGTGTGGAAGACGCTGCTGCTGATTGGCCAGGGACCTGGAGGGACGTTCTATCAAACCTTCGACGTCACCGAGGCCGGCATGGGCGTCGATCCGTCGCTCGGCGATCTCGGCGCAGTCAATTCGTTGCTGGCGACGTTCGACACGCCCAACGAATCGATCGTATTCAAATGGGCGTTCCCGAACTACGACAGCTTCGACCCGAGCTATAGCGCGACGTTCTCGGTGTTTGATGGAACACCAGGCGGCAAACAACGGCTGTATGGCGATCTGAAAGCGACCGCGTCATATGCGGAAAAGACCGTCGGATTCACCTGGTCTGATCCCGCGGTTGGTCCCTTGACGACGGATCGTTCGGTCACCGCTGTCATTGTCGGTTCGGGCTACTTCCCCGATATTGAGGCGTCGATTCCGAACCGGGGGGCCAGCGCACCTAAAGCCGGCAATGCGATGTATCTGCTCAATGCGGACACCGGCAAACTATTGGGCAATCCGTCCGGGTCAAGTTGTACGGTGATTTCGAGCGGCTCCGGTTCGGGTGACGGGTGCGTCGTCATCACCGACTTGGCTGGCAACGGCCGCAAGAATGCGCTCCAAGCGGACCCGACAGCTGCAGGTGAGAGCGGATCGGTTGCGGTCTCGAAGGCGTATCTCGGCGACATCGACGGCCGCTATTGGAGATTCAACTTTACGTCTGGCGGGACGATCAGCGTTAGTGAAATGGCCGATACGGGACAGCCGATCTACGCCTCATCGGCGCTTCTCTTCGTCGGCACCACCGATGTGTACATGTTCTTTGCGACCGGTAGCGATTTGCTGGCCGCCAGCACGCCGGGAGGCACTGACACGTTCAAGCTCTATGGCTTGAAGGACAACAGCCCGGCAGCCGGTTCGACCACGAAGTTTGCGATCGATCTGGCGAAGGTGACCAACTCTGGCGGTCTCGCGACCGGTGAACGGCCGTCTACCTCACCATCGGTCGCCGGCGATATCGTGTTCTATACGACGACGACCGAATCCGCCTCGACGCCGTGCGCCGATTTCACTTCAAATCTCTACGCGATGACCTATGCGGGCGGTGCCGCATACGACACGGACAACAACGGCAAGATTGATAACAACGAAAGCACCATTGCCCGGACCATGGCCGGTCGCGCGACCGCGCCATTCATCGTCGATCAGCACCTGTATACAGCGACCAGTGGCGCCAGCGGCGCGCGCGTCGAGGCGTTCGGCGATCCGGAAGACTTCAACAACGGCATCGGGCAGGTCGGCGTACGCATCCTGTCGTGGCGGGAAATCCGCTAGTGTCGACGGCAATCGTTTGTCAGAAGTGCGGGGCCAAACTTCGGCCAGGACGGGAACGGTGTCCGCGTTGCCGTGCTTTCGTCACCGTCCCCAATCCCGCGCGTGAACGTGAGAAGAGTCGCAAGCTGGCAACGATCAGTGCCGTGCTGGCCGGCGGCTTCGTGGTGCTAGTGGCAGGGCTGTGGATGTGGCGCGAGTGGGGTACACCGCGTCCGCCAGCGAAGTCAGTTGCTCCGCCCGCGGCGTCAGCGCCTCGCGAAGCAGCCACCCCAGTGAGTGAGCCGGCGCGTGCCCTTCCGCAACTCGGGCGCGATCGACCGTTCATGGATCCGTCGGGGTTGGGAGCTGCCGCCTATGGCGAAGGAGACTATGCCACGGCCCTTGCGCAATTTCAGGCCGCGGTCGAGAAGAATCCGCAGGACACCGATTCCCTGAGCAATCTTGGGCAGGTTCTGGTCAAGATGAATCGGCCGGCCGACGCGATCCCTTACCTCACTCGCGCAGTGTCGGCGGCACCCGATCGATGGACTTACCAGTTCAATCTCGCTCGTGCGCTCGGCCTCGCGGGGCGTCTCGATGAATCGATCCAGGGCTACCGTGCGGCGCAGCTTCTCTTCCCAAACGATTATGTGACGACGTTCAACCTCGCCTTGTCGCTGCACAAGAAGGGGGACGAGGCGGCGGCCGTCGAGCAATATGAAAAGGCGATCAACCTGCAGCCCGACGATGCGTCGTTCAGGAAGGCGCTCGGCGTCAGTTACGAGCGCCTGCAGAAGTCGGCGGAGGCGGCTGCGGCATATCAGGAGTACCTTCGTCTGTCGCCCGATGCGCCAGATGCCGATAAAGTACGTGAGCGAATCGCCGAATTGACCGGACGGTCGGTGTCGTCGTCCTAGTTGCGCTCTGCTACACTAGAGGTGCGCTCGACAGTTATGACGATGAAGATTTCTTCGCGTGTGATGGCCGTCGCAATCGCGTCGCTGTTGTGTCTTCGCGCCGGCGCCGCGTTCGCGCAAACGCCGTCGCTCGTCGAACTGGCGCAGAAGGAGCAGGAGCGCCGGAAAGGCCTGAAGACCGCGCCGGCCGCGAAGGTCTACTCCGATAAAGATCTTCCGAAGACTGCGACACCTGCCGTCGCGTCGTCGCTTCCACCGGCAACGCCGACCGTCGTGCCGGATCAGAAGCCGCCGGAAGCGAAGCCACCGGATCAGAAAGAAGAAACGGCCTGGCGGACGCGCATGACGCAGGCTCGGGAAGCGCAGCGGCGTGCCGAGATGTTCGCCGAGGCGCTGCAAAGTCGGATTAATGCGCTCACGACGGACGTCGTCAATCGCGATGACCCTTATCAACGCGCCAAGCTCGCCGACGATCGTCAAAAAGCTCTCGCAGAACTGCAGCGCGTGACCGGCGAGATCGAACAGGCGAAGAAGGACATCGCCGACATCGAGGAAGAAGCTCGCAAGGCCGGCGTTCCGCCGGGTTGGCTGCGCTGAGTGCCCAGGCGCAGTTTCTGCGCCCCTGTCCGCGATAATCGCTCGCCGATTCTGCGTCGTCGTTTCTGAGGCGCCCACGTCGCGCTCTCGAATGCTGCGATAAATCGCGAATTATCTGCGCCGCGCGGTGTGGATCCGGCGTTGCACTTTGCGTCAGTGCAATGCGTTCTTCCGATCACACATCACATTCCTCAGGCTTCGCTCTGCTCGAGGTCATCATCGCATGCGCGATCGCCACGACCGTGGCCGCAGGCGCGTCGGTCGTGTTATCGATGGCGATTCAGGCGAATCACCATGCGCGAATTCGCACGATTGGCACGATGGCGGCGGCGCGAAAGATGGAGCAGTTGCGATCACTCGCGTGGACGCACATTGCGACCAGCGCCCCGGCGATTAGCATGTCGCAATCGGACGTCACGACAAACCTGGGCATCGACCCGGCGACCGACGATGGTCCAGGGCTGTTGCCATCACCGGCCGGAACGCTCACGTCCAATACCGATGGATATGTCGACTACCTCGATGCGAATGGTCGCTGGGTCGGCGGCGGTGCGACGGTTCCAGCGGCCGCCGTGTATGTTCGTCGCTGGTCCGTGCAGCCCCACGCGAGCGATGCCGACAACCTGCTGGTCTTCGATGTTGTCGTCGGGACGCGGGGCACCAATCCGGCATCGCTCGGTGACGCCATCCATCTCGTCAGCATGGAGTCGCGAAAATGATTCAGCAATCGCCGGCGGTGGTGACGTCGCATGAGAGGGGTTATGGACTTCTCGAACTCCTGATCGCGACGGCGATTGGTGTGGTGGTTCTCGCCGTGCTGCTTCGCTTCGCTGTCGCCGCTCACACATTGACCGGCGTACAGGGAGAAACCATGGACGTGCAGCAGCGGCTGCGCGTTGCAGTCGAGGCCATGAGGCACGATCTCGAGTTGGCGGGAGCCGGTCCCACCCGCGGCCCCTTTGCGGGACCGTTGAACCGCCTGTTTGCACCGATCGCTCCGGCTCGAATCGGTGTGACGGGAGCGGATCCAGAGTTGTCCTTTCGTCCCGACCGAGTCAGTGTTGTGTACGTTCCTGCCGGTGGTGCGGAGACGCGCCTGACCGCCGACATGACGTCAACGGGATCGCCCATCGTGATAGACGGGAGCGCGCCCGGGTGCCGACCCGCGTCTGCGTGCAGCTTTGCCGTTGGCGCAGATGTGTTGATCTTCGAGGCGGGCGGTGTCGGCGCGGCGCATGAAGTGTTCACGGTCAGCGCTGTGGATGCCGCCAACAACCTGCTGACACCGTCCGCGCCCCTGTCGCGCCCGTACTCAGCGCCGGCGCAGGTCGCCGAAGTGGTCCGCCGAACGTATTACCTGGACGCGCCGGGGAAGCGGCTCATGATGTACGACGGCGCTCGGTCTGATGTTCCACTCGTCGATCATGTCGTCGTTTTGCAGTTTGCCTACTACGGCGATCCGCGGCCTGATTCCGTGATGCCGCCGGTACCGGGAGCGTCAAGTTGCGCATACGCCGGTACTCCTGCGGTGTCAGTTCTTACTCATCTGGGAGGGGACGGCCCGAAACCGATGGCCGCATCACTCTTGACCGACGGCCCATCGTGCGGACAACCACCACTCCGGTTCGACGCCGATCTGCTCCGGGTGCGTCGTGTGTCGATCACGATCCGGGTCGAAGCGGAATCCGCCGAGTTCAGAGGACGCGGGATCGGGTTTTCTTCGCCTGGCGTGGCCCGCGCATCCACACGCGCCGTTCCTGATCTGCAGACGACCATCGACGTCACGCCTCCGAACATGACGAGGCGGATTCTTCTTCCATGATCAGTCCGCCGCGCCCGAACGAACGTGGCACTGTCTTGCTGTGCGCGTTGATGGTGATCACGTTGATTGCGACGGCCGGAGCGGCTCTCGGCCTGATCGTCTCGACTGAACTGGCCGTCGCCGGCACGTACCACGCATCGCAACAGGGGTTATATGCAGCAGACGCCGGTATCGAACGGGCCATCGCTGAAGTTCGCGTCCTGTCGACGTGGAGTTCCCTTCCGTCCTTCACATCGTCTTCTTCTGACTTCAACGACGGCCAGATCACGGCAGGAGGCCCCGATGGATCGGCACTCAATCTGACGCAATTAACAATTCAGCGACAGACAGAAAGCGATGCTGTCTATCCGAATGTGGCGGATCGACCCGTTTGGCGGCTGTACGCGCACGCGCCACTGAGCCGCATCGCGGGACTCGCAACGAGTGGCACCCCGTACGTGGTTGTGTGGATTGCCGACGACCCTGACGATCTGGATGGTAATCCTATCGTCGACACGAACGATGTCGTCATGCTGCATGCCGAGGCTTTTGCGGTTCGCTCAGGAAAGCGAGCCGTCAGCGCGACGATCCGTCGTGAACAGGCCATGGCGGCCGAGTTTCCAGGTGTGATGAGAAACGATGTGCGCGTGATTGCGTGGCATGAAATGCGTTGACCGCCCGATGTCTATTCGCCCGCAAGGGCGCGGTCTTCGGACCGCGCCGATCGCACGATCGCCCATGCGAATGATGCTACACTGACGACTCGTGCCCGCTCCCGCGCAGATCCTCATCGTCGAAGACAAGGACTCCCTTCGCACAATGTTACGGCACGCCCTCGAGCGACAGGGGCATGCGGTAATCGAGGCGCGCGATCAAGCCGAAGCGTTGAAAATGCTGCAGCAGGCGCAGCCGGCGCTTGTGCTCTCGGATCTCCGCCTGCCGGAAGGCGACGGCTTCGGTGTTCTCCGTGCGTCGAAAGAGATCGACCCCGATGTGCCGGTGATTGTGATGACCGCTTACGGCAGCATCGAAGACGCGGTGACGGCAATGAAGGAAGGGGCACTCGATTTTCTCGCCAAGCCAGTCGACCCGGATCATCTGCTCCTGCTCGTCTCCCGCGCGCTCGAACAGCGACGTCTGGTAACGGAAAACCTGCTCATGAAAGAGGAGCTTGCTGTTCGCCGTGGCGCCCCGCAACTGGTCGGCGACGACGTGTCCCTCAGGAAAGTATTTACTGCGCTGCAGCGCGCGGCATCGACCGATACCACCGTTCTGATCGAAGGCGAGAGCGGTACCGGAAAGGAACTCTTCGCGCGTTCTCTGCATGCGCTGAGTTCGCGCGCGGATGCTCCGTTTGTCGCGATCAATTGCGCCGCCATTCCGGAGACCCTGCTGGAAACCGAGCTCTTCGGACACGAAAAGGGGGCGTTCACCGGTGCCGTTTCGAGGAAACCGGGCAAGTTCGAAATGGCGCATCGAGGCACGCTGTTTCTCGATGAAATCGGCGACTTGCCCCTCGCCCTGCAAGCCAAGATTCTTCGTGCGCTGGAGGAGCGTCGATTCGAACGAGTCGGCGGCACGGCGCTGGTGACGGTCGACGTCAGGCTCGTCGCGGCGACCAACCGCGGGCTTCGCGCCGCCGTTGCCGCGCGCCGGTTTCGTGAGGATCTGTTCTTCCGGTTATCGGTATTTCCAATCACCGTGCCGCCGCTCCGCGATCGCGGTAACGACATCCCGCTGCTGGCGCGGTATTTCGTCGATCGCTTCTGCCGGGAACTCAAGAAGAAGGCGATTGGACTGTCACCGGCCGCGCTCGAGGCGCTCCAGGCGTATCGCTGGCCGGGAAACGTGCGCGAACTGCAAAACTGCATCGAACGCGCGGTGATCCTTGCCGACGGCGATTCGATCCTTCCGCGTCACCTCAATCTGTCGTTCGTCACCACGCCAATTGCCGAGGAAGCGCCGAACCCGTGGGCGAATCTGGATCTCACCGGAACCTTGACCGACGTAACCAGGCGGGCCGTGGGCGAGGTGGAGCGATTGAAGATTCGAGAGGTGATGCGTGAGGCCGACGGCAACAAGGGACGTGCTGCGGAGATGCTGCAGATCAGCTACAAGAACCTGTTGGCCAAACTCAAAGAACATTCGATCGAATAATAGACCGCCCCTTACGCCTTCAACCCGATCGCGACGAGGGCGCGCGACAACTCCTTCGGCGCCACGTCCGACACCATCGTCGTCGATCCGATCGTCGTCGGCAGCACGAAGTGAAGTGTGCCGGCAATCACTTTCTTGTCCCGTTTCGTTGCCTCGATGATGTCCGCAGCGGACAGATCGCTGACCGGCGGCAGCGGTCCCATCTGCATGATGTGCGCGGCGAGCGCCTCACGATCGGCGGCAGGCAGGACACCGCGCGCGGCAGCCAGTTCAGCAGCGGCCAGCATTCCATACGCGACGGCCTCGCCATGCAGAAAGCGACGATACTTCGTCACGGCTTCGAGCGCGTGTCCGGCGGTATGACCGAAATTCAGGGTCCGTCTCAATCCGGACTCCCGCTCGTCCTGTTCGACGATATTCGCCTTGATCCGGCACGACTCTGCCACGACCGGTAGGAGCGCCGCCGATTCGCGCGCAAAGATCGGCGTCAGTTCTGCTGCCGTTCGCTCGAAGAGCGTGCGGCTGGCGATCACACCGTACTTCACGACCTCGTACAGCCCGGCGCGAAATTCGCGTCGCGGCAGCGTCGACAGCAGGGAAGGATCGACCACGACCGCTGCCGGCGGATGAAACGCGCCGATGAGATTCTTGCCCATCGGGTGGTTCACGCCAACTTTTCCGCCGACGGCACTGTCGACCTGCGCCAGCAGTGTCGTTGGCACCTGGACGACGGGAATTCCGCGCAAGTAGGTCGCGGCGGCGAATCCGGCGACATCACCGACAACGCCGCCACCGATCGCGACGATGGCACTCGATCGATCGGCGTTCGCGCGAATCAGCGCATCGTAGATCCGTCCGACAGTGGCGAGTTGTTTGTAGCGCTCACCGTCGGGGATGAGGATCGCCTCCTCGTCAACCGCGTTCTGCAGGTCGTCGCCATGAAAGCGCCAGACGGTCTGGCTCGAGACGATAAAGCGGCGCGCCGGAAGCCGGGCGGCATCCATGGTGGCGCGCAGTTGGCTTGCGAGACCGGAGGCAATCTCAATGGTGTAGCTGCCGCTCGAAGTCCTGACCGACAGGCGCATCGGTTCATTGCGCGGCTGTTTGGAACCCATCACTTTTGGGATGGTAGGATAACAGCATCAGGAGCGGCTTGGAGCTTCGCTCGGACTTTCTCATCATCGGCAGCGGCATCGCCGCGCTCCGCGCGGCTCCCGAAGTCGCCGGGCACGGCGACGTTCTCATCCTTACAAAAGGCGGACCGGGGGAAGGCAATACCGGCCACGCGCAAGGTGGTATTGCGGCTGCCGTCGGGCCGACCGATACCCCTGAGCTGCATGGCGCCGATACGATCGCTGCCGGCGACGGTCTCTGCGATTCACACGCAGTCGCCGTACTTGTGCAAGATGGTCCGCGATTTGTCCGCGAACTAATCTCATGGGGCGTGCAGTTCGATCGCGCATCAAGTGGGGAACTCGCGCTCGCAATGGAAGCGGCGCACAGCGCCCGCCGTGTTCTTCATGCCCGTGATGCAACCGGTCGAGAGATCGGCCGCGTGCTGTGGGAACGCGCGTCACAGTTGCCGCAGGTGAAAACCCACGATCACGCGCGGGTGGTCGACCTCGTCGTCGAAGATGGCCGCTGTGTCGGCGCGCGATTCCTGACGAGTGACGGAACGCTCGCGATCGCGCTCGCACCGGCGGTGCTGCTGGCAACGGGCGGAGCCGGGCAGGTGTATCACGAAACAACCAACCCGCAGGTCGCGACCGGCGATGGTGTCGCGATGGCGTACCGCGCGGGTGCGGCGGTGATCGACCTCGAGTTCGTCCAGTTTCATCCAACCGCGTTGATGGTGGAGGGACAACCGCGATTTCTCTTGTCGGAAGCGCTTCGTGGAGAGGGTGCGCAACTGGTGAACGCGTCGGGTGAAGCGTTCATGGGCCGATATGAGCCCGCTGGTGATCTCGCCCCCCGTGATCGCGTCTCGCGGGCCATCGTGCGTGAGAGTCGGCGTACCAATCAGCCGGTCTATCTGTCGCTCGAACGATTGGACCCTCATTTCGTCCACCGGCGATTTCCATTGATCTCCGACATGTGCCGCCGCGCGGGTCTTGATCTTGCGCGCGATCGGATTCCGGTTGGTCCTGCGGCGCACTACGTCATGGGAGGCGTGCAGACCGACCTCGATGGACGCACGACGATCCCCGGATTGTTCGCTGCCGGAGAAGTGGCGTGCACTGGTGTTCATGGCGCGAATCGACTGGCGAGCAACTCACTGCTCGAAGGGCTCGTTTTCGGCGCCAGGGCTGGCTGCGCGATGCGAGAAGACAAGTCGAGCGGTGTCGGTCTGCCTTCGAGAGTCCCCACGTCGTTGCGAGCGGCGACAGTGGCGCGAGTCCTTTCCGATCCGGTCGAGCTGACGCGCATGATGTGGCTCGACGTTGGTCTGTTTCGCGATCGAGAAGGGCTAACACGAGCCCTCACCGCCCTCGAGCCGGCCTGGAAAGAAATGGATGACATGCTCGCTGGCGGCGGTGTGTTGCACCCTGAGGATTGGCGGACCGCCAGCATACTGACCGTCGGGCGGCTGATTGCACTGGCGGCACTGCGACGCGAGGAAAGCCGCGGCGGCCACTACCGCGCAGATTTCCCCGATCGTGACGATGTACACTGGAAGAGGCGTGTTTTAGACAGGAAATCGTAAAAAGGACGCGATCGATGGTGGAGCAGGTGGCGGCAAAGGGCAAAGAAAAAGAGAAGGCGGATGCGCTGGTGACCGAGATCACGCCGCAATCGGAGGACTTTTCTCGGTGGTATCTCGACGTTGTTCGTCGCGCCGAGCTGGCGGACTACACACCCGTCAAGGGCTGTATGGCGATCCGTCCGTACGGTTATGCCATCTGGGAACTGATTCAGCAGGGTCTCGATCGCCGGTTCAAGGAAACGGGACACGTCAACGCCTACTTCCCGCTGTTCATTCCCAAGTCGCTTCTCATGCGCGAGGCTGAACACGTCGAAGGCTTCGCGCCACAGGTGGCGTGGGTCACACGGGGCGGAGAGGAAGATCTCGAGGAGCCGCTGATCATCCGCCCGACCTCAGAAGTCATCATCGGGACGATGTATTCGAAGTGGATCAAGTCGTGGCGCGACTTGCCTGTGCTGATCAATCAGTGGGCGAACGTCGTGCGGTGGGAAAAAGTCACGCGTCCGTTTCTTCGGACGACGGAGTTTCTCTGGCAGGAAGGGCACACGGCGCACGAGACCGAAGCCGAAGCGCAGGACGAGACCATGCGCATCCTGTCGATCTACAAGGATTTCGTCGAGACCCAGCTGGCGATGCCCGTTATCGACGGGCAGAAGAGCGACAGCGAAAAATTCGCGGGTGCTTCCCGGACGTATTCCATCGAGGCGTTGATGGGAGACGGTCGCGCGCTTCAGGCCGGGACCTCGCACAACCTTGGCCAGAACTTCGCGAAAGCGTTCGAGATCCAGTTCCAGGGACGTGACAAGAATCTCCAGCACGCCTGGACGACATCGTGGGGAGTGTCGACGCGCCTCATTGGCGGCGTGATCATGACCCACGGCGACGACAGCGGATTGATTCTTCCCCCACGCGTGGCCCCCTATCAGGTCGTCATTGTGCCGATTGCGCGTGGCAACTGGCAGGAGACGGTGTTGCCACGCGCTCGCGATATTCAGAGCGAACTGATGCGCCACGGCGTCCGTGTGATGCTCGACGATCGCGATGCCTACACGCCCGGCTGGAAGTTCGCCGAGTGGGAAATGCGTGGTGTGCCACTTCGCCTGGAGATCGGACCAAAGGACATCGAGAAGTCGCAGGTGCTCCTGGCGCGTCGTGACACGCGTGAGAAATTGCCCACTCCGATCGACGGACTGGCGACGACGATCGTGTCGCTGCTGGAGACGATTCAGAACAACCTGTTCGAGCGCGCGGTCAAGTTCCGCGAGGAACACACGCAGAGAGTGTCGAGTTACGATGAGTTCAAGTCGGTCATGGAAGGGCGGCCTGGATTCGTCATCGCCGGATGGTGCGGCAGCGCTGAATGCGAAGCGGACATCAAGGCCGAGACGCAGGCGACTCTTCGCAACATTCCTCTGGCGAGTGGCGCGGCAGCAGGATCGTGCGTGAAATGCGGCCGGGCAGCCGCAGCTGAGGCTTGGTTCGCCAAGGCGTACTGAGTGTGCGGTCCCGCTGGCTCCCGCTTGCCGCAGCGGTGCTCGCGTGTGCCGCCTATTTCAACGCGCTCGATAGTCCGTTCGTCTACGACGATCACGACACGGTGATCGGCAATCGATCGCTGATCGATCTCTCCAACGTCCGTTTCATCCTGGTTTACACGCCCTTTCGTCCCCTGGTGAATGCGTCGTATGCATTCGATCGGTGGCTCTGGGACTATCGTCCGGCCGGATATCACCTCACGAACGTCTTGCTGCACGTGATTTCAGTCGTGCTGCTCTATGCCTGGCTGCGGCGGTTGATTGAGGACAATGACGCCAGCATCGAGTCCAGCGGTCCTGCGTTCGTCGGGGCTGCGTGTTTCGCCGTTCACCCTCTACAGACAGAAGCGGTCGCTTACGTGTCCGGCCGATCCGAGGTGATGTGCGCGGTATTCTTCATCAGCGCCCTGCTGCTCGGGCGTCGCGCCATTCTGTCAGGGAGCTGGATCCACGCCGGCTTTGCAATCGCGTCCGGCGTTCTTGCATTGGCGTCGAAAGAGACTGCGCTGGCGCTGCCCGTAGTCTTGCTCGCGTACGACTGGCTTCTTCGACCCGGTGCGGACGATGCCCGTGTTCGTCGCCTGTGGCAGGTGTGTGTGCCAGCCGTCGTGCTGTTTGCTCTCGCCGGCTTGTATCGACTATCGATGCTCAAGATCTCGTTCGCTGGAGTGGCATCGGCCATCCTGAATGCGGAAACACAGGCTATCGTGATCTGGCGCTACGTGAGGTTACTCGTGTGGCCTTTCGGGCAGTCAATCATGCATTCCGTGCATCGTGTGACGAGCGTGATCGATCCGCTCGCCGCGATTGCCGCCGTTGGCATCGCACTCCTGATCGCGTTGGCGCTGCGGATTCGACGATCGCATCCACTCGTCGCGTTCGGTGTCGTGTGGTTCCTTGCCGTGCTCGCCCCGTCCTCCAGCTTCGTGCCGTTAAGGGAGGGGATGGCGGAACATCGCGTATACCTTGCGAGCGCCGGCTTCTTTACCGCCGTCGCAGGAATTCTTCAGATGTGGTGGGGAGGTTGGTTGGTGCGGTCGCTGGTTCCGCGCGTGACAATCGCACTTGCGATTGGTGTGCTGTGCGTCCTCACCATCCGGCGGAACCAGGTGTGGTCGGATCCTGTGACGCTGTGGACCGAGGCGACTCTGCACGCTGAAGGTATGTGGGAACCGCATTACGCGCTCGCGGATTCGTTGCGCGAGCAGGGGCAGTGCGACCGGGCCATCTCCGAATATCGGCGGGCGGTGGCGCTTCGTCCCGCTCATCGCGATGCCCACACCAATCTCGGAATCTGCCTCGCACAGGTTGGTCAGCCGGAAGAAGCCGAGCGTGCGTTCCGCCAGGCCTTGGCGATTGATCCTCGATTTGCGCGCGGCTACACGAATCTCGGCGCGCTGGCGCTTCTTTCCGGCGATAGCGTGCGGGCGCGCGATTTCTACCTGCAAACGCTCGCCGTCGATCACGACAACGTCCTGGCGCGGATGCAGCTCGCCAGCCTGTACGAGAACACGTTCCACGATTACCATGCGGCGGCGCGAATGTGCGGCGAGGCGCGGCTATTGGCACCGGCCACGCCAGGCGTCGTTGAGTGCGTCGAGCGGAACCAGCGGTTGGCGTCTGGGCAGGGCCGGTAACCAATGCGGGTGCTCCACGCGATTCATGATTTTCTGCCGCGCCACCGGGCCGGCTCAGAGATTTACGCCTTCGAGCTGGCGCAGGAGTTGAGCCGGCGGGCGGACGTGTTCGTGCTGGCAGCCGAGTACGACCCGTCGGTCCCCCACGGAACCATCCGGTGGCGATCGCACGAAGGTCTGGTCGTCGTTGAGATCGTCAATAACTGGGAATTTCGCAACTTTCACGAAACGTATAAGTCGGACAGGATGAACGCGCAGCTTCGGCATGTGCTCGACGCGACCTGTCCCGACGTCCTGCACGTCCACAATCTGCTGAATCTTTCGTTCGATCTTCCCTGGATTGCGAAGCAGCGTGGCATCGCCAGCGTTGCGACTCTTCACGACTACACGCTCGTGTGTCCCTCCGGAGGGCAGCGCGTTCATGTGGCGGAGTCGCACGTCTGCCACTCGATCGACGCGGATCGGTGTGCGCGATGCTTCGGCCAATCGTTTCTCTCGCGGCAGATGCGCGCCGCGAAGATGACTCGAGGATTTGCTGGAGGGCTGGCCGGTCGCGCCGGTCGGGCAATATTCAGAATGGCACCGGTTCTGGCAACGTCCATGCTGAACATGACGGAGGCCGCAGAGGTCAGCAGCGCCGACGTTCGGCGGCGGCTCGGGTATGCAAGACAGGTGTTCGAGTCCATCGATCTCTTCGTCGCGCCCTCGCGGTCCATGGCGGAGGAGTTCTGCCGGCTCGGACTCTCAGCGGATCGCGTCGAAGTTTCCGATTATGGGTTCCCCCCTTCGCGACAGCGCGCGACAGAGGCGACAAGCGCAGAGGCCAGGCCGTTACGGATTGGTTTTGTCGGCACGCTTGTCTGGCACAAAGGTGTTCACGTCCTGGTCGAGGCCGCGCGAAAGCTTCGCGGCAAGTACGAGCTGCACATTCACGGTGACACGGCGATCTTTCCGGACTATGCAGCCACGCTCCGGAAGTCTGCGGCGGGCCTGCCAGTGGTTTTTCAGGACGGGTTCGATCGGGAGCGAGTAAGTGACGTCTACAACAATCTCGATGTCCTGGTCGTGCCTTCGTTATGGCCGGAGAACTCGCCGCTGGTGATTCACGAAGCGTTCATGCACCACGTTGCGGTCGTCGGGGCTCGTGTTGGTGGCATCCCTGAGCTGGTGACCGAGGAAATCAACGGCTTCCTCTACGACCCATTTGACAGCGACTCGCTGGCGGCATCATTGCAGCGCCTGATCGATGATCGCGAACTGGTCGAGACATTGGCCAGGCGTGTTCCCGCGGTCAAGTCAATCGAGCAGGACGCACGTGAATGGGAGCAGCGGTACCGCCGAGTACTCCAACCGGCAGAGGTGCACGCGTGCACGTGAACCACAGGATCCCGATCGTGATTCCGACACGAAACGCGGGTCCTGTGCTTGGCCAGGTGCTCGAGGCAATCGCCGCGCAAGACGGTCCGTTTCAACCCGACGTCATTGCCATCGATTCCGGTTCTTCAGACGGTACCATCGAACGGCTCGAGCAGTACGGCGCGCGAGTGCTGAGCGTCGCTGCGAATGCCTTCAACCATGGTGAGACACGCAATCACGGGCTCGAACAGGCTTGGGGTGAATGTGCGGTCCTGCTCGTTCAGGATGCGGTTCCGGCTACCGCAGGCTGGCTTTCTGCACTGATCGAACCACTCCTGCGGGATCCTTTGATCGCCGGAACATTTGCCAGGCAACTTCCCGGCGATCAGGCCAGTCGGGTGACTGCTCACTACCTGTCTCACTGGATTGCTGCACAGGAGACCCCTCGGGTGATCGGACCACTCACGGCTGATGCATTGGCGCGAATGTCGCCCTCGCAACGGCATGCCGCATGTGCGTTCGACAACGTCTGCTCGTGCATTCGCCTCAGCGTGTGGCAGACGCATCGCTTTGCCGCGACACCGATCGCGGAGGATTTGCAGTGGGCGCGCGATGTTCTTGGCGCCGGATTCAAGCTCGCCTATGTTCCGGATGCGGTCGTTCGACATTCACACGAGCGTTCGATCGCCTACGAGCTTCAGCGGACATATCTCGTTCACCAGCGGCTCGAAACGCTTTTCGGCCTGGCCACGGTGCCGACTTTCGCGTCGCTGGTTCGAGCTATCGCCACGACGATCCCGGCAAACGCGCGCATCGCCGCACAAGAACCTCGCCATCGCTGGCGTGCCGTGCTGCGCGGCACGGCATTGGGTGTGGCCCAGCCGGTCGGCCAGTATCTCGGTGCACGCTCTGCACGGCAGGGACGCGAGCTGCTTCGCACGGGACGAGTCTGATGCGAATCCTGCAGGTCGTCCACGGATTTGCGCCTCACGCCAATGGCGGCACCGAGGCGTACGTCCGCGATTTGGCGAAAGCGCTGGCGGCGAGTGGTGACGATGTCGCGGTTTTTACGCGACACAGCGATGAGTACACACGCGACCTGAGTGTCAAGGCGTGGATGGATGGAGCCGTCGCTGTGGTCAGCGTCAACAACACCTTCCACTCGTGCGATTCGTACGAATCGAGTTATGCGAATCCCTCGATCGAACGTCTGGCTGCGGACTTTCTGGACGAGTGGCGTCCGGACGTCGTCCATCTGCAGCATCTGACCTGCCTGTCGACTGGAATCCCACGTCAGGCGGCGCGTCGACATATTCCGGTGGTCATGACGCTGAACGACTATTGGCTGATCTGTCATCGCGGTCAGCTGGTTGATCTCGACGGGCGGCGCTGTCCCGGTCCGTGGGATGGAGGATGTGGACGGTGTCTGCCTCCAGGCGTGCTTGCGACGACCGCTGCATTTCGCTCTGCCAGAAGACTGCAATCGCTTGCCGTTCCCGGCGCGTCGGTCGCAATCGGCATAGCGGCCCGTGCCTGGGACGCTGCGACACCGTCGGAGCGGACGCGCGCGGCGACCCTGCTCCGGCTCGATCACATGCGCGCAGCAGTTGCCGACGTTCGGTTCTTTCTCGCACCGTCGGCAACGCTCGCTGCGGCATTCGCGCAATTTGGATTGCCGGCGAATCGCATCGTCCGATGCGATCAGGGGATCGCCACCGCTCGTTTCGAACGCATTCAACGGATCGCGTCGAACCGTCTGCGGATCGGCTTTGCCGGAGGGCTTCAACCAACAAAGGGAAGCGACATTTTCCTCGATGCGGTCGAGCAGCTGCCTCGGGACCGCGTGGTCGTCGATGTGCTCGGAGGCAGCGCGGCATATCACGGCGATCGCCGTTTTGCCGACGGGCTGGAGCTCCGCCTTGGACACCGGGCGATTCGCAGGCTCGGATCTGTTTCACACGCTCGTATGCCTGCAGTACTGGCGGACCTTGACGTTCTGGTCGTGCCATCGATCTGGATTGAGAACGCGCCCTTCATCATCCGCGAGGCGTTTGCTGTCGGCGTACCGGTGGTCGCCTCGAATCTCGGCGGCATGGCCGAAATGGTGCGTGATGGGGTCGACGGGCTCTTGTTTGCTCCCGGAGATTCTGCCTCGCTTGCCAACGCATTGTGTCGCTTGATCGACGAACCTGAGCTGTTGCCAGCATTGAGGGCCCGTATAAAAAGACCGATGTCGCTCGAAGAGGATGCGGCCGGGCTGCGAGAGCTCTATGTGCGCGCTGGGGCGAGCCCGCAGTCAATAGCCAGAAACGAGCGGCCACCCGTCGAGGCGCTCAGGGTGGCCCCGAGCAAGGTCGAGGGGCCGGCAGCCATCCTTCGACAGGCTCAGGGTGGCCCCGAGCAACGTCGAGGGGCCAGCAGCCAACGGCCAGTCGCGGACATCGCGGCGGTTGTTCTGAATTATCGAACCGCCGATCAGACATACCTCGCGGTACGATCGCTGCAATCATCGTTCGCGCCACCGGGCGACATTGTGATCGTCGACAACCATTCAGGCGATGGATCCGCGTCGTTTCTCCGGGGATCATTGCCGAATGTACGGGTCGTCGAATCACCGGACAATCGCGGGTTTGCGGGCGGGTGCAACTTTGGCCTTCGGGCGGTTTTGGAGAGCGGCATACGATTCGTCCTGCTGGTGAACAGCGATGCCGTGCTTGCCCCGGACGCAATCGGTCAGCTGCGAACGGCGATGGAACAGCAGGCTCGGGTTGGGATCGCCGCGCCTGTGCTGTTGTCGCGAGAAGAACCGGATCATGTGTCGTCGGCCGGGATTTCCTTTTCAGAGAGCACTGGTCGCATGCGGCATCGCGCGGCGGGGCGGCGGTTTTCAGCGCTCGGATCCGATCGTGTGCGGTCTGTTGATGCGGTCAGCGGCTGCGTGATGCTCATCAGGCGCGACGTGTTCGAGCGGATCGGTTTGCTCGACGAGGCGTACTTCTTTTCTTTCGAGGATATCGATTTCTGCCTGCGGGCCCGAGAGGCCGGCTTCGAGATTGTTGTTGCCCAGGATGCTCGTGCCTACCATGAAGGAGGTCGCAGCATTGGCCGACGCTCGCCCCGGCGAGTTTACTTCGGCACCCGCAACCATCTTCGCCTTGCCGCACGCACCGGCCACAGAGCGACACGGCCGGTGAGATTTGCGATGGTGACCGCGCTCAATGCGGCGTACGTGTTAGTGTCGCCCGAGTCGCCGCTCGTCGGAGGGGCCGCGGCTTTCGCCCGCGGCGTGTGGCACCATGTCATCGGCCGGTATGGCGGCGGATGATTCGCGAAGCATGCGCACGTCGGCATCGAGCAACGCCACTTCCTGTACAAGCCGCTCGATTTCCTTCCGGTGGCGTGACACCACGACCGAGAAGTAGAGCGAGACAATGACGACGAAAAAGGTCAGCGCCAACAAAAGCAGGGCGGGCGGATAGTAAACCCCGAGCGCCGATGCAGCCAGATCCAGCAGATTTCGCCAGAGCGAGAGGACCAGCAGAGCGACCGAGCTCGCAATCCAGATGAGCGAGTACTCCTCGGTGAGTTGCGCGCGGCGGACGAGCTCAATCACCGTAACCAGCAACGCAGCGCTGACGGCGATCGAAATCAATTGAACGACGTCAGTCATACGCCCGTCCTTCGACCAGTTGCCGGAACGGCACCACGACGAATGCGAGCAGCGTTCGCGCCAGCGCAAGCACGGCACGGCTCGTCGTCAAGGACGTGCGTCCGGCGACGCGCGGGCGCATGCGGATCGGCACTTCGCTGACGCGCAGGCGATTGCGGCTCAAAAAGAGTAGCAGTTCCGGTTCGGCGTAACCGGCCGGGTGATGGCCGCTCAGCAGTCGAAGTGCACGCGGTCCAAACAGCCAGAATCCCGAGGTCGGATCGGTGAAACGTTTTCGCGTCACCATGCTGAGGCAGGCCGCGAGCAGCGCCTGGCTCAGACGGCGAAGCCTCGTCGCGTCGCGCCGGCCGCTCGGTGTTCTTCGGTGTTTTTCCGTGCTCCGATGAAGAAAGCGCGATCCAAGCGCGGCGTCTGCGCGTCCCGCGACGAGGGGCGCGAGCAGGCGCGCAATGTCGCACGCGCGGTGCTGTCCGTCGCCGTCGATGCGGACGACATAATCATAGCCAGTCCTCTTTGCGTACTGGATTCCCACTCGCACCGCGCCGCCTACCCCGAGCCGCTGCGAGAGCGTCAGCCAGCGCACGCCAAGCTTCGGCAGTAACTCATCTGTACCGTCTGTCGATCCGTCGTTTACGACCACAATGTGACGTTTCGGAATGATCCTCGAAAGATCGGTGATGACACGCCCGAGGTTCGCACTCTCGTTGTAGGCCGGGACTACCGCCAGAAGCGACACGTCCCCCGGTGATGCCGGCAACGGCTGTTCGACCATTCGTGCGTGAGGCAGCATCGAATGGTCGGGCGCTCGATCGTGACGAAACGCGTAACGCGCCAGCCACATCACGATGGCCGCCGACCAGGCGACATCGCGAACAAGATGAGTCACCGCAAACGCAAGGGCGGCCGGATCGTGCGTGCGCCGCCAGGCTTGAAGGCCCGCGCCGCATCGCTCGATGAAGAGAACTGCGGCGATCGTCACTGCAGCGAAAAACCAGGCCTGCCACGCCTCCCCCGCGGCCCCCAGCACTCCAGCCATCGCGAACGCGGCTAACGCGATCAGCATTGCCGGCGCATGCAGGATCATCATCGCTCCGGAAACATCGTCGCCGGTGACCCGTCGCGGGTGGCGCGCGATCACGTCGAGCCGTCCATACCCGACGCCGAATTGCTGACGAAGGTATCCGCTCAATCCCTCGCGCCAGATGTGCAGACTCCGCGCAGCACGGCAAAAAGCCAGGCGGTATCCTGCATGCTGCAGCCGATAGCTCAAATCGTTGTCGTAACCGTAGCCAAGCCGCTCGTCGAGCAGGCCGACGCGATGCAACGCACGCACCCGGTACGCTGTGTTCCCGGTGCACACATGATCGACGATACGGCCTTCGATGCGTGAGTATCGGTGTTCGAGGTCCCGACCCGTTGCTCGTGCCCAGAATCCAGCGTTCGGCGCCGTGATGTAATGCCCCTGGACTGCGGCGATGTCCGGATCGTCGAAGTACGCCAGCACGTCCGCTAGCCATCCCGGTTGAAGAACGACATCCTGATCGATCTGACAGATGAGCGGGTGACTGGCCTCACGGATACCGGTGTTGATGGCGGCCGCTGCGCCTCGTCTTTCCCCATGGAACAACCGCAGCACGCCCGCGCGCTGCAGCGTCGTCAGCAGCCGCCACGAGCCATCGATACTGCCGTCGTCAATCGCAATGATCTCGAATGGCCGCCCGTCGCGTTGCGCGACGATGCTCGCGAGCGAGCGTCGCAGCGTCGGCGCGCCGTTGAGAACCGGAACGACGAAGGTGACACCTTGCCGTGCCGCAGTCACGCCCGCATCCTGAGCGCGGTGGGTTCGTGTTCCACGAGTGTCCAGTACAGCGATTCGAGCTGGTCGCAAACGACTTGCGATCCGAATCGACGCCGAACTCTCAATGCCGCGGTTCGTGCGCGAGTTCGCCAGGCTGCGCGATCGGCAAGCACTGCCTCAATTGCCACTGTCAAAGCTTGCACGTCGCCAGGCGGAACGATCAATCCACCGCCGGTCGAAGCGATCACTTCACCACACCCGCTGTCGTTGCAGACGATCACCGGGCTCCCGCTGAGCAGAGCTTCGAGAGGCACGAGCCCGAAAATCTCATCGCGCGATGGGTAGACGACGACATCGGCGGCGGCCATCACGTCGAGGCGCTCGAATCCTGTCAGTAATCCCGTCTGGATGACGCGTGTTCCAAGCCGCAAACTGCGAACGAGCGAATCGAGACGGCGCCCTGCCCCCATGTCGTTTCCCGCGACGATCAACGTCGCCGCCGGATCGCGTAATGACGCAAACGCGCGAACGAGATCATCGACCCCCTTGCGCGGCGTCAGTTTGCCAACAAAGGCGATCACCGGGCCTTGGCCGAGACCGATTCGTCGGCGATACCCCTGGCCATCCAGCGAGCGCTCGAACTCTGCCTCGTCGATCGGGTTGGGGATGAGAGCGATCTTCGATTCGGGCATCCCCATTTCCTGCAGTTGATGCACCTCGGGTCGAGAAACCGCGACGATTCTCGAGGCGTCCGGCAACATCGACCGGCCAACGGTCAGTGCGAACAGGTGCTTCGCGAGCACGCGCCGTTCGACCGGTCGCGCGGTGCCATTCGGCGATACGACGTACGGCACGCGGGCACGCGCGAACTCCCACGCGGCGACCACTCCGGGAATGTTATGGCACGCATGAATGTGAGCCACGTCGAACGAGCGTGCCGCGGCGCGGAGGTATCGACGCAGGCCGATCGGCGTAAAGAACTGAAGGTGGTAGGCGACTGCGTTCGAGACGTTGGGAAACATCCGGACGTCAATGCCATGGGTATTCGGCCCCGCCCTCGCAGCGCGAGTCTGGCTGTCGCAGACGTCAGTGGTGCAGACTGTTACGTGATGCCGTCGCGCCAGCGCGCGCGTCATCGTCGTCACCAGGCGCGGAATGCCCCCGTATGCCCACGCCTGCTCGTAGTACGGCACAACGTGCAGGATGCGAAGTGGCGGCATTGATAAGGTTCTGCGGGGTTCTACCGGGCAGAACCTCGTGGAACCGCGCGAAGCGCGGATCGTGCCGTATAGTATCAGGGTTCCCCACCGATGGTGTCATTGGCGATTACACGCGTGCGACAGGGTCACGCACCATTCGCGGGTCTTGTCTGGACGCTCATTCGCACCGATTTCAAAACCCGATATCACGGCACGATGGGCGGATTCGTTTGGGCGCTGCTCAAGCCGCTCACGATGTTCCTCGTTCTGCTCGCCGTGTTCTCGTACGTGTTTGCGACCGATCCGCAGTACAAGTTCGACCTCATCATTGGTTTGTTCTTGTACGAGTTCTTTCAGGAGGCGACGAAGGCCGGGTTGCTGTCGCTCAGGGCAAAAGGTTACCTGCTGACGAAGGCACGGTTTCCCTCGTGGATTGTCGTCGTCACCTCAGCGTCGAACGCCGTGATTACGCTCGCCTTGTTTTCGCTGGTGCTGGTGATGTTCCTTGGTGGTACTGGCCGCGCTCCGTCGGCGATCGGCGTTGCCCTGTATACGGTCTATCTGGTTCTGTTCCTGGCGATTGTGACCGGCTTTTCACTGGCAGCGAGCGTTCTCTTCATGCGGTATCGGGATCTGAACCAGGTATGGGAAGTCGTAACCCACGCGGGCTTCTTTGTCGCGCCGATCATTTATCCCATCGGCATCATCCCTGAACGCATGCACGCCTACTTGTATGCCTGGCCACCCACGCCGATCATTCTGTTTTCACGGAGTGTTCTGCTCGATGGCCACGTGCCGTCTTTGCTCGCGCATCTGTTGCTGCTGATCGTGGCGGCGCTGGTACTGAGCGTTGGCGCTCTGATCTATCGCGTTCGAGCCCCGCGAGTCGCCGAGGAACTGTGATGCGTCAGCCGGTGATCGACGTGGCCGGCGTTTCGAAGACGTTTACCATTCCCAGCGTCCGGCGCGACACGGTGCGCGAGCACGCACTGGATTTCTTTCGCCCTCGTCCTCAGGAACGGTTGCGCGTCCTTGAGTCGGTCAGCTTCGAACTGCGTCAGGGTGAGAGTCTCGGCCTGATGGGGCGAAACGGTTGCGGAAAGAGCACGGTGCTGAAAATCGTTTCAGGAATCTATCCGGTCGATGCCGGACGCGTCGACGTTCACGCCGCGGTCACCCCGATCCTGGAGCTGGGTGTTGGCTGGAACCCCGATCTCGATGCGATCGATAACATCGAGCTGCTGGGCACCGTGATGGGCATGACGCTGAAGCAGCTGCGCGCCGCGACTCGCGAAATCCTCGAATTCGCCGAACTGGAAAAGTTCGCGCATCTCGAGCTCCGTCATTATTCGAGCGGCATGGCGGCACGGCTGGCGTATGCGGTGGCATTTCGCGCTGTGCGCGAGGTCCTGATTCTTGATGAGGTGTTCGCGGTTGGTGACGCGGGATTCAAGGAGCGCTGCCAGCAGCGATATCGCGATTTGCATCGCGCCGGACACTCGATGCTGCTCGTTAGCCACGAGCCGCGCACCATTGCGGCGTTCTGCGATCGAGCGTTGCTCCTCGAAGGCGGCCGCATCGTCCTCTCGGGTGCCGCCGAATTGGTTGCCAACCGGTATCTCGAGCTGCTGACGGCGGAGGCGGCAATCTCCGCGCGTCCTCACGCCCGATGACTCCACGCATATCCGTTCTGATGCCCTGTTTCAATCACGGGGCATTCATCGGTGAGGCGATTGAAAGCGTACTCACACAAACATTCCAGGACTTTGAAATCATTGTTGTCGACGATGGGTCGACCGAGCCGCTGACCCGGGACACAGTTGCGACACTCAAGGCGCCACGGACGACGGTTTTGAAGACGGTGAATCAGGGCTTGCCCGCGGCGCGCAACCATGCCGCCAGGCACGCCACCGGTGCGTTGTTCTGCGCATTGGACGCTGACGACAAGCTGGCGCCCACGTGGTTCGAAAAGGCGATGAAGGTCCTGGACGAACAACCGACAGTGGCGTTTGTCTCGCACTGGCTGGAAACGTTCGGGGACGAGCATTGGACATGGAAACCAGAACGCTGCGACTTGCCGGCGCTGCTTGCGCGTAACACCGTCAATGGCGCAGCCGTGGTGCGGCGCGATGCGTTCGAGGCCGTAGGTGGTTACGACGAGTCGATGCGCGAGGGATGCGAGGACTGGGATTTGTGGCTTCGACTCGTCGAGCGTGGGTTCGACGGTGCGATTGTTCCGGAAGTGCTCTTCTACTACCGGCGTCGCTCGGATTCGATGAGCCGTGAGATGCTCGACGACACGCGCTACCGGCGTCCGTTGACGACGCTGATCTCGAAGCACGAACAGGCATACAGGACGCATCTGCCGGCAATTCTTGCCGCGAAGGAGTCGGAGGCCCAGCATCTGATTCGGGAAATTACGACGGTCGAACGCGATCGAGTTCTGTCCCTCGAGCCTGCTCTTCGCCGAGCTCGCGAGGAGCTCGCGGCGGTTGCGCGGAAAGCCGAACGCGCTCGGCAGGAGCGAAAACGAGAGGAGGAACATGAGCGCCTGGCGTGGAAGGTGACGGAGCTGGAGCGCGAAGTCGCCGATCTTCGGGCGTCGTGGAGTTGGCGCGTCACGGCGCCGCTCCGGAGGCTGTACTCGCTACTGCGAGGCCGCTGATGACCGCGCGGGCCGACGTCATTGTTCAGGTGGGCGAAGGTGGCCGTCATGTCGTTCGTACCGCCGATTCTCTCCTGCGTCAGCGCGTGAGGCCGGCATCGTTCACCCTCATCAAAGGCGGCGGCTCACAGCCGACGTCGCTTGTATCCGGTGTGGCATCCCGTCTCGGAGCGATCGTGCTCGAAGGAAGTATCTATCCGGGCCTGCCGCTGAATGCGGCCGTCAGAAATGCCGCGGGATCCTTCTTCGTTGTCACATCGGCCGGGTTCACTCTCGACGAGGTATTCATCGACCAATGTGAAAACACATTTCGTGATGAGTCCGTGGCCGCCATTGCCCCATCTGTTGCCTATCGAACCGCTGACGGGACCGGTGAGGTGGTCTGGACGCCAGGAGCTGTCTCGCCAGTCGCGATCCTTTCGGACACGCGGAGTGTTCCTCCGGTATTCGCTATTCGCCGTGAGGCGTGGGACTCGCTGAACGGGTTCGACGAGACCCTGTCGGGTCTCGTCGAGTATGAGTTCTGGCTGCGTCTTGTCCTGGCTTGGCGACAGGTGAACGTTCTCTTGCCCCCACTGGTTGGCCGTGTTCTCGAACGCGATTTGCCAGACATCAGCGATGATTTGCGGCTTCAGTACTTCCGCGCTGTCCTCGACCGGCACCCTGCTGTGCTCGAACACGACATGCGCGAGCTCCTTATCAGCCGGGAGATTCGATTCGGGCAATTGCGAACTGCGCATCGCGAGCTGCTCGCTCAGCGGGACGTCGAGCTCGCTGAACTCGATCGGCTGCGAGCGGACGCTGCACACCATCAGGCGTACTTACAGCATCACCATCGCGACGCGTTCGACTGGGGAGATTTCCGGCGCACCGACCCGGTGAGTCGCGACTGGGGGTACGACCGCGGGATGCCCATCGACCGGCGTCACATCGAGGATTTCCTGGCGGCGCATTCCTCAGACGTGCGAGGCGCGGTGCTGGAAGTACAGGAAGACGACTTCACTTTGGCGCTAGGCGGACAGCGCGTGAGGCGCCACGACATTCTGGACATTGACGAAACGAACCCGCGGGCGACGGTGCTCGCGGACCTTCGTGTCGCGCCAGAGATCGCGTCGGATACGTATGACTGCATCATTCTCACGCAGACACTGCACGTGATTGACGACATGAGCGCCGTCCTTCGCGAGTGTTACCGCATCCTGAAACCTGAAGGTGTTCTGCTGGCGACGTTTCCTGCGGCGAGCCGAGTCTGTCTCGAATATGGAGAAGAGGGTGACTATTGGAGGACGACGCCTGCCGGAGCCCGCGCGTTGCTCCGTTCGTCGTTCGGACCGTCGATCATATCGTCTGAGGGCTTGGGCAACGTGCTCACCAATACGGCTTTCCTTTACGGCCTGAGCGCGTGCGACCTGACCGATGAGGAATTCACCGCTCACGATCCGTACTTTCCTGCGTTGGCGGGCGTCCGCGCGAAAAAGACTCGGGCGCCAGCCCGCGCCGGCGCGCGAGGCGTCGTCCTCCTGTATCACCGCATCGATGCGACGCCCGATGTGCATGGCCTCGTCATGTCACCCGATGTCTTCGACGCGCAGCTGCTCTGGCTTCACTCGCACTGCCACATCGTGTCGGTAGAAGACCTGCTCAGCGGGCGTGGCGACGAGCTGCCCGAGCGAGCCGTGGCGCTGACGTTCGACGACGGATACGAAGATAACCTCAGGATCGCGGCACCTCTGCTGCAATCCCACGGAATCCCTGCTGCATTTTTTCTGACAACGTCCGGCCTGACGGGCGCGATGGAATACTGGTGGGACACCCTCGAACGCGCGCTTTTGCAAGGTTCGACTCCCGCAGTCCTCGACATGCATGGCGCAGGCATTCCGCTGAGTTTTCAGACTACGACACCGGACGAACGACAGGTCGCTCACTGGCGCCTGCACGAGAGGCTTGTTCATGCATCGCGGTCCGAGCGCCAGCGAGCGATTGACTGGGTGAAAGCGTGGTCGGGGGTTGTTGCTCCGCGGGCCAGACCGCTGCTTGCCGATGAAGTGCGACAGCTGGCTCAGCTTCCCGGCGTCAGCATCGGGGGGCACACCGTGAATCACCTTTCACTGCCTGACACCGCCACTTCGGCAGTTGCGGAAATCGGTGATTGTCAGGCGGAATTGAGACGCATCACTGGTCAGCCGGTCGAACTGTTTGCGTATCCATATGGTGCTGTCGACCGGAAAACGGCCGCCATCGTCAGAACGACCTGCCGGTGGGGAATGTCGTGCGACGATCGTGTGCTTGGTGATTCATTCGATGCCGCACGCGTGCCACGCCTTGACGTCAAGGCCTGGTCTGCCGAGGAATTCGCCGCTCGTGTGTCGCGATTATTCGAGGTGCCGTTGAGACGTGGTGGTGCGGTCTTTTAGACCGGCACGGCCAGATGCGGCGGTGAGCTCTTTGGCCGCCTCGGGCCACCGCGTGGCGATTCGCTTGACGACCGCGCGACGTCGGGTGACTCGCTCGCGCCCGGCGATGGCACGAAACGCCGCGGCCAGTTGCGATTTCCATCTCGACTCACTGCCCGCCCGTGCGTACGCCGCCGCCAGAGGCTCGAGGCAAGTTTCATCGCCGATCACATGGAGTGCCGCAAGGAACGAGGAGGGCAGCGGTCCCCTGGCGTCCTCGAGAGACTCGCGGAGATCGTAAACGGCCACACGGCTGCCACGCAGCGCAAGCGCCTGATGCAGGGCTCCTCGCAGTGCCTGCCACTCGGCGCGCCGACGACCCGTAGCTGTCCCCTCTCGCGCCCGTACGGCGTCAATCATCTTTTGCACTGAACTCACTCCGACCGACGACGCGCGAGTCTGCGCGACGTCGCGAAGGATGGCAGGGGAGTCAGGCAACTTTCCATCGAGGGCGTCCTGCCAGAGCGCGTCGACCATGGCGACGCTGTTCGATGAATCCAGCGCGCGTGCCTTCATGTGCGGATCGGGATCGGTCTTCAGCGCCTCGCGAATACGATCGCGCGCGCCATCGGGTATCGCCCGCAGCAGATCAAATGCCGTCATGCGAACGACGCGTTCGGCCGATGTGTCGAGGACGGCGGTGACGAGCAGGTCCAGCGCTTCAGTAGCCGTCGCCTCGTGTGGCGAGTCGATCAATCCACGGAGCGCAGCCGCGGCCGCGACCGCGAGATCTCCTCCCAACACGATCGCCTGTTTCGCAATCGGGATCGTACGCCGATCGCCGGACGACTCGAGTGCCCGCAGAACCGCGATGCGCATGTCGCGATCGGTCGTGGAGGCGTACGCCTGCAGAAGCGCGTCGACGGCTCGTGGCCCGATGACCGCAAGCCGCGCAATCGCCGCCTCGCGTCGTACTTCATCGGAACCGCCGAGGGCCTCGACGAGTTGACGAACTTCTGCTGATGACGAGGCCTTTATAGGCACAGGAAAAGGAAAAGGAAAAAGGGACAAGGGACCTTGTCCCTTGTCCCTTTTTCCGTCCGCGTGAGTCGCTTGCTACCGCTGCAGTCGAACGACTAACGCAGCCCGCCGGTTCAGCCGGCGCGTTTCTTCGCGGCTGTTGTCGTGCTTCGGCCGCTCCTCACCGTAGCTGACCGTCCGCAACCGGTTCGCGCCGATGCCGCGGCTCGTCAGGTAGTCGCGCACCGCCGTCGCCCGCCGTTCGCCCAGCGCGAGGTTGTATTCCGCCGTGCCGATGTTACAGGTATGCCCTTCCACCTCGATGTTCAGATCCGGGTTGGCCTGCATCGTCGCGATCGCTTCATCCAGCGCCCGCGTCGCTTCCGGCCGCAGCGAATACCGGTCGAAGTCAAAGTGCACGTCTTCGAACGTGAACTCCCGCACC
>DATJKH010000051.1:0-3966 GCA_035491715.1 Vicinamibacterales bacterium | reverse complement strand
ATTCGAGGATGAGTGATTCTGGATTAGTGATGAGTGATCAGTGATTCGCCGTCCTGCACGAATCTGCTTGACACCGGAGCCGCAGAGGTTCTGAATGTGCGTCGAGCGGAGTGATCCGCTTGCTCTGCACCCGGGGAGATGCCGTGCCCACGGCATGGTGCACTGCCTGTCGTGTGCGATTCGGCCAACCGTGATCCGTGTTAGTCCGTGTGAATCCGTGGTCCGTCAGGTCAGGAGGAGTCGCGATGGTACACAGGGTTTTGGCCGCAGCCCTTGCGCTGGCGGTCTTCAGCGCAGTTCCCGCTTCAGCCCAGATCACGACCGGCAACGTGCTGGGCACCATCAAAGACGCACAAGGAGGAGTCGTTCCTGGTGCGACCGTCGTTCTCATCAGTGAAACCAAAGGTACGAAATCCGCCCCTGTAGTGACCAACGCTGCCGGTGACTATGTGTTCCCCAACGTCACCGCCGATACCTACACCGTCGAAGTCTCGATGGAGGGATTCAAGACCGTCCGGCGCACGGGCGTGAGCGTCAGCGGCGGCGACCGAATTGCGGTTGGTTCACTCGTGCTTGACGTTGGCGGAACCGCGGAGACGGTGAACGTCACCGCGGAATCGCCGCTTGTCCAGGCGTCGAGCGGTGAACGATCGTTCGCCATCACCACGTCGTCGGTTGAAAACCTGCCGCTGTCGACGCGCAATTTCGCAAGCCTCACGCAGTTGACCCCTGGCGTGACCGGCACCACCACCCGACTTGGCGGCGGTGGTCAGAACAACATCATGATGGACGGCGTGTCGACGATGGACACCGGAAACAACGGCCAGATGCTGCAGATGAACGTCGAGGCCATCTCGGAAGTGAAGGTGCTCACATCTGGATATCAGGCGGAGTACGGTCGATCCAGCGGTCTGCAGATCACCGCCGTCACCAAGAGCGGCACGAACCGATTCCATGGCTCGCTGTATGACGTCGAGCGAAATTCCGATTGGAACGAGAACAGTTGGGCCAACGCGAATAACAACCTTCCAAAGACGATTTTAGAAGAGCGCGACTTGGGATACTCGTTGGGCGGACCGGTCGGAAAACCCGGGCAAAACAACAAACTGTTCTTCTTCTACAGTCATGAATATCGTCCGCGTACGAGCGGACGTCAGGTGAATCGATTCCGCGTGCCGACGCTTGCGGAGCGTGCCGGGGACTTCTCGCAATCGACCGATCAGAATGGCAATCCGATTCCCAACCTGTTCGACTTCACGACCGGCGGCTCATTTGCGAACAAGGTCATTCCAACCGGGCGCCTCTATCAGCCGGGCATTGCGATTCTCAAACTCTGGCCGGAGCCGAACACGACCGGGCTCAATTACAACTACGAAGTCGAACTTCCGACCGTCCACACCTTGATCCAGCAACCGGCGATGCGTCTCGACTACCAGCCGGTATCGAAATGGCGTCTCACCGGGAAGTACGCGGGACAGATGCGCAGCAAGGAACTGAACTCGATCGGCGGCGCCGCCGCTCCAGGTACGGGCACGCGTATTCCTGGCTTCAACGATTACATCGAGCCGTATCCATGGATCGGCACCATTTCGGTCACCAACAACTTCACGGTGAATCCGACAACGTTCATCGAAGCGACGTATGGGTGGGTGCAGAATCAGCTTGGCTCGATGATCGTGACCGACGTCTCGAATCGATTCAACGCCGGCCTCGGTGGGCTTCCGTTGCTCTTCCCGGACGCAGGCGTGATCGACTCGCGCTATTACGAGAACAAGCCGCTGAAGGCGGTCGGAACGCCGTACTTCGACAACGGCCGCATTCTGCTGCCGCCGACATTTGCGTGGGGGAACCGTGTGGCCAATGCGCCGCCGAATCTCAGCTTCCCCGGATTCATGAACATCAACCGCACGCAGGATTTCTCGATCAGCCTGACGAAGGTGACCGGGCCGCACACCCTCAAAGGTGGCTTCTACCTGAATCACAGTTACAAAGCGCAGAACCTCGGCGCTGGGGGCGGCGCATCGTTCCAGGGCAACATCAGCTTCGCGAACGACACCGCCAACCCGCTTGATACCGGCTTTGGTTTCGCCAACGCCGCGCTCGGTGTCTTCACCACCTATCAGCAGCAGTCAAAGTTCGTCGAGGGCAGCTTCCTCTACGATCAGGTTGACTGGTATCTGCAGGACAACTGGAAGGTCAACCCCAAACTCACCGTCGACTACGGGCTGCGATTCGTGAATCAGCGGCCGCAGTACGATCAATATCTGCAGGCCTCGAATTTCTTCCCGGAGAAATGGCAGCTCTCCGCTGCGCCGTCTCTCTACACCGCGGGCTGCGTCAACAACGCCAACCCGTGCTCTGGTAACAACCGGCAGGCGAAGGATCCGACGACCGGACAACTCCTCGGTCCGAATACGTCGCTCGCCATTGGGCAGCTCGTGTCGAACACCGGAAACGTGCTGAATGGGATCATCAAGGCCGGCGACGGGATCGCCAAAGGTAACTACGAATGGCCGACGATCGGCTATGCGCCGCGCTTCGGCGTCGCCTACGACATGACCGGCGCCCAGCGTTTCATCCTGCGCGGCGGAGCCGGCCTGTTCTTCGATCGACCAAACGGCAACTCGGTTTTTTCTCAAGTTGGCAATCCGCCGTTCTCGACCGCGACGACCGTTCGTTATTCGCAGCTGCAGAATCTCGGCAGTGCCGGCTTGACGACGCAGGGGCCACCATCGCTGATCGTCTTCAAATACGACTCCGAACTGCCATCGTCATATCAGTGGAACGCGGGGATGCAGTTTGCGATGCCGTGGGCGGTGACCGCCGACGTGTCGTACGTTGGCCAGCACGGCTTCAACCTGCTGCAGAACGTCGACATCAACTCGGTGGATTTCGGTGTCGCCTACACGCCGGCGGCGCAGGATCCAACGCTGACCGCCAGCGCGACACCTGGAGCGACCGCAGTATCGAACGACCTGATGCGGCCATACCGAGGTCTGGGCCAGATCAATCAGAACTGGGGAATTGGAACCAACACATATCATTCCATCCAGACATCGTTCAATCGCCGCTTCCGCGACGGCGTGTCGTTCGGAATGAACTACACCCTCGGCCTCGCGAATACTGGAACCGCTGGGAATCCCGTTCGTTTGCAGCACAACACCGATGGCAGTTACGTGATTCGTGACGATCAGGCCGAGGCAGACGAAGTGCTGAAGGATCAGGGACTGCAGCGCCACACGATCAAGGGCAACGTGGTGTGGGACCTTCCGGACGTGCCGACCGGAAGCGCCTCGCGTAACGTTATCGCCGCTATCGCCAACGATTGGCAGTTGTCGGGAATCCTGACGGCGGGAACGGGCGCTCCTTACAGCGTCGGCTTCAGCTACGCGGGTGGCGCGGTCGGAAACGGAAATCAGAATCTCACTGGCTCGCCGAACTACGGCGGCCGCATCCTCATCACCGGCGATCCCGGTTCGGGCTGCTCGAGCAATCAGTACGCGCAGTTCAACACCGCCGCATTCGCGGTGCCGGCAGTGTCAGCGACCAATCCGAGCCTCGGCCTCGAATCCGGGCAGAACTATATGCACGGATGCTTCGACAAGACGGTCGATCTCGCACTCGCGAGAAACTTCCGCCTCGGCGGCACCCGGAGGATCCAGGTTCGCCTTGAAGCGTTCAACGCGTTCAACACCGTCATCTTCAACGCGCGCAGTGCCACGGTTCAGGTGACGAGCCCGGTGAACCTGACGGTCAGCAATCCGCAGTACGACGCATCCGGGAATTTGGTCCAGACGCGGCTTCAACCGCAGAACGCAGGGTTTGGCGCAGCAACAGGTGCGCAGGCGATGCGCTCGATGCAGGCGCAAATACGCTTCGAATTCTGATGAACTTGTAAACAAAAGACACGGGAGAAACGGGAGGACAATAATTAGCTCTGGTTTCTCCCGTTTCGGCTCAATTCAC
>DATJKH010000050.1:0-19613 GCA_035491715.1 Vicinamibacterales bacterium | reverse complement strand
AACCGCACGTTCCGCTGTAGAGACTGCGCGTCTGGAGCCAGCCCATTACGGTAAACGAACCGGTTAAGTCGACGTCTCCGAAGTTGACTTCACCATTTCCAGCAAAAGACACCCCCTGGCCGTATCGGCCGTTCGTCCACGCCGCATTCGTGATGGTCCCGGCCGGTCCGGTTCCAGAACTGTCGCTGACAACCGAACCAGTGCCTTCATTGACTGCATACGAAGCGATTAATCCGTTCGAGGTGCTGCTTGAGACGGTGATTGTTACCGTCGTCGAGTTTGCACTCGCGCCGGCATTGTCATACGCCACCGCACGCACGGCATATGTCCCTGCAGCGACGTTGCTCCAACCGTACGAATAGGGCGTCGTCGTATCCGTATTCAGCAGCGTGGTTCCGTTGTAGAACTCCACTTTCGTGATCGTTCCATCGCCATCACTCGCGGAAGCGGCCAACGAGATGGTCGACGGTGCGGTGTAGTTCGCGCCGTTCGCTGGAGCAGTCAACGACACCGTCGGGGGCTGGTTCGCGGCAGCACTCACCTGGATGCTGACCGGCGGCGACGTGGTGGCGGTGCCATCGTTGTCGACCGCTTTCGCCGTCAGCGAATACGTGCCGGCGGCGACATTCGACCAGGTCGCTGAATACGGTGCGCTCGTTGCGGAGCCAATCTGGGTAGTGCCAGCAAAGAAATCGACACGACTGACGGTCCCGTCCGAATCATTCGCCGCCGCGGTAACCGCGACGTTGTTTCCCGCTGTGAAGGTACTTCCTCCGGTTGGCGAGGTGATCGCCACCGTCGGCGGCTGATTGGTCGTCGTTCCGGTTTGAGTGACCTTGAAACTATCGACGACCGCATCGGTCGCAACGCTCGCGCTGTGACTTGTCGTCGCAATACCGACGTAGACCGTGTCAGCCATCGGGATAGCGTCGGACCCCATAGGCGTCCATGTTGTGCCGTTCGTGGATTGATAGGCGTCAATTCGCGAACCGGTACGAACGAGCCGCACCCATCCCGGAGGAACTCCGAGGGAACCGGCGGTGTTCAGGCTGATCCCGGCTGGATCGATGCGGCGTTGAAATGCGTATCCCTTGCCGGCCGAAACGAGCGCGAGGGCGTGTCGAGAGTCAGCCGCCAGCGTTTCGCGAATCATCACACCGGTCTTTGCCCACGTGTTCGAATTATTGAGCGACTGCACACGCGCGATCACTTCACCGTCGCCAGTCATTTGCTGGTAGACGAAATGGAATTGATCGGAGGTCCCCCAGATGTCTGTTCCACCGGCGTGAATGGTATAGACACCCTTGCGGTACGAGGTCGAGCCCTTGATTGAAGGCGCACCGATGTCTACGGCCTGCTGCCCTGCTGGCAACGAGAGCGGAGTGATCGATACCTGGGACACACCGGCGGTCGTTGCCGCCGCCGTGTTGTGACTGGTCGTTGCGATGCCGACATACGCCGTAGCTCCAAGCGCGATGGTTTTGCTCGCAATCGTCGACCACGTATTTCCATTCGGCGAAGCGTAGGCGGTGACCGTAGTTCCTAATCTGATGAGCCGCACCCAGTACGGAGCAGCCGCCGATGGTCCATACGTGTTGTTGCTCGAGCCGCCGTCATCTGGCCTGCGCTGGAATGCGACACCCCGGCCGGCGGACACTAAGGCGTAACCATGCGCCGCGTTTGCCGCCAACGAACTGCGAATCATCACGCCGCTCTTGGACCATGCGTGTGCCGCACTGACTGAATCGACGCGAGCGATCACCTCGACGTCGCCGGTGACCTGCTGATAAACAAAGTTGAACTGATCCGATTGGCCCCAAATGTCCGCGCCTGCCGCAGTGATCGTGAACGTGCCCTGATCGAACGATCCAGTGCTGGCAATCGCCGGACTCCCGATGTCTTGCGCGCTCCAGGGTGACGGAAGGCTCGCTTGTTGTGCAACCGCCGCGGTGTATCTATGAAGGCTCGAGAAACAGATGAGAGAGGCTAGAAGCGCGAAGAGGTATGTAACGCGTCTCGACCACGAACCTGAAACCATCCGGGTTTTCCTTGACGAAACATCGCAGGGCTCACGGCAGGTACCAACAGCAAGACGTCTGCCCGGCCGACCTCATCTGCAGTGCAGTCAATGGAGATGGGCGAGAATCACCCAATGATCGGGGACGCGTGCGATGAAGTGATGAGTCGGGACGTGCTACCGGGTAAACATTCCACGGTGACGGGTTCACACGCGGTGCGACGAAGTAAACATTACCAACTCGGCCCACAGGCGGGAGGGCCGTGAGGTTGGAACCACCAGAATTAAACGGGAATCGGCCGCACAGAAATCGTTCGCGCTCTCGGCTCACACACCGATAACGTCGGTCAGCTCCTTAACGGCCGCGGCAGATTTTTTCAAAGCCGCGTCTTCCTCGGCGGTCAGCTTGATCTGGATGATCTGTTCGACGCCCCGGGAGCCGAGCTTGACCGGGACACCGACGAACAGGTCACGAATCCCGTACTCCCCCTGCAGGAACACGGAGCACGGCACTATCTTCTTTTTGTCTTTGAGAATGATCTCCACCATCTCGGCAGCCGCGGAGCCTGGCGCATACCACGCGCTCGTTCCTACCAGCTTCGTGATTTCAGCGCCGCCATCGGCTGTGCGCTTGCCGATTGCGGCGATGCGGTCCGCGGTCAGCCCGGGATAGTCCGGCAAGGGAATGCCGGCGATTGTCGAGTAGCGCGGAAGCGGCACCATCGTGTCGCCATGTCCACCGAGCACGAACGCGTGGATGTTCTCGACCGACACGCCAGTTTCCATCGCGATAAACGTCCGCATACGCGCCGAATCGAGCACGCCGGCCATGCCGATGATCCGCTCTCGCGGAAACTTGCTCAGACGATACACAGCCTGACACATTGCGTCGAGCGGATTCGCAACCGGCACAATGATCGTGTTTGGCGAGTACTTGACGATCTGCTCGGTCACCGACTGCATGATCTTGTAATTCACATTCAACAGATCATCGCGGCTCATCCCTGGCTTGCGCGGCACACCCGAGGTAATGACGACGACGTCCGAATTGGCTGTCGCCGCCCAGCCTTCGTCGTTCGCGCCGTAGCCAACGACGCGCGAGTCCGATCCTTCAATCGGACAGGCCTCCAACATGTCGAGCCCGATTCCAGCCGCCTTCGTGTCGGCGATATCGATGATGACGACGTCGGCGAGTTCCCTGTTCGCGATAGCGCGGGCGACGGTGGCGCCAACCGCGCCTGCTCCCCCAACAACCGTGACCTTACGATTCATTTTTTATTCCGAAGGGCTTCGCCCCTCGGACTCCCCTGCACCGTCGCTCGCGGGGGCCCCAGTGCCCCGCTCCGCTCCGGTGGCTCGCTTCGCTGCGCTCGCATCGCTGTTCCGCGAAAGCCTGCCCTACATGCTGCTGATCATGCGGTCGGCGAATTCGGACGTCTTTACTTCGTGAGCGCCTTCCATCAACCGTGCAAAGTCATAGGTGACGTACTTGGCTGATATGGCGCGATCCATTCCCTTGACGACGAGATCGGCGGCTTCCGGCCAGCCCAGGTGCCGCAGCATCATCTCACCGGACAGGATCACCGATCCTGGATTCACCTTGTCCTGGTTCGCGTACTTTGGTGCGGTGCCGTGCGTCGCTTCAAAGATCGCGTGACCAGTGATGTAGTTGATATTGCCACCCGGAGCGATCCCGATGCCGCCTACCTGCGCCGCCAGGGCGTCCGACAAGTAGTCGCCATTCAGATTCGGCGTGGCAATCACGTCGAATTCGTCCGGTCTCGTGAGCACTTGCTGAAGGGTAATATCGGCGATCGCGTCCTTGATGACAATGCCCGCCCCGGGCTTCCCCTCCGGAATGCGGCACCACGGTCCGCCATCGATCTCGACTGCTCCGAAAAACTGCTTCGCAACCTGGTACCCCCAGTCACGAAACGCGCCTTCGGTGAATTTCATAATGTTCCCCTTGTGAACAAGGGTCACACTTCGCCGCTTGTTCGCGACTGCGTAGCTGATCGCACTATGGATGAGTCGCTCTGACCCGAGGTAGCTGATTGGCTTGAAGCCGACGCCGACCTGGACCGGCACCTCCCGCTGCGGCGCGCCAATGGCTTCGAGCATCTTCTGCCACTCGCCCGACGCCTCGGCGCTCCCGAACCGGATCTTCTTGAACTCCTTCGGGAATTCCTTTGCAAAGAAATCCAGGATCTTCTGCGACTCCGGCGTGCCGGCGGCGTACTCGATGCCGGCATAGATGTCTTCCGTGTTTTCGCGGAAGATCACCATATCGACTTTTTCCGGATGTTTCACCGGCGACGGGACGCCCTTGTACCAGCGAACGGGGCGCAGGCAAACGAAGAGATCGAGCAACTGACGGAGTGCGACGTTCAGCGATCTGATTCCGCCGCCGACCGGTGTCGTGAGCGGCCCCTTGATGCCGACGTAATACTCGCGGAAGGCCTCGATCGTGTCGTCAGGCAACCAGTTGTCGTACGCCTTGAAACTTTTTTCGCCGGCGTAGACCTCCATCCACGCGAGGCTGCGTTTGCCGCCGTACGCCTTTGCCACTGCGGCGTCGAGCACACGAACGCTGGCGCGCCAGATGTCGGGACCGGTGCCGTCTCCTTCAATAAAAGGAATAATAGGGTTGTCAGGCACGACGAGTCGCCCGTTCTTTCGCGAGATGGCGGTGCCTGTGGACGGCGGTTTGACAGTTGTAAAAGTAGCCATAAGAGATTTAGGTCACATCACCCGGCACACGTTACCCGATCTTCACAGAAACTGTGGAAAAGTTTGTGGAAATCGCGAACAGCTGTGCATGACGTCCCGCGCCAATCCGCAATTTCGAGCGGTTTGCACCATCGTGGTGCGCGCACTGACGCAAAACGCGCGCGCTTTCGAATGATCGAAACACGACATTATACTGACAGACTGAATCATGCACATCGTCATTGCCGATCAATTGCCTTCTTCCGCGGTCGAACTACTCCGAAGTGTCCCAGGATGGACGGTGGACGCCCGTAGCGGCCGCAGCGCCGAGGAGCTGACTCGCGACCTCGCCACGGCCGATGCTCTCGTCGTTCGCAGCGCGACCAAAGTCACGGCGCCGATTATCAGTGCAGCACCTCAACTGAAAGCCATCGCACGAGCGGGAACCGGAGTCGATAACGTCGATGTCCCCGCCGCGACGGATCGCGGCATCGTCGTGATGAACGCGCCGGGTGCGAACAGCATCAGCGTTGCCGAGCTGTCGATGGCGTTCATGCTCTCGCTGGCGAGAATGATTCCGACCGCTGATGCGTCGATGAAAGGCGGGGTCTGGGAAAAGAAGAAGTTGACCGGCGTCGAACTCCGAGGAAAGACACTGGGAATTGTCGGTCTTGGACGAATCGGTCAGGAAGTGGGCCTGCGCGCCAAGTCGTTCGGGATGCACCTCGTTGCCCACGATCCATTCATTTCGGAACAAATCGCCGGAACTCTCGGCATTCACCTTCTTTCGCTCGACGATCTGTGCACGAACTCCGATTACATCACCCTGCACCTCCCAGCCACTCCCGAGACGCGACATCTGTTCAATGCATCGCAACTGGCGAAGTGCAAAGCCGGCGTTCGAATCGTGAACACGGCGCGCGGTGAGTTGATCGATGAAACGGCACTCGCAGACGCAATCGAATCACGGCATGTTGCGGGTGCCGGTCTCGACGTGTTCGAAAGTGAGCCACCAACGGAATGGCGACTCGCCAAGCTGCCCCAGGTCATTGCCACTCCTCACATCGCCGCGTCCACAACCGAAGCTCAGGAGCAGGTTGGGATCGAGACGGCAGTGGCGCTTCGAGATTTCCTTCGAGAAGGAGTGATTCGCAACGCCGTCAATTTCCGAGGGGTTCGCGGCGAGGAGTTCGCACGGGTGCGTCCGTTCATGGTTCTCGCCGAGCGCGTCGGCATGCTCGTATCGCAAATCGCTGATGGACGCACGCAGGCGATCGGAATTCGCTATTATGGCCCGCTCGTGTCGGAACAGGCCGACCTCATTGCCAGCTCGGTTGTCGCCGGTGTGCTTCGACCGATGCTGTCGTCAAACGTCACGGTGGTGAATGCGCGCGCGATTGCCGCCGAACGCGGCATCGAGGTCATCGAGTCGCGCAGCTCGCGCCCGCGTGCGCTTGCCAATATCCTCTCGGTAAAACTGCACACGACGAGCGGCGAGCGATGGGTCGAGGGAACGGTCTTCGAAGGGGACAGCCCACGTCTGACGATGCTCGACGGCGTGGACGTCGAAGTTCCGCTCGATGCACTCGGGACAGTGTTAGTGATTCGCAACGACGATCGACCCGGCGTGATCGGCGAGGTCGGCACGATCCTGGGCCGTCATGGCATCAATATCGGCGCGTTCGCCCTGGGCCGCGCGAAGGGCGGAGCGGTCGGCGTCATCAATCTGGACCAACGACCAGGCGAGGGCTCTCAGAATGCAGCTGCTATTGAGGAACTACGCGCGGCGAAAGCGATCAGAGAAGTGAAGCTTGTATCCTTAGGAACAGCCGCCGTGTAGTCCCGGTTACGAGATCGGCCAACTCAATCGCGTCGCTGCCCACCTTCACAACCCGATAACGACTGACGAGGGTCTGGCCTTCGGTCGCCATCATCAATTCGTCGCCCGATTGGACCATCGCGGTTCGCGTCGATCCATCTTCCGCCACCCCGATAAGCACCAGATTGGGCTCTGGAGGAACGTCAACGACCGGAGGGACGGACACGACAGGTGTTCTGATGACGGCCGGTGGTGGCGGCAACGTGACGAACTCGAACGGATTCCGTATCGTGGCACGAGGTGCGGGCGCAGCGGCGAGACGCTGGCGAAGACGCATCGCCTGTGACTGGACGTCGGAGGCGAGGGCATCCAACTGCACGGCTTCGGGTGAGCGGTTCTCGACCGGCGGAATCGACGGACGGCCCACTCCTGCCGCTGAAGCAAGCCACGCCGCCAGAAGCATCCCGCCACCGAGATACGCGGCCGCGCGTGTAGGCGTCATGAACGTTTTCTTGGACTCGATCGATCGCGACTCGATCTCAGGTCTATCCTACTACTATTCGGGCCGCGGATAAACTCGGGCGAACGCGGATGACGGCGGCACGATCGCCGCGCACGCGCATGACGTCGTGTGCAGTTGTGGTAATATTTGCCGTGCCCCCGGTTTCCAGCTTCGGGCCTCCTTTCAATTCCGCTTTCGTCTCCGCAATCGCCGTCATTCCCGCTCGTTACGCGTCGTCGCGACTTCCCGGCAAGGCGCTCGCGGAGATTGGCGGCAAACCGATGATCGAGCACGTATACCGCCGCACGGCCTCGGCGCGATCCATCCAGTCAGTGATCGTGGTCACTGACGATGAGCGGATTTTTCGTGCTGTCCACGCGTTCGGAGGGGTCGCACGCATGACGTCGCCGTCACACCAGAGCGGCACAGACCGGATTGCGGAGATTGCGCCGGATCTGTCGGCGTCGTTGATCGTGAACGTTCAGGGAGACGAACCGCTGATTGAGCCGGCGATGATCGATGAAGCCGTTGCGCCGTTCTCCAGCGACCCGGCGCTCATGATGAGCACGCTCCGGCGTCGAATCGACGATGAAACTGAAAAAGAGAATCCGAACGTCACCAAGGTGGTCGTCGACCAGAATGACTTCGCTTTGTATTTTTCGCGGGCGCCCATCCCGTTTGTAAGACCGGACTCGCCAACGGCCCCGGCATGGCGGCACGTCGGACTGTACGTCTACCGCCGCGAATGCCTGATGAAGCTCGCGGCGCTTCCGCCAACGCGGATGGAAAAGTCGGAAGCGCTCGAGCAACTACGCGCGCTCGAACACGGCATTCGGATCAAGGTGATTGAAACGCGGTTCGATTCAATCGGCGTGGACACAGCCGAGGATCTCGCGCGCGTGCGAGTGGCGATCGACAGCGAGTCGACCAAGGCTCGCGCGGGTGTGGGCTCGGACTAGAAAAGGACACGAACAGGACGATGCAGCAGCAGAACATGGATGCAACTCAGAAAACCGGCGGCGAGTCGAAGCGGCCCGTCAAATACATCCTCGTCACCGGCGGCGTCGTCTCCTCTCTCGGCAAGGGACTCGCGGCGGCATCCATTGGCGCGCTGCTCGAAGGACACGGATACCGGGTCGCATTACAGAAGTTCGACCCGTACATCAACGTCGATCCGGGCACGATGAGCCCGTACCAGCACGGCGAAGTCTACGTCACCGATGATGGCGCTGAGACCGACCTCGATCTCGGCCACTACGAGCGGTTTACCAGCAACGTCACCGGACGGAATAACAACTGGACCACCGGAAAGATTTATCTATCGGTCATTCAGAAGGAGCGCCGCGGCGACTATCTTGGCCGAACGGTGCAGGTCATTCCACACATTACGAACGAAATCAAAGACAGCATCCGGGCCGTCGCCAAGGATGTCGACATCGTCCTCGTCGAAATCGGCGGCACGGTTGGCGACATCGAGTCGCTTCCGTTCGTCGAAGCGATTCGGCAGTTGCGTCAGGACGTCGGACGCGAGAACACGCTGTACATTCATCTGACGCTGGTGCCGTTCATCGGCGCGGCGGGAGAATTGAAGACCAAGCCGACCCAGCACAGCGTCCGCGACTTACGAGCGATCGGTATTCAGCCTGACATCCTCCTCTGCCGGACCGATCGTTTTCTCGATCAGGACATCAAGCAAAAGATTGCGCTGTTCTGCGATGTCGACGAGGAAGCCGTCATCACCGCGAAAGACGTATCGAGTATCTACGAAGTGCCGCTCGTGCTGGCGGCCGAAGGGCTCGATCGCATCGTGCTCAATCGTCTCAATCTGCCGCAGACCGAAGCGCGCATGGGCGCATGGATCGACCTGGTCGATCGGATCAAGAACCCGTCGGATGAGATCACGATTCATGTGGTCGGCAAGTACGTCGGCTACGAGGATTCGTATAAGAGCCTGAACGAGGCTCTCTACCACGGCGGGTTCAAGCACCGTTTGCGCGTGAACATCCGATGGGTTGAAGCGGAAGCGCTCGAGCAACCTGGAGGCGAGCAGCTGCTCGACGGGGCAAATGGCATCCTGGTGCCTGGGGGATTTGGCGATCGTGGTACGCGCGGGATGATGCGCGCCGCGGAAATCGCGCGCGAACGGGGTATTCCGTACTTTGGCATCTGTTACGGATTCCAATGGGCGGCCGTCGAGTTCGCTCGCCACGTCTGCGGAATGCCGGAAGCGGATTCAACCGAGTGTGCCCCGGACGCCCCCCAGAAGGTCATCTACAAGCTGCGCGACCTCCTTGGTGTCGATGACCTGGGCGGGACGATGCGGCTGGGATCGTATGCCTGCGAACTGAAGCCCGGTTCACGAGCCCATCAGCTCTACGGTCTACCGGTAATTCACGAACGACATCGTCATCGCTACGAATTCAACTGCCTGTATGAAAGGGCGTTGACCGAGCACGGTCTGCAAATTGTCGGGCGATCGCTCGATGGGAAGTTCGTCGAGATCGTCGAACTGCCGTCCCATCCGTGGTACGTCGCGGTGCAATTCCATCCGGAGTTCAAATCGAAGCCGCTCGATCCCCATCCCCTCTTTGGTGGGTTCGTTCAGGCGAGTCATTCGCGAAAGCTCGCCGCGCAGCAGCACGACACCGCCTCCGTGGTAGGGTAACCGGCGTGAAGCCGATCCAGGTCGGAGGGATCACGATTGGAGCCGGCGCTCCGCTGGTCCTCCTCGCCGGCCCATGCGTGATCGAAAGCGAGAACCACGCGGTGGAAACGGCGCTCGCCGTCCGCGACATCGCGCGACGCGTGGGCGTGCCGTACGTGTTCAAGGCGTCGTACGACAAAGCGAATCGCACCTCTGCGGCATCGTTTCGCGGGCCGGGCCTTCGCGAGGGGATCCGGGTGCTGGCACGCGTCCGTGAGGCTGCGGGGGTCCCAATCCTCACTGACATCCACGAGCCGTCACATGCTGAGCCGGCCGCGACGGTCGCGGACATTCTGCAGATCCCGGCGTTCCTTTCGCGGCAGACCGATCTGCTGCTTGCTGCCGCCGCAACCGGGCGTGTCGTCAATATCAAGAAAGGACAGTTCCTCGCGCCTGATGATATGCGGCACGCGATCGCGAAAGTTACGGGTGCAGGCAACCCGCGAGTGATCGTCACCGAACGTGGGTTCAGCTTCGGATATCACAATCTCGTGGTCGACATGCGCTCGTTTCCGATTCTTCGTAGACTCGGGTATCCGGTTATCTACGATGTCACGCACAGTTTGCAGTTGCCGGGCGCCGGTGATGGGGTCACGGCCGGACAGGCCGAGTACATTGAGCCGCTTGCCTCTGCAGGAGTCGCAGCTGGAATCGATGGAATCTTCATGGAAGTACACGAACAGCCGGAACAGGCGAAAAGCGACGCGCAAAATGCGTTGCGGCTGTCCCTGCTCGAGCCGCTCCTGATGCGGCTCGTGCGGATCCACTCCATCGCGCAAGAGGCCATGGTATGACGGAGACGATGACCGGTCTCGAGCTCGCGCGCAAGGTGCTCCGCATCGAAGCTGCCGCGATTCTTGCGCTGGTGGATCGAGTGAACGGCGACTTCGAACGCGCCGTGCAGCTGCTGTTCGAGTGCAAGGGGCGAGTCATCGTGACCGGCATGGGCAAATCGGGGCTCATCTGTAGAAAAATCGCAGCCACGTTCTCCAGTACCGGCACCTCTGCGTGGTTTCTTCATCCCGCCGAGGCGATTCACGGCGACCTGGGCGCAATTCGTGACGACGATGTCGTTCTTGCCGTGTCATACAGCGGCGAGACGGAGGAGTTGATCCGGCTGCTCGAATCGATCCGCCGAATTGGAGCGCGGCTCATCGCACTCACCGGCGATCCGACGTCGACGCTCGCGCGCGCAGCAGATGTGACGCTTCATTGCGGCATCGCAAAAGAAGCCTGCCCCATGAATCTGGTTCCGACTGCAAGCACCACCGCGGCGCTGGCGATGGGAGATGCTCTGGCGATGACGCTCCTCGTTCGGAAAGGCTTCCGGGAGGAACAGTTCGCGTCGCTGCATCCGGGAGGCAAGCTGGGTCGACGATTGATGCGAGTCGAACACGTCATGCACGCCGGCGACGCCGCACCTGTGGTTCGAACGACAACGCGGATGGCCGAGGTATTTCACGAAATGTCGAGCAAGCGCCTCGGCATGACCTGCGTTGTCGATGACCAACGTCGACTGGTCGGTGTGTTCACCGACGGTGATCTGCGTCGGCTCTTCAGCCGTGTGCCGAATGTTTTAGTGCTGACGGCGGGCGAGGCGATGACGCCACGCCCCGTCACTATTGCCCGCGATCTTCTGGCGGTTGAAGCCCTGAAGGTGATGGAGACCCATAAAATTACCGCGGTTGTCGTCGTCGATGCGGAACGGTTCGTCGAAGGGGTCGTGCACTTGCACGATCTGTGGCGAACGCAGATGTTTTGAATCGGAGATCGTGTGGCTTCCGTCTTTGCGCGGAAGATCCTTCAATGACTGTTGCTGAACGGGTCGCCGACATTCGACTACTGTTGTTCGACGTCGACGGCGTTCTCACCGACGGTGTCGTGCTGATGCATGCGGATGGCTCGGAAGCGAAAGGCTTCCACATTCGCGATGGTGCAGCCATGGTCTGGGCGCAACGCGCTGGTCTCACCGTCGGGTGGCTGTCGGCGAGAACATCGGGAGCGACGACTCATCGCGCGGCGCAGTTAGCCATCAGGCTCGTCGTTCAGGGAGCCAACAGCAAGCTTGGCGCGTACGAACGAATCCTCCGCGAGACCGGCCTCAGCGATAGTGCTGTCGCCTACATGGGCGACGATCTCCTCGATCTGCCGGTGCTGACGCGCGTTGGGCTCGCAGCCGCCCCTGCCGACGCCGCTGCCGAAGTGCTTGCGCGCGTGCACTGGGTCAGCCCGGCCCCTGGCGGCCGCGGCGCCGTCCGACAATTCATCGAGATGGTTCTGCGTGCGCAGAACCGTTGGGACCGTGTTCTTGGCGAATACGTCCCCGTTGACTGATGGGCCCCTACGTTACTCTTTTTGTTCTGCTCGCGCTCCTTGCCGGTCTTACTGTCGGCAAAGCGTGGGAGCGGTACAAGCTCAAAGACGGCCGATGGATGGATCGGCGCCGCGCGCGCGAATCGCCGCACTACATGCTCGGGTTGAATTTCCTGGTCGCGAATCAAATTGATCCGGCGATTGAAGAATTGAGTACGGCCGCGGAAGCGGCCGGCGATCCGTTGGAGATTCACCTCATTCTGGGAAACTTGTACCGCGAAAAGGGCCAGGTCGGCCGCGCGATCCAGGAACACCAGGCACTGCTGCAGCGACCGCACCTGCGAAAACTGGAGCACGCAAACGTTCTTCTCTGTCTCGGACTCGATTACAAACACGGCGGATTTGTCGACCGGGCGCTCGAGGCATTCAGTGAGGTCGTTCGGCTCGATCCCGGCAACCGTTACGCGATGTCGAACCTCGAAAAGCTGTACGAGGAACAACATCAGTGGACCGATGCGTACGCGATGCGACAGAAACTCGCCGCCCGCGACGCCGCCGATCAGCAGCCGCGGCACCAGGAAATCCTCGCGTTCCTGGAAAACGAGATTGGGCTTGATGCGCTCAAACGCGAGCAACACGCCGAGGCGAGCAAGCGTTTCGAAGCGGCGATCGAACTGGACGGCAAGAATGCGCCGGCCTACCTGAATCTTGGTGATGTCCAGCTCGCGGACGACAACGTTCCGGCCGCCATTGCCACATGGGAACGTCTCGTTGGGACCTCGCCCGAACGCGCGTATCTCGCGTTCGCCCGGCTCGAGACCGCGTACATGCAGTTGAACGAGACGGGAAGATTTCCGGCGCTCTGCCGTCGACTGATTGCCGCTGGCCCGCAAGAGTGGCGCCCTCGGCTCGCGCTGGCGCGGTATCTGACGGCCCACGGCCAGGCAACCGAAGCGCTGGAACTGCTGTTCGAAGCCCTCGAGATCAATCCGCACGCGCTGGCGCTACACCAGGCGATCTGGCAGACGCTCTCGCACCTGAAGCTCCCACCGTCGCTGGTCGAGCGTTATATGGATCTAGCCCACGACGCGATCTTCTACGTCGATCCCCACATCTGCGTGCGCTGCCGCTACCGCAGCACAGAACTGCTCTGGCAGTGTCCGCATTGCCACGAATGGAACACGTTCGTGGAGGAGCGCATCGCGCCGGCGAAAGACACGGAAGCGACGCTTACGAGTTGAGCTTCCAGTTACCAGCTTCCAGTTACCAGCTTCCAGCTCCAGCCGCTGACCTGTATCCAGCCGCAGCAATCATTCAGCACTAAGCAACTCGTACACCGTCCGGACCTGACTGTCGGTATCCGCGACCGTGCCGTCGGTCGTGATCACGTAATCCGCGCGCGCTTCCTTTTCCTCGATCGGCCACTGTGAATCGAGTCGCGATCGGGCATCGCGCTCGCTCAGACCGTCGCGCGCGACGATTCTTCGGAGTTGCTCTCGCGGGTCGCAGGCAACCACCACGACGCGATCGAAATCGTGTGTGTGGCCGGTTTCGAAGAGCAATGGAATGTCAGCGATCGCGACGTGCGTGCGCGGCGGCAGCGTTGCCAGCCATTCGCTGATCCGACGGTAGACTTCCGGATGGACGATGGCCTCCAGGTCAGCGCGCGCCGCCCGATCGTTGAACACAATGCGGCCGAGTGATGCACGATCGAGGGTGCCGTCGGGCTTGAGAATCGCCGCGCCAAAACGGGCGGCAACTTCCTCGAGTGCTCGCGAACCTGGCGCGACGGCATCGCGCGCGAGTTGATCGGCGTCGATGACGGGGACCCCGAGCGACGCAAAGCGGGCAAGACAATACGATTTCCCTGTCGCGATGCCGCCGGTCAACGCGACTCGCAGCATCGACTCACACCGGGAGGCGGGCCTGCGCGGCGGCGACGGTATTCTTCAATAACATCGCAATCGTCAGCGGTCCGACACCACCGGGCACTGGCGTCAGCACGCCCGCGACTTCCGCCACCGACGCATGTACGTCGCCAACGACGATCGAACCGCGCCGCTTGAAGTCGGCGAGTCGCGAGGATCCTGGCTCGAAGAGTTTTTCGACTGTCGCGGCGTCGGTCACCGACGTGATGCCGACATCGATGACCGTCGCACCGGGTTTGACGAACGCGCCGGTGACCATACCGGGCCGCCCGGTGGCGGCGACCAGGATGTCCGCCGTCCGCGCGACGGCCGGAAGATCTGGTGTTTTCGAGTGACAGATCGTGACCGTCGCATCGCGCTGCAGCAGGAGCATCGCCATTGGCTTGCCGACAATCTCGCTGCGGCCAATCACCACCGCATGCCGGCCGGCGATCCGGATCTCGCAGCGCTCGAGCATTTCGATCACGCCGGACGGCGTGCACGGCATCAGGTGCGCCCGGCCCTGGACGAGCCGGCCGACGTTCACTGGATGGAAGCCGTCGACGTCCTTCGAAGGATCGATGGTGTCGAAAACCTTTTGCGCGGCCCCCTTCCCCATGGCCGACGGTAATGGGGACTGCACGAGGATGCCATCGTGCGCGTCGCTCGCATTCAGTCGCCGGACCAGCGAGATCAACTCGTTCAGCGACGCATCCGCCCCGAGGCGATTGAGATCGACTCGCAAGCCGGATTCCGTGCCGGCACGCACCTTGTTGCGGACGTAGATCTCAGACGACGGATCCTCGCCCACCAGCACGATGCCAAGCCCCGGTGGCCGGCCGGCGCGGGCCGTGAACGCGTGCACGTCGGGGAGGACTGATTCCCGAATCGACGCCGCAATCGCGCGGCCATCGAGCAGACGAGCGGTCATACCATCACCTCGCGACACCCGCCTGTCGCGCCGCCGCTTCGAGGTCGCGCAGGTTCTTTGCCTGACCGAGGACGACGAGATAGTCGCCGACGCCCATGATGCTTTCCGGGGGGGGATTGAACTCCATGGTGCCGCTGGCCCGCTGGATGCCGACGACGACCACGCCAAATCGCTGGCGAAGGTTGGCGTCGAGAATGCTGCGCCCCGCGAGCGGCGCGCCTTGCGCTATCTGTACTTGCTCCATGTTGAGATCGAGGTTCTCCGAACTGGTGGCCAACTGCACGAAGTCGACGACGGCCGGCCTCAACGCCGTCTGTGCCAGCTGCAGACCGCCGATCTGATACGGCGACAGCACGCGGTCCGCCCCTGCCCTGATCAGTTTCGCTTTCGCATCTTCCGTTTCCGCGCGGCCGATGATGAACAAATCCGGCCGCAACAGGCGGGCAGTGAGAATCGCGAAGACGTTGTCGGCGTCGGTGCTGACGGCGGCGATGAACCCGCGGGCGCGGCCGATTCCGAGCCGCTTCAGAACCTCTTCGCTGCTGGCATCCGCTTCGACCGCGAGATACCCCATGTCGATTGCTGATTGCATCCGTTCGAGGTCGCGCTCGATGATGACAAACGGCACCTGCTGGCGCGCGAACTCTCGCGCCACGATCTGACCGATCCGCCCGAAGCCGCAAATGATGAAGTGACTGGTGAGATCGTCGAGCATGCGTTCCCGGCGCCGCCGGGCCCAACGCGCCTGGAGGTCTCCCTCGACGAGACGCGCCATGAGAAACGAAAACGTGTAAAGAACCGTCGCGACGCCAAGAATGATGACGCCGCTGTTGAAGGCGCGACCGGCGCGCGACAGCGGGTGGATCTCGCCGTACCCGACCGTCGTGACCGTGGTAATCGTCATGTAGAAGGCATCGAATACATCCCAGCCTTCGATGGTGACGTAGCCGGCCGTGCCGATACACACGACGCTGAGGAGCAGAACGACCGACAGCCGCCACCCCGCCCACCAGGGGGACAACTGAGCCACCTCACGTTGTGTTCTGCCCGCCCGTTCCGCGATCGTTACCCTCTTTTCTCATCCGACCCGCCCAGCCGGAACCGCCTATTTCTTCGACGACCTGCCGAGCACATGACCGATCACCGCGACGATTGCCCCGAGCACCAGGATCTTCCACCCGAACGAGTCGGCAATCTCCGGGTTGACGTGCATGCCGACACGCGCGAGTACTCCATCCAGCTCGCCCCACTTCGCCAGCGTTTCATTGGTGACATTCAGAATTGTCAAATACGCCAGCAAGGTAATACAGAACCCGTTAAAGAGCAGCATGTAGCCGCCCATTTTCAGGAAGTTCGCAAGGTTCTCCGTGCCTGATCGGGCGGCCGCCTCCGCTCGGTTCACGAGCGGGCTGTGCGTCCGGCCGTAGAACCAGTAGATGATCATCCCAATATCGAGCCAGCCGAGAAACCGCACCCACGTCATCACCGACAGGCTGACCATCAGGTAGACGCAGGCGAGCACGCCGAGCACAGGGATGACGTGTCCACCGGGGACACGAAACGGTCGCCTGGCTTCGGGACGCCGAATCCGAAGCATGATGACGGCCACCGATACGACAACAAATGCGAACAAGGTGCCGATACTCGTCATTTCACCGAGGACGTTGATCGGAACAAAGCCCGCGACGACGGCCACGATCACGCACGTAATGATTGTGGTGATGTAGGGTGTCCGGAATCTCGGGTGGACGCGGCTCACGCCGGCCGGCAGGAGTTGATCGCGGCTCATGGCGAAGAAAATCCGAGGCTGACTCATGAGCATCACGAGCAGCACGCTCGTGATGCCGGCGACCGCTCCCGCCGACACGAGCCCGGCTGCCCAATCCTTGTTGATGACCGCGAGCGCGTACCCGACAGGAGCGTTCAGGAACTGCTGATCCGCTTTGAACTGCACGACGGGAACGATTCCTGTCAGGATTCCGGCGACGATGAGATACAACAGGGTGCAGATCACGAGCGACGCGATAATCCCAATCGGCAGGTCGCGGCTCGGATTCTTGGCTTCCTCCGCCGTCGTCGAAACGGCATCGAACCCGATGTAGGCGAAGAACACGACAGCCGCGCCGGTCATCACGCCGGAAAATCCATACGGCATGAACGGCGACCAGTTCTCGGGCTTGACGTATGAGAAGCCGACGAGAATGAAAAATGCGACTGCCACGAGCTTCACCGCAACCATAGCGGCGTTGAACCGGGCGCTTTCGCGGACACCGACGACCAGCAACACCATGATGCCGAGCACGATCAGCACGGCGGGAAGATTGACCAGCGTGCCGACAGCCGGATCGGGAGACGCCGACATCCATGCCGGCAGATGCCACCCGAAGCCGGCGAGGATCCGCTGGAAGTAGCCGCTCCAGCCGACCGCAACCGTCATCGAGCCGACCGCGTACTCGAGGATAAGATCCCATCCGATCATCCACGCGAAGATCTCGCCAAGCGTCGCGTAAGCGTAGGTGTAAGCGCTTCCGGAAATCGGAATCATCGAGGCGAACTCGGCATAGCACAGGGCCGCAAACCCGCAGGCGAGACCAGCAATGGTGTACGACAACACGATCGCCGGGCCGGATTGATTAGCCGCCGCCGTGCCGGTCAGGACGAAGATACCTGTGCCGATGATTGCGCCAATGCCGAGCAGCGTCAGATCGAGCGCCGAGAGCGTCCGTCTCAGCGCTTTGCCGCCGTGTTCGACGTCCCCCACCAGTTGCTCGATCGACTTCGTTCTCAATAAATTCGAATCCATTCACCCTCCGGTGACGAGGCCTGGCTCAAGTGGCGGCATTATTCCACAAAGTTCAGAAAACCAAGGTTCTACAAGGTTCTACGGGTCTGCCAGGTTTTACGCAGTTCTCCCAACCTCAGTGAGTCGGGCGATGAAGTCGCGCGTCCGGCGTTCCGGATCACCGTTCAGCAAATCGCTAATGACCGCCATCCCCACGGCGCCTGCCCGCACGACACTCGGTACGTTGTCCAGAGTCAAACCGCCGATAGCAACGACTGGAGTGCCGCGTCCCGCCGCTCGGCGCACGAAATCCAGGCCTCGGGCGGAGTAGCCGGTGTCTTTTGTCGCGGTCTCGAAAACAGGTCCGACAGCGAGATAGGTCGGCTGCTGTTCCAGGGCGCGATCGACTTGACGATCGTCGTGCGTGGAAAGACCAACGATCGCCGGCGCCGGAAGAAGTTGCCGCACGTCAGCCACGCCCAGATCCTCCTGACCGACATGAACGCCGGCAGCACCGCTCAACCGCGCGATATCGGCGCGATCGTTGACGATGAGGAGCGCTCCCGCCTGGCTGGCGCGCTGCACGAGGAGGTCTGCCAGCTGCAGGAACTCGCCGCTCGAGCGATCCTTCTCCCTGAGTTGCAGCAGCCGCGCGCCACCGGCCACATACGCGTCGCATAAAGCGATCGGATCGATCCCGCGCTTGCGACACAATCCGGTGTCGATGATTGGATAGAGGAATGGCTCGTTCGGAAGTTCGGAGATCAACTAGACGGCTTCAGCGAGTCCCGTGCCCGGCGCTTTTTTTTCGACGAGGAAGCGGTCCATGAATGCGGTGCCGAGCCGGCCGGCGACAAAATCGGGATCGACCAGGATCTTCAGGTGAAGAGGAATCGACGTCTTGATCCCTTCGATCACGCTCATCTCCAGGGTTCGCCGCATGCGAGCGATGGCCTCCTGGCGATCGCGTCCGTGCACGATGATCTTGGCGATCATCGAGTCGTAATACGGAGACACCGTGCATTCGGAATGCAGGAACGTGTCGATGCGAACCCCCGGTCCGCCTGGCACGCTGAACGCGTGGACAGTCCCCGGTGAGGGAGCGAATGTCTCCGGATCTTCGGCATTGACCCGGCACTCGATGGAGTGACCGTTGAACGTCACATCTCCCTGCTTGAACGAGAGCCGCTCCCCCGCCGCGATCCGGATCTGCTCCTTCACGATGTCGACGCCGGTCACGTATTCGGTCACCGGGTGCTCGACCTGGACGCGGGTGTTGACCTCGAGGAAGAAGAAGTTGCCCTTGTCGTCGAGCAGGAACTCGAACGTGCCGGCGTTGGTGTACTGAACCGCTCGCGCCGCGTCGACCACCGCGCTCCCGAGCTTGCGCCGCATCTTCTCGGTCACGGCGACCGACGGCGCCTCCTCCAGGAGCTTCTGGTGGCGCCGCTGGATCGAGCACTCGCGCTCCCCGAGGTGCACCACGGCCCCGTGGTGGTCGCCGAGCACCTGGAACTCGATGTGCCGCGGGTTCTCGACGTACTTCTCAATGTAGACGTCGCCGACGCCGAACGCCGCCTCGGCCTCCCGTTGCGCGGTCTTCAGGGCCTTCGGCAGTTCCTCGGGCGCGTGGACGACACGCATGCCGCGACCACCACCACCAGCCACGGCTTTGATGATGACGGGATAACCGAGCTCCTTGGCGACCTTGGTGGCCTGGTCCTCGCCCTGCACCGGGCCGTCGCTGCCCGGCAGCACCGGGACGCCGGCCTTTTTCATGGCCTTGCGGGCGCGCGCCTTGTCGCCCATCAGCCGGATGACGTTCGGATACGGGCCGATGAACTTGATGTGGCAGGCTTCGCAAACCTCCGCGAGGTAGGCGCTCTCCGACAGAAACCCGTACCCGGGATGGATCGCGTCAGCGCCCGT
>DATJKH010000049.1:0-55829 GCA_035491715.1 Vicinamibacterales bacterium | reverse complement strand
ACCTGCGCTATCGACTTTTTTTTCGACGAGGAAGCGATCCATGAACGCGGTGCCGAGCCGGCCGGCGACAAAATCCGGCTCCGCCAGAATCTTCAGATGCAGGGGAATCGACGTCTTGATGCCCTCGATCACGCTCATCTCGAGCGTCCGGCGCATGCGCGCGATGGCCTCGTGCCGATCGCGCCCATGCACGATGATCTTGGCGATCATGGAGTCGTAATACGGCGACACCGTGCACTCGGAATGCAGGAACGTGTCGATTCGCACGCCAGGTCCGCCGGGCACACTGAACGCGTGGACGATGCCCGGCGACGGTGCGAAGGTCTCCGGATCCTCGGCATTGACACGGCACTCGATCGAATGGCCGTTGAACGTGACGTCCCCCTGCTTGAACGAGAGACGCTCTCCGGCAGCGATCCGGATCTGCTCCTTCACGATGTCGACGCCGGTGATGAATTCGGTCACCGGGTGCTCGACCTGCACCCGAGTATTGACTTCGAGGAAATAGAAGTTGCCCTTGTCGTCGAGGAGAAACTCGAACGTCCCTGCGTTCGTGTATTGCACGGCGCGCGCGGCGTCGACGACCGTACTCCCGAGTTTGCGGCGCATTTTCTCGGTGACGGCGACCGAGGGGCCTTCTTCGAGAAGCTTCTGGTGGCGCCTCTGAATCGAGCACTCACGCTCGCCGAGATGGACGACGGCGCCGTGATGATCGCCGAGTACCTGGAACTCGATGTGACGCGGGTTCTCGACGTATTTTTCGAGATACACGTCGCCGACGCCGAAGGCGGCTTCCGCTTCGCGCTGCGCCGTCTTCAGCGATTTTGATAACTCGCCGGGAACACGGATCACCCGCATGCCGCGGCCGCCGCCGCCGGCGACAGCCTTGATGATCACCGGGTAGCCGAGATCCTTGGCGACTCTGTACGCCTTCTCTTCACTGTCGACCGGACCATCGCTGCCCGGAAGCACGGGCACGCCCGCCTTTTTCATCGCGCGGCGCGCGCGGGCCTTGTCGCCGAGCAGCCGAATCACATTCGGAGCCGGCCCGATGAATCTGATATGGCAGGCTTCGCAGACTTCCGCCAGGTATGCACTCTCGGACAAAAACCCATAACCCGGGTGAATCGCATCGGCCCCGGTAATCTCGGCCGCGCTGATCACCGCCGGCACGCTGAGATAACTGTCGCTGCTCCGGGCGGGCCCGATGCACACATCCTCGTCAGCAAACCGGACGTGCAGAGAATTCTCATCCGCCTCCGAGTAGACCGCGACCGTCTTGATTCCCAGCTCGCGACAGGCGCAAATGACGCGGAGAGCAATTTCCCCTCGGTTGGCGATGAGGATTTTCTTGAACATGAATGCTGGCCCGGTTCTGTCAGATGTTTGTTTCAGGCGATACTCAGAGCCCGCTCGTCTTTATCGCAAACAACCGCTCGCCATACTGTACCGGCTTGCCATTCTCGACGTATGCGCTGACGATCTCTCCGTCGTACTCCGACGTGATTTCGTTCATCAATTTCATCGCTTCGATGATGCAGAGAACCTGGTCCTTCTTGACCCGCTGACCAACCTCGACAAATGACGCAGCCCCTGGCTCCGGAGAGCGATAGAACGTTCCCACGATAGGGGACTTCACGACCGCCAGTTCCACCGACTCTTCGTCTTCAGCCGCCGCGGGCAACGCGGCCGCGGTAGTGACCGTGGTTGCCGACACCTGCGGAACCGGGGGAGGCGCAACAGACACCTGAGGTAGTGCCGGCGGCATGGGAAACGCCGCAGATGCCTTCCGGACCCGGAGCTTCATGCCATCGCTCTCGACCTCGAATTCCGCCAGGTCGTGCTGTCGGACCAGCTCCAGAATCCGTTCGATATCCTCGAATTCCATCATCCTCCGGGCTTAGGGTGCTTCCGCCTAAAGTGCTGCCGCCCAATGGGCTTCCGCCTAGAGGCGGAAGCTACAGTACACCTATCGGCACGTCGGTCAACACTTCGCAGCCGCCTTCTACCACCAGGACATCGTCTTCGATCCGGACACCACCCACGCCAGGGACGTAGGCCCCCGGCTCTATCGTGAACACCATTCCCGCTACCACCGGCTCGTCCGGGAGGGCCCCTGGAAGCTTGGAAATCCTTGGATCTTCATGTACTTCCAGCCCAAGCCCGTGTCCCGTTCCGTGTCCGAACGCGTCGGCCAGCCCGTGCCTCGCCAGTACATCTCTGGCGGCGCCATCGATTTCGCTCGGTCGAACGCCCGGCCTTACTACCGCAATGGCTGCGTCGTGGGCTTCCCGCACAGCCGCACCCAGCCGGGACAAATCCGGAGGAACCGCGCCAACCGGCAGCGTCCTCGTCAGATCCACGGAGTATCCGTCGTAGACACCCCCGAAGTCCAGCACCACCCCATCGCCCCGAAGCAGTCGTCGTTGACCAGGACGCGCGTGCGGGTGCGCACTGTTTTCGCCCGAGGCGACAATGGTGTCGAACGCAGGCCGTTCAAAACCTTCCTCGCGGACCGCGGCGTCGATATCTGCCGCGATCTCCAGTTCGGTGCGCCCGTCGGTGACAAAATCGGGGACTTTTCGCGCGACGCGCGACAACCGCCGCGCCGCTTCACGAAGAGTTTCGATCTCCTCAGCGTCTTTCACCGCGCGCCGGCGCTCTATGACCCTTTCGGTCGGCACGAGCCCTGTTCGTCCGGCGGAATCCTCTGAACCGGCTGTTGCCTTTAGAGCATCCGCCAGACGATTGAACCGTCCGACCGTCATCGATGCGGCTTCAATTCCAATACGGAACGACCGCGGCAAGGCGCCGAGCAGTGCGGCCACCGTTTCGTCGTAGGTGTGTTCGACGATCGAGATCTCAAAAGGATGGCCTGGCGTGTGGTCCAGGATTTTCCGCGCGGCGCTCTGGTACCGAAAATCGACGACAAGAGTGCAGATCTCTTCGCGCAGCACGACGGCGCCTGCCGTCGCAGCCAGGCCTGTGAGATAGCGCAGATTCGGAAGGTGCGTCACGACGAACGCATCGAGATTCAACGTCCGGAGATCGGACTGCAATGTGGATATACGTCTGCCGGATGCCAAAAACGCCGCCGCACTCATGGGATGTAGAGGGTCAGCGGGCCGAAGCCCGCTCGGCCCGCGCGCGGATGATTGCGTTCAGGAATTCTTCTAAACCGGCGAGGGCCGGATCAACCGGCCGCGGAGACATCACGTGCGAGTCTACTCGAACAGGCGCGTCCACGGTGTGAGTCGCCGTCGGCGTATGCACTGGAACTGAGACTGAGACCGGTGATTCCGATCTTTCATCGACTGAACTGACGGTGAGAGGCGGCAAAGGTTGCGCCTCCGGCATTCCATCCGGGCGAGCCGTCAAATCAGGAAGCGGCACCTCAGGTTCGTCGACGCGCGTCTTCAGCGGAATCCGCGATATCGGCGTCGGTAGGGGCGCCGGTTCCGGTTGCTCGACTACGGGCCGAGGAGGTTCTACAGGAACTTCCGCTTCAGTATGCTCCGCGTGCTCGTCACCGATCCGATGATGGATCTCCGCGAGCCCCCGAATCGCGGCGAGGTTTTCCGGCGCCAGTTTCAGGACGTATTCGAGTTCGGTGCGAGCCTCCGGTAGCCGGCCGACCTCAATGAGCGCTCGGCCGCGTGTGACGTGAGCGGAGAGATAGGACGGATGTCGAATGAGACCGGTCGTGCACGTCTCGATGGCTTCTTCGAATCTCCCGGCGCGGCGATATTCCTCTGCCAGGGCAGCAAAGGCAATCGACGCCGGGTCCGACTGGACCCGGCGTTTCAACTCCTCGATGCGTGGACTATCTGCCACGGGCGAAGGTTACTGCACCTGTACCGTCTTGGTCACTCGTCCGACCTTGCCGGTGCTGTCGGTGACCGTCAGGGTCACGTTGTAACTGGCCGCTGCTCCGTAGGTGTGCGTTGGTGACGCAAGCGTGCTGCTGCCACCGTCGCCGAAGTCCCATGAGTAAGAAGCAATCGTGCGCCCTGGAGCAGCCTGCGATCCAGACGAGTTGAACTGCATGTTGTGCGACACGTTCGGCGGCAACTGCGAGAACGTGAAGTCGGCTGTCGGCGCATCAGTGTTGACGGTCACCGAGACAGTCGTCACCCCCTGACGCCCGGCGTCGTCGGTCACCAGCAGCGTGACGTTGTAGACACCCGCCTTGACGAAGTCATGCGTCGTGATTGGACCAGTCGTCGTCTTCTGGGTCCCGTCGCCGAAATCCCATGCATACGTGCGGATTGTGCGACCCGACGCCGCCACACTGGCGGACGCGTTGAAGTTGACATTGTCACCCACGAGCGGAGCCGACGGTGAGGTCAGGAAGCTGGCCGTTGGCCCAGTTCCGCCGGCGACATCGATAGTCTGTGACGTCGATGCGCTTCGATTGTACTGATCCGTAACGGTCAGCGTGACCGCATAGGTGCCGGGCGTGTTAAACGAATGTGTTGTCTGTCGTCCGTTGCCAGTCGTGCCGTCGCCAAAGTTCCAGGAATAGGAAACGATTGGATTACTTGCCGGCGAACACGCTCTCGCCGGATCATTGCATGCCTCAAACAAGGCGACCTGATGATCGGTCGGGCTCGATGGCGTCACCGTAAAGTACGGTGAGAGGCCATCGGCAGGAACGACAATTCCGGGCGGGATGAGCCGGATCGACGCAAACCGCGTCAAGCTGTTGCCAAAGCCGCCGGTCCCGTTTCGGTCGAGCGGCGTCACCCCGATCTCTACGATGGTGCCGTTGTCGACCGCCGGTCCCGACGGAAGCGCTGGCGCCGTATACATCAACCGTGCTTCACCATTCGCGTCGGTCACCAGGTTGCGTGCCGACAAGGAGCCGAAGTCGGTCCGGATTCCGCCGACGAAGATTTCACTCAGGATCGATTGATCCTTCTTGGGTTTGCCATTCGAGTCGCGCGCGGTGATGGTGACGAGCGACTGCGACGAGCCATCCTGAACGAGGATCTCGGGCTGGGTTCTCAACGAGACCGAGACCCCAAGCTCCGACGGTCCGGTAAGCGGAGGCGTGTCCTGGCTCTTCATCGTACAGCCGAGCGAGGTCGCCGCGATCGCGACCGCGAACGTGATCATCCGCCGCATCCATGCTGGTTTCGTCATATCTGAATCACCGCTGCCCGGCGACAGCCTGATCGGCACCGCGACGTGTCATTTGGGGTCCCCATAATTGCCGAACGCAATGTCGACATTTCCTGTGACGCTGATTTCTCGCCCCGTCTGATCGTGCCCGTAGAAGGTCACTCGCGCGACCGTCGAGATGATGATCGGATTTGACGCCAGTGCCGCCAGCGGTGCTTCCATCTTGGCTTGATTGCGCACGAGGGTGAATCCAAGGGTCGTGTCGCCGGACACCGTGCCTGTGAGGCCGCCGTCGAACGCGTAAGGAACGTCAATGCCTTCGATGTTGTGGCCGTCGGATCGCACATACTGCACGTGATACTGCGTCACCGTGATCCAATTGTTCTGGGTTGGCGCATTCGGCGACGCCGCCGGACCTGGATCCTTGAGGGCCAGCTTCAACGTCACGCGACCGGGATCGTTGAACACCGTGGCGACGTTGTCTTTCACCGTGATCACGTCGGATGCGAGCCCGGAACTAAACGTCGACGGGTCGGCGCCGGATGCCGCTTCAATCGCGCCAATGATCAAAAACGATGACGCCGTTCCCTGTCGCGTTTGATCGCCGCACGACGAAACCGCAGCCGCCAGAGCGAAAACCGCCACCCCGCGAATTCCAGAACCCCAGACCACTTTCGTCATACTCGTCAGCCTCTGATGATGCGAGGTGTGATGAAGATCAACAGCTCGCGGCTTTCATCGGATGTCGTGTCGCGCTTGAACAGCCACCCGAGCAGCGGCAGCCGATACAGTCCCGGCGTGCGCTCGGTCGACACCTGTTCGCGGGTCACGAAGATTCCACCGATAATCGTCGTCGCGCCGTCGTCGACCTGCACCTGTGTGCGCGCGCGCTGGGTATCGATCGGAGGAATACCATTGACCTGGCGACTGAAGTCCGGTGTCGCATTTTCCAGGGTGATCTGCATGATCACCGTGTTCGCTGACGTGATCTGCGGTGTCACCTGCAGCGTCAACGCAGCATCCTTGAAGCTGACGGTGACGGTGTTGTTGGCGACGGTCTGAATCGGAATCTGGAGCCCTTGCGTCACCTCCGCGGCGACGTTGTTCTGCGTGGTCAGTCGCGGCGTCGAGAGGATCCGACCTTTGCCACTGCGTTCGAGTGCGGAGAGGGCAACATCGATATTGAAGGCGCCGTTCACCGCACCGACCGCCAGGCCGATCGCTGAACTGGCTCCGGGAACCGGCAGGTTCACCGCGGTCCCGGTCGAATCGTTTGCCGTCGCGCGATTGTCGGCCGGGGAATTGACCGCGCCGGTCCGTCCATTCAGCGTGCCGTTGTTGGGAAACGCCAGGCCAGTCGTATTGCCAATGGCTGGCGTGACACGGCCGTTCAATCCCCACTGCACACCAATCGCCTTGGCAAATTCACGCGTGGTCTGGACGACACGCGCCTCGACCTCGACTTGTGGTTCAGGACGATCGAGCGCGCCAAGGAGCGCCGATACCGTCTGCAGACGATCGGGCAAGTCGGTGACGATGATCGTGTTCGTGCGGGCGTCAACCTGGATTTGTCCGCGCTGCGACAGCGCCGACTTCACGAGCAGCGGCGACACGTCTCCGGCTTTCGCGTAGCTGAGAGAGAACGTTTGCACGCGAAGATCGCCGGCAAGCGCCTTCGCCTCGGCCAGCTTGCGACGGTCACCTTCCTCTTCCGCGAGCACGGAAAGCGGCGCGATTCGGACGATGGTGCCCTCGGCTACGTACCCGAGCTTGTGCGTCTTCAGGAGCGTTTCAAACGCTTGATCCCAGGGGACGTCGCGAAGCACGACGTCAATCGGCGTCGCCGGCACCGACGGATCGATGATGATGTTCAGGCCACTGATCTCGTTGAAGTAGCGAAGAACGGATCGCAGGTCAGCGCCAGAGAAATCGAGCGTGATCGGCGTGCCCTTGTACTGTTTTTCGCCGGTGCCGGTAATCACCTGCTGCGTCGGCCGAGGCGCAGCCTGCGGCGGCACGCTGAGCGGCGGCGCAGTCTGCGGCGGTGGCGTCTGCGGCGCGGCGATCGGCGGCGTTACCGTCTGCGCCGCGACCGGCTGCTGCCGTGCTGTCGGCGGCGCTACCGGCGGGGTCTGCTGGCGTGCCGCAGCCGGAGCGGACGGCGTCTGCGTTTTTGACGCCACAGGTGCCGCGGCTGGTGGCGTGCTGACCGGCGTCTCCTTCGGAGTGATCGCCGCCGCATTCGCAATCGCCTGCTCGAGCGGAATGTCTGGTTCGGGATCGACAGTCTTTCCGGCTGCTACGGGCGCGGCCAGCAGAACGGTGCCGGATTTCTGTGGTGGTTCGAACACGACCGCCAGATCGCTTCCCGCGGTTCCTGCCCGCTCGACGTGATATGTGGCCCCTTCGGCAACGTCCACGACCACGCGAGTCACAAGCGGGGTGCGGCTGTTCAGCGACACGCGCACGCGTTTGACAAGCGGCCCCTCGACGTTCACCGGCGTTGGTGCATTCGACGTGACGTTTGGAAAGTCCAGCATCAGGCGGCGCGGTGCGCCATCTGCTTCGGCCACATCGGCCGGCGTGAGACGCCCATTGCCACCCAGCGTGATCGTCGTCGCCCCAGGCGTGTACTTGGAACGGACGCGATCGAGAATGGTGGCTGCGGGAACGTCGATGGCAGCTCGAACCGCGTCGATCGATTCGCGTTTTGGCGCGAGAGCGATAGGTGGTTGCGGTACCGCCTCTGGCGCGGCGGCGCGGGTTGGCGCAGTTAATTCAAGTCGGATGGTGTTTCGCGCGCTCTTGACTACGTACTCCTGCGGACGTGACAGTTCTACTCGGACGCGCGCAACCGGCTGGCCATCGTCGCCGGTCCCCTGCTCGAGAGTGATGCTGGCGATGGGATCACGCGCGCGCTGCTCCAGAACAGGATTCGCCGTGCTGGCGACAGCAACATTCCGGAGTTCGACGACAACAGTCAGCGGGTCCGGACGCTTGACGGCATAGGCGGCCGGTTCGGTTGACTCGATCAGAACGGCGTTCCCCTGGGCCGACACGCCCAGCAGCCGAGCCGGTATGGCGCCTGCCGAGAGCGACAGGCTGCTGCCGAGCGCCAGCGATACGATAATCGCCAAATGCCACGCGCCGGCGCGCGAGAAACCCCTCGATCGCAACTGCTGCCTCATCCACGTCCCCCCTCGGCGGATCTCAAGGCTTTCCGAATCTCTTTCTGCTTCACGAGAGAGAGCGGATCGTTGACATCCTGCGAGAACACCACCGCGTCCTGGACGATGGATTTCACCGAACCATCCATCAACCGATCTCCCGGTTTGACGATGTAGGTCTTGTTGTCCGGACCTTGAATCAGCGCAACGAACCCGGTGCTGTTGCGCACGATGCCCTTCACGTTCACTTCGTTGATGAGCAGTCCGGGGACACCGGCGGGTCGCACTCCGTTTGTCTTGGGATCGTTCCCGCGTCCGAGCAAGCTCACGAACGGATCGCGACGTCCCTCCGGGCTGTAGGTGAACGGAGCACCCGCTTCAGCCGGCTTGGAGGGCTGCTCCGCTGGAGCCGGAGCAGGCGCAGGCGGCGCGCTCGACGGCGCCGGAGCCTGGTCGCGCTGCTGTGCGAACGCCATCGCGGACACCGCACCACTTATCAGGAGGCTCACGAGCATCACCGAAACGAAACGCATCCTCGACCTCATTTCGTTGACGGCTGCTTCGGCACGATGCCGCGACCACCGCGGCCCGTTGCTGGAGCCTTGCTTTCCTGAAGAACAAACGTCGTCGCGACGCACTCGGCTTCAATGCTCGTCGCCGAACCCGGCTCTTGACGTGGCTTGATGACGATTTCGCCGACGTTGATGATCCGCGGGAACTTGCTGATGCGATCGAAGAACAAACCAAGATTGTGATAGGTCCCCTCGGCGCGCAGCTTGAATGGCAGTGCGGCGTACATCGCCTCCTGCTTGGGTTCCTGCGGCGTGAATCGCTGAATCGTCAGGCTCGACTGCGTCGCGAGCCCCTGAACGCGTCGCAGAATGTCGGCCACGTCCTTCTGCTCCGGCAGCACCGCGCGAAGGTTCTCCAGACGCCGCTCGAGTTCCGCGACTTCCGATTGAAACTGCGGCAGTCGTCGTGCGGTGGCAACGCCCTTTGCGATATCTGTCTTCAGCGCCGTGAGCCGGGTCTGTCGCGTGTCGATGTCGGCCTGCATCTCCGCGACGTAGAACTTCCAGAAACCAAACACCGCGAGCGCCGACACGACGACAAATGCGCCGATCTGGGCGTACCACGGTAGTTTGCTGAGCGAGATATCCATGTAATCCCTGTTCGATATCGGAGCCGTCCGACTCTGCCTTTAGCGACCTATTTCTTCACCGGCGGCACGCCACGGCCGCGGCCGGTCGGGGCCGGCGGTGGTGGCGGAGCGTCCGGATTGTTGAACACGGCTTTCACTGAGAACTTGAAAATGTCACCCGACTTCGGGTCCGACATGACCTGGCTGTCAACGATGTCGACCGGCTTCTTGAACCATGTGCTGCCTTCGAGATTCGCGACAAAGTCCGACAGCCCGGTCAGAGACGTTGTCATCCCGGCAAGCACGATGTTGTCCCCCTTCTGGTTCATCTCGGTGAGCCAGAGGCGCTCGGGAACTGCTTTGCTGATCTCGTCGATGATGTGGACCGGACCACTCTGGCCGCGACGAAGTTGCTCGATCAGCGTCACGCGCTGCTGGAGCTGCGCTTTACTCGCTTCGAATTTCTGCACCTGCGCGAGAACGGATCGCAGTTGCTGCATCTCGCGCTCGCCCTTCAACAGTTCCTGATCGACTCGTGTCGAGGCCTGATGCAGCGACCAGAACCACCAGCCAACGAACAGGGTCGTGCCGAGCAGAATCAGACTCGCGGCGATCGTCACGCGCTGCGCGGCCGGAATCACCACACCGGTACTGCGTTTTCGCTCACGATCAACGGCGAGGAGGTTGATGCGAATCATCGATCGCCCACCCGCCGCAACGCGAGCCCAACCGCAACCGCCGCCGTGGGGGCGATTTCGGCCGCCGAGTCAATCTGGAACTTCTTGGAGTCGAACCCGACACGCTTGAACGGATCGAGGCCTTCAACCGGAGCGTCGAAGCGGTCGCTGAGCATCTCTTTGAAACCTTCAGCGCGCGATGCTCCGCCGCTCAGCATGATGCGATCGATACGATCGGACGATGCCGTGGTCTTGAAGAAATCAAACGTCTTCTGAATCTCGAGCATCACGTTTTCGCTGACCGCGCGAAGCACCGGCTTCGCGTCTTCGTACGTGACACCATCGACGGGCATCCCGCGCTTCAACTGGTCCGCGAGATCGAACGGCAGGTTGAGCTCTTTTTGCAGCGCCTCCGTGTAGGCGTTCCCGCCAATCGAGATGTCGCGCGTGAACACCGACTGATCGCCGTTGAGGATGTTGATGTTGGTGGCGCTGGCTCCGGCATTGAGCAGCGCGACGATGGTGTTGGGCTCGATGCCGTAGTTCACTTCGTACGCATTCTGAAGGGCGAAGGCATCGACGTCGACGACGACCGCCGACCGGCCAGCCTGGGCAATGACCCCTGTGTAGTCGGCGATCTTTTCTTTCTTGGCGGCGACGAGCAGGACGTCCATCGTCGCTTTGCCGCCGTCGCCTCCCTTGTCGAGAATCTGATAATCGAGATTGACGTCCTGAATGTCGAACGGGATGTACTGCTCCGCCTCCCAATAGATCGACTCTGCGAGCTCCGCTTCGGACATCTGCGGAAGCGTGATCTTTTTGACGATGACGGCGTTGCCGGAAAGTGACGCGGCAACGTCCTTGGTTTTGATGGCGCCGCTGGTGAACAGCCGCCGGATCGCGTCCGCCACCGCACCGCCGTCGATGATGGCGCCGTCGACGATGCTGTCGGGTGGAATCGCTTCGGACCCGAAAGCCGCCACCTTGAATGCTTTGCCGGCCTGCTTGAGTTCGACCGCTTTAACGGCGCTCGAACCTATATCCAGACCGACCAGAGATTTCGCTCTGCGAAACACCGGCTATGTCCAATCCTGTGGTCGACCCAACTGGTTAGTGGAGAATCAGTTGCCGCTTTGAATTCGGTGTGTGTGCCGTCGTTCGGGGCCACACGGATCCACGAATTCGAGCTCGTCGGCTGATTTATCGGCACCTGCGGCGGCAAGCGCGATGCCACGGCCGAGCAGGTGATCAAATTCGGCAGAAACGGGCAATTCTGATATCAAGCCGAGCTGAGAGGACTGGTCGGTGTGCCTATTTTTGTATGCGAGTAACAGAAATGTAATGCAGAAACTGCACATGTTGGCGTCGCATACCGAAGTGCCTCGCTACCTTGACAACGACGCCAAACGCCGGTATCCTTTTGGTTTGCCGTCCTTCGAACGAGGCTGACAGCCTCCACATTGCTTCGGTGACTCGCCGGAGCCCCGGTGAAGGCCGCCGAAAGGGATCTCTGAATGGGTTCGTTTGTCCCCACTGCCGGAAGTGTGCAGAGGCAGTGGCATGTTATCGATGCTGAGCACGTCGTGCTCGGCAGGATCGCGACCGAAGCGGCGCGACTGCTCCAGGGAAAGCACAAGGCGATATACACGCCTCATATCGATACCGGGGATCACGTCGTCATCGTGAACGCCGCCAAGGTGCGCCTCACGGGCCGTAAGGAAGAGCAGAAAATCTACCGGTACCACAGCGGATACGAGGGTGGGCTCCGCGAGGAGCGCGCCAAGGACGTTCGTCAGAAAAACCCGGTCCGCCTCGTTGAGGAGGCCGTGCGTGGCATGCTGCCGAAGACCAAACTCGGCGAAGCGATGTGGCGAAAACTGAAGGTCTACGCGGGTGGCGATCATCCGCACGCGGCGCAGAAACCGGCGGCCGTGAAGGTTAAGACAAAGCGCGAGGGCGTATAGACGTGGCAGCAGGGATTCAGTATTACGGCACCGGCCGACGCAAGACTTCAACCGCGCGCGTGTTCCTTCGGCCAGGCGCGGGTGGAATGGTCGTCAACAAGAAACCAATCGAACAGGCCTTTCCGACCGAAGCACTCCGCACCCAAATCAAGCAACCATTAGCGGTGACCGAAACGGCCGATAAGTTCGACGTGCTCGCCACGATCAGCGGCGGCGGCATCGCCGGCCAGGCCGGCGCGTTGCGGCTCGGGATTGCGCGGGCGCTCGTGGAATACAACGTCGAACTGCGGCAACGGCTCAAGAAAGCTGGCTTCTTGACCCGCGATGCGCGGATCAAGGAACGGAAAAAGTACGGACAAAAGGGAGCGCGTAAGCGATTCCAGTTCAGCAAGCGTTAGAAGAAAGAGCTTCAAGTTGCCAGCTTCCTGCTGGGAGCTGGCAACTGGGAGCTGGGAGCTTTTTTTATGGAGGCAATTTGACCGGCATCGCGTTGAAGGATCTGCTCGAGGCGGGGGTCCACTTCGGCCACCAGACGAAGCGCTGGAACCCGAAGATGAAGCCATTCATCTTTGGCGAGCGAAACGGAATCTACATTATCGACCTCGCAAAGACCGCAAAGTTGTTCCGCGATGCCGAGCAGTTCGTCTCGAACCTGGCCTCGGATGGACGCACGGTACTTTTCGTTGGCACCAAGCGGCAGGCGCAGGATGCCATCGCCGAAGAAGCGCAGCGAAGCGGCATGTTCTTCGTCAACCAGCGCTGGCTCGGCGGGCTGTTGACCAACTTCTCGACCATTCAGCGCAGCCTCGCGCGGCTCCGTGATCTTGAAGCGATGGAAACCGACGGCCGCTACGAATCACTCTCGAAGAAGGAGATCGCACAGCTCGAGAAGGAGAAGCGGAAGCTTCAGAAAAATCTCGAGGGTATTCGTCACATGTCGCGCCTCCCCGACGCCCTGTTCGTCGTCGACACGCGCAAGGAAAAGATCGCGGTCGACGAGGCGCGCAAGCTGAAGATTCCGGTCATTGGCGTCGTCGACACCAACTGCGATCCGGATGAAGTCGACTACGTGATTCCCGGCAACGACGACGCACTGCGCGCGATTCGGCTGTTCGCCTCGCGGATTGCCGACGCCATCGTATCCGGCAGGACGATCCGCGAGTCCGCTCAGGCCGACGAAGGCGGAGACGGCGACGGGGATGACCGTGGGCGACGCGGCCGTGCCAGCCGCCAGGTTCGTCCCGAACAGGCGACTTCACCGGCGTCGGTCTAAGACCAGATTTGCTAGAGACGTCGCCGGCCTGAACGATGGGCCGGCGTTTTTTTGTACAGTTCCCAGTTTCCAATACGCCAGTCTCCAGACGAAGAAGAGACTGCGACCTGGTAACTGACAACCCCAAAGTGACATTCGGAGATTGAGCCATGACGGAGACTCAGCAAATGCCAGAGATTAACGCCGCCCTCGTGAAGAAACTCCGCGATGCCACCGGCGCGGGAATGATGGAATGCAAGGCTGCCCTCACGGAGGCCAAGGGTGATCTCGAAGAAGCCACCACGATTCTTCGCAAGCGAGGACTGGCGCAGGCGACAAAAAAAGCCGGCCGGTCGACGAACGAAGGACTGATCGGCAGCTACATCCACATGGGTGGAAAGATCGGCGTGCTGGTGGAAGTGAACTGCGAATCGGATTTCGTCGCGCGGACGGATGACTTCCAGGGTCTGGCTCGCGAGATCGCGATGCACATCGCAGCCGCCAGTCCGCAGTACGTGCGTCGGGAAGAGGTGCCAGCCAACGTGCTCGACCGCGAGCGCGGGATCTACCGGGGGCAGATGGAAGGCCAGAACAAGCCGGCTGCGGTCATCGACAAGATCGTCGAAGGCAAGCTGAATAGCTTCTTCGAGCAGGTCTGCCTTCTCGATCAACCGTCGATTCGCGATCCGAAGATGACGATTGGTCAGGTCGTGCAAGCGGCAATCGCGAAGCTCGGCGAGAACATCTCGATCGCTCGATTCGTCCGATTCAAGCTCGGGGAAAGTGCATAACTTGTCCGTTTTAGGTTTCTCGTTCCGGGTTTTTCGTTCTGGGTTTTCGGGTCGTCGCCAGCCCGAAACTGCAAACCGAAGACGCAAAACCAAAAACGCAAAACAAAAACGGGCAGGAAGCACTCTGGTCCCATTGCTATAATCGGCGGAATATGTCTCCCGCCTACCGCCGTGTCCTGCTGAAGCTCTCCGGCGAGGCCCTGATGGGCGAACAGCAGTTCGGGATCGATCCGGCCGTCACAACCCAGATTGCCAAGGACATTTACGAGATCCAGCAGCTTGGGGTACAGACCGGCATCGTGATTGGCGGAGGGAATCTCTTTCGCGGGCTGGCGGCAAGCGCCCGCGGCATGGATCGCGCGACCGCCGACTACATGGGCATGCTCGCCACGGTGATCAATGCGCTGGCGCTGCAGGACGCGCTCGAGCATGCCGGCGTCAACACGCGCGTGGCAACCGCGATCGAGATGCGAGCTGTCGCCGAACCCTTCATCCGCCGCCGCGCCGTCCGCCACATGGAAAAGGGACGCGTCGTCGTGTTCGCCGCCGGCACCGGCAACCCCTACTTCACGACCGACACGGCGGCGGCTCTCCGCGCGATGGAGATGAGAGCGGACGTCATCCTGAAAGGGACGAAAGTCGACGGCATCTACACGGCCGATCCGATGCTCGACCCGAACGCCACCAAGTTCTCGGAGATCTCGTATCTAAAGGTGCTCGAGCGCGGGCTGAAAGTCATGGATGCGACGGCGATCTCGCTCTGCATGGATAACAAGATGCCGATTGTCGTGTTCAACCTTCGAACCGCTGGTAATCTTCGCCGCGTCATTGCCGGCGAACCTGTTGGGACCACCGTGACGGCATAGAGGACTGTTATGGACGTGAAGGATCTGAAAGGCCTTTTCGCAGAAGCCAAGAAGCGCATGGACGCGCAGATCGAACATGTGAAGCGAGAGCTTGGCGGCGTCCGCACGGGGCGCGCGTCGGTGACCATTCTCGACAGTGTCCACGTCGAGGCATACGGTTCGTCAATGCCGTTGAACCAGGTGGCTTCCCTCTCCATCCCGGAGCCGACGCTCATCGTGGCGCAACCGTTCGATCCGTCACTCATGGGTGCCGTGGAGAAAGCGATCCGTTCGTCAAACCTCGGGTTGAATCCCACCAACGACGGGAAGGTCGTCCGCATCCCGATTCCAACGTTGACCGACGAACGCCGGAAGGAACTCTCAAAACTCGTGCACAAGCATGCCGAAGATGGCCGCAACGGGGTTCGTCAGGTCCGCCGCGACGCGAACGATCGGCTGAAAAAGCTGCTCAAAGATCACAGCATCTCCGAAGACGATGAACGGCGAGGGTTGGACGAGGTGCAGAAAATGACCGATCATCACGTCGCGATGATCGATGATCTGCAGAAAAAGAAAGACGCAGAACTGTTGAATCGGTAAGTGTCGTACTTCTCTCATCTCGAGTGTAGCGTTCCCTGCGGCGCGCCGGCGCTCGATCCCAGACGCGAGCACCATCTCTGCCAGTGCGGCGCGCCGCTGCTCGTTGGTTACGATCTCGACGCCGCGCGTGCCTGGACGCGCGACACGCTCGCAGGTCGCCCGGCGAACATGTGGCGCTACCGCGAGTTGCTGCCGCTCTTCGACGATGAGCAACCGCTCACACTCGGCGAAGGATGGACGCCGCTCATACATGCGTCCCGTCTTGGCGCTGACCTCGGCGTCGAGCGATTGTTCGTGAAAGACGAATCGCTCAACCCCACCAATTCATTCAAAGCGCGCGGACTTTCGGCGGCGGTTACGCGCGCGAAATACCTGGGAGCGAAGACTCTCTCGGTGCCCTCTGCCGGGAACGCCGCCAATGCGATGGCCGCGTATGCCGCCGCCGCGGGCCTCGAAGCAAAAGTCTTCATGCCGCGTGACGTCAAGCGACCGTTCATCCAGGAATGCGAGTTGTACGGCGCGGAAGTGAACCTGGTCGACGGCTTGATCACCGACGCAGGCCGGATCGCCGCGGAGCGTGGAAAGCCGCTTGGGTGGTACGACGTCTCGACGCTGAAGGAACCGTACCGGATCGAGGGAAAGAAGACGATGGCCTACGAGCTTGGCGAACAGCTCGGATGGAACTTTCCCGACTGGATCATTTATCCGACCGGCGGCGGCACCGGCATGGTTGGCATGTGGAAGGCGTTTGACGAGATGGAACGACTGGGTTGGAAGACGCCGGGGTCTCGCCCAAGAATGGTGTCGGTTCAGGCAGACACTTGCGCGCCCATCGTTCGCGCATTCGAGCAGGGCGCTGAGCGGTCCGAAATGTGGTTGAACGCGAAAACGATCGCGGACGGTCTGCGAGTGCCGAAAGCCGTGGGAGATTTTCTCGTGCTGCGTGCCGTGCGGGAAAGCGGCGGCACCGCACTCGCCGTTTCCGACACGGACATGGTTTCCGGCATGCGCGCGCTCGGAAGTCGCGAAGGGATCAGTGCCGCGCCCGAAGGTGGCGCAGCGCTTCACGCGGTCAAAGTGTTGATCAAGGACGGACGCATCAAACCGAAGGACTCGGTCGTGGTGTTCAACACGGGCGGCGCGTTGAAGTATCTGGAGGTTTTGTAAGTGGACGCGGAGAGGATCGAACTCTCGGCCTCTGCATTGCGAACGCAGCGCTCTCCCAGCTGAGCTACGCGCCCCCACTCTGTAAAGGTGACTTCGCGGGCACTCGCATGGCCACCAGAACCGAGTGAACGCGAACCCCTAATGTTACCACGCCGCGCGCGATTACAGGAGTGCAATCAGGCGTTACGTTTTCGTGCACATCGACAGAAGTCGTCGTTCGGCGACATCGAACGTGTGCTGTTTGCTGCCCGATTCGAGCCGGCCGGCGCACACATTGCTGTGGAGCGGAGGTTGCACGCGGTGATCTGTTCCGAAAATGTCAGAGCCCACGACCGTCAATGCTGCCTCGTTGTCCGCCTCGGGATACGAAGACGGTCTCGGTCGCCGCTCGCTCGAAATCGATCGCGAATCCGGAGCGATGCTCGAACGGTTGCATCTGCGGCCGGAGCTTGGGGCCTTCGAAGCTTTCCTTCGTGAGCGCGTCGCATTCACGACCTCGTTCGAGGACGATCGGTTCGCGAAAGTCAAAGGGATCGAGCGGGATGCGCGCAGCGGCCTGACCATAATTTCACAGTTCGTCGCAGGCACTCGCCTGTCAGAGCTGTTGGAAGCGGCGACCGGCCTTCCTGCGGACGAAGCGACATGCCCGAGCGTCGATGCGGCGCTCGGATTCCTGCTGGAAATCCTTCCTGCGCTCGGCTCGCTGCATGAACACGGGGGCCATGCCCACGGCACCCTCGCGCCTGGCCGCGTCGTCCTCACGCCCACCAGTCAGGTCGTCGTGCTCGATTGGCTGTATGGCCCGACAATCCAGCGCCTGCAGTTCAACAGACGACGGTTGTGGTCTGAACTTGGAGTGGCCGTGCCGACCGCGGCGGGACTGGTGAAGCTGGACATCCCCGCGGATGTCTCGCAGGCATCGCTGATGGCGATGATGATCGTGCTCGGTAGACCACTTCGGGAAAACGAATATCCCGATGCCCTCGGCACGCTCGTCAGTGAAGTGATCGAGATCGCACAGATTCGCGGCAGCAGCGACTTCGGATCCGGACTCCAAGCCTATCTGGAACGAACGCTGCCTCTCGCCAGTCGCACGGCGCACGCCAACGCGGCCGAGGCAGCCGCCGAGGTTCGCCATCTCGCCCGTGAGATTGGTGTCAGCCGCTGTCGAACGGCATTGAACGCGTTTGTCGACGACATGAACCGTGTGCTCGCGGAAGAACGCGAGCAGGCAGAACGTGAGTCCCACGAGTCGGAGCTTCTGGGCATTGACGCGGCGGTCGATGAACTGACTGCCGCGATGATTCCCGATTTCTCGAGCCCTCAGGAAGACTATGGTCTCGCGGATTCGCACAGCGCCATCGAACCTGCGCTCGAATCCTCTGTATCCTTCGATGAATTCGACGCATCGGTCGGTGCGGATGCGTTCGAAGATCCACCCGCGGCCGCGGCGGAGACCGACGTGTCGGATCACATTTCGACATCCGAGTTTTCTCCGTCGTTCGAACCCGTATTACCAGTCGCGATCGAGCCGCCGCCTGCCGCGCTCGCACCAGTTATCCTCGAGCGTGTGGTTCTTCCTGAACCATCTCGCCCGGAACCATCTCGTCCCGTGGAGCCCGAGGCGATCCGAACACCGGTCATCGTCGAACCACAACCGATCGTCGTGCCGCAGATGGTCGCCCCGGATCCGCCGTCACCGCCGGAACCGGTCAAACTCGACGCGCCGGTTACCGCGATTGAACGCGTTGCGGCGGCGCCTCCTGTGCAGCTGGAAGCTGTGACACCGGTGCCCACTCCCGCACCTACACCACCGCCCGCGCCGCCAGCTACTCCGGCGCCAGCACCAGCTCCACCGCAGGCGTCGAAGGAACAGTCAAAGCGCAAGAAGCGTGGATCGAAGGGGCGACGCGACAAGCTGCGATCGAACGCTGCGCCGCCACCGGCGCCAAAGCCAGAACCGCCGCCTCCGGCCCCGCCGGTGGCCATTCCGATGCCGACGTTCAATCCGCCGCCGGGTCAATTCCGTCAGCCCGCGCCTGCGCCGGCACCGGTCGCATTCCAGCCGCCTGCGCCACCGCCAGCGGCGCCACTGCGATTGAAGTCAGATGCGCCGGCGAATGCGCCACTGCGATTGAAGTCGGATTCTTCCTCGACATTCAATCCACCGGCTTCACGAATGGAGCGGCGCGAGGCGCCGAGTCTCGGCATGCCGTCGTTTGAACGGCAGGAATCGGAAGCACCGAGCAAATTCCCATTTCACATGGCCGCCGCAGCAGTGATCGGCATCATTGCGGTGATCGGTGTGGGACGTTACTTCCTGGCCACCCACAAGGAACCGACCGAAGCTGCAGAACCCGCCCCCACCAAGGAACCCGCGGCCTCGGAAAAGGTGGAGGCTGGCACTGGCAAACCGGGCACCGTCGCGATCACAACGCAGCCCGCCGGAGCGCACGTGTTTCTGGATGGGAAACCGGTGGGCGACTCTCCGGTGACGCTGCAGAGTGTGCCCGCCGGGAAGCACACGCTGACGTTTGTCACCTCCAGCGGCACTGTGAAGAAACCAATCCGCGTTGAACCTGGCAAGGGGTTATCGCTCGAAGTGCCGATCTATTCGGGGTGGCTCGCCGTGTTCTCACCGGTGACGCTCGACATCGCGGAGAACGGCAAATCGATCGGGACAACCGAGCAGGGCCGCCTGATGCTTTCGCCGGGCCGCCACACGCTGACGTTCAGCAACCGCGACATGGGTTACAAAACAACGCAGGCGGTCGACGTCGAACCCGGTGAAGAGTCGTCGGTCACCATTCCCGCAACCGGGGAACTGAATGCGAATGCGACGCCGTGGGCAGAAGTTTGGATGAACGGCAAAAAGGTGGGGGAAACACCCCTCGCTGCCCTGCGTGTTCCGCTCGGCACGCACGAGGTTGTCTTCAAGAATCCCACGTTCCCCGACCGCCAGGTCACGGTCACGGTGAGAGCGACGGCGCCCGCCATCGCATTCGTGGATTTTACAAAGTAGCTTCGCAGCTTCGCTGCTCGCTCGGTGCTTTCGGTCGCCGGGCGAATGCCAACCTTCGGTTGTGAAAGCTGCTTTCGAAAGCGTAATTCCGCGTGCAACTTCGAGGCCGCGATCGCGCAAGAAAATCCTCGCACAAATCAACGGCTTTCGTTCTGCGCACGTTTTCATGTAGGTCAAGAGCCCGTGCACATGGCACTGCCCTTGCCACTCGGCGGCCATAGTGTTCTGAAAGGTGACTTATGTGGAGCTGGATCTATTGCTACGTGACCGGGCACGACTACACCGTCTCATGCGATAGCGGTGCGATGTTTCTGCGCTGCATCGTGTGCGGCCGGCGTTCGCAGGGATGGATCGTACATGCGAACCCGGGTCACGCGCACTCGCATTCGACCAGGGCGTAGAACGGCGGGCTGGGACCTGGACTCCGCCCGCCAGGGCACACACGTCCCGCTCGTGCCTGTACGCATCGCGACCAGCGTCGCGAGTTGACACTTCGCCGATCGGCTGACGACAATATTCGAGATGGCAGTTCCGCGCATCCACATGCGCCACCGTCAGGCGCCGGAACGGTGACCGGACGTTCTCCAATCTCCCAGGCCCTCGACACACTGGCGGACCTTGCAGAGATACGCGGCGAAACATCCGATGCCGCCGACTTGCGTCAGGCCGCGGCGTTCACCTCAACGCTCAATTCCGCCGCGACGACCGCCCTCCTCAAGCGCGCGCGCGACGATCGACTGCACGGCGATTCCGGCATTCCGCCGCGGCTCCATCGGCGGATGCGCGAACTGGCCGTCGGCGGGGCGGACCTGGTCACCACTGCCACGCGCGGCACGTTGCCCGCTCTGTTCAAAGCGCTTCTGGACCTCTCCGTCATCGACTCCAACGAGGCTGCCCTGCTGGTCAGACGTCTCGCAATCGTTACTCTCGGCGACCTTCAGCACGCACTCGAAATGGGACGCATTCTCCAGACGTTCGATGAGAGTCTCGATGCGCGTCTTCGCCAGGCTGCTCCGGCGATCGCCAGTGACGCGGGGATGATCCCGCTCGGGCGCGCCCGCGATGTGCTCGGCTCGCTCTCAACGGCGATTACTGCCGCTTCCCCCGCACTCGACGCCCTGACACCAACTGGCGACGTCCGGCGCTACGAGTCGCTCGTGTCGGAATTGATTCTCGTTGCCCGTTCAGTTGATCCACTGACCGCGATCCAACAATTGTGCGCGGCTCGTGGCATTGACGCGGTGCGTCATCGCGGGCCAAAACGGGTGGTGGTGACGTCGCAAGGCTGCGAAGTCGACATTCGTGTCTCAGCCATCGACGAGTTCGGCACAATCCTTTTTTCGACGACCGGATCACGTGCGCATTTGCAGGCAATGCGCTCACGCGCCGGTCATCTCAGGCTGGCCGCACGGGAGGACGATCTCTATTCGCATGCCGGGCTGCCCTACATTGCACCGGAAATCCGTCATGCCAGTGGTGAACTGGAAGCTGCAGCCAGGGGCACGCTTCCCAGCCTCGTCTCCATCGATCACATCCGGGGCGACCTGCACATGCACACGATTTACAGCGACGGCGCCGATACGCTGGACGCCATGGTCGCGGAGTGTTGCGCGCTCGGGTACGAGTACATCGCCATAACCGATCATTCGGAACGCGCCGGGTCATCGCGCACCGTGTCGCGCCGGGCTCTCGCCCGTCAGCGCGCGGAGATCGAGGCCGCGCGCGAACGCTATCCGCAGATCACGATCCTGCACGGCATCGAAGTCGACATCATGGCCGATGGCAGTCTCGACTTTCCCGACAGCGTTCTGGAGTCACTCGATATCGTCCTCGCCTCGCTGCACGAGTCCGAGCGTCACGATGGCAAGACGCTGACGAAGCGGTGCCTGCAGGCAATCCACCATCCCCTCGTCAATGTCATCGCACATCCCGCCAATCGCCTCGTCGGCCGACGCGCGGGATACCCGATGGACTACGAAGCCATCTTCGCTGCCGCGGCGGAAACAGGGACGGCGCTCGAGGTCGACGGTGCGCCGGCACACCTCGATCTCGAAGGAGAACGCGCGCGCGAAGCGATCGCGTCCGGCGTTACGTTGACAATCGACAGCGACTGTCACCGGGCGCGGTGGCTGCAGCGCCAGATGGCGATGGGCGTCGGTACGGCACGCCGCGGCTGGGTCGAACCACGGCACGTGCTGAATACGAGATCGATCAAGGACGTGCGCGCCTTCATTGCCGCCAAACGGCGTCGACGCTAGCTACTTCTTCCCATTCTGAATCGTGAGCTTGTCGATCACCTGATTCACGCCTTCGATCGATCGTGCGTCGGCGATCGCCTTCTGGCGTGTCGCTTCGGTGGCGACCGTGCCAGTCAACGTGACGATGCCGCGCTTGGTCGTGACGTCGATGTTCATGCCCTTGACGTCGCGATCGAGAAAGTACATCGCCTGCACCTTGCTGGTGATCCACGTGTCAGATACTTCCTTGCCGACACGATCGGCTACCGACTTGGCGTGGGCCTTCACCTGCTCGGCATTGGTCGATCCCGAACCCTTTTCAGGAGGAGTCGAAGGCAACGGCTTCTCGGCAGTTGCGAGCGAGAGTTTGTCGACGACCTGTTTCACGCCCTCAGTGGTTTTCGCCTTGGCGATAGCCTGATTCCGCTCGGCGCCACTCTGAACCGTTCCGGTCAATGTCACGACACCGGCCATCGTGTCGACGCTGATGTTGCGCCCCTTGATGTCCGGATCCATGAAGAACTTGGCGTACACCTGAGTCGTGATCCACGCATCGTTCACCACGGTGCCGGTATCGCGAGCCGTCTGACTGAAGGCATCCGGAGGAACCGTCAACGCTACGGCGACTAATGCAATCGTGCGGATGAGCTTCGGCATCCAGGCCTCCCTCCAAGAGGAACAGTCTAGCGCAGCCATTTTGTGCAATTCTTCACACGACGAACTCTCGAACCATGGACCTCGCGCTCTATCCGGTAACCGCGAGTCCCTCACGGTGCTACCATGGATGAGCATTCTCCAATTTCCCATGCGTTTTGCTCTCCTCGTTCAGGTAGTCGGTCTCAGCCTCGCAGTGACTGGCCAGCCGCAAACACGGCCACCGGCCGAGGACGTCGCTGCAGCGCTGCAGAAGAAATACGATGCAGTCCGGGATTTCACCGCAGACTTCGTGCACGAATCTGAAGGCGGCCTGTTGCGAAAGAAGCAGGTCGAACGCGGAATCGTGCAGGTGAAGAAACCGGGAAAAATGCGCTGGGATTACAAGTCTCCAGAACAGAAGCTTTTTCTGTCGGACGGACGACGAATCTATCTGCACGTGCCGGCCGACAACCAGGTCATGATCAGCCCAGTCCCCGAACAGGACCAGGCAACAACCGCCGTGCTGTTCCTGGTCGGAAAGGGGAATCTGACGCGCGATTTCACCGTGAGCTATGTCGACGGCGGGGGATCGGACGCCTACGCCTTGCGGCTTCAGCCGAAACTCCCCGAACGGGACTACGATTGGCTGCAGCTCGTCGTCGATCGGCAGTCGCTGCAGATCCGATCCCTGACTGCGGCCGACAGTCAGGGCGGGCGCTCGACGTTCCAGTTCTCGAATTTCAAGGAAAACACCGGTTTGTCCGATAAGACGTTCACATTCAAGATTCCGCGTGGAGCCGAAGTCACCACCAATGGCGCCTCGTCGCGTTGAAGCGTCCCGTCTCCGGACGGTTGTCGTCTGGCTCGTGTCGGCCCTCGCGGCCGGTGCCTGTGCGACCACCTCGTCGTATACCCTCGGACAGCGCGCCGAGCGTGCCCAGGACTACGACCGTGCTGTCGTCGAATACACGAAAGCGGTACGGGACAAGCCGGACGACCAGACCGCGCGGCTCGCGCTCGATCGGGCCCGGTTGCGGGCGGCCGAGCAGCACTTCTTTCGAGGACGACGGCTTGCGGCAACGGAACGGTATGAGGATGCCTTGATCGAGCTGCAGGTCGCCTCAGAGCTCAACCCAGGTTCCGGCGACATCGAGGCAGCCCTTCGCGACGCACGGCTGAAGGTGCGCGCGAAGCTCGCGGCTTCGCGCGACGGAAAAACGGAGCTGCAGTCGCTCATCGAGCGCACGCGCACGCTGGCGCCGCCCGGACTCGATCTGCCAACGGATGTCAAACTTCCCGACTCACTGGTTTTCAGCAGCGCAAGCAGCCGCATGGTCTTCATGGCCCTCGCGCGCTTCGCAAACCTGAGCGTCGTCTTCGACCCGGCGTTTCGCGAACAACTGATAACCGTGGATCTCCGAAAGAACTCGCTCGAAGATGCACTCACCTCTCTGACGGCGAGCACGCACACCTTCTACCGCGTCACCGCACAACGCACGGTCACCATCGTGCCCGACACTCCCGCAAAACGGCGCGAGTACGAAGAGTCTGTCGTTCGCACGTTCTATTTGAGCAACGCGGACGTCAAGGAAGTGATCGATCTGCTGCGAGTCGTCGTCGACGTGCGTCAGATTTCGCCGATCACGGCAACCAACGCCATCTCGTTGAAAGACACGCCCGAGCGAATTGCCGCGGCGGCACAACTGATCAGTGCGATCGATAAGGCGCGACCCGAGGTGGTCATCGACGTCGAACTGCTCGAAGTCGATCGTTCAAAGCTGAACGAATACGGGATGCAGTTTGCGAGCGCCGGATCGACTGGGATCAGCGGGTCGGTACAGCTTCCGGCCAATCTGACACTCGAAAGTCTGACCAACCTGACGCAATCGGACATTCTGCTCGCAGGATTCCCATCGCTCTACTACCGATTGGTCAAGTCCGATGTCAGCACGCGGGTCCTCGCCAATCCGCACATCCGGACCTCGGACGGTCTTGCGGCACAGGCGCGCTTCGGTGAACAGGTGCCAGTCCCGTCGACGATCTTCGCACCCATCGCAGCCGGCGGTATCAATCAACAGCCGGTCACCTCTTACAACTATCAGAACATTGGCGTGAACATCGACATTACGCCAAGGACCCATCACGACGACGAACTGACTCTGGCGTTGAAGGTGTCGGTGACGAGCCAGACCGGAACGGGATTCGCCGGGCTGCCAACATTCGGCAATCGTGAAGTCAATACAACAATTCGCCTGAAGGACGGCGAGACGAATATCCTCGCCGGGCTGATCCGCGACGACGAACGCACCGAGTTGTCGGGAACACCTGGCTTGAGCGATCTCCCACTGATCGGCCGTCTATTCGCCGTGCATCACAAAGAGGCATTGCAGACCGATATCGTGCTCACTCTCACGCCGCACATAGTCCGTGTGCTCGACCTGACCGAGAACGACCTCCGCCCATTCAGGCTGAGTCGGGATTCCGGCAGCAGCGGTACCGCGGAATTGCCAACCATCCAGCTGCCACCACGCGACCGCGACGAGCCGCTCGCTCCTTCACCAACGGCTCAACCGACGCTTCCGTATCCACAGCCGCTGTTCGGATTGCCCGGGACGGTTTCGCCGGTGCCGGGAGTTACCACGCCGCCGAAGAAACCCGGTGGCGGTGGTAGCTAGTCGTGCCGTTCCACCTGCGCTCCTAACGAACGAAGCCGATCGACCAGCGACGCGTATCCGCGCTCGACGGTCTCGAGCGGCGTCACCGTGCTTTCGCCGTCGGCAGCCAGACCGGCGGCGATCAGCGCCATTCCTGAACGCAAATCTCGCGCATCCAGCAAGCGGCCACGCAACTTCGTCGAGCCACTGACGATGATTCGATGAGGATCGCAGAGGAACAGATCCGCGCGCATGGCGCTCAACTGCTCGAGCGCGAACAGTCGGAGTTCATACAACCAGTCGTGCACGAGCGTACGTCCCTCAGCCTGGGTGGCGAGAACAGTTACCAGACTCACCATGTCGCTTGGAAAGCCCGGCCACAGGCCGGTCGTGACCCGCCCGCACGCGGTCAGCGACGACGGCTCAACGAGCAGCCGGTCATCGTTGTACTGACACCGCAGACCCATTCGCACGAGGGGTGACATGACAACCTCGAGGTCCGCCGTGCGGGCGCCGAGCACTTCGATATCGCCCCCGGTAATGGCCGCCGTCACTCCCCAACTCCCCGCTTCGATGTAGTCGCCATCGAGCCGGTGTTCAGCGCCACGAAAGCGCGCCGGCGCTTCAACGGAGATGGTGGAGGTTCCTTCCCCTTCGATGGATGTTCCCATCGCGCGCAGAAACCTGCACAGTTCGACGACATGCGGCTCCATCGCGGCGTGCCGGATCTCCGTTCGACCTTTCGCCCCAGCGGCGGCAAGCAACGCCGTCTCGGTCCCCGTCACCGATGCCTCATCGAGGTAAAACGACGCACCGGATAATCCATTCGGCGCATCAAGCGAGTGCCCAGGTTCGTCCACCTGAACGGCGCCAAGTTCCACGAGCGCTTGCACGTGGGTGGCGATTGTTCGTCGCGTCGGGAAATCTCCGCCCGGCTGTGCGAGCCTCGCCGATCCATAACGTGCCAGCAAAGGGCCGAGAAGTAATACCGATCCGCGCAGCTTTCCGACGAGCACTGGATCCGGCCGGTTGCCGGTGAGCGTCTCACATTGAATTCGCAATGTGCTGGTTCCAGCGCCATTTACGTTCGCGCCAAGCCCCTGCAACAGCTCCAGCAAGACGTCGACGTCACGAATTCGCGGAACGTTCGTCAACACGCATTCCTGATCCGTCAGCAGGCACGCGGCAATCAGTGGCAGTGCCGCATTCTTGTTGCCTTCCACGACGATGCGGCCAGAGAGACGCTTGCCGCCGCGAATCTTGAGCTTCGCCATTAGTCCCCTTCACCCAGACAGACAATCTCTTCGCGAAGGGCGACGCCGAACTGCGCTTGCACCTCGGCTTTGCAGCGGTCGATCAGCGCGCGGATATCGCGGGCGGTGGCGCCCCCCTCATTGACGATGAAGTTTGCGTGAGTGGTCGAGACGCGCGCCGATCCCTCGCGCGCGCCCTTGAGGCCGGCACGATCGACGAGGGCACCCGCGGACAGCGGAATCCCGTCGGGCACGCGGTCGCGGCTCGGGTCGGGATTCTGAAAGATGCATCCGGCGCTGGCAGATTCGAGCGGCTGCGTGCGTTTTCTGAAGGCGAGCGATTCGCGCGCAACCGCACGCAGTGCGGATGGCTCGCCTGCTGCCACGGTGAAATCCACGGAAACCACCACCTCGTGCGTGCGATGCAATCGACTGTAGTCGTAGGCGAATTCCATTTCTGCTCGTAGAACGTCCTGCAGGATTCCATCCAGTGTTGCGAGCCGCACCGCAACAATGCATTCACTGATCAAACGCCCCTTGAAGTGCGCGTTCCCATACACCGCGCCGCCCGCAGTGCCGGGCGTACCCGCCCACGCTTCAAGGCCGGCCAACCCACGGTTCACCGTCCAGCGCACCAGGCCGTTGATCGTGACGCCAGCATCGGCCCTGATAGTGGATGCATCGATTTGGCGGACGTCGCCACCATGAACTCGAACCACAATGCCACGCACACCGCGATCGGATACGAGCACGTTCGAACCACCACCAAGAACGGTAATCGGAATGCGAGCATCGCGCGCGATGGCGATGGTTTTCTCCAGATCGGCACCATGGTGGACATCCACGAGCCAGTCGGCCGGTCCGCCCACCTTGAAGGTGGTCAGCGGTGCCAGCGGCGCGTTTCGGCGAACGCGGTCGGCCCCGCATGCAGCGGTGAGACGCGCGTGAGTGTCGATCACACGTCGGTTCCCAGCAACCCAGCCTCCCGTTCTCTGAGGGCCGCAATTGCTTCCGCGCGCGTGCATTCCCGGAACTCGATCCAATCGCCGGGCGCCAGCTGTCCGGCTATCGGCAAGTCCGCAGTGATGACCGTGCCGATTTTCGGATAACCCCCGGTTGTCTGGCGATCGGCCATCAGCAGAATTGGCTGGCCCGACGCAGGCACCTGAACTGAGCCCATCGGCGTCGCGTCGGACAGAATGTCTGCCGTCCCGGAATGCAGAAGCGCCGGACCGTCGAGGCGATACCCCATCCGATTCGATTGCGGGGTGATCGTGAAGCGCCTGCTGAACAGCCGTTCGAGCGCCGCGGGAACAAAGCACGCGTCGTGCGGGCCTCGAATGACACGAAGGACGGCACCGCCGTCCGGCATCCTCAGGGGCCGGCCGTATGACGGAACCGTGGCTCTCGGTTGAGGACCAACCGCCAGCATATCGCCGGCCTGCAAGGGCCGGCCGCTGAATGGCCCGATGCCGCTCACCAGGCTCGTCGATCGGCTCCCGAAGTCGGCGGGGACATCCAAACCGCCGAGAACGGCGACCGTCGCGCGCGCACCGCTCAACCGAGCGCCGAATCTCAATCGCTGTCGGGCGGGAATGACAAACGGTCGCTCGATGTCGACAGGGTTGCCACTGACGACCGTCTCGAATCGCGCACCCGCAACGACGCAAGTCACCGGTTCGGTCGCCTCGAGTTCAGGACCAATCAACGTGATCTCCAGGGCAGCCGCACCAATATCGTTGCCGAGCACTTGATTGGCCAGGCGATGTGAATACGAATCCATCGGACCTGCGACCGGCACTCCGCTGTGCTGATTTCCCCATCGCCCAAGGTCCTGGATCGTCGTCAACATCCCTGGACGGATGACCAGCAGCGACATTCACGACGTTCCTTCGAACTGCGCGCGATCGATGGGATGGAACCGCACGCGATCGCCGGGCTTGAAGAGAAACGGATTGTCGCGGGCGCGGTCGTACGGCTTCACGCGCGTTCGCCCAATCAAATGCCAGCCGCCGGGTGTCTCGCGCGGATAAATTCCCGTCTGGCCAGCCGCAATGGCCACCGAACCCGCGGGAACGCGTACTCGTGGGCTGTCGCGCCGCGGTAGCGCCAGCCGCTCGTCAACGCGGGCCATATAGGGGAACCCTGGAATGAACCCGACAACATAGACGCGGTACGTGCGGTCGGCGTGGAGGGCAATGACCTCCGATTCACTCATCCCTACACGTGCAGCGACGTCAGGGAGGTCGGGGCCGAATTCACCGCCATAGCAGACGTCGACGTCGACTTCCGCACCGTCCGTCTCGCCGACGTCGCGCGGTCTTGCCGCCAGATCACGAAGTCGGGATTCGAAATCCTCGTCATCTACTCGGAGAGGATCAAAGTACACGGTCACGGAGCAGTAGCCAACGACAACGTCGCGGACGGCGGGATGAAGATGTCGCACTTCACCGGCAAACGCGACGGCATTTCGACTGATCGCCGGATCTATTCGCGCCGGCCACTCAACAAGCCACGCGGCGTCGCCGGCCGGCACGATGCGAAGCTGGCCCATTTTCACTCAGTTCGCACGCGCCTCCAGCGCTGTCAGGAGCTTCTGATGAATGTCGTCGAAGCCGCCGTTTGACATCACGATGACGAGATCACCGCTGCGCGCCTCCTTGCTGACGGTGCGAACAATCTCGGGAACCTCAGGTATGTAGCGAGCCTCCACACCGGCCGCCTTGAGATCTCCGGCCAGCGCTTCCGGTGACAGCCGTTCATTCTCCGGAAGAGCGGAACGAAATACCGCGGGCAACACCACGCGATCCGCTTTCGCCAACGCGCTGGCAAAATCCGATTGAAATACACGCCGGCAGGATGTCGCCGAGCGCGGCTCGAAGATCGCCCAGATGCGTCGATCCGGATACGCCGAGCGAACACCCTCCAGCGTTTCGGCAATCGCCGTCGGGTGATGCGCGAAGTCGTCGTACACCTCCACGCCGTCGGCCGTGCCGCGATGCTGCAGTCGTCGCCGCACGCCTTTGAATCTGCGCAACCCCTCGGCCATCGTGTCGGTGTTCAAGCCAGCGGCGGCACCCACGGCCAGCGCCGCGAGCGCATTTCTCACGTTGTAGGCTCCAAGAAGCGGCACTTCGAACGTGCCGACAGTCGTTCCCGCGCGGCGCACTCCAAATCGCGTCGACGCCGACGTCACCTGGAGATCGTGCGCCTGCCAATCGCACCCGTTCGCGAGACCAAACGTTTCCACCTTGCACCGGGCATTCGTCTTCAGCGCGAGCGCGTCAGCGTTATCTGCGCCGAGGATCAGCAGTCCACGTCGCGGCACGAGGTTTACAAGGCGCCTGAACGCCAGCCTGATCGCGTCGAGATCCGGATAGATGTCGGCGTGGTCGAATTCAATGTTGTTCACGACGACAATGTCTGGCAGGTATTTCAGAAACTTCGCCGTCTTGTCGAAAAAGGCGCTGTCGTATTCGTCTCCCTCAATCACGAAATCGCGGCCGCCGCCGACGCGATAACTGCTTTCGAAGTTTTCTGCGATACCGCCGATCAACACGCTGGGATCAGCGCCGCCGTGGGTCAACAGCCAACCAGCGAGCGACGTTGTCGTCGTCTTTCCATGGGTGCCAGCGATCACGATCGAACGGGAGGCCCACAAAAAGTGATCGCGGATCGCTTCCGGGAGCGAGCAGTACCGAATCTTGCGATCCAAGACCTCTTCGAGCTCGGGGTTGCCGCGAGAGATTGCATTGCCGACGACAACGAGATCCAGTTCGGCGGCGATGTGATCCGCGCGGTAACCCTGAAGCGTGGTGATGCCCTGCTGCACGAGAAAATCACTCATCGGCGGATACATGTTCTGGTCGGACCCGCGCACGTCATAGCCGCGACTTTTCAAGAGAGCAGCAAGCGTCGCCATCGCCGTGCCACACACGCCAATCAAATGAACTCGTTTCGTGCTCACGCGGAAACCGCTGCCTCCTCGATGATGAGCGACGGCCGCGGGGTTGTCAGCACACGCGCACGGACCCCGAACGGAAGCGTCAATGTTGGCCCGGCAGTGTGACCGGAGGGCAAACCGTACAGAATTGGACCCCGAAACCCTCGGGTCAGTTCCTCGACGACTTCGCGCGCGGTGGGCGAGCCGCCCGGTTCGTCGCAGCGAGGCAGTTCGCCAAAGACAAGGGCCGAGGCTCGAGAGAGGATGCCACTCAGATACAGTTGCGTCAGCATGCGATCCAGACGATACGGACGCTCGGCCACTTCGTCGAGAAACAGGACGCACCCTGCCGGCGGGTCGAACGCGTACGGCGTGCCGAGCGACGCGCACAGCTGTGTCAGCGTACCGCCGATCAGGAGGCCGGCGGCTTCGCCGGAGTGCAGAACTTCAACCTGTGGATGCGAGATTTCGTCAGCAGGTTCCGACCGGCACAAGCAGCGGATAAACGTTGCGCGATCGTATCCGCTCTCGCCACGGGCAAGACGCCCTTCGAGCATCGGCCCGTGAAACGAGACGATGCCGCCGATCAGCGTGAGCCACGACAGTAAAGACGTGTTGTCGCTGTAGCCGATGAAGGCTTTCGGCTCGCCGAGCAACAGCGACTCGCCCAGCAGCGGCAGCAGATGCACGCTGCCGTAGCCACCGCGGACCGCAATCAGGGCGGCAATGCTGGGATCACGCCAGGCTCTGGCGAACGCCGCGGCGCGCGTCGTCGCCGAGCCGGCCGCGTACGCGCGACGTTCGAAAACACTCTCCTCGTAGATCGGCTCGAAGCCGAGGGCGCGGAGTTCAGCCACGCCGGCATCGAACTCGACCCGCGCAAACGCGCTCGCGGGCGCAACAACGGCGATGCGATCGCCAGGCTTGAGGGCGTGGGGCTTGCGCATGCGCTATGCGAACCTCGCCATTTCGGCCGCGATCGCCTGATGCTCGTCACGCCCCAGAAGCGTACGCAGCGCGGCGCCACTGAGTGGCAGCGTTCGCGGCGACGCGAGAAAGCGCTCCTTGACTCTCCGCTGCCGCGCGAGCGCATCCTCGACACGCTTCAGCGGTAACACACCATCTTCAACCGCGTGAATCATCGCCTCCAGAGCGGCGACCTGCGCGGCCTGGTCGGCACCGCAGAGCAGAACCACGTCGCATCCAGCCGCAAGAGCGGCAATTGCCGCTTGCGGAAGCCCATACTTGCCGCTGATCGCCTTCATCTCCAGGTCGTCGGTAAAGATGAGGCCCTGAAAATTCAGCCCGTCTTTCGCCATCTTCATAATGCGCGGGGACAGCGTCGCGGGTCTCTCATCGTCGAGCGAGGGGATCAGGATATGAGCCGTCATGATGCCGGCCACGTTTGCTGCGACCGCGGCACGGAAGGGGACCAGTTCGACACGCTCGATTCGGTCGGGTGGATGATCGACGACCGGCAGCTCGTGATGGGAGTCGACGCTGGTGTCGCCATGGCCGGGGAAATGCTTGCCGCACGCCGCGACTCCCTCACTTTGCAGCGTGCGAATGATCGCGGCACCAAGGCGCGCGACGTCTTCAGCTTGCTCGGCGAGCGCTCGATCGCCAATGACGGGATTGGCCGGGTTGGTGAGGATGTCGAGCACCGGCGTGAAATCGAGCGAGATGCCTACGGCGCGCAGTTCCGCCGCGAGCGCCCAGGCAAAGCGCTCCGCGAGACGTTGGTCGCCGCTTCGACCAAGAGTCAACATCGGTGGCCACACCGTAAACGGGCTTTTCAGCCTCGCCACGCGGCCGCCTTCCTGATCGACGCTCACCCAGAGCGGCAACTCGGATGCGAGCGCCTGCGCGTCGTGCGACATCTCCGCCACCTGTTCGGGTGCTTCGACGTTTCGTCCGAAGAAGACTATGCCGCCCAGATCGAACTCGCGCGCGAGCAGCCGCAGGTCCTGTGGAATCGAACGCCCGGCGAAACCCGTTATCGCGAGCTGTCCAATATGCCGTCGAATATCTTTCATGGACATCCGGGCAATTATAAATTGAGGCCGAGGATTCTTGTGCGCAGAGGAGTCCCGACTGCGCAGCCTCAGTAAACGCTGACCTATAATGAGGCGCGTGTATATCGAGGCGTCCGCACCGCCCGCTTCGTAGCTGACGTGGACAATCTCGCGGTCGCCCGCGTACTCTCCGAAATCGGCGATTTACTCGAGATCAAGAGCGAGAACCCTTTCAAGATCCGCGCGTACCGCAACGCCGCCGAGACCGTTGCACATCTCGGCGAACCGGTTGCGGCATTGTCTGCCGCTGAGCGCCACCACTTGCCTGGCATCGGCAAGGATCTCGCCGGGAAGATTGGCGAGCTGGTCGACACGGGCACATGCCAGTACCATCAGCAGCTTCTGCAGGAATTCCCGCCAACCGTGCTCGACCTGCTTCGACTGCAGGGAGTCGGACCAAAGACTGTCGCCCTGCTTTATCGAAGCCTCGATATCAAGTCACTGGACGATCTGGAACGCGCCGCACGTGACGGTCGCATCCGGGAACTGAAAGGCATGGGCGCCAAGAAGGAGGCGTTGATTCTCAAGGCGCTCGAAGATCGGCAGCGCTTCACCGGGCGCCGGCTGATGCCCGAGGCGTACGACACCGCTGCGGCGCTCGTCGCGGACTTGCGATCGCACGCGCCTGACGCGGACGTCTCAATCGTCGGCAGCATGCGACGGGGATGTGAGACGTGCGGAGACCTGGATATTCTCGCCGCTGGCGGACCGCCGTCACTCATGGATGCCTTCACCGGCTATCGCCTGGTGCAGCGCGTGCTCGCTCGCGGTGACACGAAATCGAGCGTCCTGCTCTGGGACGGGTTTCAGGCCGATCTCAGGCTCGTGCCGGCCGATAGTCTGGGCGCGGCCCAGCAGTACTTCACGGGATCGAAAGCTCATAACATCGCCCTGCGCGACCGCGCGATCCAGCGCGGCCTCAAGCTGAACGAGTATGGGCTGTTTCGGGTCGATGATGACGGCAAGATCGCCGGCGAGACCGAGGAGGGGATCTATGAAGCGCTGGGGCTGCCGTTTATCCCGCCGGAGCTTCGCGAAAATCGAGGCGAGATTTCAGCCGCTGAACAGCAAACCCTGCCGCGACTTGTGACCCTGCAGGACCTGCGTGGAGATCTGCACATGCACACCACCAGGACGGACGGCCGCGCTGACGCTGAGGCCATGGCCAGGGCCGCGCTGGCATCGGGTCTCGAGTACATCGCCATTACCGATCACAGCCGGGCCGTCGCCATGGCCAACGGGCTCGACGAGCACGCAGCCCTCGAGCACGCGCGCGCGATCCGGGAGTTGAACGACCGGCTCGATGGCATCACGGTGCTCGCCGGAATCGAGTGCGACATTCGGCCTGACGGATCGATGGATCTCGCAGACGACTGTCTCGCCCAACTCGACATCGTCATTGCGTCAGTGCATTCCGCGTTTGGCCTGGATCCCGATCGCATGACCGATCGTTTGCTCCGTGCGTTATCGTGCCCATGGGTAGACGTCCTCGCCCATCCGACAGGTCGGCTGATACTGAAGCGGGAGCCATACCGGTTCGATACCGAGCGCGTCTTTGCCGCGGCGGCAGCCGCTGGTGTGGCGATCGAAATCAACAGTCAGATCGACCGGCTCGACCTCGACGACGTGCACGCGCGTGCCGCGCACGATCGTGGCGTCACGATTATCATCGACTCCGACGCCCACTCGCCAACGGCGCTCGGCGGCTTGCGATGGGGTGTCTCCGTGGCGCGTCGTGCCTGGCTGCAGCCTGATGACGTACTGAACACCCGCCCGCTCGCTGTGTTCCGTTCTTTGCTGCGGCGTCATCGCAACTGACGGTCTGGCTATGTCTAGCAATGCCCTCGAAGAGATCCGGCGGCTCTACTTCAAGACGACGAGGGCGACGATCGATCGGGACTTCGATCGGGCGATTGATCTGATCAAAGCGATGCCGGAAACGGACCGCCCGCGTGCGACCGTTTTCATGCAAGGACTCGCGGAGATGCGGAAGGAATTCAAGAACGCGCGAAAGAAGTGAGTCGACGCTAGACCTCTTTTGGTCCCTTCCTCAGGAACTTGCGGGCCGCCAGCCGGACTGCTTCCGGGACGTTACGATCTGTCGTGAGCATCTTCAGATCTTTCTCGTTCAGCCGCTGCACAAGATGCATCGAGATGCCGGGCGGAGTCTTCGGATTCCTCGTCAGTCCGGCGACGACGCCGTAGTTTTTCATCCACGTACGATTTATCGCAATCGCGCGCAGCACTTCCTCTGTGACGTTCGCCATTTTTGCGAACGCTTCCACTTCGGTTTCCGTCAGCTTTGGGCTGCTGAGCACCGCCGCGGCAACCAGCTTGTTCGAATCGCGAATGAGCTGCGCCCGCTGCGATCGCGTCCCTTTCATGGCGAGCTTCATGCGCTCCACGATCGGCAGGGATCCCAGCACCTTCGGATCGTCTTCCGCGTCTTCGTCGTCCGGTTCGTCGGAACGGGTGTCGTCGCCGTTGCCGGCAGCAGTGGATGACGGCAGAATGCCGCCTCGGGCGGCAAAGAAACTTCGCATCTCCGCGGGCACCTCGGCACGCGCCAGGAACGCACGGAGGGGCTCGATCGGCAGCTTGTCCAGCGTCACGTTCGCGGCGCCGGCAATCTCCGGGTCAGAATCGTCGCAAAGGATCACAAGGAGCGCGAGCTGGTCGATCTCTCTCGGCGCGAGCGCGCCCTTTGCCGCGAGCAGACGTACGTCGCGAGCCGCTTCTCCTCGCCGGAACAGATCGATTAGAGGGGAACGGATGCCCGGATCCATCGAAAGTTATTGAACGTACGAGGCGAGGGTGTCCTTCGTAATGATTGCGGTTCTGACCGCTCCAGCGGGGCCGAGCGGCTTGCCCGAACGACCATTGATTGAGAATGTGAATGCGCCGGCATTGCCAACCTGAATAACGGCCTTTTCACGCACCTCCTGCCTCTCCTTATCGCCGGCATGCATCAGACGCGCGACGGTCACTTTCCCATCGGCGATGATCTTGACCCAGCAATCGTCCGTCGTTTCCACATCGAAAGCCAGTGCGCCATCAACACCTTGCGGCCGGGCCGCGCCGGTAGTCGCAACCGGTGCGGGAGCCGGCGCGACAGGGGAAGAAGCCGTCGGGTGGTCCGGACGCACACTTGCCGCAGAAGGTGGCGCTGACGGTGGACTGCTCGTCTCGGCGGTCGGTGTACGCACCCGCATCGTGAAATAGAGAATCAACACGATCAGCGGGACGCCAATCAGCACGGCCTTCAGGACAGCGCCAGCAAGCCGCCGTTGTTCCTCAAACGTCGATTCCGCCGCAGAGGCTGTAGCGGGCGTCGGAATTGCCGTGACGGGAGTGCCCTGGAACCGATCGAGGAATTCGTGGACCGTCTCCTCCGGGTTCAGACCGACTTCGACAGCGTAGGACCGGACGAAGGAGCGGCTGAAAATACCACCCGGGAGTTTGGAAACGTCATTGCGTTCGAGTGCCTCGAGCGCGGCAATCGAAATCTTGGTGTCCGCCGAAATCTGTCGGAGCGAAATTCCACGCCGCTCTCGCTCCAGGCGCAGTTTTCCGCCAAAATCGTTCATGACCCAGGGACCGGTTTAAGCTGCCACTAGCCAATACTTTAGCGAACCTAGGGCGAGGTGTCAAACCGCTGGCGCAGCTTCGATACGGTTGAGCGAATGCCCCCTTCGGTGCGGAAGAGACTGATACCGGCGATCCCAGTTGCTCCGGCCGCCACCACATCGGCGATGTTTTCGAGCGAGACCCCGCCAATGCCGATCACCGGCAGAGTCGTCGATTGACACACTTTGCGCAGTGCATCCAGCCCGGCAACGGGGTGTCCTGCCGGCTTGTTCCGGGACTGAAAAACGGTGCCAAAGATGAGGTAGTCGCACCCACCTTGCTGGGTAACGGCCACTGCCTCAGCCGGACTATGGACGGAGCGCCCGATCAAGAATCCCGGTCCTGCCAGACTCCTGACGCGGGTGGCTGGAAACGAATCACTCCGCAGATGCACGCCGGTGGCGTTAGCCGCGATTGCAACGTCGAAACGATCGTTAACCAGCACCTGACAATCGGTGTGACTCGCCTCTCCAACCGCCTGTCGTACGAACGACACGAGCGCACCGCCTTGGAGTTGCGGTTCGCGGATCTGAACCAGATCGACACCGGCCGACGCCGCCTCGCGTACGAGGCCGGCCACTTCACCCTGGCCGCCAGTGATCAGACAGATGATGGGAGATCGCAGGTTCACTTCGTGTCGCCCACAGAACGGGCGGATGTCAGGATTGAGGTTTGCTCACCGGTTCGTTGCTCTGGGACTGACTGTCGCCTCGACGAACGAACAGTCCCGCCAGTTCCGCAAGCCCCGCGAGCGTCGTCAAACCGCCGATCCCGGACACCGCCCCGCGCACAAAGACGTTCGACAGCAGGGATTCGAGCATCGGCAGACGCTCGATAAAAAAATTGCGATCCCAGAAAGCCGTTTTCCAGGGAGCAACGATCAACACGAAACCGGCTTCGAGAAAGTACGCGGCGAACAGGACGCGGGAAATCACCGAGATGATCAACCTCCGGTCTGCACGCGTGCGAGGCGGTCGACTCGTTCGGCCACGTCACGGTACTCGCCGGCGGTCGCTTGCAATTCGAGAAATACGGCGAGAGCCCGTGCGGTCTCGCCGGCATCCTCCAGCGCGAGACCGAGATCGTACAACAGCGCCTGTCCGTCCTCCGGCGACGGCAGGGTCGCCTCGGCGGCACGTTCCAGCCATTCGATAGCGTCAGTAATCTCGCCGTGGTCCTTGTACAGACGTCCGAGCAGTGCTGCCGCTTCGAAACGTTGACGCGGAGAGCGCGCCGCATTCTTCAAACATGTCGTCGCTTCCTGAAGCATTCCCATCTCGAGGTATGTGCGCGCCAGCTTCATGTGCTGCGCCGACTGGTCGGAGCCGTCCGCCTGAAATGCGTCTTTCCTGATCCCCTTGAATACGTCGCCAAGGGTTGTCGGCCGTTGTGGACGCTCATCCGCGCCATCCAGTTCGCCGAGTGCATGCGACAGATCGATCTCGGCCGAGGATGGCTTCTTGGGTGGCGGCGCGGCGGCCGGCGTCGGCTTTGGCGGCGCACTCTGCTCCCCGGCGTCGCGCTGAATCGGTTCCTGTGCGGCACTTGTCCGATGTGCGTCAGGCGCAGGCTCGGGGGGCGTCGCCGGCGCTTCGACGGCGCCGGAGAAATGATCTCGCGCGACAAACGGGGTGGCACCACTCAACCGCTCGGCGATCACCGTGTCCGGCTCGGAAATCCGGAGCATCACCAGGGCGCGGCGGAACCGATCGATGTGCGCACCTTCCCACGGTTCGCGCGCCACGAGATCCTCGGCGATCGCCCGTGCTTCAGACGCCTTTCCCGCAGCCAGGTACGCATCGGCGAGCTGCGTCTGCGCATCGCACATCGTGGATTCAAGTCCGCCGTCAACGCACACCTCGACCAGTTTGAGCAAAGCGGTGATGTGGGCAGGCCGCCGCGTGACAAACTCTTGCAGCAGCGACGCGGCCTCATCGAACTCACGCGCACCAATGGCGCTGTCGACGGCGGCGTCGATGCACACAAACGCTGCATCCGGTGATGCGTCCAGGAGAGGCCAGGCGAAATTGACGACGCGGTGGCGGGCTCCGCGATCGACGGAGAGCAGCTTCTGCAAGATCTCTCGAACCTCGTCGAGATGACCACTGCGCAGCTCGATGTCGGCCAGTGCCAGGAGCAGTCCAGGATCCTCGCCGGCACTCTTGCGATCGAGGTAGCCGCGGGCGGTCTCGAGATCGCCTGAAGCGAGCGCGTTTCTGGCGAGAAGATTCCGGCCGTCGAGATCCGATGGATTCAGGCGGACGGCCTCGCGCAGCGCCGCTAGCGCCCCGGCGTCGCGCCCCTTCTCAATCAGATCGGCATGCAGTTCACGAAAGAGCATCGCCGCGCGTTTTTCGTCGCCGCCAAAAGCCAGCACGCGCGCAGCGGCCGTTCGTGCCTCGATGTCGGCTGGATCAATCGTGCCCAGCCGCACGACGATCTCATCGGCCCCTTTCCGGTCTCCACGTGCGCGCCGGCGGGCGGCCAACGCGTTGTAGTACGACTTCGCATCGACGAGCAGACCCTGTTTCACAGAGATCTCGGCCAGATAGAGCTGTGCCTGCTCATCAGTCGGGGAAATCTTCAGAATCTTCTTATAGAGAGCGGCGGCCTTGGGATAGAAGCCGTCGTGAACGAAGTGTTCGGCGATCCGCGCATATTGCTCGACGGCTTTCGCCGGCTGGTTGGCGCGGACGTACAGATCGCCGAGGGTATTCGCGGTGTTCCAGTCGCGCGGCTGATCGTCGGTGACGCGCACGTACTCGGCAATGGCCGCATCGAGCCGCCCTTGCCGGAGCAGCTTCTCGGCTTTTTTTAGCGTGTCTTCCCGGTCCAGCGCCAACGATCACTCCACAAGCCGCTCGGCATATCAGGGTTTAGGAGTCCATCCTATCAAACAGCGTGGGTGGGCGGAACGAGCGGCGATGCACTTCCGAGTACCCGAAACGTGAAACCGCATCCAAATGATCGCGCGTGGCGTATCCCTTATGGCGATCGAAACCATAGCGCGGATCGCGAGCGTGCAGTTCGAGCATCATGCGGTCGCGCGTGACCTTGGCGACGATCGACGCTGCCGCAATCGCCGTGCAGCGCGCGTCACCGTGGACCACCGGGCGCTGCGCCATCATGAGATCGGGAACCCGAAACGCGTCGACAAGGACAAAATCGGGAAGGGGAATGAGGCTGAGGATGGCTCGCTGCATCGCGCGCAAAGACGCCTGATGGATATTAATGGTGTCGATCTCGGTCGGATCGGCGGCGGCAACTCCCCAGGTGATTGAACCTCGCGTGATTTTCTCGTAGAGGCGCGCGCGTTCGAGCGCGGTCACGGTTTTCGAGTCGCAGATTCGCGCGATGTATCGCTCGGGATGGAGTACGACCGCGGCGGCAACGACAGGTCCGGCCAGACACCCGCGGCCAACTTCGTCGACGCCGGCGACCAGGTTGAACCCCAGCCGCCGGATCGTGTTTTCGAGCGTCCTGAAAGCGCGGACTTTGACCACGGGTCGGCGGCCCGGCTGTCAGGCGGTTTGCTTCTTCGCCGCGTCCTTCATGCGGGCGGCCTTTCCCTTCAATTCGCGCAGGAAATAGAGCTTGGCACGACGGACGCGTGCGGTGCGCACGACGTCGATCTTGTCAATGATCGGCGAGTGCAGCGGAAAGATTCGCTCGACGCCCTGTCCGAACGACACCTTACGCACGGTAAAGGTCGCGCGCGCCCCGCCGCGGTGCATTCCGATCACCATGCCCTCGAACACCTGAATGCGCTCCTTGTCACCTTCTCGAACCTTGACGTGGACGCGAACGGTGTCCCCCGGCTTGATCGCCGGGCGCTTCACCATATTCCCGCGCTCGACGGTCTCTACGGCACTCATGTCTCCATCTCCTTGTTTTGACGCAGTTCTTTTAACAGCGCCTGATCTGTCGCATCCAGTGACGCCGTCTCCAGCATCTCCGGACGCTCGGCGAGCGTGCGCGCCAGCGCTTCGCGCCGGCGCCATCGTTCGATCTCGCCATGATGCCCCGACAGCAGCACCGGCGGCACCCGCATCCCTCGAAATTCCGCAGGACGCGTGTACTGCGGATAATCCAACAAGCCGCGCGTAAATGTATCGCGCGCAACCGACGCCTCGTCCCCGACCACGCCGGGTACGAGCCGTCCGACCGAATCGAGGATCACGAGGGCCGCTAACTCCCCGCCCGAAAGCACATAGTCCCCAATCGACAAGGCCTCGGTCGCCAGCCCCGTCCGCACCCGCTCATCGACCCCTTCGTATCGTCCGCACAGGATCACGAGGTGATCCAGTACCTTCAACCGCTCAGCCGTCGCGTGCGTGAAGCGATCACCGTCCGGCGACGTCAGGATCACCGCCCCCGGAGTTCCTCGGGCCGCCGCAATGCCTTCGACAGCTGCGAAGAGCGGTTCCGGCTTGAGCACCATCCCCGGTCCGCCGCCAAACGGCATGTCATCGACGACGCGGTGCCGATCGGTGGCGTAGTCCCGTAGATCGTGTACCCGCACATCGAGCACGCCACCGGCGATCGCGCGCCCCACGACCCCTTCCGCCAGCGCGCTCTCGACCATTCCTGGGAAGATCGTCACAATATCGATCTTCACCGGGGCCGTCCCGACGGCCGGTTCAACTCGATCAACCCTTCCGGAGGATCGATCGTCACGCGGCGCGCTGCAATGTCGACTGCAACGCAAATATCGCCGACGAGCGGAATCAACGTGTGCTCGTCAACCACCAGATAGCTCCGATCGATCGATCCCTCGACGCCTGTCACCCTGCCAAGCAGCGTTCCCTGCTTGTCGACGACCTTGCATCCCACGAGGTCGTGTCGATAAAACGTTCCTGCGGGCAGCGGCTCCAGGTCCTGCTCTCGTAGCCACAAGTCGGCGCCCGCCAGTGTTTCCGCGGCGCTCATCGTATCCATTCCCGCAAACCGCACGATAGGACGTCCCTGGTGAATCCGGCTCTCGAGAATCTCGTAGGCCTGGACTCGGTTCGCAGGGCCAACCAGGATGACCTGCCCCGGCCGGAAACGGGCCTCCATGAAATCCGTTTCAGGATTGATGATCACGTGACCGCGGATACCATGCGCGCGCGCCACGCGGCCTACGAGCAGCAGTCCGTCTGCTGCCTCGCGCGATTCAGGATCCACAGATCACCTCAGATCCGGGGGCTTCGCCGCCGCGGACCTCTCACGCGCCCGTGGCGCGCCTGCTACTGCTCGTCGCGGAACTCCAGGGTCGCCTTCGTTCCTTCTATATCCGCGGTCGCGTTGACCAGCGTGCGCATCGCGGCTGCGGTCCGGCCCTGCCGCCCGATCACGCGGCCGAGATCGCCTGGCGCCATGAACAGCTCCACGAGGGTTTGCCCGCGATGCTGCCGCTCGGTGACCCGAACGGCTTCCGGCTTATCGGCCAGCGCCCGCGCGATCACTTCGACAACGTCGCGACTACGGCTCACGACGCAGGCTGGGTTGCCGCCGGCTCGGACGCTTCGACGGCGGGCATCCGTGCGACAAGTGTCCGGACGGTATCCGTTGGAACGGCCCCCGCCTTGATCCAGTACTCGAGGCGATCCCGTTTGAGATCGAGCGTTTCTGGTTTCGTTCGTGGATTGTAGTGCCCGAGCACTTCCACGAAACTGCTGTCGCGCGCGGCGCGCGAGTCGGTCACTACGACGCGAAAAAACGGCCGCTTCTTGGACCCCGTACGTCTGAGACGAATCGCTAACATCTTTTTCAGCTCCCAGCTTCCAGCTTCAACTCACCTGTTCATCAACGACTTCATCATGCCAGGGCCGCCCTTTTTCTTGCCCAGCCCTGCCATGCCACCCATCGCCTTGAGCATCTTCTTCATTTGCACGAACTGCTTCAACAGGCGATTCACTTCTTCAACTGACGTTCCACTACCCTTCGCGATCCGCTTGCGGCGGCTGCCATTGATCAACTGATGATTCCGGCGTTCCTTCGCCGTCATCGAGTTGATGATGGCTTCGACGCGATTCAACTGCTTGTCGTCGACCTTCTCGCGATTGGCCGTGAGTTCTTTCATCGCCCCCATCCCGGGCAGCATCCCGATGATCTGCTCGAGTGGTCCCATCTTCTTGATGGTGCGAAGCTGATCGCGAAAATCCTCGAGCGTGAAATCGTCGAGACGGATCTTCTGCTCGAGTTTCTCCGCGTCCTCGAGCGAGACCGCCTCTTCCGCCTTTTCGATCAGCGAGAGCACATCGCCCATGCCGAGCACGCGCGACACGACGCGATCGGGATGAAACGGCTCCAGATCCTGCAGTCGTTCGCCGCTGCCAACAAACGCGATCGGCACGCCGACGACGCCGACAACGGAGAGCGCTGCGCCGCCGCGCGCGTCGCCATCCATTTTCGACAGCACGACGCCGCTGATGCCGATGCGACGGTTGAATTCGCCCGCGCTCTTGATCGCGTCCTGCCCGGTCATCGCGTCGGCCACGTACAAGCGATCCGTCGACTCGACGGCTTTCTGAATCGCCTGCAACTCGTTCATCAGTTCGTCGTCGATATGCAGACGGCCGGCCGTATCGACGATCACGGTATCGAAGCCGCTGTTTCTCGCTTCGGTCATCGCCCCGGTGGCACGCCGCACTGGATCCATATCGCCGGCGGGATCGTGGACGCGGACGCCCGCCTGTTTGCCGACGACATTCAGCTGTTCGATTGCTGCCGGCCGGCGAACGTCGGTCGAAACCAGTATCGGATGCCGTCCTTGCTTGGCCAGCCATCGTCCAAGCTTCCCCGCCGTGGTCGTTTTGCCGGAGCCCTGCAAACCAAGGAGCAGGATGACCCGCGGATGCGCCTGCGACGGCGGCAGCCCGCCAGTCGTCTCGCCGAAAAGCGCGAGCATCTCGTCACGGACGATCCGGACAACTTGTTGCGCCGGTGTCAGGCTCTTGAGCACTTCCTGATCGACGGCGCGATCGCGGACCCGATCGATGAATGCCTTGACGACCTTGAAGTTGACATCCGCCTCGAGCAGCGCCATGCGGATCTCACGGAGCGCGGCTTCCACAGTCGCTTCCGTGAGTCGTACTTCGCCACGAAGCGAGCGAAATACTCCCTGCAGGCGGTCACTGAGCGATTCAAACATGTTTGAATGACCGGCCGTGTCGCCGGTCCTGCCAGAGCCTCCAACCAGCCGAAGGCTTCAGGACGGAACAGTACCTTCTAGGCGCCTAAGCGCTTCAGACGCAAACATTTATCGTAACTGAACGGCCGAAAACTGTCAAACGGAGGTGAGCTTGTGACCGAGCTTGTTCTTTTTTGTTGTCAGGTATCGTCGGGTGGCATCCGATGCGGGGATTTCGAGCGGGAGCCATTCGACGACCGACAGCTGATAACCCTCGATTCCCACGAGTTTTCTCGGGTTATTGGAAAGCAGCCGCATCGAATGGACGCCGAGATTCTTCAGGATTTGCACCCCAATCCCATAGTCGCGCTGGTCGGCCTTGAACCCGAGGCGCTCGTTTGCCTCGACGGTGTCGAGACCCTGATCCTGCAGTTCGTATGCGCGAATCTTGTTGGCCAGGCCGATGCCGCGACCTTCCTGGTTGAGGTAGAGCAGTACGCCCCGGCCTTCCGCCGCGATCCGTTCCATCGCGGCATCGAGCTGCGGGCCGCAATCGCAGCGCGCGGAATGGAACACGTCGCCCGTCAGGCATCGTGAGTGGACGCGTACCATCACGTTCTCGCCGTCGCCGATCTCTCCCTTGACCAGCGCGACATGCGTCTCGCGATCGATCGTGCTTTCAAACGCGTACACGCGGAAGTCACCGTGCTCGGTGGGAAGTGCAGCTGTCGCGACCCTCTGAACGAGCGCCTCCGTCCGAAGCCGGTATTGGATTAGATCCGCAACCGTAATCATCCGCAGCTTGTGCCGTTTCGCGAATTTCGTCAGTTCCGGGACACGCGACATGGTCCCGTCCGGGTTCATGATTTCGCAGATGACTCCGGAAGGGTACAAGCCGGCGATGCGTGCGAGATCAACGGCAGCTTCGGTCTGCCCGGCACGGACGAGCACGCCGCCGTTCCGTGCTTTCAAGGGGAACATGTGGCCGGGCCGCACGAGATCCGACGGCCGGGTGCGACGATCGATCATTGCCAGAACTGTTGCCGCGCGATCGCTGGCCGAGACCCCCGTACTCGTGACCCCCTTCGCGTCGATTGACACGCAGAATGCCGTGCCGAGACGCGCGGTGTTCTGTCCCACCATTTGCGGCAAGTCGAGTTCCGCGAGTCGATCTTCCGTCATCGCGACGCAAATCAGCCCGCACCCATGACGCGCCATGAAGTTAATGACGTCGGGCGTGACCTTCTCCGCCGCAATCGTGAGATCCCCTTCATTCTCGCGATCTTCATCGTCGACGACGATGATCATTTGACCGGCGCGGAATGCTTCGACGGCGTCTTCGATGCGGGCAAAAGGAGACTTCTTTTTTCGAGTGGTCTTAGCCATGTCAATCAGCAATCGACAATCTCACTGATCCCGCTTCGGCACTGTCGACATACCGGCGAGTTCCGCAACGCGCACGACATACTTGCCGACGATATCGCATTCCAGGTTGACGGCATCGCCCGGCTTCGCGAGATGAAGGTTGGTATGTTCCCACGTATACGGAATGATCTGGATGTCGAAACGCCGCTCGTCGAGGCCAGCAACCGTCAGGCTGATCCCATTGACGGCAATCGAGCCCTTGCGAACGATGTATGGCGCGAGCAGCGCCGGATACCGCACCGTAAGCCAGAACGACTCGCCGTCGGGACGAATCTCCTCGATCGTTCCGGTGGCGTCAACGTGCCCCTGCACGAAATGTCCACCAAGGCGCGCGTCGGCGCGCAACGGCCGTTCGAGATTGACGAGCGCGCCGCGCTGCAACGATCCCAACCCGGTCACGCGGGCGGTCTCAGGCGAAATATCGGCATGAATGCCGAGGTCGTCCGACGCGACCGCGGTGAGACACACGCCATTGACCGCGAGGCTGTCCCCCGGGGAGATTTCTGGCGCCATCGATGTCGTCAGACGCAGTCGGAATCCGGACGGTGTCGGCTTCATTTCTGCGACTTCGCCGATCGCTTCAATTAGTCCGGTGAACATACGCTTCGGTCAACCTATCGGCGCCAAGCCGTCGCTCGGTCACTGGGCCGAGTCCCGGCAATGGGAGCCGCAACCATTCAAGGCCGTCTGCGCCCAGCACGCGCGGCGTCCTATACATCTGGACGCAGTCGACAAGGCCGGCGTCCCAGACTGCTCGATGGAGGGTCACGCCCCCTTCGACGATGATCGAAGACACTCCCTGCGCCGCCAGCCGTTCCATCGCGTCGCCGAGTGTCGAATCCTGCTCGAGTGCAAGGATTTCAGCCCCTGCGGCCTGTAGCGCTGCTGCTCGTCCCGGCGACGAATCGGCGCTCGATCGCCTGCTCACGATTATGACGGGGCCGGCGCTCAGCGTCGAGAAGAGCCGGGCAGTGGGTGGCGTACGCAGACGGGAATCAAACACCACTCGAACGAGAGGTCGATACCGGTAGGCGCCGCGCGCGGTCAGACTGGGATCGTCGGCCAGGACCGTTCCAGATCCGATGGCAATCGCGTCAATTTCGGCTCGATCGCGGTGAATGACCCGCGCAGCGGCGGGACCGGTCAGCGATGTTCGAACTCCCGGCCGAATTGCGATGCGATCGTCCGCACTCAATGCGACTTTCATCGTAATAAACGGTCGGTGACGCGTCATGACGGTGAAGAAAGGGGCGTTGAGCGTTCGCGCCTCGCGATCGAGAACACCCGACGTCACCGAGATCCCGCGATTGCGAAGGATCTCCAGGCCGCTTCCGTTGACGAGCGGATTGGGATCCGCACTAGCGACCACCACCCGCGCGAGGCCAGCATCAGCAACCACCGGCGCGCATGCGCCCGTCCGTCCAACATGGCTGCACGGCTCCAGTGTGCAGTACAGCGTTGCGCCGCGCGCGCGCGCGCCGGCATCTCGAAGCGCGTGCACTTCGGCGTGCGGTCCGCCGGCGAACTCATGCGATCCGCGCCCGACTACCACGCCCTCGCGGTCAACGACAACCGCGCCGACCATCGGGTTGGGACTGGTCCGGCCGCGCCCACGCTCCGCAATGGCCAACGCACGCGCCATGTATTCGGTGTCGGTGAGCAACTACCACTTCTCTTCGAACAACGCGTCCACGTATTCGTCCGGCGAGAAGGGCACCAAATCGTCGATCCCCTCTCCGACGCCAACGTAGCGGATTGGCAACTTGAGATCGTGCGCGATTGCCACGGCGATGCCGCCCTTGGCCGTGCCATCCAGTTTGGTGAGCACGATTCCGTTCACCCCCGCAACATTCATGAACTCGCGCGCCTGAGCGAGGCCGTTCTGTCCCACGGTCGCATCGAGCACGAGCAGCACCTCATGCGGCGCCCCCTCGACTTCGCGTGCGGCGACGCGTCGGATCTTTTCGAGCTCGTTCATGAGATTTGTTCGAGTGTGGAGACGCCCCGCCGTGTCGACAAGGACGACATCCCGCTGGCGTGACTTCCCCGCTGCGATCGCGTCGTACACGACGGCAGCAGGGTCGGCGCCGGTGCGTGCTCTGATGATGTCAACGCCGGCACGCTTGGCCCAAATCTCCAGCTGCTCAACCGCCGCTGCCCTGAACGTGTCGGCCGCACAGATCAACGGGTTCTTCCCCGAATCCTTGATGTATCGGGCCAGCTTTCCGACCGTCGTCGTTTTGCCTGTTCCATTGACGCCGACAATGAGCACGACATGGGGACGATGTCCGTTGGCGGCAGGAGGATTGGCGCCGCGAAGGATTCCGCGGATCTCCTCCTTCACCAGGACGCGCAGCGAGTTTCCTGCGCTGCGTTTCTGTTTCACTGCCTGAACGATCTGGTCCGCTGCCGCAACGCCGACATCGGCGGAAATCAATGCCTCTTCCAATGCGTCAATGGTCTCGACGTCGATCGGCTGCGCCCGCTTCGCCGGTTCGTCGGCCCGTTTGACGACTTCGTCAAAACGCTCGACGAACTGTTCCTTCGTTCGCGCGAGCGACTGTTTGATCTTGTCAAAGAAACCCATGCATCAGCTTCCAGTTCCCATCTTCCAGCTTCCAGCTATTCACTATCGAACATTGAACATTGAACATTGGTCATTGAGCATTGAACATGTGATCATTCCACCTCTGCGCGCTGACGCCGCCCCATCAACGTTTCCACCGCTTCGAGTGGCGACGTTCGTCCGTCAAGCACGGCGGACATCTGCGCAGCAATAGGAAGCTCCAGACCATGTCGCGCGCCGAGCGCAAGTGCGGCGTCTGTGGTGCGCACACCCTCGGCTACCATATGCATGCTCGCCAGAATATCGGCCAGTGCACGGCCACGTCCGAGTTCGAGACCCACGTGACGATTGCGACTCAACGCTCCCGTACACGTCACGACGAGATCGCCGAGACCGCTCAGTCCTGCCAGCGTATCGCGGCGTCCCCCTTCGGCACAGGCCAGCCGCGAAATCTCGGCCAGACCCCGCGTGATCAACGCGGCCATCGCGTTGTGGCCGAGCCCCAATCCGTCGACAACGCCGGCGGCAATCGCAATGACGTTTTTCAGCGCGCCGCCGATCTCCACCCCCGCGACGTCATCACTCGCATAGAGGCGCAGTCCACGGCTTCGAAACTGTTCCTGCACTCTCATCGCCGCCTGCTGATCTGACGATGCCGCCAGGAGGGCGGCTGGCAGGCCGGCTGCGACCTCAGCGGCAAAGCTCGGCCCCGACAACACGACAACCGAAAAACGCTCGGCAGTTTCTTCTTCGATGACTTGAGACATCCGGCGGAACGATTCCGTTTCCAGTCCTTTGGTCGCGCTCACGACGATGGCGTCTGTCGCCAGGACACCCGAAGCCAGACGCACGACAGATCGCAATCCGTGAGAAGGCACGGCGACAACTACGAACTGCGCATCCGCGACGGCCGTCTCAACGCAGGACGTTGGTTCGACGCCGGGCGGAAGGGAAACGCCGCTGAGATATCGCGGATTGTTGCGAGTCGCGGCAATCTGAGCCGCGAGTTCCGAATCGCGGGCCCATAGCCGGACGGTTCGTCCGGCTCGCGCGAGGTGGATCGCGAGGGCAGTTCCCCAGCTGCCGGCGCCGAGGATGGCAATGCGACTCATGTGCGGGAGCCCACCTGGCGTTCTGTTCCGAGGCGCAGGCGCCGAAGATTCGCGCGGTGGCGAAAGAGGATCAGGGCACCGGATCCCGCCGCGGTGAAAACCACCGCGCGCGGCGCGCCCCACCACCACGCGACGGGCGGTAGCGCGAGCGTCGCCGCGATCGAACCGAGCGACACATACCGCGTCAGCCACACGATGACGAGAAACAACGCCGCCGCGATACTGGTCGCGATCGGCGACAGCACGCTGAATACTCCCGCGGCCACCGCAACCCCTTTCCCGCCGTGGAACCTGAGCCACACCGGATAGATGTGACCGACGATGGCGGCCGCGCCCGTAAGCGCTGCGATCCCCACGCCTCCGGCGACGAGATTGGCGATGAGCACAGCGGCGGCTCCTTTCGCCACGTCCAGGCTCATAACCATCAGCGCGCGCGAGGTGCCGGTGGTTCGAAGCACATTCGCTGCGCCGACGTTTCCGCTGCCGGCCACACGCACGTCGATGCCGGCGCGACGCGCCAGCAGAAATGCAAAGGGAACCGACCCCGCGAGATACCCGAACAGAACTGGAAGCATCGCGACTACTTTAATCGTACTCGCTGTAGCGTCTCGTAGGTGGCCCCTTTCGAGGATACCCGGCTGCGGAATACAGTGACCGCTTCGATACGGCACCTGCCGGCATGAGCCGTCCGCTCCTGCAGCATCGCCCGTATATCGCGCGGGGAAACACCGCGGGAAACGTTCTTCACCCGAGCAATCGTCAAATGCGCTGAGTAGGCGCGCCGCTCCGATTCAAAACCGATCGGCTCCAATCGTGTCGCGAGTTCGACGTGCAGTCGAGCGAGCGAGTCCGCGCCAGCTGTGACACCAAGCCAGAACACGCGAGGTGGCCCGGATGGTGGAAACGCACCGAGGCGCGAAACTTCAACGTCGAATGCGGGTTCGGCAAAAGGGGGATCGAGTGCACGCAGTACTGATTCGACGCGGGAATCGTCGACCTCACCAAGAAACCACAGGGTGATGTGGAGATTGGAGGCTGGAACCCACCGCGCATCGACGCGCTGACCAAGTTCACGGCGCAGGGACTCGCTTATCTCCGCTGCCGCTTCCTTGATCCGATCGTCAAGCTCGACGCCGATAAATACACGCATGGGCAGCTTGGCACCCCGGGCACTCCTGGCACTCCTGGCACCCTTGGCACCCTTGGCACCCTTGGCACCCCTGGCACCCCTGGCACCCAATCACAACTGCAGCAATAACCTTCTCACCATGTCGAGCGCCGTCTGCGTCGCCTGAAAACGGACCATTTGTCGTCCGCCGATCAGTGACACGGTTCGTACGCGGGCAGGCTGTTGATTCCCAGTCAGCGCGATCGCGACCGTGCCAACCGGCTTCTCCGGAGATCCTCCGTCCGGCCCGGCGATGCCGGTGATCCCGATGCCCAGCGACGCTCCAGTCCGCGCGCGAATGCCGTCGGCCAATGCTACCGCGACCGGTTCGCTGACCGCGCCGTACTGCTCGATCAGGTGCGCCGGGACATCGGCGAAGATCGTTTTCAACGAGTTGCTGTAAGTAACGGCGCCGCCGAGAACATACTCGGAGCTGCCGGGTACCTCGGTGAGTCGCGACAGCAAGAGGCCGCCGGTGCACGACTCCGCTGCACTGATCGTCATGCCGCGTTCGCGCAGCAGCGCGCCGACGACTTCTTCCATCGACTGCCCATCGACACTGAAGACGTCGCTCTTCAACGCGTTGATCAGTTCATCGCGCGCCGCGAGCAGTCGATCTTCCGCAGCTTTTGCCTGTGCACTGCGAAGCATGAGGTGCAATTCCACTTGTCCGGGGACGGCAAGGATGGTGGTCTCAATCGGCGGCGTCTCCCCCGTCCAGCGCGAATAAATCGGCTGCGCGACCTCTTCGACATGAGACTCGCCGCGCCCTGCGATAAACAGTGTGCGCCGGTAGATCCGCCAACCGCCTGTTCGCTGCGCGAGCGACGAGTCACGCAGGCGATCGAACATCGGTTTCAGCTCACGCGGCGGCCCCGGCAGCAAAACGACAACCTGGTCGCCATGTTCGATCATCAGGCCCGGGGCTGTGCCATTGGGATTGTCGAGCACAATCCCGCCGGCTGGGACCATCGCCTGACGTCTGTTCACCTCCGGCATCCGCAAACCGCGTCGCTCGAATCGCGCTGCTATGTGCGCGACGATTGCCGGATCCTCCGACAACGGACGGTCGAGCGCGGTGGCGACAACTTCGCGCGTCAGGTCATCATCGGTCGGGCCGAGACCTCCGGTCAGAATCACAAGATCGGCTCGTGACATCGCGCCCAGAAACACATCGCGCAGCCGATTCCGGTCGTCGGCGACGACGCTCTTCGCACGCAGATCGATGCCAAGATCACCGAGCCGTCCGGCCAGAAACAGCGAGTTGGTATCGAGTCGCGTCGTACCAAGCATCTCGGTGCCGACGGCAATGATCTCTGCGGTCGCGAGCGGTCGGACGCTTACACGATCCATGCTGGAAGGAGCCACATCAGGAGACGCAACGACAGGTTCGCATAGACGGCTGCCATCGCATCATCGGCCATCACGCCGAGACCGCCGTGCAATTGCTCGAACCGACCGGCGGGAAACGGTTTGATCACGTCGAACACGCGGAACAGCAGAAACCCTGCCAGCGCACCTGACCATCCGACCGGAATGAACGCGAGGGTGATCAGCATCCCGACCACTTCATCAATCACGACTGGCCCCGGATCGATGCCGCCGAAGTACTGCTCCGCCGTCGTGCCTGCCCACATGCCGGCGCCAAAGAGGCCGACGATCAGCGCAACCTCAACGATCGGCGACTGTGTCCACCAGACGAGGAGGTAGACAATGAGACCCGCGGCGGAACCGACCGTCCCTGGCGCAAAGGGAAAGTATCCACAGTAACCGACCGTGGCGATAAAGACCGCGAGTCGAGTCACGCTTTGACGACACGCGTGGCGGCGAGCCGATCATGGATGGCACGCTTGTCGGCGCCAAAGAGAACAGGCAGGAAGCCGAGTCCTGCGGGTAACCCCGAGGCTACGTAGGCCGCCGCTCGCAGGACCGCATGGCCGAGCGGCACACGCCCGTGTTGCCGATCGATCGGAACAACCCGGATGCCGGACGCCATCTTGCCGATTGTCTGACCGCCGGCGGCAGTGAAGAGGGTCAAGTATCCGCCGACAATCAACATCAGAAATCCCGCGAAAGGACCCTGGGGGATGACCGTAACCTTTGACCACGGCGCGCCGCACACTCTCAGCGTCAGATAGAGCACAATCAAACCAATCACCGACAGAATGCCCGCGTCGATCAGCGCGGCGAGGATGCGCGGTCCAAACGATGCGCTCGCGGAAACGCCATCATCGGCTTCGGTTTGGATCGCCGAGGACGGCGGTGAAGGCTTCGCCAGCGAAGGCGACGGCTCATCAAAGCCGAAACCGAGAACCGGTTCCTCCGGCGTCCGGCTCGACGATCGCGGCGGCGTTGGCGTCGAACGGCGGACCGACAGGGGTGGGCGTGCTGCGGGCGTTACGCGCGGAGACTCCTTGAAAAGCGGCAAGTCGAACGACGCCGTGATCGGGCGCGCCGGCGCTGCCACCGCATCACCGGCGACTGAAGCTTCATGGCGGCCGGCCGGAGGCGCAACATCGAGTGCGAGGTCAGCGAGAGGACCAAACGCCTCTTCGCCGGTCTGAATCGGGAGATCGGGCGCGGGTGCGCTCGGGGTCAGCGAAAACTCATACCCACAGTTTCGGCAACGCTCGCCGTTGTCGAAACTGATGTACTGACATTTCGGACACCTCATCGCTGCCGAGGATTCGCGGCTTTTGTTGGCGGTGGTGGAGTACGCGCGGCTTCCAAGAGCTTGCTCTGGATCACGCCTTTCAGTTGATCCGCTTCGGCGCTCACCGGATCTCCAGGACCAATTGCATCCAGTGAAAGAAGCGCCTCGCGCAAGTGGCCACGCTCGTACTGCGCTTGCGCGCGAGCGATGGCGACGTCCGACGCCGTCGGAACCGGAAGCGGCTCCTCGTGCACCCGCGCGGATGATTCAGCAGGTGGAGCGGCCTCGAATAGCAGCCACGGTTCGCCTCGGCTCCACAACACGCCGATGATCACGACTGCCGTCGCAAACCCGAGAACGACGCCCGCGGCGATCCATCCGAGCCACGATCGATCAGATCGCATCGAATCGTCGTCCGACGTTGCCGTTCGCGCCGGTTCATGCCGCTGTATTCGCGAATCAGGAACGCTGGCGGCTTCAAGACGATCGAGCCGCTCGAGGAGCGCGAGCGCTTCCTCGGTTGCCGCGCCGTGCTCGACGGCCGACCGCAAGAGTCTTCGTGCCGTGCCGGGATCACCTCGCTGAAAGGCAGCAGCGCCCGAGTGAATCAATTCCTCACCTTCGCGCTGACGCTCGGCAATCGCGCTGCGGGCTCGCTCAATGTACGCGCGCGCCCGAGCATGGCCGCGGTCGATGAACAAGGCACGCGTCCAAACGTTAATGGCGAGTTCGTGCTGGCCAGCAAAGTAGTGATCAAGTCCGCTCAGCAGCAGCTCTTCGAGACGTGCTTCGCGATCCTGCTCCGATTCGAGAGCGGGTGAGGCAGATGAGTACGGGTCGACGGTCAAAGGTTCGGATCCAAACGCAGTCGCACGCGATTATGAGCCGAACTGTGAATAGAAACAAGCACTTACATCAGTTGCACTCCAGCTCACTCGTCCCTGAGCGCGACGATCGGATCGACGCGCGTCGCACGAACAGCGGGTACCAAGCTGGCGGCGGCCGCCACGACCGTGATGAGCGCCGCCACGCCCGCGAGCGTCGCCGGATCGTTCGGGCTGACCTCGAAGAGCAGCGCCTTCATCAGCCGCGTCAACATGAGTGCGGCGGCGAGGCCGGCCACGAGGCCGATGAGCGCGAGCCGCAGACCATGCGTCAGAACGCTACCAAGGACGGTCTCGCGACCGGCGCCGAGCGCCATCCGGATTCCAATCTCTCGTCGGCGCTCGGTCACCAAATACGACAGCATCCCGTAGGTGCCGACCGCCGCAAGCAGCAACGTGAGGCCTGCGAATCCGCCGAACAGATGCATCAACATCCGCGGTTGCCGCAGCGATCCGCTGATCACGTCGTCCATTGGCCGGAGACCAATCACCGGGAGCGACGGATCGGCCTCGTTCACAACGCCTGTAACCGTCGGCTGCAGCGTTGCGATCGGCAGACTGCTCCGCGCGACGATGTTCATGGCGCCGTTGTCTGTGGTTGAGCGCACGATCGAATTCAGGGCCTGCGAGGCGGGAAAGACCTGCGGCAGATGGTCGAGCAAGAAGTACAACTCGGTCCCGGTTGCGCGATCGACACCGCCCTGTCTGACGTCCTTCGCCACACCAATGACTGTCACCCGCGGCGTCGTGTCACCGAACCGCGGCCGCACGCGCCGGCCGATCGGGTCGAGGTCTTTCCAGAACGTGCGCACAAACGTGTCGTTGACGATCGCCACGGGGGCACCGCTGCGGTCGCTCTCCCGAAACGAGCGGCCTCGCATGATCGGAATTCGCATCGTGCCGAAATAGCCCGCCGTGACCGTCTGGTAGAAGTCCACGACGTCCAACACGTCTGGCCGTGGCACATAGTCTTCGACATCTGTTCCGAAGGCATTGGCCTGACGCCGCGGTGGGAGTCCGGAGACGATCGATACGTTCTCGACGCCCGGCATCGCGCCCAATCGATCGACCAAACGCTGATAGATCTGCACTTGCCGATCGAATGTCGGGTATGTGGCCGCCGGCAGCGCCACCCCGAATGTCACAAGCTGTGATCGGTCGAAGCCCGCGTCGACATTCATCAAGTTCACCACCGTCCGCATCATCAGCCCGGCACCCACGACCAACACGACCGCGAGCGCCACTTCCCCGGCCACGAGCGCGCTCTGCACGCGCCGGGCGCGGGTGGCGCCGCGCGTCCCGCCATCCTTCAGCAGCTGGCCGACGCTGGCCGCTGGCAGCTGCAGCAGCGGAACCAGCCCGAACGCCACGCCCGTCACGACGCACATGAGCATCGTGACCCCGAGCACGGCTGGATCCAGGCCTACGTCGGCGACACGCGGAACACCGGCCGGATAGGCGACGCGCAGGGTGCGTACGCCCGCTTCGGCCAGACCAAGACCGAGCGCAGCGCCGAGCAGCGACAACACGAGACCCTCCGCGATGAACTGGCGAAGCAGTCTCCAAGGGCTCGCGCCCAACGCCGTGCGTGCCGCGAGCTCTCGACGTCGAGCGTCGGCGCGCGCCACGAGGAGGTTGGCGAGATTAGCGCACGCGACGAGCAGCACGAGTCCGACGGCGGCCTGCAGCAGCCAGAGGATGCGTCGCGCGGAGCCAACGATCTCGTCCTGCAGCGGTTCCATCTGCATCACGTGCTCGCCGGGCGTGAACACGTGTCCGCTCGCGCCAACGCGCTCACCCCAGCTCGCGACAAGCGACGCCAGCTCCGCTTCGGCCTGCATCGGTGTCACGCCGTCCTTCAAGCGCCCGAGGACCGAGAGAAAGTGACTCGCGCGATACTGGCGTATAGCCGGCGCGAGCTGAAGGGGCAGCCACAATTCGACGTGGCGGTCCATGAGGTCGAAGCCAGCCGGCATGATCCCGATCACTTCCCGCGTCACGCCGTCGACTTCAATCGTCCGACCCACCAGATCCTCACGCGCCCCGAAGTCCGATTGCCACAGGTCGTACGACAGCATGACGAGCGCAGGCCCACCCGCGCGCGTCTCCTCGCGACGGAACCACCGGCCGTGCTCCGGCTGAACGGCGAGCGCCTCGAGCAATTCGGCATTCACCGTCGCTCGCGCGACACGGCGCGGCCGATCGCGCGCCGCCAGATTCACCTCGCCGATCAGAAATGCACCGACGAGGGAGAAAGACCGATTGATCTCCGTGTATTCCCAGTATTCCGCTGGCGACAGACTGCCCTGGCCCCCCTCCCCCCGCTCGAACCGCGTCGTCAGGAACTGGAGTTGGTCAGGCTGCGGATAGCCGAGCGGCCGGAGGATAGCGGCGCTCACGACCGAGAAGACCGCCGTGTTCGCCCCGATGCCGAGGCCGAGCGTGAGCACGGCAACGATGGTGAATCCGGGACTCTTGCGGAGCGTGCGGAAGGCGTAGCGAAGGTCCTGAACGATCTCCTCGAGTCGACTTTTCTTCATACCTGCCTCCCTCCTTCGACGGTAATGCCGCCGAAAAGGGTTGCTCGCGGGTCAACCGCGATATGCCGGTGGACCATTTCAAAAAAGAATTTGACTTGTATAGTCGTCGTACGATAGTTATCGTAGACGTGCGATGCGTTGCACCCCGACGGTAAATCGATGACCACTCGCAAGACGTCCGCGGCCACACGC
>DATJKH010000048.1:0-49104 GCA_035491715.1 Vicinamibacterales bacterium | reverse complement strand
GGAAGCGGTGCGCACCCAGTATTTTTCAGCCAACGCTTTGAACGTCCTCGGGGTTCCACCCCTCCTCGGACGAGTCTTCAACGAGGCGGACGGACCGGCGGGCGAGCAGCCCCAGCAGGTCGTCGTGCTCACCTATCGGTTCTGGCAGCGACACTTCGGCGGGCGACCCGAGGCAGTGGGGCAGACGCTCTATTTGAACCGCGAACCCTACACCGTGATTGGCGTGCTGTCACGTCAATACTTTTACACGGGTCCGGAAATTCTCGTTCCCATTCATCTGACGTTCGATCCGAACTTCGCATGGAACGTCCAGGCCCGACTCAAACGCGGTGTCAATCCACGCATGGCCGAACAGCGACTTCAGCCGCTCTTCGACCAATTCGCCAAGGAGGCCCCGCAACGCTTTCCGAAGGAAGGGCGTCCGCTCGTACGAAGTCTGGTGGAGACACAAAGGGCGGCCGGCTTTGTGCCGACCCTCCTGTTGATCTTCGCGGCGTCTCTGTTGCTGCTCCTGCTCGCATGCGCGAACGTGTCCATCCTGCTGTTGGCGCGTGGGACCTCGCGGGCGCATGAGTTCGCCGTGCGAGCCGCCATAGGGGCAAGTCGTAGACGGTTGATGACGCAGCTCCTCGTGGAATCGCTGCTCCTGGCATCCAATGGCGCCGCACTGGGTGTTGCGGCGGGCTACTGGGGCCTGCCGGCTATGCTCAGGCTCTTGCCCCCCGATTCAGTTCCGGTCGGGAACCTCATGGCAGTGCCCGTCAATGTACCGGTCTTGCTCTTCAGTGCGGGCCTTGCAATGGCGTCGGCCCTGATTTGTGGGCTGTCACCGGCCTTGTTGTTTTCGCGCCCACGCCTGACGGCGACTGCCCGGACGACCGGCGTCGAAAACCGGCGAGCGCATCACCTCCTGCTCGCGGCTCAAATTGCGCTGACGGTGCTGTTGCTCGCGGGCACCGGCGCGACCGTCCGGGCGCTCATTGGTCTGTACCGGACATCGCTTGGCTACGATCCGCAGGATGTGATCATCGCGTCGATCAACCTTCCCGATCGAGCAAGCCCAGGTCAGAACAGTTACACGGAATGGGCCGATCGCGCCACGTTCTATGAGCGCCTCCGGAATCGCATGGCAGAGGTGCCCCAAGTCGAATCGGTCGCGCTCGCCACCTACAGCGGGATACCACCCCGGTCGGGCCAACGGACGGTGGTCGACGCTCCCGGACGGGACATGACAGGAGACGAGGCACCGATTCTCCAACGGATCAGCGCCCACTACTTTGCGACGATGAAAATCCCGCTCATTCGCGGCCGGGTTTGGTCAGATTCAGAGAGCGCAGGAGTGCCCCACGTCGCCGTCGTCAACCAAACGATGGTTCGTGAGCTGTGGCCTGATGAATCCGCGATTGGACGGCGAGTTCGGATGCCCGAGTACGTCAAATCACCAACCTATTTCAGGCTGGCGGCGCCCGGCAGCGACGGCTGGTTCGAGATCATCGGTGTGGTCGGCGACACACCCAATGTCGGTCTCCATCAGCCGCCGGCGCCGTCGATCTACGTGCCGTACACGCTCATGTTGAGCGATTCCCTGAATGTGATCCTGCGGACGAGTCCCGACCCACTTGCGATGACCCGTTCGATTCGGGAAGCCGTGGGTACCGTCGATCCCCATCAACCCGTAAGCGTCTACAGAGCCGAAGGCGTGCTGGCAAGCGCGGGCTGGTCCCGTGAGCGGTTTGTGACGTTGCTGTTACTCGGCTTCGCGATGTTTGCGCTGATGCTCGCCGTGGTCGGGCTCTACAGTGTCGTGTCGTACGCGGTGTCGTGCCGGTTCAAAGAATTTGGCATCCGTATGGCGCTCGGTGCCGGTCGCGGGCGCATCGTCAACGCTGCGGTGCAGCCGGCGGTCCTGGCCATCGTCGCGGGCCTCGTCGCTGGTCTCGCATTGAGCGTGGGGCTTAACAAGATTGTCGCCCAGTGGTCGATCGGCAATCTGAACGACCCGATCGTGCTCGTCGCCGTCAGCCTGGTGCTGTTTGTCGCTGCGATGATGTCCGCCGCGATTCCGGCGAACCGAGCTGCCTCGATTCAGCCGGTCGACGCGCTTCGGATCGACTGACAAAGGCCAGCCGCGCCGATGGAGTGTGTGAAGGGGGTCAGTGTCAACTATCGCCCGTAGCGAGCCACTCGTTTTCGGTTGATTGCGTGGTTGCGGAATAAGGAATCGCGGGGATGAAGGTACAGCCGTGGCGCAAAGGCGCAAGATGGGGTGGCCGATCCGGACGACATACCACACTGCCCTCGGTGCGAAGCAAAACTGGCGTTCGACGATCCCGCAGGGACCCTGGCGACCTGAGCGATTAACCCAATATCAGTTACGGTGCGCAAAATGACAAACAGAACGAGATCCCGTGTTTACCTCCCGATATCGGCGATGATCTTGGCGGCGGCGCTTGTCGTCCCGGCGGCGGCACAGCAGTTGGTGCCGCTCAAGGGGACGTTCCAAGGCTCTGACGCCGTCACAGGTACCACTATGGTGACAACCGCGACAGGGCGTGGCACCCATTTCGGCCAATTCTCAGTCACGCAGAACGTGACCTTAGACTTTACGAACTTCACGAACACAGGATCGGCTCATTGGGAAGCGGCTAATGGAGACAGCATCGATACGACTGTTGTCGGATCGGCCATACCCGGCGATGTGGTCTTTACCATAACGGAGATTCACACCATTACAGGTGGAACGGGCCGATTCTCCGGTGCCGAGGGGAGCTTTACCGTGCACCGCACGCACGTTGTGGCAACCAGTGACGATGGAACGCACGTCACCTACGGCTGGTTCGAGGGAACCATTACTTCCGCCGGTTCCGCTCACCGAAATTAGGCAACCCTCGCGCGGAGACGCGATACCGAGTAGAGAAATCCGGCGCTTCTCCGAGCACCCGCGCCACCAGGTGGGAAGTTTAGGCCGGCACGCGACGAGGCAGCTGCGCGCGGGTTCGAGCTTCAGAGTCGCGGAGTGGGTCGAGTGCGACTGGGCCATGATTCGTCGCTCCTCACCGCCTTCGCAGTCAACAGCCGCAACACGCCGAGTTGCGTGAATCGGCAGAACATCAACGTCCCATCCCCTCGTCTAGTCAGCTCTGAGTGCCGCGACGGGATCCAGTCGCGACGCCCGCCAGGCCGGCAGCAGGGATGCCACCGCTGCGACGACGATCATCGTCGCAACGACACCGGCGAAAGTGAGAACATCTGTCGGCCGCACACCGAACAAGAGCGACACGATCAGCCGGTTCAGGCCGAAGGCCCCCGCGACTCCAATAACCACACCGATGCCAGTGAGGAGAAGACCCTCTCTCATCACATGGGCGAGCACGCTGGATCGATTCGCGCCGAGCGCCATGCGAATGCCGATCTCGGTCCGGCGCTCCGCAACGATCGAGGAAACAACCCCATACGTGCCCACCGCGGCGAGCAGCAACGCCAGCCCGGCAAAAAGGCCAAGGAGCTGCGCCAGGAAGCGAGGTCGCTGGATGGATTCGGCAACGACTGCCTCGATATCCCGAAGACGAACCACCGGCACGGCAGGGTCCATCTCACGAACGACGCGTTCAATGGTCTGCGCCAAGGCCGCTGGCGCGAGCGTGGTGCGCAACACAACGTGGTTGAGCGGCGCAATCCCCAAGCCCGGAACCGGTCTCGCGACCTGCTCAACTAACAGGTAGAGCTCGGTTCCTGTTTCCCGCTCGACACCTCCCTGCTTGACGTCCTTTGCCACCCCGACGACGGTAAACCACGGGGGCTGATCGTTGCAGCATGGTTTGACGCGCTGTCCGATTGGGTCTCGGCCTGTCCAGAACGTCGTTGCGAACGTTTCGTTGACGATTGCTGCCAGGCCCGAGGACGTGGCATCAGTTGGCTGAAAGCTGCGGCCCCGCACGATCGGGATCCCCATCGTCTCGAAATAGCCGGGCACCACGTACTGATAGTAATCAACGATTTGGAACCGCTCTGGCGACGGAGCCGTCGTCCCGGCGACGCGGGTATTGTTCTTGAGGGCGGGCGAATTCGGCGGCAGCTCGTACATTGCCGTCGCCGCCTCGACACCCGGCACCGCGCGCAGGACATCGAGGACACGTTGGAACGCCTGCATTCGTTTGTTCGGCCCCGGATACGTACTGTCCGGCAGGCTTATGGAGAACGTCACCAGCCGCGACTTGTCGAATCCCATCTCGACGTTCGCAAGGTTGTAAACCGTGCGTATGAGCAGGCCCGCGCCAATCACGAGGATCACCGCCAACGCGACTTCGGCCACCACCAGGCCGCGGCGCACCTGCCGCCGTGCAGCGCCGACTGCGCCTCTGTTGCCCGCCTCCATGAGCGCGACGGCCAAACCTTTCCCGCCAATGTGCCGAAGCTGCGCCAGCCCGAAAATGATGCCCATGGCGATGGCCGTGCCGCAGGTAAACAGCAACACGGGAAGATCGACGCGCAACTCGGCCGACCGGGGCAGAGCAGCGGGATAGGCCCGCGTCAGTGTGTATAGACCGAAACGGGCGAGCCACAACGCCAGTGCGCTGCCGGCGGTCGACAGCAACAGGCCTTCGATGATCAACTGCCGCAGGAGACGGCCGTGACTTGCTCCCAGAGCCGTGCGCACCGCGAATTCACGATGGCGCAGAGCCGCACGCGCCAGCAAGAGGTTCGCGAGATTGGCACAGGCGATCAACAGGACCAATCCGGCGGTCGCCTGAAGCATCCAGATCGCGCGGCTGGCGCCGCTCACGAGTTGATCGTGGAGAGGGACCATCTGCAGAACATGACCGGCGTCGGGGGTCGACGCCCGCGACGCAGCGTCGGCCGGCATGGGCGCAAACATGTGATCGGTCACGCCGACCCGTTCGCCCCATTGCTCGTTGAGTGTTTTGAGTTCCGCTTGGGCTGCCGCGGCCGTGACCTGATCTTTCAATCTTCCGATCAGGCGCAGGCTGTGACTCCGACGATCCCCAGGGTTGAGCGGGTTCAGCCCCAGCGGCAACCAGATCTCCGTCCGGTAGTCCATGACATCGGCGCCAGGTGGCATGATGCCAATCACTTCTCGGCGCAGGGCGTTGACCTCCACCATGTGTCCGATGATTGGCTTCCCGCCAAACGCGGATTGCCACAACTCGTGCGAGAGAATCGCGAGCGGCGGCAAGGGAGCGTCAGGGGCCGTCCTGTCAGTCTCACCGCGGGCGAACAACCGACCCTGCGCAGGCTGCAGGCCGAGAGCGTCGAGGAGATACTCGTCTACGTTTACCGATCGCACGCGCCGCGCTCCGTCAGGCGCCGTGAGGTTGACTTCGCCCGCTCCCGGCCGTAACGCCCCAATCACTGCGAAGGACCGGTTGACGGCACGAAACTCCAGGTACTCGGGTGCCGATAGCGGAGTAGCGGCCGAGCCGAGCGCCGGGAATTGGGTGGTCACATACATCAACCGCTCCGACTGCGGATACGGAAGCGGCCGCAGGAGGACACCGGACACGACTGAGAAGATCGCGGCGTTGGCGCCGATGCCGAGTGCCATGGTGAGCACGGCAACTGTAGAGAACCCGGGGGCGCGCACCAGCACGCGCGCCGCGAAACGAGCGTCCTTCCAGGCGTCCTCGAACCACGTCGCGATCACGGCGTCGAGGGCCTGTTCTCGGTACATGAGTGCGTTGCCGAATCGCGCTCTGGCATACCGCCGCGCCTGCTCGGCAGTCAGGCCGTTTCTGCGCTCTTCCTCCTCGATGAGTGCGACATGTGTGTCCAGCTCCTGCCGAAGGTCCTCGTCCATACGCGAGCGGCGTAGGACATTCCATAGCCGTCGAAGTGGTGACATAGGGCCTCTCACGCGAACCGCAACGCCTTGGCCACGGCTTCGGTCAGCTGAAGCCAGCGGCGCTCTTCTTCTGCGAGTTGCCGCCGGCCGGCGGGCGTGATGGTGTAGAAACGCGCCTTCCGGCCGCTATCGGTCAACCCCCACTCCGCGCGAAGCCATTTTTCGTGCGTCATGCGTTGCAGGGCCGGATATAACGACCCCTCTTCGATTCGCAAGGAATCGTCCGTCGCCTGGTGGATTCGCTGCGCGATGGCGTAGCCATGCTGCGCACCGCCGCGAGCCAGGATGTTGAGAATCAGCAGGTCGAGCGTGCCCTGGAGTCGATCGTTCGTATGCTTCGGCATATCAACAGCCAGCTATGTATAGCTGGCTGAAGTATCGACGTGTCGCTGGGGGTTTGTCAAGCGCCGGGATTGACGCGATGTCAACAGAATGGCGTGGACGTTCGCGCGAGACGACTGCTCAATCGCGCGGCCGCGGGCCAGGAGACAAATGGTGGAGTCGGCGTCGATGCGATCGATTCGCGCCTGGAACTCGCAATAGCTTGCCGCTTCGCGACTTGGGTCAATTCTTTGGAGGTGGCTCCTCAGGGTGGATTCGAACCACCAACCCTCCGGTTAACAGCCGGATGCTCTGCCGTTGAGCTACTGAGGAACACTGAGCGCAGACGCGCGAGTGGAAGAACGAGTAGTGTAACGGATCGGCTGATTGGCGCGCAATGTCCTTTCACTGTTGCAGGATGGAGATCGCATGAAGTTGACTCGTCAGGAATTCCTCTCGACCCTCGGGGCAGTTGCCGCCGGTGTGCCCCTGGGTGCGTTTGCGCAGCCGCCCGCTCAGAAGCCTCCGGCACCGCCGCCGGCGGACCAGAAGCCGGCGCAGACAGCACGCCCCAGGCCACAGTCCGCCGCACCAAAAGGCGAGATGTCGTTCGCACAGTGCGGCGAGGATCTGATCGTCCACTACATGCTCTATTACATGCAGATCCCCAAGATCACCTACCTGGACGTGGGGGCGCACGATCCGGTGGTCATCAACAACACCTACTACTTCTACCGGCGTGGTCTCCGTGGGGTTCTCGTCGAGCCGAACGTGGAGATGACCAAGAAGCTGCGCGCCGTACGCCCGCAGGACACGACGCTCGAGGCCGGCATCGGCGTGACGGCGGAGCGTGCGGCTGATTACTACATCATGACGGAGTCGGCGTGGAACACGTTCTCCAAGGAAGAGTCCGAGCATATGACGCGCGTCACCGGGGGCCGTATCAAGGTGGAGCGTGTCATCAAGATGCCGATGCTCGACATCAACGAGGTCATGGCTACGCATTTCGGTGGCGCGCCGACGTTCCTCTCCGTCGATACCGAGGGAATGGACCTGGCGATCTTGAAAACCATCGACTTCAAACGGTTCCGTCCCCTGGTGATCTGTGCCGAGACGCTGGTCGTCGGCACGCGAAAGCAGATCCCCGACATCGCCGAATACATGCAGACGCAGAATTACGTCGTCCGTGGCGGCTCGTTCGTCAACACGATCTTTGTCGACAGTCGCCTGATCGGATAGCCCGATCGTCCCGGGCGCTTGAACCCGGACGCGACCTGAATTGTGTTCCCCTTGAAACCCGATGGGAGCGCGTCGTGCTGGAGCGGGTCTCGATATCATTCGGCGAGCGCGAAGAAGCGCAGGACGTTCGCGACTCGATATAAGGAGAAGACCATGCGTGTCATCGTCTGCACTGTTATCGCGGCGTTAGTTGTGGCCTCCGGGGCAATCGCACGCGGTCAAGGAAAGGCTCGGACGCTCGTCGCAGTCTGGGCACACTCCGACGATGAAGGGCCGGTCGCGCCGATCCTCGCCAGATATGCACGTGAGGGCGTCCAGGTCCACATGATCATCGCGACGGATGGCGCGCAGGGTGCGGCCAACACGTCGGTGCCAAGAGGTCCTGAGATTGCCAGGCTGCGTGAGGAGGAGGCACGTTGTTCCGCACAAGCGCTCGGCATCCATCCCCCGATCTTGCTCGGGTTCCCTGACGGCGCGCTTGGCAACTACAACGCGGATCCCGCACTCCTGATTCGGGTCACGCAACGTGTACACGAGGAACTGCAGCGGTTGCGACCAGACGTCGTGATCACATGGGGACCAGACGGCGGTTATGGCCATCCCGACCACCGCATCGTCAGCAGCATCGTGACTCAACTCGCGCGAGCCGGTGCCCCAGGGGTCCCGCAACGAGTCTTTTATGCCTCTCTCCCCGCTGAAGCTATTCGCGCGATGTATCCAACCCGAGGGGTGCCACCGTTTGTGATTCCTCGAGCCGAGTTGTTCACCGTGCGAGTGCCATTTACCGACGCCGATTTGAACGCCGGGCGCCGGTCGTTCGAGTGTCAGAAGACTCAGGTTTCACAGGAGACCATCGACCGAGTCATCCCGGCGATGAAAGATGTGTGGAAAGGGGAGATTTCGTTGTCCCCGATGGTGCCGGAGGCTCCAGGCAAAGACCTTTTCAGATAGGTTGTCAGGAGTGCGACCCGCGGCCAGGAGCCGCGCCCGCTTCGCGCCAGCGACACTGTGAGTCTGCCGGTGTAAGGATTCCCCGATTCTCGCCACTAACCCTGTAAAGGGCCTCATGCGTCTGTCCCTACGCTTGAATCAGCGCGCGACCTGAGGTATGTTCCCCTTGAAACCCGAGGGGAGCAACAGTGGCGGCATCGACACCGGATATTCTCAGAGGCACACTGGATCTTCTGATCCTGAAGGCGCTCAGCTGGGGGCCGTCGCACGGTTACGCCGTCGCCCGCTGGATCCAGCAGGCGACCGATGATGCGCTCGCCGTCGGTGAGGGCTCGCTCTATCCCGCGCTGCACCGGCTCGAAGAGCGCGAGTGGATCACCTCGACATGGGGACCGTCGGAAAACAACCGGCAGGCCAAGTATTACGCGCTCACGCGTCGCGGCCGCGCGCGACTGAAGATCGAAGCTGACAACTGGCGGCGCTACGCCACCGCCATATTCGCCGCGCTCGAGGCGCCCGCGCTGCAGGAGTAACCCTGAATGCCGCGATGGTCTCGCTTCCGCCGGCTGTTCGGTCCCGAGGCAAAGGCGGACGTCGACGCCGAACTCGCGTTCCATATCGAGATGCGGACGCGTGAACTCATCAACGACGGTGTTCCACCCGAGCGCGCGCGAGCGCTCGCCTTACGCCGTTTCGGCGACTACGACAATCCGCGACAACAGTGCGTCGCAATCAACGAACGAAGGGGACGTCGCATGGCGCGAACCGAATATCTGACAGAGTTGCGGCAGGATGCCGGCTATGCGTTGCGCATGTTGCGCCGTTCGCCGGGCTTCACCACCGTGGCACTGACCACGCTGGCGCTTGGTATCGGCGCCAACAGCGCGATCTTCAGTGTCGTCCAGGGCGTCCTGCTCGCGCCACTGCCCTACCGGGATGCGGCACGGTTGTATCGCGTCACAACCCTGTATCCCGACGGCACGCCCTACCCGCTCTCCCCGCCTGATTTCATGAGCGTGCGCGAGCAGTCGCAAACGCTCGACCAGGTCGAAGCGTTCTCCGGCGGCGTGTACACGATGCTCGACGCCGGCGACCCACGCGAGGTACGAGGGACCAGCGTCAGCGATCGTCTGTTCGACTTGCTGGGGCTGCAACTTGCGCTCGGCCGCGGTCTGCGGCCGGGCGACAATCAACCAGGGCACGACGGTGTGGCCGTGCTCGATTACGGCTTCTGGCAGCGACAATTCGGCGGCGATCCGCAGGTCCTCGGCCGCAGGATCAGGATCGCCGGCACGCCGGTCGAGATCGTCGGCGTGTTGACCCGCGGCACGCGGATGTTCGATGACGCCGACGTGTATACGCCCCTGCTGTATAACGACACATTCAGTGCAGCAACGGCGAAGGGAAGACGCGGCGAGTTCCTGACGGTACTCGGTCGGGCAAAACCGGGCGTCGCACTGGCGACGGTCGACAGGGATCTGCGTCGAATCGGAAAGCAGTTGCAGTCGGCGTTCGTCGACACGAATGACACGTTGACGTTCAACGCGACGCCGCTCACCGAGGTGGTCGTCGGCGACGTCCGAACGCCTCTGCTCCTACTCCTCGGCGCCGTCGGCTTTGTCCTGCTCGTAGCCTGTGCCAACGTCGCCAACCTGCTCCTGGCTCGCGCCTCCGCCCGACAGGGGGAGCTCGCGGTGCGCTCGGCTCTCGGCGCCGGTCGCGTACGGCTGCTCCGCCAGTTGCTCACCGAGTCCGTCGTCCTCGGAACCGCAGGTGCCGTGGTCGGTCTGGCGATCGCCTTTGCGGCAACTCGCGCGCTTGTGGCGGCGCAACCCGCAGGCATTCCCCGGTTGGAGAACGTCACGGTAAACGGCACGGTCGTCATCTTCACCTTTGCCATCGCGATCGCGACGAGTCTCGGGTTCGGGATCTTGCCTGCCTTCCAGTTCACCGGGGCCGGCATGCAGAGCGCCTTGCGCGAAACCACGCGCGGCAGTACCAGCATGAGTGGACAGCGGTTGCGATCGGCGCTGGTCGTCGTCGAGATGGCGCTCGCGGTCGTGTTGTTGATCGGTGCCGGGCTTTTGGTCAGAAGCTTTATCCAGCTGACACGGGTGGATCCGGGTTTCCGCGTTGAGCAGGCGCTCTCGTTCCGGGTCGTGCTCCAGGGTGATCGGTACAAAGAGGATGAGCCAACGCGGATTCGGGTCTCCGAGCTCGAGCAGCGTTTGCGCGCCTTACCAGGAGTCACTCACGTTGGAACGACGAGCGTGTTGCCGTTTAGCGGCCGCGGCGCGATGGTTGGATTTGAAGTCGAGGGCGCGCCGCCGCCACCGGCGAACGTCAATGCCGAGATCGCGTTGGCAAGCACGACGCCCGATTACCTTCGGGCGATCGGCGCGACGCTCCGGCAAGGCCGTCTGTTCACCGCGATCGACGACACGCGCGCACCGCGCGTCGCGATCGTCAACGATGCCGCCGGCCGGCGCTGGTTCCACGGCGACAATCCGGTTGGTCGCCGCGTCATCACCAATGGTGTGGCGCGAGAGGTCGTGGGCGTCGTCGGCGATGTCTTGCAGCGAAGCGCTGCGGAACCGGCCGCTCCCATGGTCTTCGTGCCGTTCGCGCAGCGAACGATCCGATCGACCAAGATGGTGGTGCGGACAAATGCCGATCCGTCGACGCTCACGGCGGCTATTCGCGGCGAGATCCGCGCCGTCGACCCGGAACTCGCGGTTGCCGATATTACACCGATGGCACAGCTCGTCAATCGCTCGCTGCGCGGTCCGCGCTTCTACACCAGCCTGCTGACAGTGTTCGCTGGCGTCGGCCTCGTGCTGGCGACAATCGGGGTGTTTGGTGTGATGAGCTATGCCGTGACGCAGCGTGGCCGGGAAATCAGCATTCGTCTTGCGCTCGGCGCCTTGCCCCGCGATGTCGTGCGGATGATCGTCAGCCGCGCGTTCGTGCTTGCCGCAATCGGGCTGATCGTTGGACTCGCCGCAGCGGCCGCCCTCGGACGATTCATTCAGGGGCAGCTGTTTGGCGTCCCGCTGATCGATCCGGTGACGTTCAGCGTGGTGCCGCTTGTACTTGCCGCGAGCGCGGGTGTGGCGAGCTTTGTACCCGCGCGCCGCGCAACGAAATTCGACCCGGCAAACGCGCTGCGCGAGGGGTGATATTCACTTGCCGAGTCGCGCCCTGATGTCGGCATACGCCGCGTCCACGAGTTGAGCCAACGCCGCGGAATCTATCTCACGACCTGGCCGGAGCTTCACGTGACGCCCGCGCTTGCCGGTTCCTTCCAGCAGGCGAGCCGGGTCCTTCAACAACGCGCCAAAAAAGAAGCCGACGTTGACGTGATCCTTGAACGCGTTGACATAGGCAAACGCCGCGTCGCCGACGCAGGCGGTCGGACAGCCGTCGTGCATCAGTTCGCGTACGTCGCCGCCACCTTGTCGCATGCGTGCGAACCAGGTTTCTGCCAGCGGCCGTAGATCATCGCGTTGTGCCTTCAGCCAGGCATCGATCGCCGGATCACGTTTCACCGCCGAAGGGAAGCGAAGTATGTCATCCATCCGTGTTCATCCGTGTTTTTCCGTGGCTATAGATTCGAGAACCAGTGTAATGCGGCACAATATGCGTCCATGAGGTTCGCTTGCATACTCGCGTCGCTGTGCGTCGCAGCTGGACTGTCAATTCGAAGCCAGGCGCCGGCCGGCGGAACACGGCCGGCGATTCCGGTGGAAGTGATTCCGGCGATTCTCGAGGCCTTTCGCACGCATCGAATCGTGTCGTACCCTGGCGGCCACACCGACGGCAACGAAGGCCAGGCGCAGCTCAGGGCGCTCATTCGCGATCCACGCTTTGCCTCGACCGTCAACGACATCGTCGTCGAGTTCGGCAGCTCGCGGTACCAAGACCTGATGGACCGCTACATTCGCGGCGAGGACGTGTCGGAGCCAGCGGTGCGGGTCGCGTGGCTCAATGCGGTTCAGGCAGGGACCGCGCTGGACAACGCGAATACCGCCGCGTTCTTCCGCAACGTGCGCGAGGTGAACGCGACGTTGCCGACGGAGCGAAAGCTGCGTGTGCTCCTCGGCGATCCTCCCATGGATTGGGACAACATCCGCACCAAGGCCGACTACCGCAAATGGGTCATCCAGCGTGATAGTTACCCAGCCCACCTGGTGCAGCGCGAAGTGCTCGCGCACAATCGCCGAGCATTGATTGTCTGGGCCAACGGCCATCTGATGCGGCAGGAAATCCGGACCAACTACGACATGAGCACCTGGCAGGCGCAGACGATCGTCAGCCTGCTCGAAGCAGGCGGCACGCCGGTGTTCACGGTGCGATCGGACGGAGACTTGAGTAAATGGCAGGCGGATGCCGCTTCATGGAAGCCAATGAGCCTCACGATCGTCCGAGGCACCACCGTAGGGGCCGCCGATTTCAACGAGTTCGACGGCGTCACCGAGCGCTATCGCGTTCGCGGTGAGGAGGACTTCGTTCCGCTGCCGCGCGACCAGTGGGTGACGCGTCGGGTCGAGGATATCGTTGACGCGATTCTCTATGTCGGTCCCGAGCGCACACGCACGACTGCCCCAATCGCCCCTGACCTCTGCGCCGATCCGGCCTACATCAAGATGCGGCTGGACCGCATCGCGCGGATCGGTCTGCCACAGGCAGAGGCTGATCGCGTCAAGCGCTTGTGCAACGTGAAGTAATGGTTCACTCGTCGCGCAACGCAATCAGCGGATCAATCCGAGACGCGCGGCGAGCCGGCAGGTAGCTGGCGAGAAGCGCGACGGCGATCAGCACGACCGACACCGCCGCATACACGGCCGGCTCTGTCGGCCTGACGTTGAACAGCAGCGTCGTCATCGACCGGCTGACAACCGCGGCACCAATCAAACCAAGCACGACGCCGATCCCACCCTTCCACAAACCCTGTCGAAGAATCAGGCTGGAAATCTGTCCTCGCGACGCCCCGATCGCGCTCCGCACGCCAATCTCGCGCGTCCGCTGTGACACGTCGTAAGCCAGCACACCATAAATACCGAGTGCCGACAGGAACAGCGCGACACCCGCAAACGCCGTGAGCAGTAGCATCACGGCCCGGCGGTTGTCGAAGGACGAATCGACCGCCTCCGTGAGGGCGCCAGCTTCAAAGAGGGGAAGCGCGGGATCGATCTCGCGCACCTGGTTGCGCAGCGCCTCCACCACCTCACCCGCCGGCCTGGTGGTTCGCAGGAACAGGGTCAATCCGCCCGGTCGTCCACCTTGCATGATTTGATAGATGAAAGGATTGCCACTCTTCTCCTCCACACCGTTGTGCGGGACGTCTTTCACGACGCCGACGATGGTGGGCCAGTCTTCCGGTTTGTCCGGGCGGCCGCCAAAGCTGAAATGTCCACCAACGGCAGAACGATTGGGGAAGAATCTCCGCGCGAAGCTCTGGTCGACGACGAACAAGCGCTGCCCGGGCGCCATATCCGCTTCTTGATAGAAGCGACCTTCTGCCAATTTCAGTCCCAGTGTTTCCAGGTACCCTGGCGTCACGATTACGCGGTAGGCGCCCGGCTGCGGCGCACCAGGCGGCAGCGTATCGTTCTCCAGCGTGAACGCGTTAATCGGGAGTCCTCCCTGGAACGGCGTTGAAAACGAGAGCGCCACCGAGGTCACGCCAGGAATCTCTCGCATCGCCTGCAACAGACGCTCGCGAATTTTGTTGGCGGCTTCATCGCTGGCACGATGTTCACGCGTCAATGCGATGCGCGCGGTCACCACGTTCGAAGGTTCGAGTCCGGTATCAACGCGCAACGCTTTGGCGAAGCTCTGAATCAGCAGACCGGCGCCGGTCAACAGCATCAACGCCACTGCCACCTGGGCCACAACAAGCACGCCGCTCAGCGCGCGCACGCCGCGACTCGACGACGCGCTGCGCGAGTTGCTCTGGATGACTTCTGCCAGGTTCGTGCGCATGAGGTGAAACACCGGGATCAGGCCGATGAGCAGGCCGATCGCGAGTGCGAGCGCGATGGCAAATCCGAGCACGCGCCAGTCGAGCGATGCCGGAAGCGACTGGGGCAGCATCTTCGCGAGATAGAAATTCGTCACCCGCAGCGCAACCCAGGCGACGCCCAATCCCAACGCCGCGCCGATTGAAGTCAGCAGCAGGCTTTCAAGCAGGAATTGTCGCGCAATCGTCGCGCGGGCCGCGCCCAGCGCGGATCGAATCGCCAGCTCCGATTGACGGGCGTTCGCTCGAACAAGCAGGAGATTCGCGACATTGAAGCAGCCGATGAGCAGCACGAACGCAACTCCGCCCTGCAGCATCAACAACGTCGGCCGCACCGGCTGCACCCGCTGCTCCTGAACTCCACCGACGTTCATCGTCATGCCGGAGCGCTCGACAAAGGCTTTCAGCGGTGGTGGTCCAGCGTCGACGTAACGCTTCTCGAGGGTCTTCGCCTCGGCGTCGGCCTGGCTTGCCGTGACTCCCGGCTTGAGCCGACCAAACAGCTGAATTCCCACTCCGTAGCGGCCCTGCGGATTCTCCTGAGCCGGCTGCCAGCTCAGCGGAAGGATGAATTTCATCCGGGCATCGAACGCCTCCAACACGCGCGGCGCCACGCCGATCACCTTGTAAGCTTCGTCATCGATCCGCACTTCCTTGCCGATGATTTCTGGACTCTCCTGATATTGCGTCTGCCAGTAGGACTGCGTGAGCACGATGACCTTGTCGGCGCCGGGTCGGTTCTGGTCTTTCGTGAACAAGGTGCCGATCACGGGCTGTATCCGCAGGATGTCGAAGATTTCCGCCGTCGCTCGGACGCCGGGGGTTCGGACAACGGAGTCCTTCTCGCCGACCAGGGCGTAAAAGAACGTCCACAGTCCAACCTTTTCGTAGGAGGTCGCGTTCTTCGAATAATCGAGGTAGAACGGCACGTTGGCCGGCATGTGGTTCAAGCCCGCCTTCACGGCCGACGAATACAATTCCACAATCCGCTCCGGCTCCTGATACGGTAGCGGCTTCAACATCAACGAATAGACGGTCGAGAAAATCGCCGTCGTCGCGCCAATGCCAAGCGCAAGAGTCACGAGCGTGGTTGCGGTGATGCCCTTGGACTTCCACAGCAGACGGAAGGCGTGGCGCACGTCCGTGAGGGTGCCTGTGAACAGGCTGGCAGACGGCGATGCTGACGGTTGGTGCGTTGGCATGATCGTATAAGACTCGGATTCTGATGGAAGGGTTGGCGACGTGTCATCATTCTACCGCCGCGAATCATTGAGCGAAGGGCAGGACGGTGATATAAAACGCCCCCCCGGCCGGCCAGGGGATACCAGTATGTTCCAGATATTGATCCGCGCGATAGTCATCATCCTTGCAGGCGTCGTCGCAATCGCACGCGCATCGGCCCAGGAAACACCACCGAAGTCGAGATCCTACGAACTTGAAAAAGTGCATCTCGCGAAACGCGACAACGCGTACGTGCTTGTTCACACGATCACGAGCACGACATCCAGGGATCGTTTCTGGGCGCTCTTCGAAGTGAACAACGTGGACGGTTCGCGCAAGTGCGAGTGGTTGAAAGTCGTGGAACCGAAACAGCGCTATCGCTTCGAATGTCCGGTGGAAGCGACAGCGGGCCAGAAATATCCGTCGCGCGTGCGCGTCTTTTCCGACGCGAGGCTCAGGCTCACCGACCGCGAGGTTTTTTACGAGCCGATTTTCGATATCACAGCTGACCGTGTCTCAGCAGCCGCTGCCGTAAGCGATTCGACCGGGACGGTGGTTCCAGACGGTACGTTTGACGCGATCGAATTGCCGCTCCCGGCGATATTCAAGCCCACCTGGTATCGCCGCGTGGATAAAGGTTTCGGCATGCGCGCCTACGAAAACTCCGGCGACCTGACCGTCAGTGCCGACGAGTTGCTGTTTACCGACGGCAAGAAGACAGTGCGAATTCCGTACAACCAAATCCTCTCGGTGAGGTGGGAGCCGCTGCCCAACGACATCGCGAATCACTGGGTCGTCGTGCGGTTCAAGAATGAAGAGGGAAAGGACGACGGCATCGCATTCCGCGACGGAGGCAGGATTGGTCTCCGCGGGGACACCGGCCCGATCTATCAGACACTCCGCCGCGCCGCCAAGCAGTGAACGTATCCTTCGTTAGGGCGACTTGATCGTCACGATGACACGCTGAAAGCTCGTCAAGGGCGGCTCACCATTGTCGGTTACCTGAATCAGAGCATGGATCGTTTGGCCGTTGGTCGCATCTTGCGGCACTTGAAACGTCGTCGTCAGCGCGTCGGCCGCTGAAAAAGTGATCGTGCCCGGATACGTATCAGCGTCCGCGTACTGCCACCACTTGGCTGTCAGCGTGTTCCGATCAGGATCAGTCGCGGTCGCGGCCAGCCGCACCGTGGCGCCAGGAACTGCCGTGACGTTCAGACCGCTCGTCACCGAGACCTTTGGCTTATGGTTGGCGCCGGCGAACGCCGGCGTCGCTGCCCATTTCATGCGCGCGGCGAAATCCCGCTGCGCGAACTCGAACCATCGCGCCGCCGCGTAGTCGCGCGGAGAGGCGCCAGCAGCGTCCTTGTCCGCGGCGTTGCGCCCGCCCCACCCACCATAACTCGCGTCTTCGTACGCACGCAGCCCGTTGTCGATGAGGTTCATGAAGGTGGAGGAGTCCCCTTCTGAGATCCACGCGCCCTTCTCCTGCGGCGGAGTCCAGACCCGGAAGCCTTTCGCCCGCAGTTCTTCGGCGGTCGCATCCTCGCCGAAGTAGTCGAAGACATCCCCCGGTACCATTTGTTTGCCGTCGCGCCATACGCGATAGAACGGACCAAACGCACCGATCGACGAAACATTCTCGCGCGTCCACGCGGCTGACAGGTATTGCGCAAACTCCGGCCGCACGACGGCGCGCGCGCCATAGCCCCACGTCGCGGTCGACATCTGCCTGAACTCGATGCCGGGCCACTCTGGTTTGATGTACGAGGCGTTGGTGCCATCCTGGTCACCGAACGCCTGGATGATTGCCTTTTTCGAGACTTTCGCCTGAATTGCCGGCCACTCCGCCGAGTTTCCGTACTGCACCGTGATCGCCTTCAACGCTCGAGCAATCGTGCTCTGGCCGCCCCACGCGAGCAGATACACGGGACCGCGCTGGTCATCAAGCAACACGGCCTTGATCAGATCCGAGCCGGGCGTGTCCTTCGATGTATCCCCCTCGAACTCGACGTTGCCTTCGCGGATCCGGGACTTGAGAGACTGCGGCGTCGGATAGTTTGGATCGTGCAGTTTCAGGTTGGGATACACCTTCGCGTAGATATCCACCGCGTCATCGATGTAGCGCTCGCCCGGCTTCCATCGCCATGATGTGCAGGGACAAAGATTGACACCGCCGCGCGAGTACTCGCGATTTGGCACCGAGAAGAGCGTGCCCTTGCCATCGCCGCGCCAGTGAAACTGGCTGCTCGCGTAGATGATGCCCTCGGTCTGGAGATCGGCGGCGTACAGCAAATAGCGCACGAGCGAGTTCGAGTCGTCGAGCTCGGGATCGGTCGTGACGATCGTGCGCGGTCGTTCCACTCCCGTACTTGTCTGTGACGACAGCTCGCCGATCCAACCGAGACAGATCAGCAACGTCGGGATGGCAAGGCGGAAAATACGCGCGCGTTGCAAGTCAGGCATGCCGCGCTAGCATGAGGGCGCTCGAGCATGCGCGGCAAGAGCTGCATGTTTATGCGATCCGGACTCCTCGTCGATTTCCAGACCGAACGCGGTTCCGGATGTCGAGTGAGTGACGACGGGCGTCACCGGGCCGGCTGCGTCTTGAGTTCAGGGACATAGCGGATCGCGACGTTCGCGACGAGCCCTTCGTAAGGCGCGTTGGTCAGGTTGGTGAGGACGATGACCGTCAACCGCTGCCGCGGCCACCGCGCGTAGCCGGCACGGAAGCCGTTGATGGCACCTCCATGCCGCATCATCGGCACGCCGGTCGGAGTCGGTGCGTCGGCGGGCCAATCATCCAGTTGCCAGCCGAATCCATACGGGAATGTCCGGCCATTGTTCAACCTCACCGACTGCCACATCTCCCGTTTGGACGCGTCTTTCAGGATCTGCTCACCCGACAGCGACCGGTCCCACTTCGCCAGGTCGAGGATGGTCGACACGAACGCGCCGCTGGGCCGGATCGCCGGCCAATCATCCTCGTTCTGCAGCTGGCCTGAACTCCACGCGTACCCGTGGGCGCGGTTCGGAATGATGTCCGCCAGACTCGTCACGCGCGTTGCCGTCATGCCCAGTGGAACGAAGATTCGCTCGTTGAGGAAGTCTGCCCATGGTTTGCCGCTGACCTGTGTGATGACTTCGGCCAGCGCGAAATATCCGAGATTGGAGTACTCGTATTTCTCGCCGGGCACCGATGCGAGCGGAACGGAATAGGCCGCCCGGACGACATCGAGATCTGACTGTCGCTTGTTGAAGTCGAATCCCGGCGACTCGCGGACAAGGCCGGACGTATGCGTCAGAAGATGGCGCAGCGTGATAGGGGCCCACGGCGCCGGCGCCCCGGCGAGGAACTTCCCGACCTTATCGTCAACCGTGACCCGGCCGTCCTGAACGAGCAGCATGATCCCGGCCGCGAGGAACTGCTTGCTGAGCGACCCGATCTTAAAGACGGTGTCGGGTCGCGCTGATATGTGGTTTTCGACGTCGGAAAGACCGAAGCCTTCCGCCTTGATCAACGTTCCGTCTTTGATCACTGCGAGTGCAACCGCAGGGACATGTTGCTTCTGCATCCAGTCCCGCACGAAATCGTCGACCTCTTGCGCGCGGACCGTCTCAATTGCGGCGACGATCAATAAACAGCGAAGCACCCACGAGCGGGCAAGGGGGGCCATCGCGGGATGGTAACAAAACTTCAGTGAATCCTCACGCGTGCGCTTCGATGGTCCTGACGATGGTGACGGCGTCGCCGACGCGAATGGTTCCAGCGTGCACAACCTCCGCATCGAGCGCCAGTTTGTTATCGAATCGGCGGACGATGTCGCGCAGGATGGCTGGATTCACCTCCAGTGTGTCCGGATCGATCGTTGTCATATGACAGCGTCCTCGCAAGGCATCGAGTCGAATGATCACCTCGCCGATGTGAAGCTCCGCGCCCGGCCAATCGCGCTCGTCGAGGCCATCGACACCGCCGATGACGATGTTCGGCCGGAGCCGCCGGAGATCACGACCGAAGGCAGCGATAGCGCCGTCGGTTGCGACGAGCAATGGAAGAATGTCGAACCGATCGACGTCGTCGTACGCTTCGAGCCAGGCGTCGACGCCAGCGGCCTCCTTCACCAGCGCCAGCGCATCGGGGCTGTTCCAGGGATGATCGGCGATCCGGGGATGACCTTCCGCATCGAGAGTGCCGCGCAGTCCGAGTAGCCGGTATTGGCGACGCGCGGTTCGGACACCTTCTGGTCCTCGAACGCGGACCAGCCGATCGCCGGCAATCCCATCATGTCTAATCAGCGCGGTCGATAATCGTTCCCCGGCCAACGATTTCACCGGGTATCGCCACAATTCCGCGACGCGGAGTGCCATGGTGTTGTGATGTCCGTGACCGGGATCGTGTGACAAGCGCGGGATCCGGGATCCGGGGTCCGATCACAAACTGTCACGACACTCGCGCGGCGGCATCATAAGGACGGAAACCATGAGAATTCGAAAGGAGCACGAAGATGCCAGCACCGCATGTTGATGACGCGAAGCGCATTGCCTGCGCCGAAATCGTTCCGGACTGCCCGTTTACGGCGAGCGCGGCGACGGAAGAGGAACTCCTGCAGAAGGTTGTGGCGCATGCGGCCCACGACCACGGAATCACGGAAGTCACACCCGAGCTGGCGGCAAGAGTAAGAGCGGCGATCAAGACCACGGAAAAACACCGATAAACAGGCCACGGAAGAACACAAAAAACACGGATAAACAGGCCACGGAAGAACACGAAAAAACACGGATAAACAGGCCACGGAAGAACACGGAAAAACACGGATGGGATCCCGGACCACGGAAGCACACGGACGGTTATGATCGTCTCCACGGTGGAACCGAGCGATGAGGCACTTGCCGCGCGCGCTGCGTCCGGAGACGATTCTGCGTTCGAGACAATCGTGAGCCGGTATCAGGCGCGCATCTATCGGCTGGCATGCCGACTCACGAGCGACACCGACGCCCCCGACGTGCTGCAGGAGACTTTCCTTCAGGTGTACCGCCATCTGCCATCGTTTCGCGGCGACTCGCAGTTTGGAACGTGGCTCTATCGGATTGCGACCAACGCGGCGCTGATGCACCGGCGTGCGCAGATGCGGCGCCCCGCCGCGTCGCTCGAGACGTTTCTGCCACGCTTCGACGATCAAGGCATGCACGCGGCGACGCCGGCGGAACTTCAGATTGCAGCCCGCGCCGACGAACTGCTCGATCGGCGGCTGCTGGCGGAGAAAGCCCGCGAGGTCGTCGCGCGATTACCCGATCTGTATCGCGAGGCATTCGTATTGCGGGACCTGGAGGAGATGTCGACGGCGGATGTGGCCCAGACGCTCGGTGTGGAACCGGCAACCGTGCGCCAGCGCGTTCATCGCGCCCGACTCATGCTGCGCGGGTTCTTGAGTAACCTGGTCGAGGTGAGGTCATGAGCGAGGTCAGGTGCGTCTCCGGCGTCGAACTGCTCATGGATTACCTCGAAGGAGTCTTGTCAGTAGAGATGCACGCGGCACTCGACGAACATGTCGCGGGATGCGAGAAATGCGCCGCATTCGTCGCGTCATATTGCGAGACGCCGCGCATTGTGCGCGACGCAACGGCACCGCCTCTGCCGTCCGACGTCGAGGAATCGCTCAAGCTGTTTCTCCGCGCAAGAACAACCGCCTTCAGGCGCAATTGACTGCGGTATACTCGCCGTCGGCGTGAAGGACGCCGCCGGGTCCGCGGAAAGGGTTGAACCCACCTTCAGGAACATCCGTTCGATTGCAGCTCGCGACCTTCGTGCGGCCTGGCTGCGGACCACGGGCATGCGCATGGAGGTTCGTCGTGAAGAAGTCCTCGAAGTCATGGCCCGCCCGTCCCAATCTCGAGTACCTCCGATCCGAAGCCAAAACACTCCTTGCTGACCTCCGCGCGGGCAAGCCGGAAGCGGTGAAGGCATTCGTTGCGTATCTGCCAGCCGCCAAATCACTGAAGCCCGCAGCGGTTCGCGCCGCAGGTTTTCGGCTCGCCGACGCGCAGTCGGTCGTCGCGCGAAAGTCCGGCTTTGGCAACTGGCCGGGGCTGGCGCGCCACGTGCAGCAGCTGCGGGCCCTTGAAGGCCGATGGAAATTCGCAAGCCTGGAGACGGACGGCACGCAAATGCCGGTGCCGTCGTTCCCGGCCGCACAACTCCTGCTCGACGGCGATCGGTTTCGGATGGAATCGCCAGAAGCAACTTATGAAGGCCTGTTCATCATCGATGTCGAACAGGATCCGCCGCACATCGATGTCGAATTCGTCGAAGGGCCGGAAGCCGGCGAGCGCTCGTACGGCATCTACAGGCTCGATGGCCAGGAGCTCACCATCTGTCTTGGCCTTGTCGGATCCACGCGTCCAACGCGATTGGTCACGACAAAGGGAAGCGGCCACGCGCTCGAGCGCTTTCATCGAGTGTCGTCTGCCCGTCCCGACAACGTGACCGGCGGCGCGCGGCAAGCCCGCGCAACTGCAACGACCGCCACACCGCCAGTCGTCGACGAATCACTGTTCGCTCTGGCCACGACGCCGCTTCTGGAGCAGCTGCAGGGTGAGTGGCTACCGGTGTCGCTCGTGAGCAATGGCACACCGCTGCAGCCAGCGTTGCTCGCATATGGATCGCGAACGCAAAGCGGCAATGAAACGACGGTTGTTTTCGGCGGGCAAACGATGGTGCACGCGCTGATGCGACTCGACGAAACCGTGTCGCCAGTCGCGATCGACTATCTCAATATCGGTAAAGGACCACGTGTCGTCTCGCTCGGCATTTTCGATTGGGTCGGCGCAGACATGCGGGTGTGTATGGCGAAAGCCGGTGACCCGCGGCCGACCGAGTTTTCCAGTGAGGGGGGTAGCGGACGGACGTTGAGTGTGTGGAAGAAAGGGAAAGGGAAAAGGGAAAAGAGGCTCGGCGTCGACCACCAGCACGTCGACGCCCCTCTTTAAGCTGGAAGCTGGAAGCTGGGAGCTTGAAGCTGGAAGCTGGAAGCTGGAAGCTGGGAGCTTGAAGCCTACTTCGCTTCCGCGTCCACCTCGATCTGCAGGTTCCCGCGGATCGCATTCGAGATCGGACACCCCTTTTCCGCTTCTCGAGCGACGTCTGCAAATTGCGACTTGTCGATCCCCTTGAGTCCTTCGGCCGTGACCTTGAGTTTCGACGACTGCAGCTTGATCCCTGTCTCCGTTTTGTCGGCGGTGACGGTGGCGGTAATGACTGTGCGCGACGCGCTCGCCTGTTTTCGCCCCAGAGTGGCGTTCAGCGCCATCGCGTAGCACGAGGCGTGCGAGGCGGCCATCAATTCTTCGGGACTCGTCGTCCCTGCCGGTTCACCGATTCGCGACGGGAACGTCACCGGCAGCGTAAACGCACCGGTTCCCGCTTTCGCGACGCCCTTCCCTTCCATGATGGGCCCTGACCAGTCAACCGTTACCGTTCGAGAAAATGTCGCCATTCATCTGCTCCGTTCAACTCATCCACAATGGTGGTTACGGTGAATCCTGAATCACTAATCATGGATCATGAATCGCCTGAATCGTGAATCTCGAGCCACGTCAGCAGCACCGTGATTCATCGATGCAACGATCGATGATTAGTGACTCGAGGCAATGGAACTATTTTGATTTCCTGCCGGTGCTCGTCCTCAACTGAATGACGAGCCCGGCGAGGCCGAGAATGACGAAGGCGATGAGGTCCCATCGCGTGTTGGGCAGTGGATCGAGCGGATAGAGGTGCACCATTTGACGACCGCCGACAGCGAGGTTTCGGCCGCCGATGAACTCGGCGGCGCCGACGACCGCCGTCTGCGCTCCGGCGCAGGCGGTCGCCACGATGATGACGTGCCGCTGCACGGCGAGCGCCGCGATGGCGCCGATGACGGCCAGGATGATCACCGGCCAGATGCCAGGCTCACGATTGACCGCTGCCCATAGCGCCATCGCTGCGCCGGCACCAATGCCGGCGCCGATCAACGCGACACCCACGAAATACGCGGCAAAGAGGATGACGGCGCCAGTCAAGCCGCCAACGAGCCACGCGGCGATCATCCAGAACGTTTGATCGCTGCCCATCGCCGCCCCCACGAACAGCGCACCGAAGACGAATCCAAAAAACGCGAGCACCCAACGAAAAATTCGATAGCCCGCGAAGCAGGAGCAGAGACCGCCAACCAGCAGAATGAGGGCGGCCGGCATTTGGAAAGAGCCGGGGAGCATAGGCTCGCAGATTATATGATGGCGGCGTGTCCGATCCTCGGCCAACGCGACACGTGACGACCACCGGCGCACTGATTGCGTTTGCCGGTACCGCACTCTTCGTGTGGTTCGTGTCGAGAGTCGGACTGTCCGAGATCTGGACCGGCTTCCAGAAGATTGGGTGGGGACTCGCGGCAATCGTCGCCTTTGGAGGCCTGCGGTTTGCCGCGCGCGCGGCCGCCTGGAAACTGTGCGTCGAACCGCCGCACACACTCAGGTTCACCACGGCCTTTACCGCCGTCGTGTGTGGCGATGCGGTTGGCAATGTGACGCCTCTTGGCCCGCTTGCCAGCGAGCCGACGAAGATCGCCTGCGTGCGCGACCGGATCCCGATTGGACCGGCCTTGACGGCTCTCGCGATCGAAAACGTGATCTACACGCTCAGTGTTGGGGCGATGATCGCGGCGGGTGCGGCGGCGCTGCTCGTCAGCGTCGATTTGCCGGTGCAGCTGCGCGAGGTCAGTCAGCTCGCGATCGGCGCGATCGTGTTGATGTTTGCCGTCGCCGTCTGGGTGTTGTGGCGGCGTCCCTCGGTGGTGACGACGCTGCTGCCGGTCGCGAAGATCGCCGGATCGCGAATCGACAAGCTGAGAGCGGTTGAACGGGAAGTTCTGACATTTGCGTCGCGCCGCCGGCAGACGATCGCGCCACTGGTCGGATTGGAGTTGTCATTCCATGCGCTCGGCGTACTCGAGAAGCATCTGACGCTCTGGCTGATTCTCGGCGCCGCGCCACCGCTCCTGTCGTCGTTCATCATCGAAACCGCCGATCGCCTGATCACCGTCGCCTTCAAGTTCCTTCCCTTCCAGGTGGGAGTGGGAGAAGCAGGGACCAGCCTGATGACGCAATTGCTTGGGCTTGGCGGCTCTGCTTACCAGGCGACCGGTGTCACTGTCTCGATTGTGCGAAAAGCGCGTATGGGAATCTGGTCATTGATTGGCACAGCGTTCCTGGTGCAACGCGGTCTGGCGCCAAAAGCGGTGCTGGCCGACCCTTCTCTCTCGCCAAAACCATCGCGATCTGACAGCTGAGGAAACTCACCGCGACAACTGAGTCGGTCACTTCGTTTGCATATCGCCAATGAAGTGAGCTCGTCCATGGTCGAGCCGGACAAAAAACCCGGGACGTGACGTGTTCGCGTCCACGGGCTGTCAAGAGACTCGAGGTCGTCGTGATTCCAGGTGCGTCGGTCCCAGTACGGGACGCCGTCGTTCTCGCGGCCGGAAACGGGGACAGGTTTCGAACCACGTCTCATCACTCCAAGCTGCTCCAACCGGTTCTCGGCCAGCCGCTCATTCTCCGAACACTTCAAACGGCTGCCGACGCCGGAATCTGTACCTTTCACGTTGTGGTCGGCTATCAATGCGACGCGCTGCGCGCCACGGTGACGAAAGGCGCGCCCCGCGGAACGACCGTGCACGTCACCTATAACGCGGAGTGGCACCTTGAAAACGGCGTCTCCGTATTGGCCGTTCGCGAATCGCTGGGCGAGCGACGCTTCGCGTTGCTCATGGGCGATCACCTGTTCGAGGCACCAGTGCTCGCACGTCTGTTGCGTACGCACGTGCGAGCGGGCGAATCGCTGCTCGCGGTCGATACGCGCCACGAGGCCACCGATATCGCCGCCGAAGCGACGAAGGTTCGATTGCAGGGCGATCGCATCACCGCAATCGGCAAGACGCTGACGACCTACGACGCGTTGGACACCGGACTCTTCGTCTGCGATCCCGTGGTGTTCGATGCCTTGCGCAAAGCGCGGCACGCTGGCGATACGACGCTGAGCGGAGGCATCCGGCTGCTCGCGGCACGAAGGTTGATGCGCGCCGTAGATGTCGGCGGCGCAACGTGGTGTGACATCGATACGGTCGCCGATCTCGAGAGCGCAGAGGATCTGCTCGGCTCGCGACCTGAGCCGGAAGTCGCGTGACCGATCCACATTCGAGACGAAGCCCACGCGCGGAACGCGTGATTCGAGGAGGCGCCCTCGCCATCGGCGTCGTCCTCTTCGCGATCGCTCTGTACTACATCAACTTTCGAACTGCGATCGACACGATCGGCGAACTGGGTGTGGCGTTACCGCTCGCGCTGTTGTTCAGCGGGCTGTGGCACCTAGTACGCACGTGGGCGTGGGCGTGGTGCTTTCCGGCCACGGAACAACACGGGCCACGGAACAACAGCGGCCACGGAAAAACACGGAACCACACGGAACGACACGAGCCACGGAACAACACGGAACAACACGGAAGAACGTACGCCACGGAACAACACGAGCCACGGAACAACACGGGCCACGGAACAACACGGGCCACGGAACAACACGGAACAACACGGAACGACACGAGCCACGGAAGAACACGGAACAACACGGAACGACACGGGCCACGGAACAACACGGGCCACGGAACAACACCGAACAACACGGAACGACACGGAAGAACACGGAAGTTATGGTCGCCGGGGCCAGTTGGCTTCGCGCGGCTCGCTCGCGTGCGGCTGGCGGCGGAAGCGTTCAGCTATCTGACGCTTCGCGGAATTGCCGGTGAACCCCTCAAGGTGGTTCTGCTCGGGGATGCGATTGATGCGCGGCAGGCGACCGCCGCGGTCGCGCTCGAACGCATCGCCTACGTCATCGTCACAACGTGGATCGTCGGTGTCGGGTCTATCCTGGCCATCATCGGACTACCGCTCAGTCACACGTGGTTCCGGGTCTTTCGTGCATTCGCGATTGCGTCTGGCGTTGTCGCGCTGTTCACCGCTCTGGTCATTGCCGGCCGCGGCACCTACTTCCAGTCGTGGATTCTCCGCATCGATCGCTGGCTTGGCACATCGCTCGCCCGCGGTCGCGTCATGCGTTTTGCCGCCGCGGTCGAGCGGCAGATGCTCGACCTGTTACGGGGAGATCCAACCAGGCTTGCGGTGTTGGTCATTGCCACGGTTGTCGCGTATGTGTGCATGGCCCTCGAAGCGTGGGTGATCTTACGGGCCACCGGTGCGACGATCTCTCTCAATAGTGCGCTGGCGATTGAAACGTTTTCGCGGGTCGCGAGCTTTGGGTCGGCGTTCATTCCCGCAAATCTTGGAGCGCTTGAAGCGTCGAGCCTCGCCGCCGTGGCGGCGGTCGGCGCGGTGAGCGGCGGCGCTGCGCTGGCGCTCGCGCGCCGAATACGCGGTTTGTTCTGGGCGGCCATTGGCTTGGCCATTTACCCGCGCCGCGCCAAAGGTTCGGACGCCGGCACATCCGTGCATCCGCACCCCGCGGAACCCAATCACCCTCACACGCTGCTGTATTTTCCTCACCACCAGTCGGTGTTGGTTTCACCATTTTCCCGTTTGGCGGGTTTGCCGATTGCGGAGCGGGTCCTCAGACCAGCGCAGCGAGCCGGCTACAGACGCGTGCTTATCTGGCTGCCGGAACACGATGCCACGTCACGAACCCGCTTTCGCCAACTGGCGCGATCGATCAACGGTGTGCAGGTCGTGACGACGGAGGAGCAATGGCGCGCGCTGTTGCACGATCTTCCGCGATCCGCCACCGTGACATCGGTGGGCGCAGGCTCGGTCGTGTCGACCGCGTTGCTGGAAGCAGCACGCGATCTCCCCGTTGGCACCGATGCCGTTCGCGATGTACCGGCCGGCAGCGGATACCGGGTCAGCGGAGTGCTGCGGATGACCGTCGAGGCTGCCCTGCTGCCGGACGCCGTCGATCGTCTTCTCGCCGAGCGCCGTGATGCCCGACCCTCGCTTCCTTCGGGCGACGACGTTTCAGCCGGGCAGGCGCAGCTGGCGCTTCAATTGAGAACGGCACACGACCTCCGGATGGCGGAAGAAACAATCCGCCGGGCCAGCTACAAAAACACCGACGCGACTCTGGCGCGATTCAATCGACGAATGTCGCTGCCGATCAGCATCGCACTCATCCGGACGCCGATCACGGCGAATCAGCTGTCGCTGCTGCTGGTCGCGATTGGATTCTATTCTGCCTGGCTCTTCAGTACCGGCCATTACATCGCCGGAGTCATCGGCGGAATGCTCTCGCTTGCCGCCAGCATTCTCGACGGATGCGACGGCGAGATCGCCCGGTTGAAGTATCAGGAGTCCGCGCTCGGGTGCTGGATTGAAACGGCCGGCGACTATTCGTACTACATCGCCATTTTCGTCGGCCTCACGATTGGCGCCGTTCGACAGACAGGATCAGAGATCTTCTACTGGCTCGGCGCCATCGCACTGACGGGGACACTTCTGTCGTTCGGGTTGTTGATTTACCTGCGAAACAGGATTACCGCAGGGCAACCGGAGAAACTCCACGACATCGCCAGGACACGCTTCAAGGCTGTGCCCTCGCGCTGGTCGACAATTGTCTGGCGCATCTCTTTTGTCGCCACGCGCTCCGCGATGCCCTACGGCATCATGGCCCTGGCTCTCGTCGACGCTCTCCCCCTCGTCATCATCCTCGCCGCGATTGGCGCCAACATTTATTGGATGAGCCTGATGGTGAAGCTCCGGCACTTGCTGGGATCGGGTGAAATTGGTGAATTGGTGAATTCGTGAATTGGTGAATTGCACGAAGGCTCACAACTCACGCCGTCCCTCCATGGCTCTCTGCATCGTGACCTCGTCGGCGTAGTCGAGATCGCTGCCGACGGGAACTCCCATCGCGATGCGGGTGACACGAACGCCAAGCGGCTTCAACAGCTTCGCGAGGTAGATGGCTGTCGCCTCCCCTTCGACATTCGGATTGGTCGCCAGAATGACTTCCTCGATGCCGCCATTTCCGACCCGGGCCAGGAGCTCCTTGATCTTCACATCGTCGGGTCCGATGCCGTGAAGCGGCGACAGCGCGCCCATCAACACGTGGTACACGCCCTTGAAATCGCGTGTCTTTTCGACCGCCGTCACGTTCTCTGGTTGCTCGACGACGCAGATCAGTCGACGGTCGCGGGAGGCGTCCGTGCAGTAGTAGCAGGGATCGACGTCCGTGATGTTGCTGCAGGTCGAGCAGTACGTGACGCGATCCTTGACGTCACGCATCGCATCAGCGAGCCGTTCGACCTCTTCACGCGGCGTTTTGAGAATGTGAAACGCGAGCCGTTGCGCGCTCTTCGACCCGATGCCGGGCAGGCGCTGAAACTGTTCGATGAGTCTACCCAGCGGATCGGGTCTGGCCATCAGAACAGACCGGGGATCTTCAGCCCGCCCATCATGCCCCCCATCTCCTTCTGCATCGCTTCGTCAGCCTTGCGGTGCGCGTCGTTGACGGCGGCGAGGATGAGATCCTGCAGCATCTCGACATCCTCCTTCGAGACCACCTCGGGATCGATCTTCAGCGACAGCACCTGCTTGGCGCCGTTGACCACGACCGTCACCATGCCGCCACCGGCGGTCGCTTCGACCCGCATCTCGGCCATCTGCTTCTGCAGCTTTTCCTGCATCTGCTGGGCCTGCTTCATCATCTGTTGGATGTTCACGATTTCGGCGATCCTTGTCCCAAAGCTGACTATTTTCGTTCTTCCACGTCCTTGATCTCTGCGGCAAACACGTCAAGCATCGCCTGAACTCCGGAATCGGCAAGCGCCTGCTGACGGAGATCCTGCTGTCGGTCCTTCGCCACAGACGGCCCGGCCGCATCTTCCGGAGCCTTCGCCAGGGCCGTGCCTTCCACTGACGTAATCGTCATCTTGCGGCCGGACAGTTGCGAGGCGAGTGCCTCGAGCGACGTCCGGCTTTGCTCGAGTTGATCGCGCAACGCTTTGTGCTGCGGGGCGAAGGTGAACACGATCCGGTCGCCGTCGAGGTCGATCCGCTGTGCCTGCGCAATGACGGTCCCGTAGAAATATTTCTTCGATTTCCTGATCTCGTTGAGAAGCGACTCCTTCAGCTCGCCCGGGCTGACGCGTGACGCGTGGCCCGCGACATCGCCGTTCGAGCGACTCGAAGCAGCTTCAGTCCGCTCCTCGATCGACTTGACCGTGGCCGCCGTTGCGATCGGCGAGCGAGGCGGCTGAACCGGACGCGCGGCTTGCGCCGGCGCGGCAACTGGCGCTGGTCGACCTGAAACGGAAGCAGTGCTCCGTGTTCCTACCGGCCCCGCCGTTGCTGCGGCGGACCCGGCGCGGGATGGCGTCGACTCGAGTCCCTGGATCAGATCGCTCAGCGGCACCAGCTTGCGGAGGTGAATCCACCGCAGGATCGCCATTTCGAGGTGATAGCGCGGGTATGCGGAACCTCGAATGTCCGCTTCGGCCTTGGTCAGGACGTCGAACGCGCGCATCAGATCTTCGCTGGAGAATTGTGCCGCCAGTTGCTTCAGCCGATCGCGCTCGCTCTCGGCCGCCAATTCCGCGTCGCTGACGCGCGACGCATCGATCCGCACGACCAGCAGGTCGCGGGTCAGGCGTGCCAGCTCGCGGATCACCAGCCGTAAGTCATACCCGGATTCGACGGCCCGCCCGGCCAGCGCAAAGGCGCTCGCGCCGTCCTCCTCGGCGACCGCGTCGGCGATATCGAACAACAGATCGCGACGAACCAGCCCGAGCACCGTCGACACATCGTCGGCAGCAATGCGATCGCCGGCAAACGCAATCACCTGGTCGAAGGCGCTTTGCGCATCGCGCATGCTGCCGTCGCCCGCGCGCGCGATCAGCATGAGTGCGGCGTCGTCGATCTGAATCTGCTCGGCGTCGGCAATGCGACGGAGCTGATCGGCAATCTGCTTGACGGCTATCGTTTTGAGCTCGAATACCTGCGAGCGCGATTGAATCGTCGCCGGCACTTTCTCGAGTTCGGTCGTCGCCATCATGAACACGACGTGAGACGGCGGCTCCTCGACCGATTTCAGAAGGGCATCAAAAGCCTGAGCCGAGAGCCGGTGCACCTCGTCGATGATGAACACCTTGTACCGGTTGCGCACCGGGGCCATGCCGAGGCCGGCAATGATGATCTCGCGGACCTTGTCGACCTGGGTGTTGGTCGCAGCATCGATTTCGAGCACGTCGATGTCGCGTCCCTGCGCGATTTCGATGCAGGCGTCGCACGTGCCGCAGGGATCGGCCGTCGGCCCGTTCTCACAGTTCAGCCCACGCGCCAGGATCCGCGCGGTGGTCGTCTTCCCCACTCCACGCGGCCCCGAGAACACGAACGACTGCGCAATGCGCTTCGCCGCAATGGCGTTGCGGAGCGTCTGCGTCACACCACGTTGTCCGATCACGTCCTCGAACCGCTGCGGACGCCATTTACGCGCCAGAACCTGATAGTTGGACACTGAAAGTGCTGATGGCTGATTGTCGATTGCTGATTGACGTGCGCGGCGGGTCCTACCGCGACCCGGGGAGCCTGCGGCACATGTCAGGATCTGCTTAGCGCTGCTGCCTTCCGGCCCTGACGCGGTTCGCAGGCTGAGATTGCACAGGGTCCGGGCCGCGGTACGGCCCGCCTCTGCCGGTCAAGCGCGATGACCGGTATCTTTCAAGTGTACTACACCGAGCCTGCGGCGTCGGACCACTGTGTCGGGTCAATGTTCAATGTTCCGGCATTGAGCATTGAACGTTCATCATTGACCACCGATCATTGTTATATTCGGACCTTATGACGTCCGACGAGGACGCCCACGATGGCGCGACGATTCTGGTGGAACCCGCGCACCGACGTGCCGTGATCACGTGGGCGCCCGGCGTGCCAGTGTTCAACCCGTGGATGGCAACGATGGAACGGTTGCTCTCGCATCCGGAGTTCAAGCCAGAGTTTGCCGTCGTCTCCGATTGGCGCGCCGCGACCGGCTCACCGGATCAGGCATTCGTCGATTCCTTCCTGGTGTTTTGTCAATCGATCCGTCGCGCCCGCCGTCTCACCGGACGGTGGGCAACCGTGATCGCTGCGAGTACGACCAATCAATCTGGTCCGGGTCGAATTGCCGAATTGCAGGCGAGCGAATCCGGCAGCGAGACCCGCATTTTTACCAGCGTCGATGATGCGGTCGCGTGGGCGAGCGGCCAGCGATAGCCCAGTCGAGTGTCCCGTTCCTAAGCAGAATTGCTGTTCCGTCTGATCGATATTGAAACATGCCAATCAACATATTCATGTTGAACGACTTATTGCCAGAGTGATTGCTGATTTGTCTCACAACGGAACATCACGCCGATTCGGCAACGGGTACCATCGCAGAGCCTAAACACTTTTTAATCATGTATTTACCGGCAATACACGAGGTGGCCTCTCGCTTGCGTTGCGCTCCACCGTCAGGAGCTTACTGTGCGAATGAGGCTCGTCTCAGCGCTGGTGTTCGTGGTCGTTGCGGCAACCACCGCGGGGCCGCACGCTGCGGCGCCGCGAAATCAACGATCCAACCGGCACGCTCACGCCAAAATCGATAAGTATCTTCAGCACCTCGACCGCGTCGGCTCTTCGAGCGATACGGTTCGCGTGATTGTCACAACGCGCAAGGGCGCGAGCGATAAGGTCAAGTCGGATCTCGCCGGATCGGATGACCAGGTCCGCGAGCACAAGTCGATCGATGCGCTCAGTGCAACGGTGCCGGTCGGAACGTTGCGCGCCATCGCCGAGCGCGACGACGTGATTTCGGTGTCGGTCGATGCGCCTGTTCATGCCGGCGCGGACAGCCTGGGCACGCTGGCCGATAACGCGCTGCTTGGGACGCTGGGCTTGAAGGACAAGACCGACGCCGGCCACGACGTCGTCGTGGCCGTGCTGGATTCGGGGATTGTGAACCATGCCCAGATTCCCGTCACCGCGTTCTACGACTTCGTCAACAGCAGCGGAGATAAGGTCAAGCAGTACGACGACTACGGACACGGAACGCACGTCGCGGGCATGATCAAGAACAAGGATGACAAATCAGACGCGCGGTACCGGAGTGTCGCACACGGTTCGAAGCTGATCGGCATGAAAGTTCTGTCGGGAGACGGATCGGGCTACACGACCACCGTCATCGACGCCATCGAGTTTGCGATCGCCAACAAAGAAAAACTGAAGATCGCGGTCATCAATCTGTCGCTTGGTCATCCCATTTACGAACCAGCCGCGACCGATCCGCTCGTGCAGGCTGTCGAACGTGCGGTCGATGTGGGAATCGTCGTTGTTGTCGCTGCCGGCAACGAAGGGATGAACCGCCAGACAGGCGACGTCGGCTACGGCGGCATCACCTCCCCTGGTAACGCGCCCTCCGCGATTACTGTCGGCGCGGTTGACACCAAGAATACGGTCACGCGATCCGACGACGAAGTGGCGCCCTTCAGCTCACGCGGCCCGACATGGTACGACGGCTACGCGAAACCGGACGTCGTGGCGCCAGGCCGTCGCGTCGTTTCCTTCATGGCCAACGACTGCCAGCTGTCGAGACGGTACCCGCAGTGGACGGCCACGGCCGACACGAGAACGTACATGGCACTCAGCGGCAGCAGCATGGCGGCGGCGGTCGCCACCGGGGTGGTCGCCGACATCATCGATGCGAGCCGCCACGCGAGCGGAGGAGACTCGCCATCGCCGAACACGGTCAAAGCGATCCTCGAGTTCACGGCGGTACAGCTCCCCAACGTGGATGTGCTGACGCAGGGTGCGGGATCGATCAACGCGAGCGGCGCCATCGCGCTGGCGAGCGCGATTGACACGCGCACACCAGTCTCCTCTCCCTGGCTCGCCACCGGTGTGACCCCGACGACCACGCTTTCCAACGGCGAGGTGATCGACTGGGCGCAGCACCTCGTCTGGGGAGACCACGTCGTCTGGGGCAACTACGTGTACTTCAATGAGTCCGCATGGGGTCTTCACGTGGTCTGGGGAGACCATGTCGTCTGGGGCGACCATGTGGTCTGGGGTAACGCATACGACAGCGTCGTCTGGGGCGCAACTCAGATATGGGGAACCCACCTGGTATGGGGCGACAACGTCCTCGCCTATGACGCCAACGGGACGCTGCTCTATGGGGATCAAATCGACTGGGGAAACGTCGCCGCCGACCACGTGGTCTGGGGATCCCTCGACTCGACGTTGACGGCGCTGGGCGCGTCCACGGCGCGCTGGTCGCCCGTATTCTGAATTATTCGGACAGGCCGGCCGAACACTCAGAACTTCAGCCGTAGACCGAACATAATCGGCATCGTCCAACGCGAGCTCTTGTCGTTGACATCCTCGAGACCGGTTCCGACGAAGGCATCGATCTTCGACAGCCCGCTGTTATAGCGAAATCCTATCTGTCCGTTGACATCGAGGCGATCGTTGATCGCGTAAAGCACACCGCCGTTCACCCCGAGCGTCAATGCGGCAGTGCCGTCGTATAAATCGGTTGCGTATCTGGCGAGCCCGGCCTGCGGCGAGGCCAGTACGCCGTCGATCTCCGAAATGATCGAGACGCCAATCAAGGCGCCACCATACGGGCGCATACGATCGCTCGGCAGCGCAAAGTAATGCCGTGCGCCGGCTTCGATGCTGTGCGCATGATAGTCGTCAAATGTCGCCACCAGTCCGTTCGTGCCAGCGGTCCCGAGATTGACGACATCGGCGCCGACACGCTGGTAGCTGTACTGCGCACGCACTTCGTTCACATCATCCAGCATGTAGCCGACGCCGAACTGCCACACGGCGCCGTTGCCGTAGACCTGGTCGAAGGGCTGTGACTGGAACACTACAGGCACGTTGTTGATCGTGCCGATACCCGCTGCGAGGAAGTCGCCGCTGAGCCCGATGTCCCAGCCGACAGACGCTTCCGCACTCCAGGGAGATGGCGACGGCGGCTGCGCATTCGCCTCGTTCGCGAGGAATGAAAACAGGCAGAGTGCAAACGCCACAATCCGATTCAGCGACAACTTCACGACATACACCTCCACGCAGTGGGCCACGATAATCGAGCGGTTACCTTTTCGATCATAACCCGCGACCGACCTCGCCGACGGCACACCTCTTTCATCATCTTCTCGCGGCATCCGTAATGGAGCGAAAAGCCTGGAAATCCGGCCAGAAACCACGGTGACGTCTGGCGGATTTCCGGCACTCCGAAACGAGGCTGACGAACATGCAGGAATTCCCCCATCACTACACCGTCACGGCGAAGGCATCGACGGCGAGCGACGTCGAACTGGAAGCCGATCGCCTTGCCCCTCTATCTTCGGCATCACCGGCGGAATTCGGTGGACCAGGTGATCGCTGGTCGCCGGAAACGCTGCTCGTCGCCGCGATTGGCGACTGTCTGATCCTGACGTTCCGCGCGATCGCGCGCGGGTCTGGACTTGCGTGGACATCGTTTGAATGCCACGTCACCGGCAAACTCGATCGCGTCGAGCGGACAACGCGTTTCGTCGCCTTCGACGTGCGCGCGCATCTTCGACTGCCAACCGGCGGGGATCGAGAGCACGCGAAGCGCATCCTGGAGAAGGCAGAAAGGAAATGCCTGATTTCCAATTCGTTGACGGCGACCGTCCATCTCACACCTACGATCGAGGTCGCCACCGAGCGAAGGGATGAACTGACCCCCGCGTAGCAGGCCGTGGGCCTCCGGCCCGTTGGAGTTCTCCTCCTCTGGGCCGGAGGAGTCGAGCCAGATCTCTTCGCTTTTGCTTCCGATATCGGCAGTCATACGCCGGAACCGTGGTTGCAGTTCGCGTCCCGGTGAAGGTAAAGCGAACGACCAGGCGCGGTTTTGACGTCCTCCGTAACAAGACGCTCAATCGATCCATTGCCTTCAAGCGGCACGACCGAGATCGGCTCGGCCTGACCGGACTCCTTCCCTATCGCGTCGCCACCGACCGACAGATGGTCGATCGGATCATGGTGAACCTCCAGCGACTGCCGCGCGACATCGATCGATACATGCTGTTGTCGACACTCCAGGAGCGAAACGAGCGGCTCTTCTACCAGACGGTACTGCAGCATATCGATCGCATCCTGCCGCTGATCTACACGCCGACTGTTGGCGAAGCGTGCAAGGAGTTTTCACACATCGCGAGGGAACCCAAAGGCTTCTTCATCACCCCTGACGATCGCGGGCACATTCGCCGCATTCTCGCCAACTGGCCCGGCAGGAACATCCGGGTCATCGTCGTGACTGACGGACAAAGAATTCTGGGTCTCGGTGATCTTGGCGCGAATGGCATGGGCATCCCGGTTGGCAAACTGGCGCTCTATACCGCGTGCGCCGGCATCGATCCCGAGTCGTGCCTGCCGGTGACGCTTGATGTCGGAACGAACAACGAAGAACTCCGCAACGATGTCCTGTATCTCGGCTATCCGCGCAGGCGGCTGGTGGGAAAGGCGTATTTCGAGCTGGTCGACGAGTTCGTCACCGCGGTGCGATCGCGGTACCCCGACGCACTGATCCAGTTCGAGGACTTCTTGACGCCCAATGCCTACGCGCTCCTCGAAAAATATCGGCATCGCGTTCTTTGCTTCAACGACGACATTCAAGGTACCGCTGCTGTCGCGCTGGCAGGCGTGTATTCGTCGACTCGCATTACCGGCCTGCGTTTCAGGGACCTGAACATCATGTTTCTCGGTGCGGGGTCAGCCGCCACGGGGATCGCGGATCTGATGACCGCAGCGTTGGTCGAAGAAGGGCTGAGTCAGGAAGACGCGCGACGGCATCTCTGGTTCGTCGATGTGAACGGACTGGTGGTGAAGGGACGAAAGGATTTGATGGATCACAACCTTCCGTATGCGCATGAGTTCAAGCCGCTCGGCTTCGTCGACGCGATCGAAGCGATCCGGCCCCATGTCTTGATTGGTGCCACTGGCGCCCCGGCGACGTTCACGCGCACGATCATCGGACGGATGAGCAAGATCAATCAAAGACCGGTGATTTTTGCGCTGTCGAACCCGACCTCGCGGGCGGAGTGCACGGCGGAACAGGCATACGCGTGGAGTGCGGGACGCGCGGTATTCGCGAGCGGCAGTCCGTTCCAGCCAGTCAGTTATGACGGCAGAACCTTCGTGCCAGCTCAGGGCAATAACGCCTATGTGTTCCCCGGCATCGGACTCGGAGCCGTCGCCTGCCGGGCGCGGACCTTGCCCGACGAGTTGTTCCTCGCAGCGGCACGTACGCTGGCAGATCTCGTCGGCGACGATGATCTCGATCGCGGATCGCTGTATCCGCCGTTGCCAGACATCAGGAAGATTTCACTCGCGATCGCCGTCAGCGTGGCCGTCAAGGCGTATTCCATGAATCTTGCTCGACAGCGGAAACCGGAGAACATTCGTCGGGCGATTGAGGCGATGATGTATCGACCGTGAGAACCGTGTCATGCCGTTGAAGTCATTCCGCGCCCTCACGGCAATTGCTGCCGCGATTGCCGTGACCTCACTTTTTTCAGCCGCCGCGTCTGCGCAGACCGGCCCGGCCGACTCCCAGTTTCCGTCGCACAAGTTCAGTGGACTGGTGTTTGGCGACTCTTACTGGTACTACCGGTGGCATCAGGATCAGATCAGCGACAGTGATCCGACTTCGGTCGAAGGGCAGAACGGATTCTGGTTCCGGCGCCTGTACTTCACCTACGACTACAACTACAGCGAGAAGTTCACCACGCGTTTGCGGCTCGAGATGAACAGCAACGGGAAGTTCGCCGGTGGGGATCTGGTCCCGTACGTCAAAGACGCCTACGTCAAGTGGACCTATACCGGGAAGCAGCAACTGACGCTCGGCATCCAACCGAGCTTGACGTTCGACTGGTTCGATGTCTTCTGGGGGCTACGGCACATCGAGAAGACGCCGGCCGATCTCTATCGGATTGATTCATCCCGCGACTTCGGTGTCACGGTCAATGGTCCCATGTCGAACATCGACGGCCTCAGCTACGCGGCGCAGTTCGGCGACGAGTCAGGCAGCGGTTCGGAGATCGACCAGGGCAAGATCGCGCGGTTCGAGAGCCGCTTTGAACGTCGCAACGTGGTTCTCGAAGGCTTCTACAGTTTCGCCAGCCGGGGGTCCGATGAAGATCGGCAGACGGCACAGGGCGTCGCCGGATTCCGCAACGACGCCGGACGAGTCGGAGGACAGTATCTGTGGCAGAGACGCCGATTGGGTCCGGGGCCTCATCACGCCATAGCCATCTGGTCTGGCTTCGGTGTGTGGGATGTGCGGCCGAAGAAGGCGGATCTCTTTGTTCGCGCTGACCACGTCCAGGGTCGCCTCGGTGACGTCGAGACGGGTCTTCCAGGCGCCGACGGAATCGACTATTGGCTGCTAAGCCCGGCGGCGCCTTTTACGACGTGGATCTTCGGTGGCGAGTTGTACCTTCATCCCAACATCCGTTTGAGCCCCAACCTCGAAACGGCAAGATACGCTCATGATCCAGATCCCGTGAATTTTCCGGGCAGACGGCAGGATTCCATTCTGCGGCTGACGTTCTTCTGGACCTTTTAGTGCCGCCCGCAATTCCCGGACTGCAGACGCTCCGTTCTTATCAGTCATCGTGGCTGCGCCACGACATCGTCGCCGGCCTGGTAATGACGACGATGTTGGTGCCAGTCGGGATTGCGTATGCCGAGGCATCGGGCATCCCCGGCATCAACGGTCTTTACGCCACCATTGTTCCGCTCCTCGCGTACGCGCTGTTTGGGCCGAGCCGTATCCTGGTGCTTGGACCGGACTCGGCGCTCGCCGCGGTGATCCTGTCGGTGGTATTGCCGTTGTCGGCCGGCGATCCGCAGCGCGCGATCCCATTTGGCGGAATGATGGCGATCGTCTCCGGCGCCGTATGTGTGGCTGCCGGCCTAGCGCGCCTCGGTTTCATTACCGAGTTGCTCTCGAAACCGATCCGCTACGGATACATGAACGGGATCGCGCTCACCGTGATCTTGAGTCAGATTCCAAAGCTGCTCGGCTTTTCCGTCAAGGCCGATGGACCAGTCCGGCAGGTGCTCGGCACCGTCGACCAAGTCCTGAACGGAAGTACGAATATGGCGGCGCTTGCCGTCGGCGGCAGCGCGCTCGCACTCATTCTCATCCTCAAGCGATGGCCACGGCTTCCCGGGATGCTCATCGCTGTCGCAGCGGCGACGATGGTCGTCGCCGCGCTCGATCTTGCCAGCCGCACCGGTATATCGGTTGTGGGTCCGCTCCCTTCTGGCCTGCCAGCGCCGCGCCTTCCGCTTGTTCCTCTCGACAGTCTCGGAGCGATTGTCACCGGTGGCATTGCGGTCGCGCTCGTCTCCTTCGCCGACACGAGCGTGCTGTCCCGAACCTATGCAGCACGCCTGCGATCGCCGGTCGATCCAAATCAGGAAATGGTGGGGCTCGGCATCGCGAATGTCGCGGCGGGGTTTTTTCAAGGCTTCCCCGTCAGCAGTAGTTCGTCGCGCACTCCAGTCGCGGAAGCCGCCGGCGCGAAGACCCAGTTGACCGGCGTCGTCGGTGCGATTGCGATCGCCATGCTCCTCCTGTTCGCTCCCGCCTTGCTTCAGGATTTACCGAACACTGCGCTCGCCGCGATCGTGATTGCCTCGGCGATCGGGCTGATCGAAGTGTCAGACCTGCGCCGCATTTATCGGATTCAGCGGTGGGAGTTCTGGCTGGCGATGACCTGCTTCGCGGGGGTCGCGGCGTTTGGCGCGATTCCTGGAATCCTGATCGCGATCGTCATGGCCGTCATCGAGTTTCTCTGGGACGGCTGGCGGCCGCACTCAGCCGTGCTTGGCCGCGTCGATCGCGTCGAGGGCTATCACGACATTGCCCGCTATCCCGATGCGCGGCTGATTCCAGGTCTGGTCCTGTTCCGTTGGGATGCACCGCTCTTCTTTGCCAACGCCGAGTTCTTTCACGACCGCGTTCTCGACGCGATCGCGAGATCGCCGACACCGGCCCGCTGGCTTGTCGTCGCGGCAGAACCGGTCACCAGTATCGACGTCACGTCAGCCGATGCCATCTGCGAACTCGACGACGCACTTGACGCCGCCGGCGTCGAGTTGTGCTTCGCAGAAATGAAAGATCCGGTGAAGGACAAGCTGAAGCGATTCGGCATCTTCGAGCGCTTCGGTGAGAAACGGTTCTTTGCCACTATCGAGGAAGCGGTCAAGGGCTATCTCGCGAAGGGACAGACGACATCCATATCGTGAGCAGTGTATAGGCGACGGCGAGCACCACCGGTCCGATGAACAGTCCGATGATCCCGAATGCGATCAGGCCGCCGATGACACCTGCGAAGATCAACAACAGCGGGAGATCGGCGCCGCGTCTTATCAGCACAGGTCGAACGATGTTGTCCAACGCACCGGCGATCACACCGACGACGAGCAGCGTGATCCCCGCGCCGGTACGGCCTGACCAGAACAGCCAGATGACCGCTGGAATGACGACGAGCAGCGGTCCGAGTTGTGCGAGGCACAAAAACAGGATCACCGCCGTGAGCAACGCAGCCGCGGGAACGCCGCTGATGAACAGACCCGTTCCAGCAATGGCCGCCTGAATGAGCGCGGTCACGACGACACCCAGGACGACGCCGCGAACCGTCCGCGCGGCGAGCACCGCCGTTTCCCGCCCTTGCTCTCCACCGAGTCGCGCGGCGAACCGCAGGATGCCGTCCCGGACGGCCTCTCCCTTGGCAAACCCAATCGCCGTGATGACCGCTGCCAGCAGAAACTGGACTAGCATCCGTCCAACACTGCCTGCCTGAAAAACAAACCATTGAAGCGCCGTCTGCACGTACGGTGTCAGCTCTGCCGATCGTTGCTGCGGGTCGAGCGCGACGACACGACGCCATTCCGCGACGATCCGATCGCCGCCGAACGGAATTCGCTCGATCCAACCAGGCGGTGCCGGCAAGACGACGGATTCGAACGACTTGAGCTCGGCGGTGATGTTTTGCGCGTTGCTGACGATAGTGGTCAACGCCAGCGTCACCGGCACGAATACGACGAGCAGGATCGTCGCGGTCATAATCGCGACGGCCGCCCATCGTCGGCCACCCAGGAAAGCCTCCAGGCGCAGCAGCATCGGCCAGATGGCAATACAGATGACGATGGCCCAGAGGAGGGACGTGAGGAATGGGCTCAGGACCCAGAACGTGCACACGCCGAGCAACGCGATAAAGAGGACCGAGAGCGTCGCGTGGGCGATGTCACCGCGGGGGCGAGAGGATGCTGTCACCGGGAAGACCTCACATTGTCACGTCCGTGCGCCAGGGCAGCGCTAGACGCCACTCCGCGTTCGTTCGATGCGCACGAGATATCTGAAGAGACCGACATTCAAGGCCAGGCACGCCGCACTCGCCGCGGCCGCTGGCCACACGATCGACTCATCGCCGCCGAGCCACGCGTTCATCGTGGCCGTGAGCAGCCACAGCTGGAGGATCACGATGATCAGGACGAAGAACAACATCCCGTAGACGATGATCGCGCGCTGCTCGCGGCTGAACGGGCGTTTGGTCCCGGAGATCACGTCGTTCGCTCCTCGACGTCGACGGCATAGATGTCTCGTTCGCGCATCTCGAGGACGATACGCGTGAGCGGCCGTCGCGGCGGACCTGCGGTTGGCACACCGGTGCGGATGTCGAAGCGCCCCTCATGACAGGGACAGTAGAAGGCCCCTTCGGCCGGCCGCGGAATTACGGCGCATGAGAGGTGGGTACATTCCTGCCCGAATGCGACGAAGTCGGTCGTCGTCAAGCGGACCAGCAGGCAACGCTCGTGCGGGTTGGGATACGTGAATCCGATGGCGTGGCCAACGTCAAGATCGTCGACTGCAGCGATTCGTTGAATGCCCGGCCGGCCGCTCCGCTTTCGGTACCAGTTCTGTGCGGCAATCCAGAGCTGCCCCAACGTGAACGCTGCGCTCGTCAACACCATGAACTTCATGAAGTCCCGGCGTTCGACGTACACATCCTGGGGCCAATCGATCGGAAAATCCTGCCGCCACGCCGGCTGCATTTCGACAGGCGCAAAGTCCGGGGCGATGGTGACCTGCTCGCGGTCGAGCGACGGCGCATACAGATTGGCCGGCGCCGTCCCGGTGAGGCCCTCACGTCCGGGCGTATTGATCGCCGCATCGATCGGACTGCGCGGATCCTGTCGAACGTCAGCCATCGCTACACCTCGACCTCGGCGAACGGATCCGGGTCAACCGGTACGGCATCTCGTGATGCGTCGGCGACGAGCCTGAGTGAAATCGCGCGATTGCGCGGTTGTTCGTTCATGGCCGCGGCGACGTCGACATGCGGACGAGTGGTCAGCCCGCGGGGCACCATCATGTACACCCGCGTCGTGATTGTCTGGGCACCGAACTGAAACGTGTTGATGGGTGTCGAGAGCGGCCGAAGCTGGTCGATCTGTTCTCGCGTGCCGAAGAAGAGCGCCTGGCTCGGACACACCGTCGCGCACATCGGTTTCTTGCCGACGCTCGATCGGTCGTAGCACATGTCGCACTTCATCATGATCTTGCGATCTTCGTAGAGCTCCGGGACGCCGAACGGACAGGCGATCACACAGTTGCCGCACGCAATGCATCGTGGCTTCCGCGCCGACTGCACGACGCCGTCACCGGTTCGCTTGATGGCATCGGCCGGACATACCTCGGCGCACGTCGGCTGTTCGCAGTGCATGCACACGACCGGTACCGTCTGCACGCTTTCCGGCCGGCTGACGTACTCGAGGTGAATCATCGATTCACCACGGTGCGTGTCGCATTCGGTGCACGCCTGCACGCAGGCCTGGCAACCGATGCACCGGTTCGGATCAATGAAGAAATGCAGATAGTCGGGCTTGGGCATGCGGCAGATCCGTCCTATTGCTGCGGTTCCAGCACCGCCGCATACTCCGGTGGCGCGGCGGCCTTGCGGACGCGACAGCCACAGACCTTGTATTGAGGGATTTTGCTGATTGGATCCTGTGCCGCAACCGTCACCTGATTCGCGCTTTTGCGACCGGCCCAGTGATACGGGATGAAAATCGTGTCCGGGCGGATCGTCGTCACGACCTGTGCCCTCAGCGTGATCGCTCCCCGCGGTGTTTCTGCCGTCGCCCAATCGCCGTCGGAGATACTCAATTTCGCGGCAAGCCGTGGATGCATTTCGATTCGCGGTTCAGGGTACTGCCTGACGAGAGGACCGATCCGCCGTGTCTGGGTTCCGGAGAGGAACTGACTGACGACACGGCCGGTGGTCAAATAGATCGGGTACTCGGCGTTGGCATCATCAACCGGTGGGCGGTACTCGGCGACGTTGAATCGAGCGCGTCCGTCCGGGAAATAGAATGGTCCGCTGCCCTTTGCGACGGGGTTGTAGCTGCCGGGTTCGAACAGGCGGGGCGTGCCAGGGTGATCGGCAACCGGCGCCCCTGTTTTTGGATCCTCGCTGTAGCACGGCCAGAAGACGCCGAGCTGCTGCATGATTTTTTCGTAGGTGACACCCGAATAGTCTGCGACGCCCCCTTTGCTCGCGACGCGCAGCTCGTCGAAGATCTCGCGCGGCTCGGTAAAGGTAAACCCTTTCGGGCGGCCGAGCGCGTGCGCGATGTCCTGGATGATGCGCCAATCCTGACGCGCCTCTCCGGGACAGTCCACGGCTTTGTTGATCTTGATGATCCGTCCTTCGACTTGCGTCACCGTCCCCTCGTCCTCTTCCTGCAGACTTCCGGGCAGCACGATGTCGGCGTGCCAGGCCGTGTCGTTCAGGAAGAAATCGATGGCGACGAAGAACTCGAGCTTTTGCAGGCAGCGCGCGATGAAACTATTGTCGGGAAGCGACACCATCGGGTTGAAGCAGATCGCCAGGAGGCCCTTGATCTCACCGCGATCGATCTTGCGAAAGAGTTCGTAGGCATCGACGCCCGGACCAGGCAGCTCCTGCTCATCGATGCCCCAGACGCCGGCGATGTATCGGCGATGGTCCGGGTTATTGATGTCGCGCCATCCTGGCAGCTGATCGCATTTCTGGCCGTGCTCGCGCCCACCCTGGCCGTTCGCCTGACCAACGATTGTGCCGTAGCCGCTCTTCGGCTTGCCGATACGGCCAGACGCGAGAACCAGATTGATCGTGCCGAGCGCATTCTGCACGCCGTTTGAATGGTGTTCGATACCGCGGGCATGGAAGAGGAAGCTGGTTTTCGCCGTTCCCCACCATTCCGCCGCCTGCATCAGCGCACGCTGTGGAACGCCGGTGACCTCGGCGGTTCGAGCCACGGTCCACTGGCGGCAGTACTCGGCCACCTGATCGAAACCGACGGTGAACTCCTTGATGAATGCGTGATCGATCCAATCGCGTTCGATCATGATCTGCAACACACCGGCAAACAGTGCGGCATCACGACCAGGCTTGACCGGCAGATACAGATCGCACGTGCGCGCGATCGGTGTGATGCGTGGGTCCTGGACGATGACCTTCGCGCCCTGCTCGCGCGACTGCCAGATGTAGTTGGTCGTGATCGGCGAGCACTCAGCGACATTCGAACCAGCGACCCAGATCACCTCGCTGCCGACCATGTCGGACCACGGATTTGTCGTGCGGTCGATTCCGAAGGCTTTCTTGTTTGCCGCGCCGGCGCTCACCATGCAGAGGCGGCCGTTGTAATCGATGAACGGTGTTTTCAGACAGACGCGAGCGAATTTTCCCAGCAGATAGGTTTTCTCGGTAGTCAGGCTGGCACCACCGAGCACGCCGATTGAGCCTGGTCCATACGCCTGCTGAAGCCGCGCGATCTCGCCGGCGACGCGACCGATCGCGTCGGCATACGCCATTGGCGCAAAGCCGCCCGGTGAAGAGGTATCCCGCCGAAGTGCCGTCGTCAATCGATCGGGATGCGAGCCCTGCAGGTAGCGCTTCACGCCCTTGGGACACAACATGCCGCGATTGAATGGGAAGTCCTCCCACGGCTCGAAGCCAATCACCTGGTTGTCGAGCACTTTCAACTGGATGCCGCACTGCTGTCCGCAGAAACAGCAGTGCGTCTTCACAAGACGATCGGGTTCGACGCTGGTCGAAAGCCTGACACCCGTCATCGGTGACAGATGCGGACCAAAATGTTCGATGATGCGAATCGGATCGACGGGTACTTCTGCCACTGTTACGCCTGCTTGTCGTGGGCGAAGGGTGCGTGTTGCCAGAGCGCTCCCTGCGCTAACCCAAAGAGTGCCCGACGGCACCTGGGACAGATCTCCTGGTAATGCGCGCCATCGGGCAACTCATATCGAAACCCCAATTCCTGTTCGACGACGGTAAGATCTCGAATCATGGCGACGGACGCGTAAGGCTGCCCGCATCGACGACACACCGCCTGTTGCGCTCGAGCGCCGGCATCCTTGTAGAACCCGACGCCAAGTTGGGCCGGCCGCTGAAAGACGTGAAACAGTTTGCCGAATGGCAACCATAACAGCGTCACGATGACCGTCGCGGCATGGAGGATGGCGAGAAAGTCGTAGGCGTAGCCATGCATCCACGTGTAGCTCGCCGTCAGCATCAATCCGGTCACGCTGATTGCGAACAACAGCAACAGCGGCAGGATGTCCTGGCCGAACTGCTGTACCGCCACGGCGCCGTGATCAATCATTCGCCGTCTGAACGCCAGCATCACACCGGCGATCACCAGGAATGACGACCACACCAGACCGTGAAAGATGACAAACGCGATAAACGATTCGACCGGGAAGTCCTGCGTTGCGATACCAAACACGAATGTGCGGTAGGTGTGGAGATCACCGGGAACGGTTTCAAAGTGAATCCAGCCCCACACGAGTGGGAAGGTGATCGCCGCCGCGAGCACACATCCCCACATGATCAGCCAGTGCGCGAGCCCGCGTAGCCGTCCGCGCTTGAAGATGTAGCTGTTGGCCGCAAACTCCACGAGCGCGCGCCGTCCGAGGCTCACGCTGTTGCGTCCGAACGATCGTCCCGAGAAGAATGCCTGCCACCCGCGGCGCCAATACATACGCGTTGGTGGTCGACGCAGCCACATGGCGTAGCGGTAGCTGATCCCGAAAGCGGCGAAGAGCGTGGCGAACGTGTAACCCACGAGCGCCGCATCGAAGTGCTGGAGGTTCCGTGAGCCGACGACGATGGCGGCGGCGAGCGCGGCGGTGACGAGCGTGCCCCACGCCGCTGCTCGGACGCGCTCCAGCGCCTGCCGCGCGTGCACCGGCAACGAGCGTGTCCATTCGACGTCGCTTGGGCGGAACACGCGCTCATTGGCCAGGCGCAGTGCAATCGCCGTCGCTGAGAGGAGGATGAAGCCAGGCCAGATGGCTCCAAGACGATCGCGGAACACGCCGAGGAGCAGGGGCGGAAAGAACCCTCCCAGTCCGCCGAGGGCGCCGACCAGTCCAGTCACTGTGCCAGTGTCCTTGGGGAAGTGCTCGGGCACGAGCTTGAAAACGGCGCCGTTGCCCAGCCCCAGCAGCATCGCGCACGAAAGCGCCCCGACGGTGAATGGCACCATCGACTGCCAGGTGAGGAGCAGCGAGAACACCGCGACGCCCCCGAAGACCCACGACAACACCTGCGCGCCACCGATGCGATCGGCCAACCAACCGCCGACCGGCCGCATCAATGTCGCGACGACAACGAAGCCGGCCGCGCGAAGTCCGGCATCGGCCGGTTCGAGACCGAACTGCGCGCGTAGCAGCGTGGGCAAATAGATTGAGAAGGCGACGAACCCGCCGAACGTCAGGAAGTAAAACGCGCCGAGCAGCCATGCGTTCGGGGCGCGCCGAAGCACGGCAGCCATCGCCGCAACCGTCGCCGGTCGAGCGGCGCGCGGCGGGTTGCGAGCCGACGTCAAGTAGATGACGGCCCACACGAGAAGCGCCACACTGGTGCCGCGAAACACCATCTCCCATCCGAATCGCGACGCCACGACCGGACCGACGAACACGGCAAGCGATTGACCCATTGTGCCGAGTCCATAGATTCCCAGTGCCGTGCCCTGTTGCGACGGTGGCGTCCAGCGCGACACAAAAGCAGCGCCGATGGCAAACGACGAACCGGCCATGCCGATAAGGAACGCAGCGGCGAGCAGCGCGCGATAGCTGCCGGTCAGCGGAACGAAAAACGCCGCCAGCGAGGAAAACGCCAGTAACGCCGTAAAGACCAGACGTCCTCCGAAAAGATCGGTCAGCATGCCCATCGGCAGACGTGCCAACGAGCCGAGGAGCACCGGCACGGCAACCAGCAACGCCGTTTCCGACGCGGTCAGCCGATAAAGAGCCGTGAACGTCGGCGCCAGTCCGCCGATGAGACCCCACGCGGCGAATGAAAGAGCGAAGGAGATTGTGGCCAGAACCAGCGCCCGTGCCGGCGAGCCAGCGGAAGGTGCGGAATGAACTGGTGGCATGCTCTCGAGGGATGCGCCGCTCATGTCGTCCGTCTAGTCTGACGCGATTGTTTGTGACGCTGTCAAGGGCCGAGCGCCAAGCCGAGCCATAGGCGATGTCACCTTTTTCTTCCTCAATACTCTCTATACTGAAGTGATCATGGCCACGCTCAAGCCCACCAACGATCTCGAGCATGCCGAAAAGACTGACGATGCCGTCATCGAGCAGATTCTCGAGGGGGACACCGCGCTCTTCGAGTTGTTGATGCGCCGGTATAACGAACGCGTCTACCGCGCGGCGCGGTCAATCCTGCGCGACGAACACGAAGCCGAAGACGTGATGCAGCAGGCCTATGTCAACGCCTTTACGCACCTTCGTCAATTCAACGGCTCGGCCCGGTTCCCAACGTGGCTGACCAGGATCGCCATCAACGAAGCATTGGCTCGCGTCCGTCATCAAAGCCGATACGAAACGTTTAACGAGGACTCGAACGTGGAACCCTTGATGCCACCGAATCCGGCCGAGAATCCCGAGCGTCACGCATTCACTGGTGAACTTCGCAATCTGCTGGAGTGGGCCATAGACGCGCTCCCCAGCGGCATGCGCGAGGTGGTCGTTTTGCGTGACGTTCAAGGGCTCAGTACCGCGGAAGTTGCCGAGTGTCTTGAAGTCTCGGAAGACGTGGTCAAGACGCGCCTCTCGCGCGGGCGCGCCGCGCTGCGGGCGTTATTGATGGAGCGAACCGGCGCGACCGCATCAGAAGCCTTTCGCTTCTATCGTCCTCGCTGCGATCGGGTCGTTGCGCAGGTTCTCGAACGAATCCAACACCAGTCTCCATCGGCCAGCTGAGCATCTCCGATTTTTACCCGCCTGTCACCTTTCACGCCGCCACGACTCTGAACAGTGATGGCGGTTCGCACCTGCGAAGCCCGCTGTCGGGGTAGTGAAAGGAGTTCGCATGCGACTCATCGGTGCTGGATCACTCGCATACCTCATCGTCGCGGCATTCGTCATGTCCGGTTCTGCACGGAGCAATCAACGGCCATTGAACGTGCACGACGGGCAGGAGATCTTTCGTTTCGATACATTCGGTGACGAGCAACTCTGGACGAATGTCTTGAGAATGCATGACGTCCTTCCCACCGTGCCGCCGTCAACTGCGCTCGCCGTTGGATTGAAGGTGGATGTCGAGGCGCTTCCACCCGCGGTGATCGCCGCATTGAAGGCGGGCAAAGTTGATCTCAACGATCCTGCGGTCACACTCGACTTGCTGCGGCTGAACGCCGTCGTCGGTGTGAAAGGAACGTTCAACGACTTCAAACAACTCACGCAGGTCGGCATTACATGCGCGCTGTGTCACTCGTCGGTCGACGACTCCTTCGCTCCGGGGATCGGTAAGCGCCTCGATGGATGGGCGAACACAGACCTGAATGTCGGGGCGATCGTGGCGCTGTCGCCCGCACTGGATGCCGCGACGAAGGCGGAATTCAGGACGTGGGGACCCGGCAAGTACGACCCGCGACATCATTATTTCAATGGCACCAGCATCGTCCCGTTGAACACTCCCTCGCTCCCGATTGTCATCCCTGCGATCTACGGCCTGCGAGGCGTCGGGTTTGAAACTGTCACAGGTGACGGTCCGATTTCCTACTGGAATGCGTATGTCGGCGTCGGACAAATGGGCGGGCATGGCAACTTCAGTGATCAACGACTTCGTGTATTCATTCAACAGACGCCCGACCTGGTGACACCGAAATTGCCTGCATTGCTCGATTACCAACTCAGCCTGCAAACGCCAAAACCGCCGGCTGGAAGCTTCGATCATCAGGCCGCAGCGAGGGGCAAGCAACTGTTCCGTCACGAAGCTGGTTGCGCCACGTGCCATCAGCAACCCAATCTCACTGACGTCTTAAGCGGTCCTGACCGCACCATTCCTTTCCTTCACAGTCCGTCCGAAGTCGGGATGAGTCC
>DATJKH010000047.1:0-66579 GCA_035491715.1 Vicinamibacterales bacterium | reverse complement strand
GATCCGTGTTCTTCCGCGGCGAGCCCTTATCCGTGCTGTTCCGTGTGCTGCCGTGGCGTGTCTTGAATCCGTGTTGATCCGTGTTCGTCCGTGACGAGCCCTTATCTGTGCTGTCCCGTGTGCCTTCCGTGGCGTGTCTTGAATCCGTGTTGATCTGTGGTCGTCCGTGGCGAGCCCTTATCCGTGCTGTTCCGTGTTCTGCCGTGGCGTGTCTTGAATCCGTGTTGATCCGTGTGCGTCCGCGGCAAGCCCTTATCCGTGTTGATCCGTGTTATTCCGTGGCTAGGGCCTTATCCGTGTTGATCCGTGTTCTTCCGTGGCTAGGGCCTTATCCGTGTTGATCTGTGGTCTAGAGCTTCCAGTTGATTCGCGCGTACAGTCCGCGGCCGTTCATCCCGAATGGTGACTGGCTCGGGAATGTCTGGATTCCATTGAACGAATTCACGGTGGCGTTGCGATCGGGGAAGACATTGAACACATTCTGCGCGCCCGCGGCGAAGATGATGCTGCGGTCGAACGAGTAGGAAACCTCGAAATCGGTCAGCCACTTCGCGCCGTAGGTCTGATCGTCGGGAGGGTTCTGTGTGAAGCTGCAGAATTCTCCGTAGCGCGCGAGATTCATGAATGCTCCCCACCGGTCGCGGCGCCAGTCGCCCCCGAGGCGCAGGCTGTCGCGCGGCTGTCCGCATTCGATCCGCCGGCGTTCAATACGATCGAAAAGAACCTGATCAAACCCAGCGAGCTGCGGCGGCGTCGCGACTTCACCAACGATGTTCGTCCGCGTGTTGTTGTACCCCACATGCAATCGCAGGTCGCCCGCGGTGCTGAACGCGACGCGGTAGGCGGCGGTTGCGTCGACGCCGTTGGTCCGCGTGTTGATCGCGTTAGTGAAAAACCTGGCGCTGTTGGCGGCAAACGGCGCGAGCAGCTGCGTGATGAGCGGACCGGTGAAGTTGCCCGAGAGCACGATGCGATCGTCGATCGCGATGTGGTAGTAGTCGAGCGCCACATCGAGGCCGGGAGTCGGGGTGACGACCAGGCCCGCGCTCGCATGGGTCGAGTGTTCCGGCTTCAAAGGCTGTGCGCCGAGCACTTGCGCTGCCGGCGACGAGACCGGCAGCGTCAGCGACTCGAATGGCACGAGCCCCTGTCCGGCGACGTTGATAAAGTTCGTGGCCGTTGATGAGAAAAACGATTGGCCCAGCGACGGCGCCCGAAATCCTGTGCTGACCGCACTGCGCAGCACCACTCTTCGGACGGGCTGCACCCGGACGGTCAGTTTTCCATCGAACGTGCCGCCGAAATCGCTGTAGTGCTCGCCGCGTCCCGCCACTCCGACACGCAGCCACGAGAGAACGTCCCCTTCGACGTCTGCGTAGCCGGCGATGCTGTGACGAGACTCATCGACCTCGTTCGAGGGACGGAATCCTGGAAACACCTGCGCGCCGATTGCCGCAACGCCGCCGGCGCGATTCGGGACGCCGCCATTGCGATACGAATCCGGCTCACCTGCTGTGATCTCGTATTGTTCACGGCGGACCTCGGCCCCAAAGGCGACATTCAGCGGCCCTGCCAGCGCGTCCAGCTTGAGCGGCCGATGGAGATCGGCGTTGGCGACCATCTGACCGAGCGCGAGCGTTCCGGCATCAAACAACGTCTTGTTTGGTGGGATTGCCGGGCCGAGCGACACGTTGAGCGAGTTGCCAATGGTAAACGCGAAGCGGTTGTGGCCGTACTCGGCGCTCAGATCCCACGCCCACTGATCCCACGCACCGCGCACACCCGTCGTCGCCGAGAAATCGACAACCGTCGGTTGAATCTCGGGCAGAAAGCCAAGGGGATAAATCTCCGGCCAATTGCGAACGTCCAGGGCACGGCGGTAGAACCCGGCGCTGTTGGCGTCGCGATGGCTGAATCCGCCGAACGCGTAGAGAAAGCGTGTCTGTTTCGTGTTCAGAGGCACATTGGCATTCACCACGGTCATGAGGTCGCGCGTATCCGGATCGCCCCATCGATGGTTCGGTTCCGGCACCGGATTGCTCGCCGCATCGCCGGTGACGATCTGATCGCGTGGATCGAACGAGGCGCGGTTCGTGCGGTTGTGATGACGATACTCGGCGGCGAGTGTGAGGGAGCCTTTTCCGATTGGTGCCCCCCATGTGCCGCCGAGATCGAAGAGCCCGCCGTCGGAAAAGTTGATTGTGTCCCCTTCGTGGCATGTGAGGCCGTCGGGCGTGCAGGCGTTACCGACGAAACTGCCGTCCGACAGGCCGAACCTGGTCGAGAGCGCTGGCCGTGACTCCCCGCCTTTCAACACGACGTTGATCACGCCAGCGATGGCGTCAGATCCATACTGCGCCGCGGCGCCGTCGCGAAGCACTTCGATGTGATCAATCGACGAGACCGGAATCGCGTTGAGATCGACCCCGGTCGATCCGCGCCCGATGCTGCCGTTCAAGTGCACCAGCGCGCTCTGGTGACGACGCTTGCCGTTGATCAGCACGAGCACCTGGTCGGGACCCAATCCACGCAGCGTCGCCGGGCGCACCGTGTCGGTGCCGTCGGTAATCGTCGGCCGAGGAAAATTGAACGAAGGGGCGAGCGCCTGAATCACCTGCGCCGTCTCTGCATACCCGGTGGTCGCGATCTGATCCTGGGTGATGATGTCGACCGGCACGGCCTTTTGATTCTCGGCGCCGGCGGCGCGCGATCCAACCGTTACCTGTTCTTCGAATCCCAGACTCAGCGCGACATCGAATGTCGTCGAGCCGCCCTGATTGATCTCGACGCCATAGATCTTGGGCGCCAATCCGAGCGCGTCGACTTTGATCTGAACCGATCCGGTGCGCGCGTACGCCTGGGGGACTTCGAGCCGGTATTTGCCTTCGGTGTCGGTCGTCGCGCTCACGTCCGTTCCGACGAGCGACACGACCGCGCCTGGCACGGGCAACCCATCCACCCGCGTTGTCACCGTGCCGGTAAGCATCGCTGGTGTCTGCGCGATGACGAGAACGGGCAGACTCCAGAACACAATCAAGAATGTCGCTCGTCGAGCGGCCGATCGCATGGCTTCCTCCCCGGTCAGTCGATGGTTCCGCGTATCATCGTACTCTCGGTGCCCGGTGTTGCGGCGTGTATAGTGAGCGCAGGAGACATCATGAGACTCTCAGCATCGATCGTGTGCAGCATCGCGCTGTTGTGTCCGACCCTTCAAGCGCAGCAGAAGCCTGCGGCGGCAGCCAATCCAGTCAGCCAGGCGATCAGAGATACCTGGGAAGGCGCAAAGCGGAACATGAAGGAATCGGCGGAACAGATGAGTGAAGCGGACTACAGCTTCAAGCCGACCGATTCGGTCCGCACCTTCGGTCAGATACTTGCGCATCTGACAGGCGCGAGCTACGTTTATTGTTCGGCGGCGCGTGGTGAGAAAACGCCGCACGCGGAAGATGATTTCGAGAAGACCGCGACGAGCAAGGCGCAGATCGTCAAGGTGCTGAACGAATCGATCGCGTATTGCGACGTCGCCTACTCGGCGCTCACCGATCGGACTGCGGCCGAGATCGTGCCGATGGCATTTGGCGGAAAGGACGCGGCCCGCGCGTCAGCGTTGATCGGCAACGTCGGCCATTATCAGGAGCACTACGGGAACCTGGTGACCTATTTTCGAATCAAAGGGATGGTACCGCCGAGTAGCAGGCGGTAGGTCGGACGGTCACCTGATCAGTGCTTCTCGAATTCGTCGAGCCAACGCTGGACGAGGATGAACCGCCGCCGCGGGCTGTTGCTCTCATCACTGACCGCGCGTGCCATGACGATGGACTTTCCATCAGCGGAGATATCGAACCCCAGATTGACAGCTTCGAGATCGGTTTCGAACAGCGCGATCGGATCTCCCACTTTCACCGTTCCGCGATTGCTGATGCCGACGCTCGTCATCCGCACGCGACCCGGTCTGGCAGTGGTCAAAGGAAACAGGAGCTCGTGTGCATCGCGGGCCCACCGCAGCTCACGCCTGACGTGGGGTATTTGCTCACGGATGCCAGTCAGCGGCTGCCAGCGTCCTTCTCCCGAGGGAAAACGTGTGACGAACAGCTCCTGACCGTTTGCCGTCACCTCGACGTAGGCGAGAAGTTGTCCGTCGGATGATAAGACAGCGTCATGGATGTTCGGTTCTGTTCCTTTAAAGATGGTGCGCGCGGGGCCGATGCTTCCATCGGGCATGACATCGGCGTATCGCAGACGCCCCGTCCCTTTTTCGTCCAGTAGATAGAGCAGGTGTTTTCCGTCGGAGGAGATGTCCGCACCCATGGCCGCGACGAGCGGGCGCGCCTGGTCCGATCCGTCTGCCGCAAGCGAGACAACCCGGGCACCGTTCACCGTCGACTGGTGATCGGTGTAGAGGATGCGATTACCTGAGGGGAACCAGGCCGGACCGCCGTCCCCCTTTTCGTTGAAGGTGAGTTTCGTCGGCCTTCCGGTGGCAATTTCCTGGATCCAGACCTCGACACTCTCAGGGCCGCTACCGCGCATAAACAGCAGTTGCTTCCCGTCTGGCGAAAACGAAGGCTCGGCGATGAACGCAGCGGGCGTTCCCATGCCTTTCGTGGCCTTGCCGGCGCGATCGAAAAGCGCCAGTTCAACCGGAGGCTTTTCTGACGCCGATGTGATGAGGAGCGTTCCATCGTCGGATGCGCTGACCCATCGGGCCGTGGGCTCGACGAGGAAGGCGGCCGCGGGGTTTAATGCGCCGGTGCCGACCGGGATGGCCCAGAGTCCGGCATTCGGCTTGTCTCGAACGAACAGGAGATGGCCGTTCGAGTACGCCGTCGCGAAGATGAGTTCGGGCGGAAGCACCGCCGTTCGCGTCTTTCCGTCCCAGGTTTCGAGCGTGAACTGGTCATTCCCGCGGTGGGTCGCAAAGATGGCGCGACCATCGGGAAGCAGCGTCAACGCGTGAAAATCGATTTCGGTCTTTGGATCGATCGGCACCCATTGCTGTGGTGAGCCGCCGCGTGCGTTGGCGCGATAGAGCGAACTGCGCCAGACAGCCAGGATGAGGTCGTCGCCGCTCCACCGAAGCCCGATGAGACGTTTCGAGTCGGGAATATTGCAGACGGTCACCGGAGTGCCTCCGCTCACCGGAACTCGCCGAATGACGCCGTCGTCGGACGCATACGAGATTGACGTGCTGTCCGGTGACCAGGCTGCGAGGTAGGCGGATCCGGCCGGACCCAGATCCCGCGGCTTGATTTGATCGAGATCTCGGACCCACAAGTGTCCCGCGCTGACGTAGGTGATGCGCGAACCGTCGGGTGAGACCGCGAGCGTTGGTGTTTCAGCCTGTTCGAGTCTCACGTCCGACAGCACGTCGTACTTGCGCAGCGGCACGGCGCGATCCGGCTTCAGTCGCCATACGCTCAGGCCGGTTGCCAGCGACGTCAGCGCGACGAGCGCCAGCGACGCTGCGACGATGCGTCCACCGCTTGGCGCCGACCGCGTGCCTTGATCCGGCGGCTGATGCAGCGCCGCCTCCAGGTCAAACCGCGCATCGCCAATATCCCGCAGCCGCTTGTTGGGATCACGTTCGAGGCATCGCGCAAGGAGCCGCCGAAGCGCCGGCGGGGTGTTGGCGGGTAGCTGTATCCAGTCAATATCCGCGCGCAGCACAGCGGCGAGGATGTCCGATACATCGGCGCCCTCGAACAGTCGTTGACCGGCGAGCATTTCAAAGACAATGCAGCCGAAGGCCCAGATGTCAGTGCGTTTGTCGACATTCTTTCCACGCGCCTGCTCCGGGGCCATATAGGCTGCCGTGCCGAGAATCAGGCCAACCGCCGTCGCGGGACTGGTGAACGTCGGCGAGTTCATCGCGTTGGCGTCGACTGGGTTGTTCGTGTCGGGCGCGATCGTCTTCGCCAGGCCGAAGTCAAGGACCTTGACCGATCCATCGCTCGTGAGTTTGATGTTGGCGGGCTTCAGGTCGCGATGCACGATGCCACGCGAGTGCGCGGCATCCATCGCGTCGACGATCTGCGACGCGATGGCCAGCGTTTCCTCGATCGGAACCGGACCGTGGGCGATGCGTTCGCCCAGCGTCGCGCCGTCGACCAGCTCCATGACGATCGCGCCCGCTCCGTTGTTGGTGTCGACGGTGCCATAAATCTGCGCGATGTGCGGATGATTGAATGCCGCGAGTAACTGCGCTTCCCGCTCGAACCGCTCGCGCCGCTCACGATCGACGGCGAGAATCTCGGGCAGAACCTTGATGGCGACGCTCCGCTGCAGCTTCGGGTCGCGGGCGCGATAGACCTCCCCCATACCACCCGCACCGAGCGGCCCTTCAATAATGTAGGAGGCGAGCCGGGTCCCTGGGGTCAGCGCCAAACTACTTTTTGACCGGTACGGCGGCCTCTGCCAGCGGCCGGAGATCGGCGTGCCACCATTGCTCCGAACCCGCCAGCTGCGCCTGATCGATCCCGATCACGATCACGTCGGTCGGTTCCACCGCCGAGCCATCGAGCACGATTGTCGAATACTTCTTCTCGTGCGCCTCGAGCGTGCGCCGCCCTGGCGCCGTTTGTCTGGCCCGTGGCGTGCCATCCGCTTTGAAAACGAACGCCGTCACCGTGAACTGCTCGTACTCTTTGTCGGTCTGATTGACCGCTTCATACAGAATGATCGGGGGCCCTTGGGTCGCGGTCATCACTGCCGCATGAGTAATCCGGACCGGTGGCTGTTGTCCTTCGACGATGATGGCGGCCTTCTCTGTGGACGCAGCTATCACAGCCGAGGTCGCCAGAGCGATCAAGAACGTCGTCATAATGGCGAAGGGTAACATTTTGCCGATTCCGACGCCACGGACCGGAAGCGATAATCCCTCTCACTGCCGATTCAACGCTTCGACGATCCAGTCGCCAGCGTCGAGCGTGACGCCGGCAATCAGTTCGGATCCGAGCCGAATGTCTCCAGTCGTTCCAGCACGGCCGACCCGGTAGAGCGTATTCTCATCGACGGTGAACCACTCTGGGAACTCGTTCAGTCGCACCAGATTCTGCTGCAGGTTCATCACCCGGCGGTGCCGGGCATAATCGAACTGAATCCGTCGTGGGGAAGGCGCGGTCAGCGAGAGTACAAGTCGCGTTCCATCCAGCGCTGCCCCGAGCCGCACGCCTGGTTCCCACCGTGCCGGCCGCACACCGAGACTCTTCATATACGCATACAGCAGCGACGTCCGATTGAAGTTGCCCTCCCCATACCAGTCCTCAAGGTGACCGTCCGGGCGCTGCATCGCGAACATGACCTTCATCTCCGAATCGATCCAGTCGAATGCTTCAGGGACGGGCTCGCGATTGACCAGATAGATCGCGCCCTCGATTGAGTCCGCATACCCATCGAACGAGCCGAGCGGCAGACTCCGACCAGGTTCCCACACGTACTTTCGGTACTTGGGCAAGCTCGCGAGGACGCGCCGAACAGCATCGCGATATTTCGGTTCGCCAGTGACCTGGTAATAGGTGTAAATCGCGCCGTAGACGTAGCCCCAGTTGTCGGAGAGGCGTTCGTCGAGCGGCTTCAGCGTCTCCGCGTCGACCTCGTTGTAAAGCATGCCGTCTGGTTGCGCCGACTCGAGGACGCGATCGAGCATGCGCTGGACCGCGACTCGATAACGCGGTTCGCGATCGGTCCCGAGTTGATGTTCGAGCGCCAGGAGGAGCGTCAGGCCGACAACCGTCTCGTTGCCGTGATCGCGGAGTCGCAGGCGACGATCGCCGGTATGAGCGCTGAAGTCCCATTGCATGCCGGGCACGCCGAAGTTGCCGGGCAGCACTTCATCGAGGTAGGCGTCTCCAATCCGACGTGCCCAGTCGAGGAACCGCCGGTCACTTGTCATCAGCGCGAGACGGGTGAGCGTTTGCAGATAGTCCCCGTTCAATTCGGTATCCGACGCTGGCAGGTTGCCGAATCGCGAACGAACCGGTGCCTGTTCCATCGCGTCGGCCGTCATGTCGACCATGCGCGAGAACCACGGTGTCCGTCCGAGATACTCGGTCACCGCGACCAGGCCGTCTTTGGCGTACTCGCCCGCGCCGAAGAGGCTGGGACCACTGAGCTCGCCGGTCGCGAATGTGAGGTTGCCCGGGACTGATGCTTTTGCCGACGTGTAACGGACTTCGTTGCGCAGCATCTCCAGCATCCGCCCTTGATAAAGGTCGGGATCGGTGAGCTGCGCTGTCAGGATCAGATACGGATAGAGATCCGCGCCCGAGTTATGTGGCGTGTAGATCCACGTGGTCCGCTCGGTATCGAGGCGATCGGGCAGGAGCAGTGTCCGCGCGTCAGCGTGCGTGAGCCACACCTGCAGCAGGCGCTGCGTCGCCGCAACGCTGGTCTCGAATTGCACGCCATTGGCGCGAGCACGCTCGATGGCCGCGCTCGCGACGGGCGCAATCAACGTCGCGGAGTTCGCCGGAGATCGTACTTGCGGATCGCGTAACTCTCCCGAAGTTGCGAGCAGCGCCGCCGCGCAGATGAGTACCGAGCGGGAAATCATTCCCTGAGTCTAACGCCTCACATGGTCCGCCACAGGAAGTGGTCCGGCTGCCAGCGTAGGACGGACTTAACCCCGCGGTGAGCTGAAAGTCCCGCCGTTCGCGCAGTTGATCTGGAGAGGTCGATCAGTGTCGAGAAAACAGCGGCTCAGAACTTTCCTGACAGCCGTGCTCAGTTCCGGCGCCGCTTTTGTCTGTTTCGGGTGCTGTTCATCGGTCGCCGGACCGACCGGCCCGGCGGCGAGCTATTCGGCTACCCTGGCTCCGGGAGAGATTCGGTTTTACGACGTCGAAATCCCATCATCGACGACACAGATCAACCTGGATTTCACTCTGGATTCCACAACGATTCCGTTGCGTCTGCGTCAGATCGATCCGTCGTGTCTGCCCCTGCCAGAGGATGTCTGTCAGTCGTTTTACGACGCCACGATGGAGCCGCGTCCCACCGGCGTGCTGCGATTCGGCAACACTCTGCAACCTCATGGCACCCGTAGCCGGATTGTTTTGCAGAACACGTCGTCGGGCGAGACGGCGAGCTACGGAATCACGATCACGCCGTTCACAGGCGGCTGCACGTAATCCAGCCTGGGGCTGCTTGCGCCGGCGAGTCCAACGGCGCCGGAAATCCGGCAGCCTTCCGCCAGACGTGACAAAACACGCCTGAAAACGCGCGGTCGTGGTGGCACGAATACAGCACTCCGCGGCCCGGGAGGTTCTTCCATGAGGCGCTTCATCTTTACCTTTGTCATTGCCTTTGTCGTCGGGTTCCTGTCTCTCATCGTCATCAGCGCGCAGGAGCCGTCGCAGTCGGCCGCTCCGGCGGCGTCAGTGAAAGCGCTGCTCGGGCAGCTCAAGATGGATGCGATCGCGGCGCGCGATCCCGAAGAGGCCGGCCGTTATGTCGCGGCGCTCTATTTCGAGGACTCGCAGCTGCTGGTGATCAGTGCGCCGTATACCGTGCCGGCGGCTCTCGATCGTTTGATCGCGTCGGGCAACTACAGAGACGCCTATTTGAATCTTCAGGCCGTCAGGGAGCACAACGGACACTTCTTTGTGGTCGACTCGTTGGCTGACGGATTGAAGAAGGTGCCCGGGGTCGACCAGCCGTTCGACAGCACCACGATTGACGGCAGCGTCATGGTGATGTTCGACGGCAAATGGGATGCGCAGAAACTCAACGAGCCTGGCTACAACTCGATGTTCGCGAAAGACGATGCGCGCTATGCGCGGATGCTGACGATTCTCGCCAATGAGTTGAAGAAGAAGATCACGACGCCGTAGCGCGCGTCCTTGAGACTCCCACGGAAGATGTAGCGCTCTGGTTCGGCGCGGTCTTCGGACCGCGCCGGATTGATCGAACGCGACCGCACGAATCTAGATTTTGGTGCGGCTCGCACAAATCAACATCCTTCACCGTCACGCTGCGATCGCGTCTCAAGAGATCACATAAGGAGAATGGAGAACGGAGGATCGTTTGTGTTGTGTTCCTCCCTTCTCCCTTCTCCCTTCTCCTGTTTATCTCTGGGCGATTGATGCCGCGTGAGTGTGAACGCCGTTGACTTGATGAAAAGGGGCGAGCCAGCTCAATGCGACGTGTCGGCCGAGGTCGTCGCACACGAGGCCGACCCGAAGTCACGGAAGCTTTGACCGTCGATCGGAACGAACTCCCAGTCGTAGGTTCCGTTCTTCAGCGTGAACTTGATCACGCCCCAGGTGCGGTTCTCCCACAGCTCGCTGTTTCGCTGTTGACTCATGCGGTCGTATAGCGAATAGCCGCCGGTGCCGACGACGAATTCGCGGATGCCATTGGGAGTCGGACGGGCGTCGGCGTCCTGAGGAGCGTAGCGTTCGTAATCGTGATCGTGACCACTGAGGACGACGTCGGCGCCGAATTGGTGGAGGAGACGCCAGGCTTCGCGCATCTGCGGCGAGTTGCCGTTCGGACCGGAACTGAAAAGTGGATGGTGCCACATGGCGAGCGTGCATGCCGCGTTCGACTGCGCGAGGTCGGCTTTGAGCCACTCGTATTGAGGCGAACCAGGATCGGCCGAGACGTTGCTATTGAGCGACACGATGTGCCAGGTGCCGAGCGTGTAGCTGTAGTAGCCGCGACCGGCGGGACCGGCACTCGCGCCGAAATAGGCGAAGTACGGCGCTCCGCCAGCCTGTTCCCAGTCGTGATTCCCCGGGGCCGTCAGCGTCCGCGATTTGTGTCGGCCCCAGGTCGCTTCATAGCACGTCGCGAGGAGCTGCGGCGTGCTGGTGGGATAGACGTTGTCGCCTAGCGTGAACACCGTTCCGGGTATGCGATCGAGCAGTTTTGCCGTCGCCTCGGTGTTCGTGTCCTCACAGCGTGCAATGTCGCCGGCACCGACGAGGATCTCGTCCGCGACGGGAGGTGTCGGGACCACGACATTCGGTGGAACGGGCACCGGCACTTCGCCCGGACTGGCAATGTGACTACCACCACATGCCGCGTGCAGGCAAAGAACCGCTATCAAGACCGTGGCCGTCTTGCGTGAAATCAAATGAGTTGGACCGGGGGAGTACCTTTGATGATACCCCGGGCCAGTTCATCCGGGCAAGCAATAAGTCCATGTGGTCCAATGCGTAGCGAGACTCGTGCGCGACGAAGGGACCTCGCTCGCGCGCAAACTTCAGCACTTTCCCGACCTCCTCATCGAACCGATCGTTGTCGAATCGCGTGTTTCGATCGGCGTGCGCCGCATCCTTTATCTGCGCACTGATCCGGCGCATCTCCGCCTCGAGCCAGCCAATCGATGAACCCTCGGATTCGGGCTGCATGGCCGCATCCGCACAGTCGCTCAGTGTCTGAAAATAGAGACGATAGTACGCCGGTATCGACAGGGCCCGCCTGGCGAGAATGTTGTCGTTCACGCCCTGCAGAACGTCGTAGTCTCTCGCCCACAACGCGTGATCCTTGTCCCACGGCAGGAGCTGCGACAGCTCTCGTCCCTGGAACCGATATAGATAGAAATTATTCGGTCCCCAATGACCCAGGAAGCCGTCGTGTTCGGCAATGAAGTTTTCGACGGCAATGTGACGAACGAATTGACGAAGATCGAGCAGCTCGCCGACCTCGCGCTCGAACTGCGCGTCATTTGACTGATTCAACCTCTTGAACAGCGTCTCGAGAGGTCCATACAGAGGAACCGGTGCGTCGCTTTCGTGGGTCTTGGCCTCGAAGAGCTCCGCGTAGATTCCGAGATCCGGACCGAGGTAGTCCCAGGGATAGTCGGACTTCCAGTGGTACTCATAGAGATATCCACCGTTTTCCGTCTTACCGTTGGCATCTTTGCCGAACACACGAGCGAGAAACGTCTTGTCGACCGGTTCGATCAGCTGGTAGAGGCCGACGTACTCGCGATTGACGAATACCCGGGCGTGCACGACCCGCGACGCCGGCATCCCCATCTTGGCGAACATTCCAAGGCCGACACGCTGCGCCAGCATTGAGGGATCCTGAATGCCGTTGGCGAGCACGATCGATTTCATCCCGAACGCGGTCTGGTCATCGACGTAACGACCGAAATCCACTTTGAGCCCGGGCTTCCTTGCGTTGCGACTGCCGCTGCCTCGCGAGCGCACACCAACGCGCGGAATGACCACTTCTCGCCACGTCATGTCCGCCGGATAGTACGCATCGTCGAGGAATTTGGCTTGTAACGTTTCCCAATCACCCGGCTTCATCGTGAGCTGGATGTCGTGGAGCACTGTCGGATCGAACAGATCATCAGACGTCTGTGCCGCGGCCGGTGCGGCCACGATCAGCGAAGACGTGAGCAGTACTGAGAACGAAGCGAGCCTGAGGAGTTGCATGCCGGCTCCTTCTTCCAGCGCGAGGCTGGCTTGATCGATCGACGGTCGTCATCGAGTGGGTGTTCCAGCGCCCAATGCGACTGTCTAGTGCGGATATCGTGGGACACCGCACACCCGAGTACCTGTTCGACCGATGTGATTCGGCGGAGGAGCAGCAAATGATGCGCCAGCCTCTTCGCGGGCGCGAACGGTAAATCCCAAGCCTCTCTCGCCGTCGCGTGTGCGCCGAGGCGGACGCAGTAGTATCTGCACATGCAGATGTTCATCACGCTGCTCGTCACGGCCGCGCTCGTTGCGGCGCTTCAACCCAGGAAGCCTCGCGCCCGTGATCTGGGCATTCCCTTCGAGGGCGCTTCCGGTACCAACAACGCGATCACTGACGTTGCCGGCGTGGAAGTGGGATTTGCCACCCTGATCCAGGGTGAGGGCGCGCTGGTCCAAGGAAAGGGGCCGGTGCGCACCGGCGTCACCGCGATCCTGCCACGCGGAAAATCGTCGAACGATCCGGTCATGGCCGGATGGTTTTCGTTGAACGGCAACGGAGAAATGACGGGAACGACGTGGATCAAGGAGGGCGGCTTTCTGGAAGGGCCCGTGTTCATCACCAACACGCACAGCGTCGGTGTCGTCCGCGACGCGTCGATCGCGTGGGGCCTTAAACATGGCGCCACCCTGCAGCCATGGTCGCTTCCCGTTGTCGCCGAAACATGGGACGGCACACTCAACGACATCAACGGTTTTCACGTAAAGCCGGACCATGTGTTCGCGGCGTTGGACGGAGCACGTGCTGGACCCGTGCAGGAAGGAAACGTTGGCGGCGGCACCGGCATGATCTGTTATGGATTCAAATGCGGGACGGGGACGTCGTCACGCAAGCTCGAGACCAACGCGGGTGGATACACGGTTGGCGTGCTCGTCCAGGCCAATCACGGACGACGATCGGAGCTGCGGGTTGCGGGTGTGCCGATCGGCATCGAGATTCCGTTGCCACCGCCACGTGGCGACGCGCCCAACGATCCGGCGGCTGATCGCGAACTCGGTTCCATCATCATCGTGGTGGCGACCGATGCGCCACTGCTGCCGCATCAGCTCGAACGCGTCGCGCGGCGCGCGTCGCTCGGGCTCGCCCGTACCGGCGCGACATCGGGAAATAGCTCGGGCGACATCTTCATCGCGTTCTCGACCGCGAATGCGAAATCGGCGAGCGTGCCGGACGTCGCAACCGTGCAAATGCTGTCGAACGATCGGATCAGCGCGCTGTTTTCAGCGACGGTTCAGGCGACAGAGGAAGCGATCATCAACGCACTCGTGGCCGCCGAGACGATGACCGGTGCGAACGGTCGGACGATTGAGCGGTTGCCTCACGACAGACTACGCGAACTGTTGAAGAAATATGGAAGGTAGGGGGAGGAGACCGTGAAGCGCATCACCGCCGTTGTCATCGCATTCTCGATCGTGCTCGGCCGGTCGGTGAGTCTCGGCGCCGAGGAGAAATGGACCGAGGTCAAGAGCACGAACTTCACGGCATGGTCGAATGCCAGCGATCGTCAGACGCGCGATCTGCTGTGGCAGCTCGAACAGATTCGATTCGCCCTCAAGACGTTGTGGCCCTGGACGCAACTCGATCTCGCGAAACCGATGCTCGTCGTCGCCGTGAAAGACGAACAGAGTATGAAGGCGCTGGCGCCGCAGTACTGGGAACAGAAAGGAGGTGTGCGGCCCGGTAGTGTGTGGGTCAGCGGCGCCGATCAGCATTACATGGTGATCCGGGTCGAACAACGGGGTGAGGAAGACAGACTGATCAATCCGTACACCAGCGCGTACTTCTCATACGTTCATCTGATTCTGATGTCGAGCTTCGGACGTGATGTGCCGCTCTGGTTTTCGCGCGGCCTGGCCGGCGTTCAGAGCAACACGATTGTTCAGGGGAAACAAATTCTTCTTGGCCCGCCGATCCCCTGGCACATCGAGCGGCTGCAGACGTACGCACGGCTCAAGTTGAAGGATCTGATCAGTGTGACGCGATCGTCGCGCGAGTACACCCAAGAGAATGGACTTGAACGGTTCGATGCCCAGGCGTGGGCGCTCGTGCATTTCCTGATGTTCGGCCAGAACGCCGCCCGGCGGCAGGGCATTAACAAGTTCGCCGAGTTCCTGGATAAAGGATCCGAGCCAGAAGCGGCATTTCGCGAAGCATTCGGACGCCCCGAAGACCTGGAAAACGACTTCGCCGCCTACATCAACCGGCGGCTTTACAACTATCAGCAATTCGAGCTGAACCAGGGGATAACCCGCGAGCAGTTCAAATCACAACCATTGACGCCGACCCAATCAGCCGCAGGACGTGCCTCGGTTCACGTCGCGATGGGCCGTCCAGTTGAAGCTCGCTCGTTGATCGACGAAGCGCGCAAGACCGATCCCAACTCCGCAGACGCGTACGCGGCAGAAGCGCAGCTGCTCCTGCGAGAGAACAAAGCCGACGAAGCGAAAGCCGCCTTCATGAAAGCGGCCAAACTGGGGACGACCAACGCCAACGTCTATTATCGGGCGGCAACATCGATGTGGGGACCGACTCGCACCGATGACGAGACGCTGAAGCAGATGGACGAATATCTCAGCCGGGCAACAGAGCTCAATCCGTTCCATGCGGAGTCATTCGCCGCGCTTGCCGAGGTGCGGGCCGCCCTCAAACACACACCGGAAGAAATCTTTTCCTTGCTTGCCAAAGCGGTAAAGCTGGATCCGTCCGATCCGTGGATTCGCTTGACTGCCGCACGCTCTCTGTGGCGTGTCAATAAACTGGACGAAGCTCGCAACGTCGCGCGAGTGGCCCTGAATCTCTCCGGCAGCGATGCGCGTGCGAAGGCGGAGGCGGAACGGTTGCTGGCGACAATTCCACAGAAAAAGTAGCAGGACGCTATCGACGCGCCCGCCATGGGCTGACTTCGCGCACGAACACAGCGATGCCATCCGGGAAAGTCTGACCGGCACGCCGTTGCACTCGACGCCAGGCTTCCCAGACGTTGGCTACAAGAACGCCGGCGAGAAGATAGTAAACAGCACCGATCCATTCGAACACGGCGTAACTGACGACCGCGACGATCACCGCGAATACCAGCTGATCGCGATACCTGACGGGAGATGTCGGCGGGTCTGTCAGGATGAACAGCGCGAAGAAGAGCACGGCCTGCAGATCGGGCGTTCGGAAGACCTCAGACACCCACGCGGGATCTGACACGAAAGACGTGAGCGTGAACAGCGAATAGTAGATGGCGAGGAAGGCAAGCACGAGCGGCATCTTGTTGACGCGATCGGCGATGAATACACCGGTGACGACGAGGGCCGCCTGCACGGCCGGCGCGACCTCGGGCAGCGCGCCCCACCAGCTCTGACCGGCGTGAAAAACTGGGAAGGTGGCGACAATGGCGAGCGCCGCAGGATTGAACACATTTCCGGCGCGTGTTCGGACAAGGTATTTCGTCAGGATGGCGAACGCGGATGTCAGCGTCACGACATACCAGGGTGTTTGCGCACTGAGCACCATGACGATGATCAGAGCTGTCAACACCGCCCCGCTCGGGAACTCCCACCGCGTGTGACGCGAACGAAGGATGAGCAGATCGAGGGCCGCCGCGACGGCGACTGCACTTAGCAACCCCGGCGCAATCGTACGAATGCCTTCGTGCGGAGCCGCAATGGCGGCAAGAAGGATCAGGACAATTGTCAGCAGGCCTTTCGGCGTTCTGAAGAAGTGCCGAACCGTCATCGATGCAGGGCGGGTGTTTCGAAGCACTCGAGCGCGGGCGTCACGATCAGGCCCTCGACGCCGTGCCGCTCGAGGAGCCGGATGCCCTCGACAGGCCCCAGCACGAATGCCGCCGTGGCGAGTGCGTCGGCCGCCAGTGCTGTCGGAGCGACGACGGTGACGCTGGCGGTGGTGAAAGCGGCCCCCCCGGTTCGCGGATCGATGATGTGTCGCGACGCGTCTGGTCCGATTCGCTCGTAGTCACCTGACGTGCAAACCGCTTTATCCGAGATCCGCAGCGAGGCAATCACCGCGCCGTCGGTTCGCGGGTGGCGAATGCCAATCGTCCATGGGCGGCCGTCCGGATTTCGTCCGCCAAGATACAAGTCGCCGCCGGCATCGATCGCAAAATCCTCGAACGGGTGAAGCTCGCGCGCCGCAGCGTCGACCGCGAGCCCTTTGGCCACGGCACCCAGGTCCAGCAGCAACGGCCGGTGGAGCGTGATGGTGCGCCGCACGGGATCCACTTCGACGTCACGATAGGTCACGTCACTGCGGCAGACGCGATTCTGAACGATCCGTCCAGTGCGGTCTTCGCGATTGAACCCTCGTGTTTCCATGTGACGACCGACAGTGGGATCGAACGCGCCCGCGGTGTCCGCTGCGACGAGAAGCGCGAATTGAACCGCTTCAAACAGGATGGGACTCGCAGCCACGGCCTCGCCGGTCCGGCGTGAGAGCTGCACGAGTTCGCTTCGCTCGTCGAAACGCGAACAGCGCCGTTCGATTTCTCGGAACCACCCGAACGCGCGATCGATCGCATCGTCGCTGTCGTCTCGCACGACGTGGATGGTGACGATTGTCCCCATCAGCACCTCGCTGCGAACCGCCACGCCGATCACTTCGCTTTCGACAGCGCTTCGACGACGGCGTAATAAAAGGCGTTGGTACTCTGCGTCGCCCCTGAAACGTAATCCGTTTCGGGACTCTGGCGCTCGGCGACCTGAGGGGGGAGCTTTGCGATAACCGAGCAGGAATAGCGAGTCAGGCACTGCGCAATGGTCGCCGCCGCGATTCGACCGTTCTCGATGACCACTTGCGCCTGGATGTCGCCGTGGCGCGATGTTCCCCACCCAAAATACGTCCCGTCCTTGTATTGTGGTTTCACCACTTCAGGGACGACAGGTGCAGGAGTCGCGGCCGCCTGTTCGAGCAGCGCAGCTGGCAGTTCGGCGGTCGCTGCCGGCGCGCTCACAGCAATTGGCGCTGGTGTTTCCGCACGACGCTTCACCGATCGGCGAGGCGCCTTCGCGACTGTTTTTGCTGCCGGTACCGCAAGGGTGTTCACAGACGGCGGCGGCAAAAGATTGGTTGGCGGTGCGACCGTCGCCGGCGCGGGAATCACGGGCCGCCGTGATTCTGCCTGCAGGGTGAACCGATCCGCGGCCGATTTTGTTCGAACGTATCCGGCGGCGTAGACGGCCAGCACGGCCGCCGAACTGAGCGCGACGAGACCGTTTGAAACTTTCTTGTGTGAACCGTGGTCGGACACTTCAGAACATTATCCTTCGAATCCAGTCGACCACGCGCTGCTTGTAGAACATCCATTCAGGGTGTCCTTCCCAGTTCTCCATGCCGTGCGGCGCGCCGTCGAGTGCGATGACGTCGTGTTTCACACCGAGCTCGGTCAGTCGGCGATCGAACGCCTGCGCCTGCGCCCATAAACGCTCGCCAGTGCCGTTGACCAGGAGAAGAGGGGGCATGTCCTTATCGGCGCGATCCTGCGGCGAATACTTTCGCAGCTCCGCTCGCGCGCTGTCGTTCAGCTCATTCCGGCGGAACAGGCGGACCAGGAGCGATCGCGGCGCCGCATCGGTCACCATGGCGTTGAAGTCGTACACCCCGTAGAAGGACACGACACCGGCAAGCGTGCGATCTTCGGCGGCTAACAACGAGACCATCTGGCCGCTCGCTGATTCTCCGAGTAAAACAATTCGCGCTGGATCGATGTTGAAGCGTGTGTGCTCGGCACGTACGAATTTGATCGCCTCACGAAGATCGTCGAGCTGATCCTCGTGCGTGAACGCCGGCGTCAGGCGGTAGTCGATTGAAAACCAGGCCAGGCCCGCCCGCGCGAGAGGCTCGAGGATAGGCGTGATGTAGGTGACTTTATCGCCGGCCTCCCATCCGCCGCCGTGCGCAACGATCACGGCGGGAACCGGTGCGCTCGTACGAGGAACGTATGCGTCGAGGGCAAGCGCCGGCGAGGACCGGTAGGGAATGTTCTTCTGCACGACGCCGGTTAGCGGCCGGTGTGGCAACGCCGGCGCACTGCCGACGTTCCGCAGCCATTCGGCCATCGTCTGCTTGTAGTGCCACTGGTTCGGCCACCAGTTTTCACTGCGATGACTCGCGCCTGACACGGCGACCATCTGGCAGCGCCCACTAGCGGTCGAAAGGCGATCGCAATAGTTCTGCGCGTGCGCGATCGGCGACTCGGAGTCTGCAGTGCCATGGACGACAAGAACCGGTACCTTGATCGGAGGAGGTGGTGGAGCGGCGTTCGGTTCGTAAGCGCCACCAATCAGTACCGCGCCGATGACGCCCGGCAGGCGCTCACTGGCCGCAACCGCCGCGAGCTCCGCTCCAGAATCTTCGCCCAGGAGCACCAGCTGGTTCGCGTCGATACCGAAGTCTTTCGAGTGACACCGGATGAATGACAGCGCGGCGCGGATATCCGCCAGTGAATCGTCGTGTCGCGCGGATCCGACGAGGTGATAGTCGAGTGAAAACCAGTTATAGCCTGCGCCCGTCAGGAACTCGAGAAGCTGCCCGACGTGCGCGATCCGGCTGCCTGACGTTCCGCCTCCGCCATGAATGACGATGACCGAAGGCGGGCGTGCTGACCCCTGTTGCACATATGCATCCAGGGCAAGATTGCCCGAATACGTGATGTCGCCTTTGACGCCAGGGACGATGTAATTACCCGAGGGGTTACGGACCTCAAGCGGCCGACACGTCTGTGCGGAGAGCGGAACGGCCGGCGCGACGACGCCGGCCGATATCAAGAGCGCGTGGATCAGCGGTGTCTTCCGCCTGAAGGCGGAAGCGACCTCATTTTTCCTTCTCAAACTTCGCCTGCTCCTGCTGCAACTCGTCGCGTCCGAGTTGCGCGTCGCGGATCAGGATTCTGAAACGGAACGTCGCCGATTTCCCGGGCTCCAGGGTCAAGACTCGCTCCGGCTGCTTTGAATCGTACGCGTGACGGCCGATCGGGTTCGCGGCGAACAGCCCGTAGCCGCGCGCGTGCCAGTAGGTTGGATAGTTCGCGCTCGACGGATGATTGAGGATTGCGATGGTGACCGGCTTTCCATTCACCGTTCCCGTCAGACCCATCCAGGGCCCGGTCGTGCCCCACACGTCGTCGCCGGTCTTGCCATCGCTGCCGATGTAGCGGCCGGTAACTCCAACGTTGTCGTCGGGCTTCGGTGATCCGCGTTTGCCGTCGGCTTCGACGAACGCATCTCGCTGCTTCACCGGGGAATCGAGCGATCGCGCGACGCGAATGCCGAATGCCCCTTCCTTCGTATCGTTGAAGGAAATGGGCTTGTCCGCAGCGGTCCATGTCGATGTCCGATCGATCGTGCGAAGGCCGGGGCCGCCGGCAAAGATGAATCGAGTCTGCTCTCGAAGCAGTACGGTTCCATCCGGAATAATCCAGTCGGCGGTAATCGCCAGTTCTCCGGATTTGTCGCCGCCGGCGGCACGAGTGATCGCTTTCTGCACGATGACACCCGTCTTCGGCTTGAGATTTGCGGCTGTTTCGCTGGAATTTCCCCAGAAGTCGTAGCCGTTCACGTCGCCGTAGTTGAACCAGTGCCCAATGTGGTGCGGGTGATCCGCGCGCTCACCCGGTTGCGGCTCGAGAGGATAACCACGGGTGACGAGCAACCCGGCCGCGCTGCGAATCGGATACAGCACAGGCTTTTCGAGCGACCGGGAATAGACGTACGACGTGAATGGTTGACCGTCGACCGAGATGTCCACTCGTTGATCGGCCTGGTGGTTCACGACGGCAACGCGGCCGCTTTCGGGCACCGCAGTCCAGGACGCAAAGCCGACCGACGTCGCCGCCGCAAACAGAACGCATAGGACAAGCTGCTTTGACATGTGCGTATCATGCGCGGGCGGTCGCCGATCGCACAAGAGGAAAGGGCGAGCGACGAGGCGCGACGTCGAATGAGGCGGTGGATGCGAAACGGCGTACAAATGGTCCACCTGTTCCCTGCGGTGGTCGGGTTTATAAGGACGAGCGGCGATTTCAGCCCTCATTCTGGCAGTTTGGTGGCTGAGTTGGCCCGGTACGCTTCCTGCGAGTCCTCATCGCAGGAGGCAAGTATGCGACCTCGAGCATTGATGACAGCGCTCGTGATTGCGTTGCCGCTGGTTGCGGCGCCCGTTGCTCGTGCACAGAACAACGACGACCAGGAGCAGCGGCGGAATTCGCAATCCCGAGAGACGACCCGGTTCCAAGGCATGGATCGAAATAATGATGGTGTGATCACCAGGCGGGAATGGCGCGGCAGCGATGCTTCGTTCCGCACCCACGACTGGAATGGCGATAACGTGCTTTCGGGCGCCGAGGTGCGCGCCGGCGCTGCGCGGCCGGACACCAGTGAAGGCACGCCGCCGTACGACTGGACACAGGCGGGGTTCGAGCGCATCGATACGAACCGCGATGGTCGGCTGACTCGCAATGAGTGGCGGTACGACGTCGAGGGCTTCCGGCTTGCGGATCGAAATGGCGATGACGTGGTGTCGCGTTGGGAGTTCGTGAATGCCGACACCAACATGAACCCGGAAGATCGATTTGATTCGCTCGACGCCAACAATGACGGACGGATCGAGCGGTCGGAATGGCGCAGCAGCGCAGACGCGTTTCGCTGGCTCGATCGCAATAACGACGGCGTCCTGAGCCGTCGCGAAGTGGTCGGTCAATCGCAGGCGCGCCAGTTCGATCAATTCCGCGATCTCGACGTCAACCGAGATGGGCGCGTGACTCGCAGCGAATGGCAATCGACAGCGCGCAGCTTCGATCGCTACGACCGCAACGGCGACGGTGTGTTGAGCCGTGCGGAGCTCACCGCGGCCGATCCTGGCAACACCCCCGTGGGCACGAGCGGCTCAAACGCGGTCGAAGTGATGCTGCCTTCGACCCAGCGCTGGTACGACACCGGCATCGACGTGCGAAGCGGCGACGTCATCGATTTCCGCGCGACCGGCACCATCCGTATGTCGAGCAACGGGAACGATAGCGCGAGCCCATCAGGTGCGTGGAACGGACGACGGGCCGACAACGCGCCGTTCAAGGACAGGCCAGCCGGCGCTCTGATTGGCCACATCGGCAACGGCGGCCCGATTTTCATGGGCGATAACGGCCGCGTGAATGTCGTAACCAACGGACGGCTGTACCTGAGCGTCAACGACGACTATCTCGACGACAACACTGGCGAGTACCAGGTCACGCTCTCGGTGCGCCGTTAGTGACAACGATCGCGTGGGCGGCGGAGTCCGCGAGGATGAAGCCGCTCACGCGACATGCCCTGACCCGGACCTACAACTTCGCCAGCAGTTCGTACGACCGCAGTCGTGCCTGATGATCGTAGATGTGCGAGACGACAATCAGTTCGTCAGCCTGGGTGCGTTCGAGGAAGTCGTTGAGATCGGCGCGCACGGTATCGGGTGATCCCACCATTGAAACCGAATGCACGTCCTCGAGCCGAATTGCTCTGAACGGCACGACGTCTTTTTCAAAGTCCTTGTTCGGCGGCGGCAGCGTCGTCGGCATCCCGCGGCGCAGATTCGCAAACGCCTGACGGCCCGAGGTGGCGAGAAACTTCGCGTCGTCGTCGGTCTCCGCGGCCACGGCGTTGATGCCCAGCATCACGCGGGGCTTGTCGGTCATCCCTGACGGCTGAAAACGGTCGCGGTAAATCGTGATTGCCGGCATCATTTGCGCGGCGGCGAAGTGCGAGGCGAACGCGAATGGCAGTCCCATCATGGCCGCAACCTGCGCGCCAAAGAGACTCGATCCCAGAATCCAGATCGGGATGTTGAGGCCGGCGCCGGGCACAGCTCGAACGAGCTGACCGTCCTCCGGATGGAAGTAGGACAAGAGTTCAAGGACGTCGTGTGGAAACGCGTCGGGATCGCTGTGCAGTGTCCGCCGTAACGCGTGCGCGGTCGCGTGGGCGCCGCCGGGTGCGCGCCCGAGTCCAAGATCGATGCGCCCGGGAAAGAGCGACTCGAGCGTACCGAACTGCTCGGCGACCATAAGTGGTGCGTGATTCGGCAACATGATGCCGCCGGCGCCGACACGAATCGTCTTCGTTCCGCCGGCGATGTGCGCCATGACGACGCTGGTGGCTGCGCTGGCGATGCCGGGCATGTTGTGGTGTTCGGCAATCCAGTAGCGCTTGTAGCCCCAGTCTTCCGCGTGCTGCGCGAGATCGAGCGAGTTGCGGAACGAGATGGCGGCCGTGCTGCCGTCAGTGATAGGAGAGAGATCGAGCACGGAAAGCGAAAACATCTTTGCCTTTGATCCTTGCACACTAATGGGACATGACGACGGCGCGTCTCTTCACTCCATTTCGCGTGAACGGTCTCGAGCTTCGCAATCGGATCGTGATTGCACGTTGCTGACGATTGAAGCGACAGCGGTCCTTCCGGAAGCACGAATCTCAGCGTGCGATCTCGGATTGTGGTCGGACGAGACGGAGGCAGCCAGGGGGCTGGGACATCGACGAGACCATCGAGTTTAAGAAAGCGCTTGAAGTGCATGGTGCAGCGCGGTGCATGTTTCCAGCGATCTCGCTGCCGGTCATCGCCGTCGGACTCATCACCGAATTCGAGCAGGCGGAAGCCATCGTCAGCACCGGGGACGCGGACTTCATCGCCCTCGCGCGCGCCATTCTGTACGACCCGCGCTGGCCGTGGCACGCAGCCGCTCACCTGGGCGCGACTGTCGCCGCGCCAAAGCAGTATCTGCGCTCACAGCCAGCACGGTATCGCCACTTGTTTGAACCGTAAAAAATCTACGATCCTTTCGTCGCGTCCGCCGCGCGCGTCGCAACGTTTTTCACCTGCTCGGCCGCCGATCCGACGCGCTCCGCTGCATCGCCGGCCATCTGCTTCGCGCGGTCGATGACGTTGTCGCGCGCATCCCCCATCCATTCGTTCTCGACGTCCGACTCCGGCAACGTCATCCCGATGGCGGCGCCGACAATCGTGGCCGCAGCGCCGAGGGCGAGCGGGTTTTCCCGCAGCACCCGGTTGAAGCTGTTTTGCGCTTGTCGCGACGTTCGTCTCGCGCTCGAACCGACCGAATTCACGTACTCGCCGACGCTCGAGGTTCGTTCGTCGGCGGTCTCGTAATACCCGGCATTGTCGGCGTATTCACCCGAGCTGTACATCGTGCGTGTTGGTCCACTCCGCGTCCGCCAGTCGTTCTCGAATCTGTACGCATCTCGCGTCGTGTCATCGTCGCCGTACGCATATCGTCCCGTGCTGTACTGGCCCGAATCACGACCCTTCATCCACAACCACGCCGCGCCGATGCCAATCATCGCGACCGGCCAGGGATTCTCCCGCACCGTGTCGACAATACTGTTGTGCATCGCGCGATCGGCGGCATTTCCTGCTGTATTGGCCATCTGTCTCACCTTTTCCGTCGTTGCGTTCTTGACCCGTTCGGTCGCATTGGCGACGACGGTCGACGGCTTCAATCGATCCTGAATGGCTTCAATCGTTTCACTCATCTCGTCACGCGTCTGTGCGATCTCTTCACGGATCTCGCGCGCGCGTGTGTCCGCGTCCCGTGGAAGTGTGGGATCGGCGGTATTGTGCTCCGCGGCGGCCGAAGCCGTCATCGCGGGTGTTGTCGTCTTCTTCTTGCGTCCTACGCGCCCTGTCGCGTCGTCCATTTCGCGTCCTCCTTCAGACTCTGAACTGTGTGCACAGGTACGACACGAGTCGCGCGTAGTCGACTCACGCCGATTTGAATCAGGATGTACCCGACCACCGCCACGACCATCGCGACAATTCCTGCCGCCAGCCATGCCGCGAGGCCGAGCTGTGTGAGACCAATCACGATGGCGGCGAGAAGAACCAGCAGCGCTGCATGCGCGAGCGCGCCGCCGGCGGCGATGACCGCGACGTGCGCACCTGCGGTTCGCGCCTTCGCCGTGATTTCCGTTGTTGCCAGCTCCACCTCTTTACGCACGAGCACACTGGTCTCGCGCGACAGCTCTGAGAGGAGCTCACCAAGCGATCGTTCATCTTTCGGCGCCATGAGAGCCGCTCCCTGCGCCCGGCGACGGAGCCGTCGTCGACGATGGCATACCGTAGCCTGTGCTGTAGCCGGTGGACGATCTCGCGTACGAGTTTCGTCCATTGCCGCCATATCGACGGTCGCGCGAGCTCTTGAGGAAGCGCGCGCCGAGCAATCCGATCGCGAATGCGGATCCGATAAAGAGCGCCGGCCGGCGTCGCGCGAACTGCTGCGCATCGCGCACCAGCTCGCCGACATCCTTGTCCCGGAGCCGTGTCGAGAACTGTTCGAGCTGATTTGCCGCCTGGTCGATGTAATTGGCGATGGTGTCGTGCTGCTCGATCCGCAGCTGCTGTGACGCCTGACGGACAGCCTGTGCGACCGTGCCGATGCCGTCGGTCGCGCGGTTTTTCTGCGTGCTGAGTTGGGACGTTGCGCCTTGCCGCACCTTGTCCATCAGCCCGTTGCCGGCAGTCGAGCTGTATTGTTCGTTCATCAAGTCACCCCCGTTGATCGTCAAGTCGATCGGAACGGGAGTGACGCTTGGAAGGTTTATGCCACGTCGGGCTCGACGATACGCACGATCACTTCCCTATAGGCGGAAAGCCACGGGTCCGAAGAAGTTCAGCGTTATTGCGGCCGCAGACGATGGCGTGCGATGTTGCCGGCGGCACGGGCGCGTTCTGTGTTCACCGCGCCTTTGAAGTGTGCGCCTTCCTCGAGTGCGAAGTGCTTGGCGATGACGTTCGCCTCGACCGTGGCGGTGGGACCGATGTCGACACTATCGGCGGTGATGTGCCCCTCGAGGTATCCGTCTACTGTGACTGTGCGTGCGGTCACGGCGGCGTGGACACGCGAGCCCGCGGCCGCGACGAGATTGTGCCCCTTGACGTCGATGGTGCCTTCAAACAGGCCATCGATCATCACATCTTCACTTGCGATCAGTTCTCCCTTGATGACCAGTGCCGTTCCGCTGCGCATGGATCTACTTTCACTCATCCTTAACAATTGGGCAAGCTGAACGAAGCCGTTCGCTGAGATTTCTGGTGTTCGAATGTGATTGTCGATTGAATGCGGCGGCAGGAAATCAACTCTGGCTTTCGCGGGGTTCTGTCGCGCTTGTGAGTGGGGCCACGCGCCCGGATACATCCGAAAGCCGCGTGGTCGGCGTGCGGCAGAACCCCGTGACGCCGTTGTTAGCCCGGTGGCGTTTCCATAAAGCCTCCTTGACAGAAGGCGATCGCGGAGAGAATGGACCTCTCACGTGTGAGTGTCAAGCAGGATCTGAAACGTCCGAGACGAGAGAAAAGTAGGTTGTTTCCCCTACCACCAACGCTGCGACCACACAGTGGAAAAAGCCACCGCGTGCTGCCATGCCGGGCGACTGAAGGATGAGGAGCCCTGATATGCGGCGCGGAATGTGATCGTCCGATTGAGACGATATCCCACGGTCCCTTCCGCGCTCTTGGCGATGCGACGTCCGGCACTCGGACCAACCAGGACAGGCGTCGAAGCCCGCACCGTGCGGCCTGCGACAAACCAGCGCGGCGACAGGGTTCGCACCCCCAGAAGATTGAAGCCGCGCGACACGGCCGGCGCGATCATCGTCTCGAATCGATCGACAACGAGCTCGCCCGTGATGCGCGTGTAGCCGATTGCGTACTCACCTTCGACGTTGTACAGGCTCACTGACCCATCGGGAAGCGCCGTCCCCTTCGCCACGATCCCGTTGGTTGCGAAAGGCGTTCCGTAGCTGCCGTCGGGAATCACCATCGTTCTTTGTGACAGCATGTCGATGCGATAACGGCCGGTCGCAAACGCACCGCCAAAGCGCAAGCCGGCGATCGGCGTCACACCACCCCCGACGACCACCTGTGTCGCGCTCGCAGTCCTGGCGTGACTGAAGACGCTTCGTGCCCGCGTTGGCGTGGCGTCGGTGACGCCGCCGCGAAGGTCCCAATGCGGACCCGACGCACTGACAATCGCGCCGAGTGGATAGCCACCTGAGATCAACGTGACGCGATCGAAATTGCCGTCGAACGCCGGCAGCGGCACGAAGTAATAGAACGGCGCGCTGATTGTTGGATTCACATCGGGTCGGAGTTCGAGCGTCGACAATCCGATCGGAGAACAGATGATTCCAGCATCCAGTCGAACCGGAATGTGCGTGGACGACGTGTAGCGGACCTGTAGTTGATACATCTCGGCGGCCCAATCGCCGCCCGGCATCCGCCGCGCCCACGGACGAACGACGACATCCCAGTTGCGTCCGACGGCGACCGTGCTGGTCTGATCGAAGATGAGGAACGGATCGCCATCATCGGCTGACGACACCGACGCCGACGCCAGCGCTTCGATCGCGACGCGCCCGGTCGGGTCCTGTGCGTGCACCTGAGACACACACGCGAGAAATCTCACCGCAGTCGCTCCCGCGATCGCGGTGCGACGCAGTATTTCGGCTCTCATGCGCGAATCGCCCTTACCGCGACCGGGACCGCGAATGGCCTCGCCGCGCTGTCGACAGCTCTTGACCGGTCGATGTCGGGAAGTGCCTTGGCGAGAGCATGGACGACCTCGGCATCGAACTGCGCACCTGCGCACCGCCACAGCTCGCGCAGCCCTTCGGACGCGGCGCGCGCCGGACGGTAAGCGCGTGCACTCGTGATCGCGTCAAACGCATCGGCGACGTGGACAATGCTCGCGACCAGCGGAATCTCTGTTCCCCGCAATCCATGTGGATAACCTTTTCCATCAGGGCGTTCGTGGTGGAGCTCGACGATCGGGATGTGCGGCTCGAGGAACGGCACGCTCCGGAGAATGCGCGCGCCGACGACCGGATGCTGCTTGATGATCTCGTATTCCTCGTCGCTCAACGGCCCGGGCTTCATCAGGACCTGATCGCTGATGCCGATTTTCCCGATGTCGTGAAGCAGCGCACCAAGACGAAGGACTTCGAGCTGCGCATCGTCGAGCCACAGGCACCGACCAATCGCCAGGGAAAGGGCGCTGACACGCTCCGAGTGGCCGGCGGTATACGGATCGCGAGCGTCGAGCGCGAGCGCCAGCGCGCGGATGGTTCCAAGATACGCGCTGAGCCGTTCTTCCTCTGCCGCCTTGACCGACTGGATCATCGTGTTGAACGTGATTGTCAGGGCGTCGACTTCGAGCACGTCACCGCCCGGCGGCAGGGGATTCTCGAAGTTTCTCGTCTCGGTCATGCTGGCGAGCGATGCCGACAACGTGCCGATCGGACGGGCAATCGTGCGCGAGAGCCACACGCTCGCCAGCGCCGCCAGCATGAATGCGCCGAGTGCGATCCACCCCATCGTCCGCAGCGCCACCGCAATTACGGGGCGTGCCGAGGCATCGATCGAATCGAGCACGTACACCTGTGCGCCGCGCTGATGGCCCACGGCGGCCGGAGCCGGTGCCGGGATGGCCAGCAGCCGTCGCACGGCGTACTCCGATCCCGCGAGCGTTACGGCGTCCTCGCCGGCCATCTTGTCGACGACCGCGGTTGTGAGCCCCATCAGCGCCTCCGCCGGGAGCGTGGACGCCACAATGTGGTCATCGGCGAGAATGAGCGTGCGTGCATCTGAAAGCTCAGAGATTTCGCTCGCATACCGCTCGTCAAGCGCGCTCGCAAGACTCAGGGTGCCCAGTTGTGTGCCCTGCAGGACCACCGGAACCGAGGCGAGCCGGAAAATGCCTGTTGCTGTGGTGACGAATGTGGCTTCCGTGTCGGTTCGCGGGGCGCTGACCCGCGCGAACGCCGGCCACTCACCGGCGCGCCTGCCGGCGACGCCAAGCACCTCGCCGGACGCGCTGCGAACCTCGAGGACGTCGGGCTGAATGCGCGCCGCCAGTTTGTCGAGCTCTCGCGCGATGGTGGCCAGCAAGTCCTGACGGCCGGCGGCATTGGTTGTTCGCAGCTCGGTGTGATAGGTGTCGACGGCGGCCTTGAGCGTGGAATTCTCGGCAAGCATCGCGACCTGCGCGAGAAGTTCCTGGCCTCGTCGTTCCTCGAGTGCGGCCAGCAGCCGCTGACCGGTTTCCAATCGATCGACGACACCGGCGCGCACGCTCTTTTGCACGTTGAGCGTGACGACGAGCAACACCGCGGAGAGTACGAACGCGACCGTGGCCAGCGTCGCCACGAGCGTGCGGATCACGAACCGTGGCGGAGTGCGATGCGTCATTGACTACTTTTCGACCACCGGCAGCGAGAATTCGACGCTCGCATCCTCGCCGGCGACGACCTTGATTGGCTTGGTCGTCTCGCCGATGCGCTCGTGCCAGGCGCTCAACTGATAGGTGCCGGGCGGCACGGCATCGATCACGAACGAGCCGCTGGTGGCCGGCGTGGCGTACAGGCGATGATCAAAGATCATGATCGTGGCGGCCATCTCCGAGTGGATGTGACAGTAGACCTTGACGACCCCGGACCGCGGGAATACGCGGTCCCGCTTTTCTCCTTTTCGGAAGCGGCCGAGGTCAAATGTCTGCGCGCGCGAGAGCGAAAAGACGTTATGGAAGTACGGATCGAAATTCGGGAACTCGACACTCGAGCCGCGTGTGATGGCAACGACGCGCGGCACAAACGACTCGTCGCGCTGACTGATCGAAGCGCGCGTCATGGTGAGGTCCGGCTCGGTCGGCGCGTCCTTGACGAAGACGATGACGTTTTCAATTTCCGCGGCGTCCGGTGTTTGTGGATTGATCCGGCGGGAGGGGTACGCTCCGGAACGTAGCGGCGTGCCAGCCAGCGCAACCAGGTGCACGACACCGGTAATCCGCCCGTGTGCACGCGCGGCGCGGACATCCGGGATGTGCACCACGGCCAACGCGCCGGCAACGAGCAGTGGCGTGACCAACCGCCGAAATGGCACACGGGTGAACATATTTGTAATCTTTTCGGCGGTCTTCAGCCGATCTGGCCAGCTCAGTGCTGATCGCGTGCCAAATACCAGAAACGCAAAAGCGAAAAGGCACAAGGGACAAGCGAAAAGGGCAAGAAGACACTGGAAGACGAAATGTGAACGATACTTATGGCGAAGGAGTGCGGATGAAAAATGGTCGGCGGCTGCTCGTGGCGGCCGCGCTGTTGATGGCAGTAGGAAGTGGTAAGGCGAGTGCTCAAACGGTGATGGTCCGGCGCGTGCCGGCGAGCGAAACCGTCGAGGTTTTCTTGAATGCGGCGAAGGTGGCCACCGCGGTCGTCGATGCGAGCGGCGATACCAGGCTGCCGCTGAATCTTCGTGAGAACAACGCGGGCAAAACCGAAATCGACGCCAACGTCTTCATCGACGTCTGCGACAAGATTCGCAAGGTCATCGTCGTCGAGCGTGGACAACCGCCGGCCACGCAGGAGCCGGGATGCGATCGACGCGAGATCTCGGGACTCTACCTCGTTCGCCGCGACAACACCCTGGTGGTCGATCTCGGCGGGGCAAACCCGACGATGATGCTGATCAAGGGATCGTACGATCCGAATCGCGCGAAGACCTGGAGCGCGTCGCCGACGGGACTCGTGGTGTTCGGGGGAGCGGGCCGCGCCGATGTCCGGGATGCGGTGCTCATTTCGTGCGGCAACGCGCCGACGTGCAACGGTAACGACGCCGGATTCAGTTACACGGCCGGATTCGATCTCTGGCTGAAACCGTGGGTCGCCGGCACGGCGAGTTACTTCAGGCCGCCGAAGATCTCGGCACAGGGCAGCGGCAGCAATTATTCCTTCAACAGCACGCTTGAACCGAACGTCCTGATTCTCGGAGGCCGCCTCGGCATTCCAATCGGGCCGACGCGGATCACCGGACTGATCGGGTCAACATTTCAAGATTCCACGCTCACGACGCATGAAACGATCAACAACGCGTCGCAGGATTTTGTCGTCGAAACCCGCGGCTGGGGATGGATCGGGGCACCCGGCCTCGAGGTCTGGGTATCGTCCTGGCTGGCAATCTACGGCGAGGCGGCCTTTGGCACCCTCAAAGGCACCCCGACAACTGGCGGCGAGGTGCTGTTCGACGATCGCCTGCGTCACGTCACGTTTGGGGGACGCCTGCACATCGGCAAGAAATGAACGGTATCACTGCGTGGCGGATGTCTGGACGTCGACGAGCTCGATGTCGAACACCAGCGTCGCGTCGGGCGGGATCGGTCCGTATCGAACCGGTCCATACGCCAGCGAGGGCGGGACGACCAGACGTCGCAGGCCACCGACCTTCATCCCCGCAACTCCCTGGTCCCAACCCTGGATGACCTGTCCGAAGCCAAGCGTAAAGGCGAAGGGATCGGCGCCGATCGACGTATCGAACTGGATCCCTTTGCCATCCAGCCTGGCTGCGTCGTACAACCACCCCGTGTAATTCACGGTCACCACCGCGCCCGCCGTGGCTTCGGTGCCGCTGCCGACGCGCACGTCTGTCTGTTTATAGGGCGCCGTCGATGGCGTCGTCGGAGACTCGCCGCAGCCCGCTGCCAACGCCGCAAGCACGACGCCGGCGAGCCTGAAAGTTATCCGTCGAAAAGTCATATCTGAATAGAAATAATAGCGCGTCATTCACGTCAAATCCCGCGAACCACGATCCTCGCCCGGCGCATCCACGATTTGCTTCAACTCGCCGTAATCGAGCCACACGAGGTCACAGGCGACGCAGCGATCCAGGACGACGTTGCCGGGGCCATAGTACCAGTCCGTCATCATGCGGGTTCCGCACTTCGGGCACTTGATCCGGCGGCGCAACTCCGCCCCGTCGGTGTGGGTCGGCGGCACCGATTGACCCTGCGCCCACGCGCGCCGACGACGCACCACTTCCGCAAAGTCTCGCCGCGACAGGAGCAATCCGCGGCACTTCTCGCAATAGTCAACCAGGTAGTCGTCGAGCATGCCGCGCAGGAACGGGGCGTCGCAGCTCGAACAGCGGACTTCGGAGTCGCCCGGCCCGAGGATCCGGATGCCGTCGCGACTGACGGCTTCCGGAAAAGAGGTCGTGCCACAATGCGCGCAGACGTAGTAGCCGCGCGCGTTGAGTCCCATTGCCGCGCCGCAGTTGACGCAATTCACCCTGGGATCTTCGCATGAATTGTCATGCGAATCGCTGATCATCCGCCGACGGCCCGTAGACCGCCGGCACGGGCACGTCATTCAGGCGCAGATAGACCGTCAATTGACCGCGATGATGGGCCAGGTGATTGATCGAGTCGCGCATCATGACATGTCGCGGCTGTTCGACGACGGTCTTGCCCGACACGAGCAGCCGCCATCGCGTCATCAGGTGATCGTCATTGGTCTTCTGCAGCGCCGCGCGTGCGGCCGCCACCCCATCGTCGGCGGTCTTGACGAGCTCGGATGTGGTCCTGAAATTGGCTTGAAACGATCCGGACGAGCCGCCAGGCGGGTTGAGATCAAATTCGTCCTTGTCGATCATCATCGCCAGCCACGACGGCATACCGGCGACAAGGGCGGCGAGTCGGCCGAGCGGCATCGACTTTTTGTGCGGCTGCCAGTCGTTGCGTCCTTCGGGGACGCGTTCAAGCACGCGGCGGGTCAACGGCGCTTCGCGATCCAGTTCGCCGAGAAACAGCTCCGTCAATTTCATCGAATGTCTCCACGTTACGGCCGTGCGTCGGCCTTCATTTTCGCCATCTGCGCGCCGAGCGCCCGGAGGTCGTCCCGGCTGAAAATTCCCCGAGCTTTCCGGAACATGTCGCCTTCTTCTTCCTGGATGTGATGCTCGAGGCTCTCTTTCAACACCTTGAACTTCGCGCCCCATCGCTCATCGTCGGCGGTCAATGTGTGAAGCTCTCGCGTGAGCACATCGGCGATGTGATGTTCCTGGTAACCCTCGAGCACGATGTCGCGGGTCTCGGGATGAGACTTCAATGCCGGATACAGGATCTTTTCCTCGACGAGCTCGTGCAGGTTCAACTCCGCCGTCAGCGTGTTGAGCAGTTCCGTTCGACCCTTGATCGCCCGCTCGGTGGTCTCTTCGCCCTGTTTGAGCAAGGCCTCAAAACGGCGATGATCCTTCTCGAGCAGCGCGATCGCATCGTCGCCTTCGGCAGCCCAGGGCATTCGCTTGCTGACCGCTGCCACGGCACCGGCGACGGCGCCGCGGACGGTTGTCGCGGCACTCGCCAGTCGCGACGGCTTTTTCGGGGTGGTTCGGCGCCTCGATCGAGAAGCAGCGGCCCGCGCGGCGGTCTTTCGCTTGGCGCTTTTTGTTCGCGGCACGCTGCGTGTTCTGGATGCCGGACGTTTCCGTGAGGGGCGCGATTTCTGCGTCGACTTCTTTCGAATGGATTTTGCGGGTCTGCCCGATTTACGCTTTGCCACGTTTTTTCCCCCGTTTCTCGTCATTCGACAGTGCCCGAGACGCTCGCAGCGTGTCGCAGAGTCGATCGCATGTGCGATCGAAAAAAACGAGCGGCGTATAACGCCGCTCGCAACAGGTCATAGTGGCACAGAAACGGGTTAGCGGCGAACGTCGCTGGTGCGCGATGCACCGGCGCCGACCGCGTGCTGACCTTCGGCAAACTCCTCAATCATCTTCCTGTTGAATGCCGGGATGTCGTCGGGCTTTCGTGATGTCACAAGGCCGTTGTCGACAACGCACTCGGCATCAACCCACTGAGCCCCTGCGTTGCGCAGGTCGTTGGCGAGCGAAGGCCACGAGGTCATGCGTCGGCCCTTGACGGCGCCCGCTTCGATCAGCGTCCACGGTGCGTGGCAGATTGCCGCAATGGGCTTGCCCGCGTCGACGAACGACTTCACGAAACGCACCGCGCCCGGGTTCATCCGGAGCTTGTCCGGATTCATGACGCCACCGGGGAGCAGCAGCGCGTCGTAGTCGTCTGCGTTGGCACTCTCCAAATGATGATCGACGGAAACGCCCTGGCCCCAATCGTCGTGCTGCCAGCCCTTCACTCGAAAACTTTGCGGCGACACGATATCTACTTTGGCGCCCGCGTCTTCCAGCGCCTTCTTGGGTTCCAACAATTCGCTCTGTTCGAATCCGTTCTCAACTAGTGCTGCAACGCGCTTGTTGCGCAGTTGTTCTGCCATTACGAACACCTCCTTTGGTTGTTGTTCTTCAGAGGTGCAAGCGAGGGTCCATTCTTCAAAAGGCAAAAGGGACAAGGGAAAAGGGAAAAAGGACAGCTCAACAGCGAGTGACGGCAAAAGATTGGGAAATCGACGTGTTCTGCGTGGTGCCCTGTTTGCACAGTGTGGCGGTATGACTCGCCACACTCGACGGCATCATCGGTGGCTCCTCACGGTCTCGGCACTTCTGGTCAGCGGGTCGCTTACGGCCCAGACGCGAATCGAGCCACACCGAAACAGCTTTACCCCGGCGCAGGATGTTCAGCTCGGACGGCAAGCGGCCTCGCAGGTGCGACAGCAACTTCCGATGTTGAACGACCGAGCGACCGAGAATCTGGTCGAGCGCATCGGCGCGCGGCTCGTCGCTGCGGTGCCTCCGCGGTTCCGCCAGCCTGCGTTCCGATATTCGTTCGACGTGGTGAACCAGCGGGACATCAATGCCTTCGCGTTGCCGGGTGGTCCGATGTTTCTCAACCGCGGCATGCTGCAAGCGGCGAGGACGGACGATGAGGTTGCGGGCGTAATGGCGCACGAACTCAGTCACGTGATCCTGCGCCATGGGACTCTGCAGGCGGCAAAAGCCCAGAAGTTTCAGCTCGGCGCGATCGCCGGTCAGGTGCTCGGGTCCATCGTCGGCGGCCGAACCGGGCAGGTCATCGCGCAGGGATCGCAGGTCGGTCTCGGCACATATTTCATGAAGTACAGCCGCGAGTACGAACGTGAAGCGGATCTGCTGGGCGCGCAAATCATGGCCCGTGCTGGCTACGATCCGCGGCAAATGGCGAACATGTTCCGCACTATCCAGCGGCAGGGCGGCGGCAGCGGTCCGGAGTGGCTGAGCGATCACCCCGATCCAGGCAACCGGTACACCGCTATCAACCGCGAGGCGGGATCGCTTCGGGTCAACGGAACTGCGGATACGGGCCCTGCGTTTGAAACGGTTCGCACTCGTCTCTCCCACATGCCGCCGGCACCGGCGACGAGGCGGGGAAACTAAAGGGAAACGGGAAAAGCGAAAAGCGAAACGCTCGTGACGCGCTAAAATCGCGCGCCATGCGCACCAAAACACTATTCGCTTCTCTCCTCCTCGTCGCCACCGCTGCCGCTGGCGTTGTCGCCCAAACCCCAGGCGAGCGCCCCGGCGGCACCCAGTCTGCTCCTGTTCAGACGATCGACGCCCGCACTACCGGCTTCCAAAAGCTCGACGGCTACATGCCGCTCTATTGGGATCAGAAGTCCGGCTCGCTCTGGTTGGAAATCGGGAAGTTCGACACCGAGATGCTGTACTCGACGGGCCTCACTGCCGGCCTCGGCTCGAACGATCTCGGCCTGGATCGCGGACAGTCGGGTCAGGGGCGTGTCGTCAAGTTTCAGCGCGTCGGGCCGCGAGTGCTGATGGTGCAGCCGAACTACACGTTCCGCGCCAACAGTACGAACGCCGATGAGCGTCGCGCGGTCGAAGACGCCTTCGCCAAATCGATCCTGTGGGGATTCACGGTCGGCGCCGAAACAGACGGCCGCGTGCTCGTCGATGCCACCGAATTCTTTGTGCGTGACGCGCACAATGTCATTCCGCGGCTCCGCCCGGGCACGTTCCGCGTCGACCGGACGCGAAGCGCGATCAATATGCCCGGCACCAAAACCTTCCCCAAGAACACGGAAGTCGACGTCATCCTCACGTTTGCCAACGATGGTGCGGGCGGAGGGCGAGGGGGCGGTGGCGGACCGGCGCAGGGTCCGCCGTCGGTCGGCGGTCCGATTCCCGGTGGCGGCAGCTTTGGCGGCGGCATGTTCTCGGGAACGGTTGCGAGTGTGACACCGTCAGCCGATGCCGTCACGCTGCGCGAGCATCACACTTTTGCCGAGCTTCCCGACGGCAATTACCGGCCACGCGTCGCCGACCCGCGTGCCGGATTCTTTGGTCTTCAGTATGTCGACTATGCGGCGCCGCTCGGCACATCGATGGTTCATTACGTGATCCAGCGGCACAGGCTCGAGAAGGTCGATCCGTCCGCGCGCGTGAGCGATGCGAAGACGCCGATTGTCTACTACGTCGATCGCGGTACGCCCGAGCCGATTCGTTCCGCATTGCTCGAGGGCGCGCGCTGGTGGGATCAGGCATTCACCGCCGCCGGCTACCGCAACGCGTTCCGCGTCGAGTTGCTGCCCGAAGCGGCCGACCCGATGGACATCCGCTACAACATGATCAACTGGGTGCATCGGTCGACGCGCGGGTGGAGCTCTGGCGCCACGATCTCGGACCCGCGCACCGGCGAAATCATCAAGGCGACCGTCACGCTGGGCTCGCTGCGCGATCGCCAGGACTATTTGATCGCGGAAGGCCTGCTCGCGCCCTACAGGACCGGATCTGAAACGCCCGCCGTGCTTCGTGACACGGCTATTGCACGCATCCGTCAGCTCGCGGCGCATGAAGTCGGTCACACACTCGGTCTCGGGCACGAGTACTACAACAGTTCGAAGGGACGAATCTCTGTCATGGACTATCCCCACCCGCTGGAGAAGCTCAATCCGGATGGCACGATTGATCTGTCGAACGCGTACGCGGTTGGGATCGGCGACTGGGACAAGATTGCGATCGCCTACGGCTACCAGGATTTCCCCAAGGGCGCCGATGAGACCGCGGCACTAAAAAAGATCATTGACGACGCGTGGACGCAGGACTTGCGCTACATGACAAACCAGGACACTGATTCGAGTCCGCGTTCCGATCAGTGGAACAACGGCACCGACATGGCGGCCGAGCTGAACCGGATCATGAAGGTGCGTCGCGCCGCGCTCGATCGCTTTGACGAAACCGTGATCAGGAAAGACCAGCCGATGGCGACAATGGAGGAGGCACTCGTGCCGCTCTACATGTATCACCGTTATGCGGTGGAAGCTGCCGCGTCGGCGGTTGCTGGACAGGATTACATCTATGCGTTTCGCGGCGACGGACGTCCACCAACAAAATGGGTTCCGGCCACCGATCAGCGCGCGGCACTCGCAGCGCTCGCGGCGACCTTGAAACCGTCGGAGCTTGCGTTGCCCAAGACCGCGCTCGACAAGATCCCTCCGCGGCCGTCGGGTTGGGGACCGCATCGTGAGCTGTTCGCGCGCTACACCGGCGACACGTTCGATCCGCTCAGTCCCGCTTCGATTGCTTCCGATGTCACCATCGGGTTCACCTTACAGCCGGATAGAGCGGCACGTATGGTGGCTCAGCACGCCATCGATCCGTCGCTGCCAGGCCTCACCGAGGTGATCGATGCGTTGCGCACCGCGACGTTCCAGGGCACCGCAGCTACGCCTTACGAAGAGGAGATTCGTCGCGCGACGGCGCGAGCGCTGGTGGACCGCCTGGTCTGGCTCGCTGGCGGCGCGCCGATGCCGCAGGTGCGCGCGGAAGCCTCCGACGCGTTGCGGAGGATTCAGCTCGGCGAGCATGCGCTAAACGGCAAAGGAGATGGCCCCGCACAGGCGCTCCTTGCTGCCGATATCAAGCGGTTCCTCGAGCGTGCGATCGAACCCATTCGTACGCCGACGACCTATGACGCGCCGCCGGGTGCGCCGATTGGCGACGCCGCCATCGATTGGCTCGCGCCGGTGGCGTGGTGCGGGTGGGGGCAGGACGACCGCTGGTGACTCGTTAGCGGGTTGTCTTTCTGTCGGGATCCGGTGTCCGGGATCCGAGTCGATGTCACCGGTCGAGTCGGTGTATTCGGCTTCGGATTCCGCATCGCGGACGACGGATCCCGATAAGCGGCATTCACGAGTAAGATGCACGCATGCGCAAACGAATGGCCGCGATAGCCCTGCTTGCATTGCTTCCGCTCGCCACCCTGATCGCGGATCAGGACGACGGAGGACGGAAAGTTTTCGAGAGCCGCTGCGCCAGGTGCCATGGCGCGGACGGCAACGGTGGCGAGATGGGGCCGCCGATCGTGACGCGTCTGACGGCGCGCGACGATGAGCAGCTCGCGGCGTTCATTCACGAGGGTTCTCCGGCGCGCGGGATGCCGCCCAGTGATGTCAGCGGTAACGAGTTGCGCGATTTGATTAAGTTTCTGCGCTCGATTGAAAAGCGCCCGGAAGCCAAACCCATCGTGCGAACGAAGGTCCAAACCAGCACCGGCGCGATGCTCGACGGCCAGGTGCTCGCCGAAGGCTTCGACGATCTTCAACTGCTCACCGACGACAAGCGCGTCCACCTGTTGCGACGTGTCGGCGATCGCGTTCGTGAGGTGACCTCAGACGCCGACTGGCCAACCTACAACGGCGATCCGCGCGGGAATCGGTATACGACGCTGACGCAGATCAACAAGACCAACGTCCAGCGGCTCGCGCCGAAATGGGTCTTCGCGTTTCCCGGCGCGGGTTCACTGCAGGGGACACCCGTGGTTGCCTCGGGGATCATGTACGTCACCAACCCGAATGAATGCATCGCGCTCGATGCGGGCACGGGGCGCATGATCTGGCAGTTCAAGCGCCCACGCACGATCGGCATTACCGCCGGCAGCGCGAACCGCGGCGTGGCGGTCGCCGGCGATCGCGTGTTCCTCGAGACGGATAACGCGCACATTCTCGCGCTCAATCGATTCACCGGCGAGGTCATTTGGGAAACGCCTCTGGAGGATTGGCGCAAGAACTACGCCGCGTCATCGGCGCCGCTTCCCGCAGGCAATCTGATCATTTCCGGCGTGACCGGCGGCGAACACGGCGCGAACGGATTTGTCGCGGCGCACGATCAGGAAACCGGAAAAGAAGTGTGGCGGTTCTGGACCGTGCCCAAAGCCGGAGAACCTGGATCCGAAACCTGGCAGGGCAAGGATATCGATCACGGTGGCGCGCCCACATGGTTCACCGGCAGCTACGATCCGGATCTCGACACGGTCTACTGGCCGACCGGCAATCCGGCGAAGGAATACAACGGCGATCACCGTAAGGGAGACAACCTCTATTCCGACAGCATCCTTGCGCTGGATCGCAAGAGCGGAAAGTTGAAATGGCATTATCAGTTCACGCCGCACGACTTGTGGGACTGGGATGCGACAGAAACCTCAGTGCTTGTTGACGCCGACTGGCAGGGACAGCCGCGGAAGCTGATGCTGCACGCCAATCGCAATGGCTTCTTCTACGTGTTCGATCGACGCGATGGCACGCTGCTGCTCGCCAAGCAGTTCATCAAGACGCTGACCTGGGCAAGCGGCATCGGCAAGGACGGACGTCCCATAAGGATAGCGGGCCAGGAACCGTCGGCAACTGGAACCAAGGTCTGTCCGTCGCAGGATGGCGCGACCAACTGGTACTCGCCTTCCTATAATCCGGTTACGCGTCTTTATTACATCCAGACCTTCGAGAAATGCAGCATCTACACCAAACGCGATCAGGGCGATTGGGAGAGCGGAAAGACTTATCTCGGTGGAACGCAGCGGACCGCCCCGGATCCGACTCCGCAGCGCATTCTGCGAGCGCTCGATATTCGTACCGGCGCGGTGGTCTGGGAACTTCCGCAACGAGGGCCTGCATTCTCGTGGGGCGGGACGCTGGCAACGTCGACCGGGCTGGTCATTTTTGGTGAGGACGGTGGCGCGCTGATGGCCGCCGATGCGGTGACCGGCAAGCCGCTATGGAGTTTTCCTACCAATCAAACGTGGAAGGCGTCGCCGATGACCTACCTGTTCGATGGCAAGCAGTACATCGCGGTCGCATCGGGCGGGAACGTCATGGCTTTTGGCGTTCAGTAGTCGTGGGTGCCAGGGGTGCCAAGGGTGCCAAGGGTGCCAGGGGTGGCGCAGGGGTGCCAGGGGTGCCAGGCGTGCTAGCGACGGCGGGCGTGCGACTCGATGACGAGTGCGAGGATCCGATCGAGCTTGCGTTCGAGGCGGTTGATGCCGGCAATTAATGTGTGGTCGGCCTTGTCCAGTCGTTCGTGCGCCAATTCCGTATAGGCTCGCTGTTCAACGCACTGCTTCGTGATCGCGGCGAACGATTCAGCCAGCCGCCGATCGAGCAGCTCGAGGCGCGCGATCATTTCTGCTCGAAGCGCGGCGATCCCACCGATCGTTTCTGCTCCAAGCTCCGCGATCCCATCCATCCTGCCGTCTGAGACGTGCGCGGGGCGTGCCAGCGACGATCGCGTGGAAATGCGCCGGACTCTGTCGATACGCCGAATCGATGGCTGAGAATTCTCTACGCGGCTGGTTCGGCCGTGATGATATTTTTGCCACAAGGAGCAGATTATTGAAACGCACTGTGCTGTGGCTCGCGATCCTGGTTATCGTTCTGTTGGCCGGCGTCGCGTACGGCGCGATCCGCCGCGAGCGCTGGTATCGCAACGCGCCGGAAGGACGGCGACAGGCGCTGCTCGAGCAACTGCAGCCGGTCGCACTCGCCAATTGCGAGCTCAAACGATTTGGTGAACCGAACGACGGCGGATACTTGATGTGCGCAAACCTCTTGACCGACGTACAAACCGCCTATTCGTACGGGATTTCAGGGTATGACGGCTGGGGGTGTGATGTTTCGCGTCAGTTGAAGGTCAAGGTTCACGAATACGACTGCTTCAACGTGCAGGAACCGGTTTGTGAGGGGGGAGCGCTTGTCTTCCATCCGGAGTGCGTCGCCGGCAATCGATCCAAAGACAGCGACGGTCGCCTGTTTGACACGCCTGAATCACAGATGGCGAGAAATGATGACGCCAAACGCCACCTCGTCGTGAAAATGGACGTCGAAGGCGCGGAATGGGAAACCTTCCTGAGCATGTCGGATTCGACCCTCGATCAGATTGATCAGCTTGCCGTCGAGTTTCATGGTGCAAACGGGGCGCAGTTCAAAGATGCGATCGAGAAACTCAAGCGAAAGTTTTACATCGCCAACCTCCACTTCAATAACTACAGCTGTGCGCGAAGCGTCTGGCCATTTCCGGCGTGGGCGTACGAAGTGTTGTTTGTCAGCAAGCGCATTGGTGTTGTGGACCGAAGCAAACCTGCGGCGTTCAGTCCGCTGAATGCTCCCAACAAGACGGATGCTTACGACTGTCAGTCGATTACCTGGGTGCCCTTGCTCCGGACGCTGACGCACTAACCCGGTTTATCGACGCACTTCCGTCACCAACCCACAGAAGACCTCGGACTTCCGACTCATGCTGAGGTTTCTCTGTATCAATGGCGCGCAGTTTTTGCCCAACGCACACAAAATCCGTACGGTCCTTGCGCACCATTTCCGAGGTTTGCGGCTGATTCGAGATGGCATTCCGCTTGCTGTTCAAGGGTCCAGAGGGTATTAGGCGATGGCACATGATGAGCCCCGGCCGGACGCACTTCGATACCTCGACGCGGACCAGGTGAAGCATCCATCTGGAACGCTGGCGGGAGTAACGGTCTGTAGCTCGGACGATGAGAAGCTCGGTGACATTTCGGGTGTCCTCGTGGAACCAGCCAGCCGTCGCGTGCGCTACTTTGTGGTCGAGCGAAGGGTTGCGTTGTTACCGCGCCGTTACATGCTGGCAGCCGATACCCCGGCCGTCCTCGAAGCCGAAGATCAGAAGCTTCGGATCCTTTCCAACATCGACGACCTGGAACGGTTTGATGCGCGGCGGGTAGAGCGCTTCTCGGAAGAAGATGCGATCACCGCGATGTTCGCTCACCCGGCGGCTTGATTGCGCGCCGCCGCGAAGCTGTTCAGCGCCTCATCCTCGTTCTCGAACGATTCGAAGATCTTCAATAAGCCGCTGATGCGCATCACGCGTTGACTGCGCGGCGAAAGCCGGAGCAGTTTGACGTCTCCTCCCTTGCGCCGCACACTCACGTACTTCGCCGCGATGACGCCGACACCAAAGCTGTCGATGTAGGTCACGCCACGGAGATCCAGCAGAAACTTGAGGTTGGCCTCGTCGACGAGGTCGTTCATGCGGGTGCGCAGTTCGGCTGCGCCGTCGCCAAGGATCACGCGGCCCGACACCTGGAGGACCGTGACGTCTCCAATTCGGCGTTCGGTAATTCTCGTCGGCATGGGAACTTTCACTGAAAGGCCGACTGACTGCGGCGGGTCAAGCCCAGCGAAATTATACCTCTAACCCGGTTTAGCAAACCTTCTGGCAGTCAAATCCGTCTCAGGTTAAAGTCGCTACATCCGGAGTATCCATGTCCATTCTGAAGAAGCTGTTTTCCCGCAAGACCCAGCCGCGCCCCCGAGTTCGAATCTGCGTTGAGTGCGGGATGCCGGTAGCCGAACACAAGGAATGGTGCAGCATCCTGCGGACCCAGCGTGAGATGAACGCTCGCACGCAGGCTACCACCGAACAGGCCTGACTCTCCTCGGAAGTCGCCTCGGAGGCTGTTTTAGCCGGTACCGGCGTCCTGCGCAGTCGCTTACGGTCGGGCCAGACCTTTCCCGCCGCTTTCAGCGTCCGCGGAGATGGACTGTGCGACAATGCTTCGGTATCTCTGCGGGCAGGAGGCGCTATGAATCAGCCTCAGCAATGCGCTCACCCCGGTTGTTCGTGTACCGTCCAACCTAACGGGGAATTCGGCAAGTACTGCTCAGAACACTGTAAGGAAGCCAAGAACATGACGGAACTGCGCTGCGGTTGCCGTCATCCGGCGTGCGGCTGAACGCGTTTACGGGCGCCGGTTGAAGGCCCTCGTGGACGCAATGTCCCGGCGGTAGTCTTCGATCTCGGCCGCAATTCGTTCCGGCTGCCATCCCAGTTCGGCGCCCATCATTTCCGCCACGCGCGATGTGGCACTCCAACCCTGGTCTGCCGACGCACCGAGCCGCGTACGGCGCCGAATGAAATCCGAAACCCGCCGACAGTGTTCCGATCGCACGCTGAAGACAACCTGGGCGCCGATATCGGGATACTCAGAGGCCAGCGGTTTCTCGAGTTCCGCGGCCGCATCTGTCAGCGCCATCACCGCAGCCGCCCGTGTGCCGTAGAGCGAGCGAAGAAACGGGGTGCCATTCGGTTGCGGCGGCGTGTTGCGAGCGCCCGGCAGTGGTTTCGTCGCCGTCTCGCAACGTGCCGTGATTCCCAATTTCCGGCACACCGCATCAACCGCTTCCTCTGCGATGGCTCGATAGCCGGTGATTTTTCCCCCCAGGATCGAGATGATCCCCGCCGACGGCACGTCGTCGGCGATCTTGTGCATCCGCGAAACCGCCGACGGTCGTCCCGACTTCCGTACCAGCGCCCGTACACCCGCCGTCGTGTAGCGCACGTCCTCGAGCCGCAGCCTGGGAAACATCGGTCGGACTGATGCGAGCACGTAGTCCACGTCCGCGTCGGTCGCGTGTGCGTCCGCGGGATCTCCTTCATAGTCGGTATCGGTCGTACCGATCCAGGTTTGTCCGAATCGCGGAATCGCAAACATCAGGCGCCGATCGATTGCCGAGAACAGCACGACGGCCGATTCGGTCAGCGGCGGACACACGATGTGGATCCCTTTGGTGGTTCGGATTCGTGCTGGTCGTGAGCCGGTCTGCGCACTGGCTGTTTGTTCCCACCACGCGCCGGTTGCATTGACCACGACGCGCGCGCTCAATTCAGCTTCATCTCCGTCGATCGTGTGCCGGATGCGTACGCGTTGTGTCGCACCCTCGTGGATCACCGGCGGTATCACTTCGCAGTAGTTCAGAACCGTCGCTCCGTGCATCTCCGCGTCGAGTGCGTTCTCGAGCGCCAGCCGTTCCGGGAGATCAACCCGCGCATCGAAGTAAGCGGCGGCACCACGCACCTCCTCGCGCTCCAGGCACCTGTCGGCGGCGCGCGCCGCGGATGCGGACAACACCCGATGTCGCGGCAGCGACGTGCCAGGGCTCAGGGCGTCGTAGAGGGTCAGGCCCAGGCGCAGCTTCAGAGGGGATACAGACATTCCCGACATGAATGGAATAAGAAACTGCAGGGGCTCAACGAGGTGCGGCGCAATCCGCAAGAGCGTTTCACGCTCCTTCAAATCCATGCGCACCAGACCGAAATCGAGTTGTTCCAGGTAGCGGAGCCCGCCATGCACGATTCGCGTCGAAGCGGCGGTTGTTCCACTTCCGAAATCCCGGCGCTCGACCAACGCGGCACGGAAACCACGCATTGCCGCATCGCGCGCCACGCCGCACCCGATGATGCCGCCACCGATCACAATGACGTCGAACTTCTCTCCTCGTACTGATGCAAGCCGAGACATGACAAAGAATTGTAAGGTGTGCCCTTTGTGATCTAACGTCAGCTTGGCTAATAGCTGTTAGCTGTTGGCTGTTGGTAAGCGAAGAGCCAACAGCCAAGAGCCGATAACGGAGGCATTGAGTGCGAAGCTACGTCGGGGCGATTGATCAGGGGACCACCAGCACGCGGTTCATGGTGTTCGACCGGAGTGGCCAGGAGATTGCGCGCCACCAGGTCGAGCACGATCAGATTCTGCCGAAGCCAGGCTGGGTGGAGCACGATCCGCTGCAGATTCTCGCACGCACCAACGAGTCGATCACGGGCGCGCTCAGCGCCGGGAGGCTGACGGCGAGCGACCTCGCGGCTATCGGTGTGACCAATCAGCGCGAAACGACGGTCGTGTGGAACCCGAAAACCGGACGTCCGTGGTACAACGCCATCGTCTGGCAGGACACGCGAACCGATCGCATCATCAACGCCCTGGATGCCGAGTCGGCCAACCTGATTCGCTCGAAGACGGGCCTGCCCCCGGCGACGTACTTCTCGGCCGGCAAAATCCAATGGATTCTCGAGAATGTGGACGGCGTCCGTGCGGCGGCGGCGCGAGGTGAAGCGGTATTCGGCAATATCGATACGTGGGTGATCTGGAATCTCACCGGCGGCCGCGACGGCGGGTCGCTGGTCACCGACGTCACCAATGCCAGCCGGACGATGTTGATGAACCTGCGAACGCTGGCGTGGGACGACGAGCTGCTGTCTGTCTTTACAATCCCGCACGCGATGCTCCCTTCGATCCGGTCCTCGTCGGATCGCACATCGTACGGGGTCACCCGACGCAGTGGTCCCGTTGGCGGCGAAGTGGTAGTCAGCGGTGATCTCGGTGATCAGCAAGCGGCGACGGTCGGTCAGGTCTGCGTCTCGCCGGGCGAGGCGAAGAATACCTACGGGACTGGCAATTTCATGCTGCTGAATACGGGTCGCGAGATCGTCCCGTCCAAGGCCGGCCTGTTGACGACGGTCTGCTACCGCATGGGAGACGCTGCCCCGATCTATGCACTCGAAGGATCGATCGCTGTCACCGGTTCGGCCGTGCAATGGTTGCGCGATCAGCTCGGCATCATCGGTTCGGCCGCTGAGATCGAGGCGCTGGCGACATCGGTTCCTGACAACGGCGGCACCTACTTTGTCCCGGCGTTTTCCGGGCTGTTCGCGCCGTATTGGCGATCCGATGCGCGAGGCGCGATTGTCGGGTTGTCGCGATTCAACACCAAGGCGCATCTCGCGCGCGCCACCCTCGAAGCGATCTGCTTTCAAACCCGCGCCGTGCTCGACGCCATGGTCAAGGACTCGGGCGTTGAACTCGAGATCCTGAAAGTCGATGGCGGCGCGACTGTGAACAACGCGCTCATGCAGATGCAGGCCGACATTCTCGGCGTGCCGGTGGTGCGACCAGTCGTTGCCGAAACGACCGCGCTTGGTGCCGCCTATGCCGCCGGTCTGGCGACAGGATTCTGGAAAGACCTCGACGATCTCCGGCAAAACTGGAAGATGGATCGCCGATGGGAGCCGCACTGGTCCGACGACCAGCGCGACACGGCGTACTTCGGCTGGGAGAAGGCCGTCCAGCGAACACTCAACTGGGTCTAGTTGCTGCTGGCTGTTGGCTCTGGGCTTTCGGGACCCGAGGAACGCGCGCGCCACCAAACAGCTGTAATCACGAACACCGCGGGAAAAATTGCGCCCCAGATTCCGCCAATTCCCGCATACCGAAGCGCTCCAGGCCCGACACGCGAGACGAGCGTTAGCAGGATTGCCGCCCAGGCGAACGCACCGACGAGATTCAGCGCAGTAAATCGCACCGGGGAGATGTTCCCGTACGCGCAGGCCGCGGTGATGGCAATGCGCAAGCCTGGCGCGAAGCGAATCGCCAGGATCATCAACGACTGATGTCGCTGCACGCGCGAGACGATCGACATCTGCCGTGCAGCGATGCCCCGGAACCGGCCAAGCCAACCGGCAATGCGCCCGCGCACGGCGTAGAACACGACCTGATCGCCGGTCGCGGCGCCCAGTGCACCGAAGGTCATCACCGGCAGCGCCTCCAGTCTGCCAGCGGCGACGAGCACGGCCGCGGCGACAAACACGATCTCTCCTTCAACCAGCGCCGAGAAGAAGATCGCGGCGTACGCCCAGGGTCCCGTGAGACTCACGTCGCCACAGCCTCCCGTACGACCGTGACGATCCGGTGGATGTGATCGGGCTTGAGCGACGCATACACGGGTAACTGAATAGCTTTCGCGGCGCGGTCTGCGCCGGGCGTCGGCGCATGGTTGTTTCCAAATAGAGGCAGCTGCGTGCACACATCGACGTGAAGGCTCTCGACGTCGATGCCGCGTCGCAGGCACCCTCGCACGACGCGCTCGCGTCGCCGGGCATAAATCGCGTACTGGTAAAACACGTGCCGCACGCTCGGCGGCACGGCAGGCGTCTCGATTCCGCTATCCGCCAGCGCGTCATTGAGATCTCTGGCATGCCGGATCGTCGCGTCGGTCCACTCGTCGAGATGGGCGAGCCCTTCCAGACCGATCGCCGCCTGTACGTTGCTGTAACGTTCCCGGTAACTATCGGGGAGCGGATCGAGCGAACGGATCTTCTCCCAGAGATAAACATCCGGCGTGGCCTTGACCCACGACGCGGCCCACATCACAGGAAAGAGAGAGGCGCTGAAGACGCTGGGGCGAATGGCAATGCGCTGGACGCGGCCCAACTGCAGGCGTCGTAGCACGTCGGCTTCCCGCGGCCGCCGTTCCGCCGCAACCGCGTTCATGAGCCGTGCAGCGACGCCAGGGTTGTTAGTGACGGCCATTCCGCCGCCGTAGGTGTTGAGCGGTTTCAGCAGTTGGAAGCTGAAGAAGCCGGCATCGCCAAGCGTGCCGACCGGACGTCCTCGCCATTCAGCCCCGAGCGCATGCGCGCAGTCTTCGATCACGGCGAGTCCGTGGCGGCGCGCGATGCCGACGATCCGTTCGATGTCGCAGGGCAGACCGTACAAGTGAGTCGGCACAACTGCGCTCGTCCGCGAAGTGATCGCGCGTTCGAAGGCACACGGATCGAGCGTGAATAAACGAGGATCGACGTCGGCGAAGACGGGCTTCAGACCGGCAACGCGGGCCAGTTCGGGGATGACCCAGAAGGTGAGCGCCGGCAGGATGATCTCGGACCCTTTGGGCAGTTGCAGGGCTTGAAGCAGATGGTAGAAGGCCATCCTGCCGTACGAAGTGGCGACGGCATAGTTGGACCCCATCCTGGCCGCGAATGCCTCTTCGAATTGCGCAATGTGCGGTCCATCGACCAGTTGTCCAGCCGCGCGCATCGCGGAGATTGTTTGCTCGGTGTTGGGGATCACGCGGGCGCCGTATCGGGGAATCGCAGTCAAGAGATCACCGCCTTTGCTGTCTCAGCGCGCTCGCGCCGCTCGTGTCGTGCAAACACACTGGAATCGAAGCGTTCGGCGGCGCGCAGTCCGCGCCCGCGCAAACGAAGAAAGTTCGCGAGGTATGAAGGGCGCACGTAGAACCGGGTGTACGCCGCTCCGAGCAGAAAGCGCAGTTCGTCAGCGGACAGCGATGGATGGGTGAACGTTGGCGTAAAGCCGTCGAAGCGCTGCCAGTCGGTTTCGTAGATGCGCTCGCGCAGCTGCCGCCACATCGGAGTGCCTGGATACGGCGTCAGCAGCTTGAACTGCGCGGCGGTGGATCCGAGACTGATCGCATATTCGATCGTCGCTGCGACCGAGGCCCAGTCGTCCTGAACGAATCCGAGCACGTAGAACGCGGCAGTCACAATGCCGAGGCGCCGGCATTCCGCGATGATTCTGCGCTGATGCGAAGAGGGAATCGGTCGGCGCCCCGACCGCTTCAGGGTATCGTCGAGACGGGTCTCGACGCCGAAGCTGATCGCCGCCAGCCCGGCGCGCCGCATTGTCCGCAGCAGTTCGGCATCGAGCCGATCGAGCCGCGTCTCGCATTCGAACCGCAGCGTCAGCCGTCGCGCGTGAATCTCTTCGCAGAGTTCGAGGCATCTATCTCGGTCTTCCGAAAACAACGGGTCGCGAAAGACGACGTACGGACGGTGCTTCAAGGAACACACGTACTCGAGTTCATCGGCGATGTGTTGGGCCGAGCGAGCGCGATACGGCGAGAGAATCCGATGAGGGCAATAGGTGCAGAACTCAGGACAACTACGGCTGGCCAGGACAGGAAACGATCCGCCGATGGGCCGGCCGGTGAAGGGGAGGTGCCATCCGCGAGTACGGTCGCGACCGACCAGATCCCACCGTGGGAAAGGAAGCGTAGTGAGATCATCAATCGGCGTGCTTTGCACGCGTCCGGTCAGGACCTCGCCGGCCGCGAGTCTCATCACCGCGTCTTCCGGTTCGCCGAGGATGACGAAATCGCCGCTCGATTCGAATAGCTCAGGGAGCTTGGAGGCGGCGAGACCTACGAAGCCGACGCGCAGACCGCGCGCTCGCTGAGCCGCCGCCCATGCGCACTCGCGCCGGTAGTCGACCAGCGATGAGAGAACGATTGCGACGTCAGCGCCCTCGGCAGCGTCTCCCTCCGTGTAGGTGACATCGTGTCCGGCGCCAGCGCACAGCGCCGCGATGTAACCCAGTTGCACGCTCGGCAGAGCATGGAGACGGCGCTTGACCTGTGAGATCACGCGGGTGACGCGTGAAAACGGTCGAAGCCGCGATCCGTACCCGCCGGCGACGGTGTCCTTGCTGACCAGTCCATCGGCCGACGCCAGATCGGCCAAAACAACCTGCATCTCGACCTCCTCGTCTGTCGGAACGCCTGCCTGGATCGCGCGCCACTACATGCCTGGCACGGCCGCGCCGACAGGGTTCAGCGGAGATTCAGGCAGGCGGTGGTGTCAGGAAGCGAGGAGGTTCGGAGGACCACGCGGGGAGCGGCGGCAGTAGCTCAGATGCGATGCGCGCCCGTCTACGGGATGCGGTGTTTCCCCGACACGAACGAGTCGCACTCCCTCGGGTACGGCACAGACGATCAGGAGGCGATACGAGTCGTTCGGCGTGCTCGTTGCCACAAGGTCCGCATCGCCATCCCGATCCTGGTCGGTTACCACGAATGTGACGATCAGGTCGTTGCTGTGCGGCCGCTGCCAGTTCAGCGAGTCGGCCCGTGCGGCATTCGGTACCAGGAGCGCCGTGAATGCACAGGCAGCTGCCAGAACGAATCGACGCAACGTGAGGAGTGATGCGGGGATGCCACGAATCAACACGGACGAACAGAGAGGCTTTTGTGGCGTGACCATGCAGTGGCCGTTCAAGGATCGTGCGACCTCGACCGCCCCGCTATAATGCAAAAAACGGACTAAGCCGAAAGGGCGTGCCGTCGCGCACACACCGGGAGAGTGGACGTTGCCGTTACCCGAAACGCCACAGCGCTCGACCAATCCGCCCCAGTTTGAGAAACCGTCACATGTGGCTTCCGCCTTCAGGCGGAAGAAACCTGAGGAGCTCATGGCAATGCACCGTTGGCTAATCTGCGTGGCGGCCGTTTCGATCGCCCTGTCCGCCGAGGCGTTTGCTCAAACGAAACAGCCGTTAACCCACGAGTTGATGTGGTCATTTCAGCGAGTGGGCGTGCCGGTGGCGTCTCCAGATGGCAAATGGGTCGTCTTTAGCGTTGCTGAGCCGAGTTACGACCCAAGCAAAGATGTGAGCGATCTCTGGATCGTCGCCTCCGACGGCCGTTCGGCGCCGCGGCGGCTGACGTCGAACAAAGGGTCCGAGAGTGGACCGTCGTGGAGCGCCGACAGCACGCGACTGGCGTTTGCGGCGAAGCGCGACGACGACGAGGTGTCGCAGATCTATGTGCTCGACGTCGTGCTAGGTGGCGACGCGCAGCGTGTGACGAACGCACCCACTGCAGCGAGCGCACCGAAGTGGAGTCCCGATGGCAAACGCATCGCGTTTCAGGCCGCGATGTGGCCTGGTGCGACTGATGAGGAATCGAATCGGAAGGCGGTGCAGGAGCGCAAGAACGCGAAATCAAAAGTGCGCATTTACGATGCGTTTCCCATACGCAACTTCGATCGCTGGATCGAAGACTCGAAGCCACACCTCTGGGTGGTGGCTCTGGACGGCGAGAAGAAAACACGTTCTCTGTTTGCGGGATCGAAAATGGCAGGACGCTCCGGTTACAACGGAGATGGCCTGAGCGCGGCGTGGGCTCCCGATGGCGAGTCGCTGGTGTTTGCCGCTGCTGACAGCGCTGACGCCGGTGCGCGCGCGATGGTGCTCTCGTCGATCTGGCAGATCCCGGCCGGCGGTGGCGAACCGACGCGGATTGGCGCTGACGCTTTCGACGCCAGTGCGCCGCGGTTCAGTCCCGACGGCAAAACGCTTTGTTTCACCGCGGCCGATGGCAAGGCCGCGATCTACGCGCTGTCGCGTGTTGCGTGCGCAACCTGGCCGATGGCGGGGCAGCCGGTACGAATCCTCACGAAGGATCTCGATCGTCCGGTTGGATCATGGGCGTTTTCGCCCGACAGCAAGTCGATCTATTTGACCGCCGAGGATGCAGGGCACGAGAAGGTGTACTCCGTTCCGGCCGCCGGCGGTACAACCACACTGGTGTTGGACGCGCCTCAGGGCGTCTATACCTCGCTCGACATCGCGTCGCGCGCCGCATCGCCGATTCTGTTTGTCAATTGGGAAAGCGCAACCCATCCGCTCGAAATCGTGCGGATCGATCCAGCCACGAAGAAACGGGATTTCCTGACGTCATTCAACACGGCCAAAGCCGCGTCGATCGATTGGCAGCCGCTTCGCGATTTCTGGTTCACCGGTCGAAATGGCGCGCGCATTCACAGCTATGTGGCACTGCCGCCTCAATTCGATGCGTCGAAGAAATACCCGCTTCTCGTGCTGATGCATGGAGGGTTCGCCAGCTCATGGCGGGACTCGATTTCCTACCGGTGGAATTATCACCTGCTCACCCACCCAGGATTCGTTCTGGTCGCGACCGACTACCGCGGGTCGACGGGATACGGCGAGAAGTTTGCGCTCGATATTCTTGGCGACCCCCTGAAAGGGCCCGCCGACGATATCAACGACGCCGCCGATGAGGCGATCAAGCGATTCTCGTTCATCGATGGCACACGCCAGGCGGCCGCCGGAGCAAGCTATGGCGGTCACCTGGCCAATTGGATGGAAGGCACGACGTCACGCTACAAAGCGATCATCAGCCACGCCGGCCTGGCGACACTGGATATGCAGTGGGGGATGAGCGACGGCATTTACCACCGAGAGCTGATGATGGGTGGACCGTACTGGGAGAATCCGCAGAAGTGGATCGAGCAGAGTCCACTGGCCAAGGCCGGCAATTTCAAAACGCCGATGCTGCTCTCGGTCAGCGATAACGACTTCCGCGTCCCGCAGGGGAACACCTTGACGATGTATTCGGCGTTGCAGCGAATGAACGTGCCGGCGCGACTGCTCGTGTGGCCGGACGAGAATCACTGGATCACAAAGGGGGAGAACAGTCGAGTGTTCTATCGGGAGGTGCGTGGGTGGCTCGAGCGGTATTTGCTGGGACCTAACGTCGGATCGCAGTAGCTGCGACACCTCCGTTACTGACTCGCAATATCGTCGTGGTCCAGCGTTGTGCGAAGTCCTCATCGTGCGTCGTCAGCAGAATCGTCCGATTTTGACCGCTGATTCGAGCCAGCAACTCCCCGAGCTCGTTGCGCCGCGCCGGGTCCAGCGACGCGGTCGGTTCGTCCATCATCAGCAGAGGCGGGTCTACGGCCAGTGCGCGCGCGATCGCGACGCGCTGCGCTTCGCCGCCCGACAGTTCTCGCGGCAGCGCTGACGCCCGATGTTCGACTCCCAGGGCCTCGAGCAGTTCCCTCGCGCGACGTTCGGCGACGTTTGCAGGTACGCCGAGCACGTGCATGGGCGCGAGAGTGATGTTGCGAAGCGCCGACAAATGCTCGAATAGATGGTGGAACTGGAAGACCAGCCCGACCTGCCGCCGCAACTTTTTCAAAAGGGCGCTGGAATGCCGCTGTCCAGCCCCGAGCGTCAACTCGTTGAGGACGATCGTGCCAGCGTCGAAGCGCTCGAGCCCTGCAATGGCGCGAAGAACCGTCGTTTTACCGGATCCTGAAGGGCCCATCAGGGCCACGACGCCGCTCCCCGACAGAGAAAACGTCGTGCCCGACAGGATCGTCCTGTCGCCGCGTTTGAGCGCAAGGTCACGCACCTGCAGCGTGGTGCTCATACGGTTGAGGCTTTCCATTGACGTTCGAGCCGGCGCGCGAGCGCACCGAGCGGCAACGACATCACGAGATAGATCGTGGCACAGAGCGTGCCTGGAATGACCCAGCTGCCAAGATTGGTTGCGAAAATCTGTGTCTGCTTCGTCAACTCCACGACCGTCAACACTGACACAAGCGACGAGTCCTTCAACAGGGCGACGAAGTCATTGGTCATCGGCGCCAATGCGATCCGGAATGCCTGTGGGCCACGCACGAGCCGCAGGACCTGCCGCTCGCTGAATCCAAGCGTCCGCGCTGCCTCCAATTGTCCCGCCGGGACGGCTTCGAGGGCGCCGCGATAGATCTCGCTCTCGTACGCTGCGTAGTTCAAGGCCAGCCCCACGAGCGCGGCCAGGAACGCCGGCAGCCTGATCACCGTCGCGAGGCCGTAATAAATCACAAACAGCTGCAGCAACACCGGCGTGCCGCGCATGAGCTCGACGTACCCGGTGAGGACGAGTCGCGGAATCGTTGTCCCGTAGACGCGGCCGCTGGCGATCAGCACGCCCAGCACGACCGCTATAGCCATGGAGAGACATGAAAGTACCAGCGTCACGGCAGCGGCTTTGATCAGTGAGGGAATATAACGAAGCGTTGCCTGCCAACGGCCCAGGGTGGCGACGCCGATTGGTTCGTCGGCATCCGCCATCGACAGTGGCGGCACTGCCTGACGCGCAATCAGCTTCGCGTAGAGTGCCGGCTGGTCGTCGTTCCAGACACCCCATTTTCGAAAAATGCGTTCGAGGGTTCGGTCGCGCATGGCGCTGCGCAGGACTTCGTTCGCCGTATCACGCAGCGATGCATTTCGCGACGCGAGCACACCGACGTAATGGCTCGTGGCGACCGCATCGGGCTGAATCGTGATCCCGGCCATGTTCCTGCGCCGCCGCTCCGCCAGCACGTTGTCGAGGAGCACGCCATCGACTCGCCCGAGCAACAAATCGCTGTAGGGATGCACGTCATCGTCGTACGAGACCGCCTGGAGACCATAACGCCGCTCCGCCTGCAGAAGAATCTCGTAGGCAATCGTCCCCCCGAGTGTACCGACGCGACGCCCTTTCAGATCGGCGAGACGACGGAGCGTGCCTGCGTCCGCATCACGCACCGTCAGCACTTCGCGGAACGCGTAGTACGGAATCGTCGTCGCCATCGACGCACGCCGCACGGCCGTATCTTCCATCCCGCTGAGACCGATGTCGGCAGTGCCGCGCTCGATCGCTTGATCGATGGATCCGTAAGGCACGAAGAGAAACTGCGGCGTTCGGTTGACACCCTTCGCGATGAGTTCGGCGATCTCCACGTCGAACCCCGTGACTTTGTTCGGGTCTGCCGGGTCCGCCTCGACGAAGGGAGCCCCGCCCTCGGGGTCACCCGCCCACTTCAATTCAGCCGGCTGGGCGTCAAGGGAAAAGGCAAAAGGGAAAAGGGAAAAGGCCGCGAGCGTTGAGAAAAGCAGGCGCGTCCTTGCCACCTTGCTCTTCACAATAGTCCCACCAGACGGAGGGCGGCGACGAAGGCAAATGCCAGCAGCAAACCGTCGAAGAGACGCTGGGGAAGATGCGCCGTCAGCCATCGACCGATGAAGATGCCGGACAGGATCGCAGGAGTCAGGATCGCATTCAACAGGAGTGTTCCACCATGGATCAGGCCGAGCGCGACGCTGAAGGGAACCTTGAAGGAATTGATGATGAAAAAAAACCACGCGCTCGTGCCGACGAGCTCGAATTTAGGTAGTGCCACTGCGAGGCAGTAGATCGTGAAGATCGGTCCGGCAGCATTGGCCAGCATCGTGGCGGCCCCCGCGATCAATCCGATCGTCCAGGTGAACCAGATCGTGTGAGGCACGTCGCTAAACCACTGCGGACGAACTGAACGCATCACTTGCAGCACGGTCAGCGACAGGATGATCGCGCCAATGATCGGCCGGTAGACGGCTTCATTGAGCCAGCGCATTGCGATCGCGGCGCCGACCACACCCAGACCTGCGGCGGGCAGCATGCGCCGAACGTAGGTCCATCGTGCGTGCTGATGAAAGATGCTGACCGCACAGATGTCGCCGACGATGAGCATCGGCAGCAGCACACCAGTCGACTCGCGCGCGCCAAAGAGGAAGGCAAGGATCAACACCTGCACCAGGCTCATCCCGGCAAGGCCCGATTTCGACATGCCGATGCCGAGCGCTGCGATCACCGCGAGCAACCATTGGAGAGGGGAGAGGTGAGGCAAAAGGATTGCTGATTGTGGATTGCTCAATGCTGATTGAGCAAATCAGCATTCAGCACTCAGAAATCAGCAATGTCTGAGGCGCCTTGCCGTTATACTGGACGGCTCGGCTTCCATGTTCATCAAGACCCTCATTCCCCGCGTCAGTGCCCGCACGCGAGCCAAAGGCACCGATTACTTTCGATCGGGCGGCGTGTTCGAGATTGGGGGAGGGGAATGGAGCGCGCACGCGATTGTTCGCGGCACCCGTGACTATCGCGTCGAGCTCAGGCGCGAAAGTGGCACCGATCGTTTCACCGCCTCGTGCGAGTGCCCCTATTACACCGACCGCGGCGAAGTCTGCAAACATATCTGGGCGGCGTTACTCGAAGCCGATCAGCGTGGCCTGCTTGCCGGCGACGGCACAATTCTGCCCGACGCCACACTCGAGCCGGAGTACGGACCAAACTCGGATGAACAGGTCGAGCGTGGCGAAGCGGGAGGCGTCGCACGATCCGCCGCGCGCCCGGCCTGGGAGCGCTTTCTCAACGAACTGCAGCGCGATGTCGTTGCCGCGGAACGTGCCCGCCCGGCTCCTCGATTCTCGAACGGTGAACTCATCTACGCCATCGATGTTCGCGAAACCTTGAAGGGTTTCGGAACCGTGATCAACCTTCTGTTCCGGCAGCGCCGCAAGAACGGCACGTGGAGCAAGCCGCGGCCGGCAAACGTCACGGCCAACGAGACGGAGCATCTCGCCGAGCCTGCGGATCGTGAAATACTCTCGCTCCTTCTCGGGGCGGGAAGTCCATGGTCGTACGGGATGACGTACGAGCCGGGCTTCTCACGATCGCGTTACACCCTCAACGGTCCACTCGAGGACGTTGTCCTGCCGCTGATTGCGAAATCCGGACGTGGTGTGCTCGATCGGCATGGCGACCAGCAGGGCTTCTTCGGCTTCGTGTGGGACGACGGCCCACCGTGGCGATTCGATCTCGAGATCGCAACCGAGAACGGAACCGATCCGATTCGTGTCGCGGGCAGCTTTGTGCGAAACGGCCATCGTCTCGATCTGCGCGAGCCCGTACTTCTCCTCAGCCGCGGGTTCCTGTTCACCGAAACGAGCCTCGCGCGCCTTGACGTCGGGGCGGCATTTCCGTGGATTGCGCAGTTGCGAACCTTCGGCCCAATTGCAATTCCGCATGTCCAGTCCGCGGCCCTCGTCGAGACGGTTGCGCGATCCGGGCTCGACCCCGCGGCGTTGCCTCCCGACCTTCGCTACGACGTGGTTGAAGGGACGCCGCGTCCGCGGGTGCGAGTGTCTCGCCCCGAGCGACAGAATCCGTATGCGCTGCGACAGGATCTTCGCGCAACCCTGCAGTTCGAGTACGACGGAGCGGTTGTCGAAGGTCCGGCCGCCGCCGCTGCCTACGATGCGGCCAACCGCCGGCTGGTTCGACGGGATCGAGCGGCGGAGCAGGCGGCGATCGATCGTCTGCACGAGCTTGGCTTTCGCTACACATGGAGCCACTTCGAGTCGCGTCAGTTACTCGGTGTCTCTCCGGAGCAGTTTCCAAAGATCGTCCACACGCTCGTCAGTGAGGGCTGGCGCGTCGAAGCGGAAGGCCGCGCATTCCGTCCGGCCGTCGGCATGCGGCTCGAAGTGTCGTCAGGGATCGACTGGTTCGATCTGCACGGTGCCGTCGATTTTGGCGACGGACGATCGGCGCCCTTCCCGCAGCTGCTCGCCGCCATTGCCCGCGGCGAAGATGTCGTCGTGCTCGACGACGGAAGCGTCGGGTTGTTACCCGAGGAATGGCTCCAGCGATATGCCGGGATCGCCGGCTTCGGGAACACCGAAGGGGACGCCATCCGATTCGGCCGCTCGCAGGCGGCACTGCTCGATGCGTTGCTCGCGGCACAACCGGCGATTGCCTACGACGAGACATTCGCAAGGATTCGTTCGGAGCTGCAGACGTTTAGCGGCATCGTCGCGGAAGACCCGCCGCGATCGTTTCGCGGCACACTGCGCGAATACCAGCGCGATGCGCTTGGCTGGTTTTCGTTCCTTCGCCGGTTCGAGTTCGGGGGGTGTCTTGCCGACGACATGGGGCTCGGCAAGACGGTCATGGTGCTGGCGCTTCTCGAGGCGCGAAGGCAACTGAAGACGGGCGAGAAAAAGGGGCCGTCGATTGTCGTCGTGCCCCGCTCGCTCGTGTTCAACTGGCGCGACGAGGCCACCCGTTTCGCGCCCCGGTTGAACGTCATCGACTACACCGGCGTTCAGCGCGATCGCTCCGGCATTCGCACGGCTGATGTGGTCTTGACGACGTATGGCACGCTTCGACGGGACGCGGCGGCGCTCCACGCGATCGAGTTCGACTACGCGATCCTTGACGAGGCGCAGGCGATCAAGAACGCGGCAACGGCGTCGGCAAAAGCCGCGCGACTGCTGCGCGCGCGGTATCGGCTGGCATTGAGCGGCACACCCATCGAGAACCACCTCGGTGAACTCTGGAGTCTTTTCGAGTTCCTGAATCCCGGGGTGCTCGGATCAGCGAAAGCCTTTCAGCGGGCCAGCACCGTGCGCAGTCGCGGCGGCGGTGACGTGGAATGGCTGGCGCGCGCCCTTCGTCCCTTCATCCTCCGCCGTACCAAGGAGCAGGTCGCACCGGAACTGCCGCGACGCACCGAGCAGACGCTGCAGTGTGAACTCGAGCCGGCGCAGCGCCGACACTACGATGAACTGCGCGCGCACTATCGCGAGACGCTGCTGGCGCGCATTGCCCGTGACGGCGTCAATCGATCGAAGATGCAGATTCTCGAAGCACTGCTGCGCCTGCGCCAGGCTGCGTGTCACAGCGCCTTGATCGATCCGTCGCGCGCGCATGAGCCGTCGGCCAAGTTCGAAGTGTTGATTCCGCGGCTGCTCGAAGTGATTGCCGAAGGGCACAAGGCGCTCGTGTTCTCGCAGTTCACCAGCCTGCTCGCGCTGCTGCGTCCACGACTCGACGCGTTGCACACACCGTACGAATACCTCGATGGCCGCACCCGCGATCGAGCCGCCAGAGTAGAGCGCTTTCAGACCGATTCGGCATGTCGGCTGTTCCTGATCAGCCTCAAGGCGGGCGGACTCGGCCTCAACCTGACGGCGGCCGAGTACGTGTTCCTTCTCGATCCGTGGTGGAACCCGGCGGTTGAGGCGCAGGCCATCGATCGCGCGCATCGCATTGGCCAATCACGTCACGTCTTCGCCTACCGTCTGCTTGCGCGCGATACCGTCGAGGAAAAGGTCGCTGAACTGCAGCAGACGAAACGCGATCTGGCTGACGCGATATTGAATGCCGACGCCGGATTGATCCGTTCATTGAACGCCGAAGATCTCGAAATGCTGCTTTCCTGACGACTTCTTTCCGCCGCAGGGAAGACAGTTTCAAGAATGTCATCACTGGCGGCGGCGATTGGCGGGGAAAAAGCACGTCGCACCCGGCGATGGAGCCTGGGGTCAGGAACGCCGATTGCTCTGTAGCTGTACCGGCGAGACAGATGAGGACCTGACGTGCTGAAAGTAGACCTGCACCTCCACAGTTCGGAGGATCCGGTGGACGTCATCGAGCACAACGCCCACCAGTTGATCGATAGAGCAGCTGAGCTCGGGTTCGACGCGCTTGCACTGACACTCCACGACTACGATCTTCGTGATCCCTCGCTCGGTGCGTATGCACGTGAGCGGGGAATCGTTCTGGTGCCTGGTGTTGAGCGAACGATCGACGGGCGTCATGTCCTGCTGCTCAACTTTCCGGACCGGACGGACCACGTTCGGACGTTCGAGGACCTCGCGGAGCTTCGAGGCACGGGGAACGGTCTCGTGATCGCGGCGCATCCGTATTTTCCGGACGGGTCCTGCCTGCAAGCACGGCTGGATCGGCACGTCGATCTGTTCGACGCGGTCGAATGGAGCTACTTCTGGACGCGGGGAGCGAACTTCAACGCGAAAGCGGCGCGGTTTGCGGCAACCCACGGCAAGCCGCTTGTCGCGAGCTCTGATCTGCACGACCTGCGGCAACTCGGCCGCACCTACACATTGGTCTTTGCCGATCGCGATGCGAATTCGATCTGCGCCGCCATCCGCGAAGGGCGTGTCTCGATCCAGACGAGCCCGGTTCCCAAGCTCGAGCTTGTTCGCGTCCTGGGAGGAATGTTCCGACGCGGCCGAAAGGCTCCTCTTGCCGTGGACACGGCAAAATGGGCTACTACCTGACGATTTCAGGATTCTATTCTTAGCAGTTCGATATCGAAGACGAGCATCCCCTGCGGCCCGTCCTTGCCCTCGTACGCGAGCTTGGCGGGAATCCAGAATCGCCGCTTCTCGCCCACGACCATCATCTGAACGCCTTCGGTCCAGCCGTCGATGACAGCGTCGAGACCAAAACTCGCTGGCTCCCCTTGCGCGACCGAACTGTCGAACATCTTGCCGTCGGGCGTCCACCCCGTGTAGTGCACGACCACCCGGGAGTTCGGCCGCGGATGGCGGGTGCCGGTGCCGGGTGACAGGACTTTCGTGACAAGACCCGTGGGCGTACGAACAGCATCAGCAGGAGGCGCGGCAACATCCGGCGGCGGGGGAATGGATGGCGGCGAACTGCTTTCGGTGGATTGCGGTTTGTCGGAACACGACGCGATCATCAGTGCGCCGGCGATGACCATGCACAAACGTTTGAGCATGCCCCATGATCTCAAATCCTGATTGCAATCGCGACCACCAGGGCAACCGCTGAGAGTGCGAGTAGCGCCGCAAAAAGGGGAATTGCGAACTTCAGCCAGTCGCTGTACTTGACTCCGGCGGCGGCCGTCACCGCCATCAGCGCGCCGTTGGTTGGTGTCAGCAGCTCCGTCAATCCGGCGCCGTATTGATAAGCAAGCACCACAACCTGGCGCGACAGCCCGATCAAATCAGACATGGGAACGAGCACGGGCATCGTGAGGACCGCCTGACCGCTGACACTCGGTACCGGCCCGTGAACGGCAACCTGCACGACGAGCATGCCCAGTGCCGATAGCACGACCGGCAAGCTTTGCAGCGGAGTCACCAGCGCGTTGACGATGGTGTCGATGATGTGTCCTTCGTCCAGGACGACGAAAATCGCGCGTGCGAATCCAATCAGCATCGCGGCGTACGCCATTGATGTGAAGCCGGTGACGAATGCTTCCGCGGTGCCTGCCGCACCGAGGCCGCCGATCAATCCAGCCAGCACGCCCATCGCAAAAAAGAGCGCCGACATCTGATCGAAGTCCCACCCGAGCTGCATGATTCCGTAGACGAAGACGACAAACGTTGCGAGCACGAGAAGCAGAACGATCGTCCCCCTCGTCGCCAGCGTGACTTCGGTCAGGCGTTGGTCATCGCTGTCTTCGGCAACGACGCGAGTTCGAAGGGCGTGCCGCCATGTCCCCCAGATCCAGCCGCCGACCGCCACCGCCAACACGGCCAATCGAAACATCGATCCGGAGAGCAGAGGGAGGCCAGCGAGCTTTTGCGCGATCTGGACCTGGAATGGATTGATCGGGCTGAACGCCGCCCCCACCGCAGCGGCGCCGATGCTGATCGCGACCGCCGTCAGCGCGTCGAACCCGAGACGGCGGGTGACGAGGAGCAGGACCGGCACGAGTGCGATGATCTCCTCCGACATGTTCTCGAGCGCACCGAACGTCGCGAACGTCAGCGACACGATCGGAATGACCAACGTCTCACGATTCTGCAAACGGCGAACGAGCCACGTGACCGCTTGGCGCAGTGCACCGGTCTGGTCGACGACCGTGAATGCGCCGCCGACAAGAAACACGAGAAAGACGACCGAACCGGCGGCGGCAAGGCCCTTCGGAATTGCTACCAGCGCCTGAAAGAGGCCGACCGGCGTGCGGGCGACGTGATGGTAGGTTCCCGCCACGACGACCGCGCGTCCGGTCACCGGATCATCGCGGCGATCGTACTGACCCGCCGGGAGGATGTAACTCGCCAGCGCAGCGGCCAGGATACAGGCGGTAAGAAGTGTGAGCGGGTGAGGAAAGGCCGCGCGTCGCACGCGCGCGGATCCTAACACGCCAGCCTTCGCGGCCCGAGTTACCGCGTGACCGGGCTACGGCTGGCAGGCTGCAACTCTTTGATATCCTCCACCGTCAAACCGCCCATGCGAGACATCCGCTACGCCATTCGCGCGCTCCGGAAGCAACCGATTTTTACGCTCGTCGCCGTGCTCACGCTGGCGCTCGGCATCGGGGCAAACACGGCAATCTTCAGCCTTCTCTACCAGACTCTGCTCAGGCCGTTGCCCTACGGCGCGGCCGACCGGCTCGTATTTGTGTGGAACACGTATCCGCTGATGGGGTTACCGCAAGCGAGTGTCTCGATCCCGGATTACCTGGATCGCAAGGGGCAGGCCCCTGCCATCGAGGACGCCGCGCTGTTTATGGGCCGCACCGCCAACCTCGCTGAGGACGGGCGTCCCGAGCAGCTGCAGGTACTGGCGGTGACGCCGTCGTTCTTCTCCACTCTTGGGCGGCAGCCATTCCTCGGACGTGGTTTCACAGACGACGAAGCAAAGCCGGGCGCCGACAAGTTCGTGGTCCTCTCCTATCCGTTGTGGGCCTCGCGATTCGGCGCCGATCGAGGGATAGTCGGACGCGACATTCGGCTGAACGGCGAGCCGTACCGCGTGGTGGGCGTCCTCCCTGCCGATTTCGAATTGGGCGCTCGCGATGTCGCGATGCTGATGCCATTTGCGTTCACACCGGAGCAGATGTCGGACAACGCCCGCGGCAACGAGTTCAGCACGATGATTGCCCGGCTCCGGCCCGGCGCGACAATCGAGCAGGCGAATGCGCAGATGAAGGCCATCGTCGATCGAAACCTGGAACGGCTGCCGGCGCGGGCACGGTTCGCTCAGTTGAGCGGCTTTGGCGGTTACGCCGTGTCGATGCGCGATCAACTGGTCGGTGACGTCCGCGCGCCCCTGCTGGTGTTGCAAGCGGGCGTCATCCTCGTGCTGCTGATTGCCTGTGCGAACGTGGCAAATCTCCTGCTGATGCGCGCGACTGGACGAGGACGTGAACTGGCGATCCGGACAACGTTGGGAGCCGGGCAGTGGCGCTTGATTCGACAGATGCTGACCGAAGGGATTGTCCTGTCGGCGCTCGGAGGCATCAGCGGTCTCGTCCTCGGTCTCGCGGCGCTGCAAGGGTTGATCGCGATGAGCACGCAGCAACTGCCAGCCGCGATTCACGCGTCGCTTCATCCCGCGGTGTTGCTGTTTACACTCGTTCTTTCGATTGCGACCGGGTTGATCTTTGGCGCGTTCCCCGCGATCGCCGTTGTTCGCGGAAACACCTCGGCGTACTTGAAGGACGACAGCACCCGGGGGAGCGCCAGCCGCGCCACCGGATTCACGCGTGCGGCGCTCGTCGTGGGAGAAACCGCGCTGGCGCTGATGCTTCTCGTCGGCGCCGGCCTGCTGCTCAAGAGCTTTGCCCGACTCCAGGCTGTCGATCCTGGATTCTCTGCCGACAACGTGTTGACGGCGCAGGTGGGATTGCCGACCGTTCGATACCCGGACGCGGCAGCGCGCCGTGCCTTCTGGGTTCGCCTGATTGAGAAGGCGCGATCGCTGCCCGGCGTCACCGCCGTCGGACTGACCTCGAACATTCCACTCAGCGGCAGTGTGAGCTCGGGATCGTATTCGATTGTCGGGTACACACCGGGGCCGACCGAGACAGCTCCACATGGACGTCAGGAAACTGTCGGCGGCGACTACTTCCGGGCGATGCAGATTCCGCTTGTCGAGGGACGGGTGTTCACAGATGCCGACACCGCCGACAGTCCGCGGGTCGTTGTCGTCGATCAATACCTCGTGCGACGGTATTTCCCGGGACAGAGCGCGCTTGGTCACCAAATTCAACGCGGTGGTCCCGATAGCCCCAAACTGACCATCGTCGGCGTCGTCGGCACGATCAATGGCATCGATCTCGCCCAGCCAGTCATCAAAGAACGTCTCTACCATCCCGTGACGCAGACGGCACAGCCGCGCATGGCTGTCGTGCTGAAAACGGCTCTCGATCCATCCACGCTCGTGGCGCCGTTGCGCGAAGCGGTGCTCGCGATCGATCCGGAGCAGCCGATCGCCGACGTTCGGACCATGGATCAGTGGATCGCGAGATCACTCGCGACACGGCGTGCGCCGATGATGCTGCTGGCGCTCTTTGGCGCGGTCGCACTCGTGCTGTCGGCGATCGGAATTTATGGTGTGCTCGCGTTTGGTGTCGCGCAGCGCGGTCGCGAGTTCGGCATCCGTCAGGCGCTGGGAGCGAATCGGCGCGCCATCCTGTCGCTCGTGCTGATGCAGGGCGTGCGCACGACGCTGATTGGTGTCGCGATTGGACTCGCCGGCGCCTACGCGCTGTCCCGCTTCCTCCAAACCCTGCTCTTTGGCGTCGGACAGCACGACGTGTCTGTGTTTGTCGGCGTTCCATTGTTGCTGTTCGCTGTCGCCGTTGCCGCCTGCTACATTCCGGCACGGCGCGCGACTGAGATTGATCCAATAGAAGCGCTAAGAGAATCCTGAAAAGCAACCACCGGGAGTAATATGATCTAACTCCTGCATGCCCCTGGTTCACGTCGCCCTCGTCGTCATTACTCTCGCGTTTCAGGATGCTCAGCCACGCGCCGACTGTCAGGAATGGCAGGAGTGTCGCCAGTTCGCTCTGGAGGCGGCAGAGCAACAGGATTACGAACGCTTTCACGATCTGGCGTGGCGCGCGGTACAGAAGGGTCCGAAAAACGATCCGGCGATCATGTATCTTCTGGCGCGCGCGCAAAGCTTGAGCGGGCGCCCGGGCGACGCGCTGGTCATGTTGCAACGGCTCGCGCAAATGGGCACGAAGACCGATGCGGCGACCAATGATGATTTCCGCCGCGTGCGTGCGTTGCCCGGCTGGGCGGAGTTCGAGACCGGCACCGCCGCCCTGACGGAGAACCGGCCTTCAATCACATCGTCTTCAACGACCCCGTCATCGAGTCAGCCGCGTGACAGTGCTGCGAACCGGGTCAAGCCACCCGCCGCGGAGAACGCGGTGACCGCGGCGGCGAAGCCGGCCGACACAGGGCCGCCGACCTCAGGCGCTGTGCCGAACGAGTCGCTGCGCTTCACGGCACCCGCGTCGACACCAGCGGGTCTCGCCTACGATGCCGTCTCGCGGCGCTTCATCGTTGGCGATCGCGACGCGCGCAAGCTCACCGTCGTTGATGAATTCTCCCAGCACGTGGCGAACCTCGCGAGCGCTCAGTCGGCCGGATTCGGAAACATTGCCGCGCTCGAAATCGACTCACGCCAGGGCAATCTGTGGGTTGTCAGCAGTGACAATGCGCCAGCCGATAACGCCGCAGCTGGTGGTGGTGCGCCCTCGGCGCGTACAACGCTGCACAAGCTGCAGCTCATCTCGGGCCGTGTTCTTCAAAGCTTCGCGCTGTCCGATCGTCTCGGTGCGGCGCGATTCGCGGACGTCGCGGTGACAACGGACAGCACCGTGCTCGTTCTCGACGATTTGGGGCAACGGATCTTCCGCCTTCGGTCCAGGACTGCCGATCTCGATCTCGCCGCGTCGCTCAAAGAGCGTCCATCGACGTTCGCTCCGGCATCCGATGCCTTGGTCTATGTCGCGACCGCCGACGGGATCCTGGCCGTCGACATGTCGTCGAAAGCGGTGACGCCCGTCAAGGCCGCCGCCGGAGTGGATCTCGCCCACATGTCGCGCCTCCGCTGGCACAAAGGTTCGCTTGTTGGCATCCAGCAGAGCGACAACTCGTATCGAGCCGTCCGCATCACGCTCGACTCGACAGGGCGGCGCGCGATCCGTCAGCAGGTGCTCGATGCCTCCTTGCCGACCACCGATCCCACGGCGGCGACCATCGCAGGCGGCGTGCTGTACTACCTCGCATCAGGTGACGGCAGCGAGATGGTCATCCGGAAAGTCACGTTACCGTGAATGGTCACTCGCTTCGCGCCTGCACCAACCGGTTGGCTGCACCTCGGCCACGTCCTCAATGCCGAATTCGTGTGGCAGGAAGCGGCCGCGCGTGGCGGACGTGTGCTTCTTCGGCTTGAGGATCACGATCGCATTCGATCGCGGCGAGAGTTTGAGGTCGGCATTCTCGACGATCTGGATTGGCTCGGCTATCGTCCAGATATCTATCCCACCGACGCGTATCGTGAGGGACGCTGCGAGGGACGTCAGAGCGATCGCGACGACGTCTATTTCGCGGCGTTCGAGATTCTGCGGAAACAAGGTCTCGTCTATGCGTGCAGCTGCTCCCGCCGTGTCGCTGCCCAGTCCGTTTCGTCGGCTCCCGGGCCCACTGAGCTGCGGTACAGCGGTCACTGCCGTGACAAGCAGCATCCGATTGTCGACGGGTTCGGCTGGAGAATGCGGATTGATCCTGGAGGGGAAGAGTTCGACGACGCGCGTCTTGGGTTACAGCGTCAGGATCCGGCGGCGCAATGCGGCGATGTTCTGCTCCGCGACCGCCACGGCAATTGGACGTATCAATTCGCCGTCACGGTTGACGACTGGCGTCAGGACATCGACTACGTCGTTCGCGGTATCGACCTGCTGGCGTCGACCGGTCGTCAGATCCGCCTCGCCCGGTTGCTCGGACGGACGACGCCCCCAACCTTCTTCCACCATCAGCTGATCATGAAAAGTGCCGATCAGAAGTTGAGCAAGGCGGACGGTGACACGGGAGTCCGCGACCTGCGGGCGCGTGGCTGGTCTGCTCGCGATGTGATCGCCGCTGCGCGCGAGTCGCTGATCACTGATGGCTAATCGCGGAGCGAGCACCGACGACCTATCCTTCTCGCAACACCCGCGCCGGATCGATGTGCGACGCACGGCGCGCGGGGATCCAGCCGGCGAGTGCGCCGATGGCGATCAGGACGAACGCCGCGCCTGCGAGCGTCACCGGATCGCGCGGCTGCAACCCGTATAACAACGTCGCGACGAATCGTGCCAGCAGCCAACTGGCGATGGTGCCGGCGATCACACCGATTCCCACCAGAATCGCCACGCGTTGAAGGACGAGTCTCACGACGCCCCCCGGTCCCGCCCCGAGGGCCATTCGAATGCCCAGCTCGGTTCGTCTGCGGCTCACCGCGTACGACGTAATGCCGTAGAGACCAAGTCCGGCGAGCAGCAGCGCGAGGCCGCCGAAGAATCCGGACATCATGGCGACGATACGCTCTTGAATGAGCGAGCTGTTGACCTGGTCGGCGAGTGGCCGGAACGACATGGTGATGTCGGGATGCACGGCGGCGAGCGCAGCGGCGACACTCTTGGTCAGCAGTGCCGGTGACCCTCCTGCTGCGCGCACACTGATTGATATGCCTGACGGTGGTTCGGCCTGTTGAGTGATTGGGACGTAAATCGTCGGCGGCACCGGCGCTCGAAGCGAGCGATAGACGGCATCCTGGACGTAACCGACAATTTCCTGATCGAACGCGGGCCGGTCCGGATAATCGGGCTGTCTGAAATGGTGCCCAATCGGATTCGCGCCGTTGGCGAACTTTCGCGCGAATGTTTCGTTCACGATGACGACATGCTGGGCTGTCTTGGTATCGCGATCGTTGAAGTCGCGCCCGCCGAGGAATCGTGTGCCGAAGGTTTGGAACCACCCCGGGCTGACGAGATTCACATAAACTCCGCGATCGTCCCGCGGCATCTCTCGACCGTCCATGCGTTCGATCGCGAATTGCCAGGTACTGCCGCTGACCGGTGTCACCGCTGACGCCGCGGCGGTTGCGACGCCGGGAACTCCCGCGGCGGCTTGCCGAAGCCGTTCATACAACGCGGCGCGCTCTTCTGGCACCGGAACCGCGCGCGCGGCGTTCACGTTCGCGACCAGAATGGGATGGCGATCGAATCCGAGCGGCGCATTCGAGAGCGACGAAAATGTCCGGATGAACAGTCCCGCCGCAACGATCAGCAGGAGCGACAGCGCAACCTGAACAACGACGAGCAGGTTGCCGAGGCCGAACCGTGCGTCGCCAACCACGCTACGGCCGTGCTCCTTGAGCGCTTCGTTCGGAGTCGTAGCGGACACGCGAAACGCCGGCGCCGTGCCGAAGAGCAGCGCCGTCGCAACCGCAATCACTGCCGTGAACCCGAGTACTCGCCAGTCGATGCTGATGCTCAGAAAGACAGTGTTGGTCGACGTCGAGAGTTGACGGACGAGCAGGGTGGCTCCCCATCGGGCGAACA
>DATJKH010000046.1:0-14652 GCA_035491715.1 Vicinamibacterales bacterium | reverse complement strand
TCGAGAAGAACAGATTCCGGCCACGCGCCGCCATCACAAGCTCGTCAAGCCCGGGCTCATAAATGGGAAGCTGATCTGAATTCCACGCATCGATCCGCGACGCGTCCATATCGACGACGGTGACGCGGATGTCGGGGCACTGCGCGGCGATCATCGCCATCGTCGGGCCGCCTACGTACCCGCCACCAATACAACAGATATTCATACGAGTCACTTTGCCCGCCTTACCCGAAGGCCCAATAAACGTAGTTCGGAGCAACGTGGTGGCCAGCGCGCGTGCCCCTATAACGATCATTGCTAAACTAATGAAAATGAGCACGTTTTGGTAGTGCGCGGCTGACGCTTCGGTGGTTCGGCGGACAAAATCCTTCTCGAGGCTGACAAAAGACGTGCCGACGAGTGGCTTAAGACGCCTTTCCGCGATCCGGCGGCCTCCTGTCGCAGAGTTTCCCAAGTATCTCCAGCTACAATTACGGGATGCGTTCAGGCGAGATTCGCAGCAGTTTCCTCGATTACTTCCGTCAGAAGGGACACACCGTCGTGCCGAGCTCGTCGCTCGTGCCGCATGATGACCCGACGCTGCTCTTCACGAACGCGGGCATGAATCAGTTCAAGGATGCCTTCCTTGGCAAGGACAAGCGCGCGTACACACGCGCCACGACATCGCAGAAGTGCATGCGCGTGAGCGGCAAGCACAACGATCTCGACAACGTCGGACCGTCGCTGCGGCATCACACGTTCTTCGAAATGCTCGGCAATTTCTCGTTCGGTGATTACTTCAAGAGCGGCGCGCTTCCGTTCGCCTGGGAATTGTTAACTGACGTGTGGCGGCTCCCCGCGGAGCGTCTCTATCCGACCATCTTCAAAGGCGAATCAGGCGTACCGCGCGACGATGAGGCGTATGGCATTTGGACGAAGTTGGTGCCGGCGTCGCGGATTACCGAGTTGGGTCTCGCGGAGAACTTCTGGCAAATGGGGGACACGGGTCCATGTGGCCGGTGCTCAGAGATTCATTACCACCGCGGCAACCAATACCCCTGCGAAGAGGAACGCGCGGGGCGGGTATGCCGTGGACTGGACTGCAGTTGCGATCGGTTCGTCGAAATTTGGAACAACGTCTTCATGGAGTTCGACCGCCAGGCAGACGGCGCGTTGAAGCCGTTACCGGCGCCGTCAATCGACACTGGCATGGGACTCGAGCGGATTACGGCTGTGATCCAGGACAAGCTGTCGAACTACGACACGGACGTGTTCACGCCGATTCTCTCGACCATCGGTGAACATTCGGGCCTGAAGTACCGAGCGACGATCGATGATCCGCAGGACATTTCGATGCGCGTCATCGCGGATCACCTGCGGGCGATGACGTTCCTGATCGGCGATGGCGTCGTGCCATCCAACGAATGGCGCGGTTATGTGCTGCGAAAGATCATGCGGCGGGCGATGCGCCACGGCAAGAAGCTCGGCTTCAAAGAGCCGTTCCTTCACGGCCTCGTCCGGGTCGTCGCGGCCGAAATGGGCAAGGCCTATCCGGAACTCGACGCCAACTACGATGCGATCGTACGGGTCGTCCGCAGCGAAGAAGAACGGTTCGATGCCGTGTTGACGGCCGGGCTGCCGCGGCTTGAAGAGTCCCTCGATCGCGCGGCTGCGTCCGGGAATGTGATGTCCGGCGACGACGCGTTCAGGCTGTACGACTCGCTCGGTGTTCCGCTGGATTTCATGGAGGATCTGGCGAGTCAGCGCAACATCGCGATCGATCGCGAGGGTTACGAGCGCGCGATGGAAGGTCAGCGGGAAAAAGCGCGCGCCGGAAGTGCGTTCAAGGGCAAAGCGGCCGACATCAACTGGTCGATCAAACGCGACGGTTTGGCGCGCGAGCTTCAATCGACCGGTGATCGTTTCGAAGGGTACGAGTCGACGCGCGTTGCCGGAACGCCAGTACTGGCGATGTTCGACCACGAAGGCAACGAAGTCGAACAGTTGACGGAAGGCCAGCGCGGCTTCATGGCACTGGGTCGATCGCCGTTCTATCTCGAAGCCGGCGGCCAGGTGTCGGATTCGGGCACCATTGTTGGCGCGCGCGGCGAAGCGATCGTCGAAGGGTTGACCCGATTTGCAAACTGGCCGCGTCTCCACGCGGTCCGGATCACGCGCGGGCAAGTCGCGGCGCGTGATGTGGTCAGTGCAATCGTAGACGAAACGGTGCGTGATGCCACTCGCCGGAATCACACGGCAACGCACCTTCTGCATGCGGCGCTCCGTCAGGTGCTTGGCACGCACGTGAAACAGGCAGGCTCGTTGGTGGCGCCGGATCGTTTGCGGTTCGACTTCGTCCACTTCGCGGCGATCCCGCGCGAGCAGATCGAACAAATCGAGCGCATCGTCAACGAGCAGATCTATCGCAACACACCTGTTCAGACGGACGTCCGTTCAACCGAGGAAGCCATCGCGGCGGGCGCGATGGCGTTGTTCGGCGAGAAGTATGGCGATCGGGTTCGCGTTGTGTCGATCCCGGGTTTCAGCATGGAGCTGTGCGGAGGCACACACGTGCGCGCCACCGGCGACATCGGCCCGTTTTTCATCACCGAGGAAGGCGGCGTCGCGGCCGGCGTCCGTCGCATCGAAGCCATCACCGGGGCGGCGGCGATTCTGCGCGCCCAGCAGGCTCGCTCGACGCTGGAAGATGTTGTGTCGACGCTCTCTGTGACAGGAGATCACGCGCTCGAAGCGGTTCAGAAGCTTCAGTCGGAAGCCAAGCGACTCGCGCGAGAGGTGGACCAACTCAGAATGAAGGTCGCCCTTGGCCCATCGTCAGGAAAAGGTGCGACGACTGATGAGGCAATCGACGTTGACGGTATCAAGCTGGTCACCAAACGCGTCTCCGGTCTGGAGAAAAGCTCACTTCGCGGCATTTCGGATTCGCTGCGCGATCGCGTTGGAAGTGGCGTCGTCGTGCTTGCGTCCGAGAACGATGGCAAGGTCGGCTTGATTGTTTCAGTGTCGAAGGATCTGACGTCGAAACTGCAGGCTGGGCGGATCGTCAAGGAACTCGCGCCGATTGTGGGGGGCGGCGGCGGCGGGCGTCCCGACTTCGCGGAAGCCGGCGGCAAAGATCCATCGAGAATCGACGAGTTGCTCTCGAAGGCACCGGATGTGCTGCGGAGGCTCTTATCTGCTTGAGCCTTGGGCCCCAAGCCTTGAGCCGAACTATTTCTCCGGCGGCGTATTCGTATAGCGGACGACTTCGCGGCCATCTTTGATCTCGACCACTTTGTAGACGCGCAAAGGGGCAGGTCGAGACCCGGCATTCTTCTGAATCTTGGCGACGTAGTTTTTCGTTTCGCGATACGGCGGGACGGTGCGGCCGTACTTTTCAACCGCGGTTGGTCCCGCGTTGTAAGCGGCGAGCGCAAGTTCCTCGTTTTGCGAATACCGGTCGAGCAACCCTCGAAGATAGGCGACACCAGCGCGGATGTTTTCAGCCGGATCGTACGCGTTGCTTACGCCATAAGCGACGGCGGTCGCGGGCATGAGTTGCATCAGTCCCATCGCACCCTTGACCGATCGAGCCGTGGGATTGAACGCCGACTCCGCCTGGATCACCGCGCGAACGAGATCGGATCGAACACCGTGCTGCGTTGCGTGTTCGTCAATAATCGAATCGTAGGTGGTGCTCCGTTTCCCGACTCGTGTCGTCCGGATATCGCCGCTGGTACCGACGACCGCGTAAGTACGTTGCGTGCCGTCTTTGGGATGGTCTGAAAGGACGAGATTGCCGCCGCCGTCGCGCCACGTGTAGATCTGGGCCTGGGCAACGCAAGGCATTGCCAGAGCCACGACAGTGGCGACAAGCGTCGGAAGCATACGTAAGCGCATGAAAGGATTGAAAATCAGCAGTTTACCGTCGTCCAGCGCACCTCAACAAGGCAAGCCGGGTGCCCGCATTTTTCAATGACTTACAGGGTTTTTATCGGTCCGAACGTCTCGTTCGTGCACGCTCGATTACGGAATCGTAAGCACAGTGAGTCAGAGCCTTGAGTCCTGAGCCATTGAACTGCGTCAGGATCGACATCTGGCTCGACGTCGCGTGCTTGTTCCGAACGCGATCGGAGGCACAGAAGGCGTGCAAGGCGGGCAAGGTCTACGTCAACGGCCAGCCGTCGAAGCCGCACCGCGAAGTCAAGTCGGGAGATGAGATCGAAATCAGCCGACCGCTCGGACGTAAACAACGAGTCATCGTTTACGCGGTCGCCGATAAACACATCGCGCGCGAGGACGCGCGCGCGTTGTACGAAGACGTTACCCCTCAGCCGACACCAGAAGAGATCGAGCAACGGCGAATCGATCGTCTCGCCCGTGCGTTCATGCGTCCGCAGAGCGCAGGCTCGCCAGACAAGCGCGAGCGGCGTCAGTTGAGAAAGATGAAAGAGGGCGATTAATCAATCCAACGGCTGCGGCGCGACAAACGTCAACGACAAGCCGTCATCGATCGTGGCGAGCGACAAGCGTCCGCCATGCAACCGAGCGCTCTGCAGGGCCGCAGCGAACATGATGCCGCCGCCGCGCCCCGCCGGGTGGTCGACCCACGCAGCGTCGAAGAACCGATCGCCGGCGAGCACGGGGTTCTCGCTGTGCATCTTGACCTGGAGAATCACCGCGGGACGCACGCGCGGGACGTCGAGCATGATTTCCAACCGATCGCCCTCGTCGGCGAGCGAGAGGATGGCGTGAACGAGCGCAGACCATCCGGTTGAGAGCGCTTCAACATCGGCCACGGTCCGCGCTAACGCGACCGATTGTGTCCAATCGATCGTGACGCCCTTCAATCGCGCCTCAACACGAATCTCCGCGCGAATAGCCTGGAGAACGGCAACACTGTCGATGGGCTCGAGACGAAGCGGCTCACGCCGTGTCAAGAGTGACGCTGCAGCCGCGAGCGTCGTCGCGCGATGTGCCTCGATGCTGATCGCATTCACGAGCATCGTTGCGCGAAGACCCGAATCGTTGATGCGCGCGATTGGTGCCAGTGAATCGATGAAGCGCATCGACGTGCTGATTTCGGAGAACGCGGTCCGCAGTACGTCCGCAGTCGCGGACGTATCCATTGACGGGGCTGAGACGGGAGGTGGGGTCTGCTCTTCCTCGATCGTCGATTTGCGTTCGGTATGCGCCTTCAGTTTTTCCGCGTCGTGATCGGTGTTGACCAGCAGGCACGGCACGGCAGACAGCCCCGCCTGACGAGCGGCGGAAAGGCGATGTCGCCCGGCAAGCAACTCGAATCGCGATGGTTCACGCGAGGTCACCAGGAGCGGCTGCAGCAGGCCGACTTCACGGATAGAGGCCACCAGTTGCGAGACATCCGCTTTGACTTCAGGACCGACAACCTGATCGATGGGAATCTGACGAACCGACTGAATCGGCGCGTCTCCCATCAACTGCTCGACGTAGTGCGATCCGTGCCGCATGCGAAACGCCTTCGGCAGGCCTTCGCGACCGCGGCTTTTCGCGACATCAGCAAAATCATCGGACTCGAGGTATGGGCTTTCGGGTGATGCGATGGCGTCGCTTGTAGCTTGATTGATCTCGAATTCCGGCACGCGTGCTCCTCGGTCCGAACGTCAGCATGGCAGGGACGGGGACATTATACCCTCCAGATGATGATATAATTCGCAGGTTGTACAGTTTCCATCAAGAGGTTTAGAGAGTGGCCAGTCACGATTCAGCGCTGAAAGCGCACCGTCAGAACGTCAAACGGCGCGAGCACAACCGTCAGCTCCGCTCGCGCCTTCGCAGCGCGCTTCGCGATATCCGCGCCGCGATCGATTCGGATGATCCGGCGAAGGTCAAGGATGCCCTTCGCGACACGATTTCGCTGGTCGACAAGATGGCTGCGAAGAAGCTCATTCATCGCAACACCGCGGGACGGTACAAGTCACGTCTCGCGAGCCGTGTCGCCAAGAAGTCAGCGGCTGCTTAACTCGACCACCAGGCGTTCGAGCAGCACGCGCGGATCGCCTCCCGAACTCTTCAAGTCGATATCGGTACGAAACAACGCGTCCACGGCGGCCGGGACGCGTCGCGGATCCGACATCGACAGCTTTTCTCGGACAAACCATCCGAGCTGCCCCAGAATCATGTAGGGCACCCCGCCGGACTCCAGCGCGAGGCCGAGCTGCCGGAGAGCTTCGGCCGTGTCGCCGCGCTGAATCGCGGTCGTCACGGCCCAATCGTCCTGCGCCGTCTCGTCGCTGACGATTTCCTGCACATCCTTCAGCTCGATCTTTGGCTTTCCGGCGCTGTAGAGCAGGAGTCGCTCGACATCGCCGCGCAACGTTGCGATGTCGGTCCCGGCCCGCTCGGCAATGAGACGCGACGCCCGCGAATCGATTTGCTGCCCGGCGTCGGTAACCGCCTGCCGCACCAGTGTTTCAGCCACGCGCGCCACCTGCCGCAGATCCGGTTTCCCGTCCTTCACCCCTCTGAGTCCCCAGCACTCGACGATCGTCGCCTGCTTGTGCAGCGTCTTATAAAGGCGACGCGTCCGATCGACGTCGGCTGCCACGAACACGAGCGTGGTGCGCGACTCGGGTTCCTTCAGATAGGCCTCGAGGACTTCAACGTCTCCGGCCGGCTCGTCGTCCTCGGTGGCAATCGCTTCCTCCGCCGCCTTTCCACGGCGTTTCGGTTTCAGCAGTCGCTCAGCGCGCAGCACGACGACAACTCGCCGGTCGCCGAGCATCGGAAACGTGCGCGCGGATTCGACAATCGCCGCTGGCGTGACGGATTTATCAGTCGCATACATCCGCTCGAGATTGAATGCGCGCAGTTCGTCTTCGATCAGCGCGGAAATATCCGTCGCAAGACGCGACATCTCCACGTCATCATCGCCGATGATGACGTAGACGGGATCGGGTTTGCCTTGCGCGAGCTGCTTGCGCACAGCCTGCGGCGTCGACTGCATGTGACTTTAGAACGCCTCGAGAATAGCGCTCACGATGCTGCGCGCCAGTTCGATAGCGAGCCGGTCGAGTGCGTTGACATCCTGGCCCAGGAATGCGGCTGGATCGGTGATGCTGGCCGTGTTCGACACCTCATAATCTTCGCGGTATGCGAGATAGGGATTCGACCACAAGACTTTGTCGGCCTTGACATCCTTGAACTCGATCTTGGTGACGACGGTAATCACGTATTTCGACGCTTGCCGCTCGTCGGTGAACGTCGCAGGCGTAACCGTAATTGAGGAGATTTCCCCGGTCAGCAACGCATCGACATTGTTCGCGTCCGGCTTCACCGTGTACTTACCGCGTCCGATAAATTCCGAAATAACCCGCGGAGTGATTCGCTTCTCGACTTCGAAGATCGGCGTGTTGTTGGTGAACATCGGCACGCCAATGACCTTGATTGACGCGGGCAGGAACGAGCCTCGGCCGGCCAGCGAATAGCCACATGCAGGCAGCGCCAGTCCTGACGCCATCAACGATGCGGCACGAAGGAATTCACGGCGAGTGGACATGATCAGTTCGCGACGATGCTGACGAGACGTCCGTTGGCGATTACGACCTTACGCACCGTCTTGCCTTGGAGATGCTTCACGACTGCCGGATCTGATAGCGCGATCTGACGCAGCTGCTCCTCGGAAACGTCAGCCGGCACGGTTAGCCGGGCGCGGAGTCTGCCGTTGATCTGCACCGGGATGACAACTTCCTCCGCTTTCGCAACCGATTCATCGAACATCGGCCAACCAGCGGCGACAATGCCACCCGAATGCCCGAGTCTTTCCCACAACTCCTCAGCCATGTGCGGGGCAAATGGCGAAATCATCTTCACCAGGGCTTCGACCGACTATTTCAATACCGCCACGGTCGCCGCGCGCTCAACGACGCCAACTGACCCAACATCAGTAGCCGTCTGGCCGATGCGGAGACAGTCGCTGTTGTTGCAAAACGCGTAGAGCTCGTTGACCAGTTCCATCAGTCCCGAGATCGCCGTGTTCAGGTGCACTCGTGGATCGAGGTCCAGCGTGACGCGACGAATCGTGTCGTGCGTCTTCCGCCTCAGGGCACGCTCGCCGTCATTCAATTCGACCTGTGCGGGGCTCGGAATTCCTTCTCCACCAATGGTGTCGGCCAATGAATCGACCATGCGCCACACGCGAGCCAGAAAGCGCCAACTACCTTCGAGACCCGCATCGGTCCACTCGATCTCTTTTTCAGGCGGCGCAACAAACATCACATACAAGCGGAGCGCGTCGGCGCCGTACTTCTGGATCATGTCATCGGGATCGACGACGTTTCCTTTGGATTTCGACATCACCTGGCCGTTCTTCAGCACCATCCCCTGCGTCAGCAGCCGCGCGAACGGCTCGCTCAGCGTCGTCATTCCCAGGTCGCGGAAGACGCGCGTGAAGAAGCGCGAATAGATCAAGTGCAGGATCGCGTGCTCGACGCCGCCGCTGTAGAAATCGACGGGGCCCCAGTACGCAACTTTCTCCGGATCGAACGGCAACTCCGAATTCTGCGGGTCGCAGAAGCGGAAGAAGTACCACGAGGAATCGACAAACGTGTCCATCGTGTCGGTTTCACGGCGGGCAGGTTTCCCGCACTTCGGACAGGTGGTGTTGACGAACTCCGGCACCTGCGCCAGCGGCGAGTCTCCGCGCCCGCTGAACTCGGCAATCTTCGGGAGCATGACGGGCAGATCGTCGGCGGGAACAGGAACCATCCCGCATGACTCGCAGTAGACGACCGGTATCGGCGTTCCCCAATACCGTTGTCGCGAGATGCCCCAGTCCTTCAGCCGATACTGCACCGTCCCTTCACCAATCCCTCTCGCCTCCGCGTCGACGGTCATCTTGTGATTGGCTTCTTCCCAATTGAGGCCGTTGTACTCGCCAGAGTCCACCAGTTTCCCGGCTCCCGGCTTCGCCTCCGTCATCGTCTCGAGAGTAAGCTTTTCACCTTCAGGCTGAACGACGATCGTGATCGGCAGGTTGTACTTCTTCGCAAATTCGAAGTCGCGCTGATCGTGTCCCGGGACGCCCATCACTGCGCCGGTGCCGTACTCGATCAACACGAAGTTCGCGACCCAGATCGGCACGGGCTTGCCGGTGAACGGGTTGATCGCGGCGCGCCCGGTATCGAATCCTTCCTTCTCGATCTCCCCGATCATCCGCGCGTTGCGATCCTGCGCCTGGAATCGCTGCAGGTTTCGTCGGAACTCGTCAGCTCCGGCTTCCCTGCTCCACTCCTGAACCAGCGGATGCTCCGGTGCCAGAATGAGGAAGTTGGCCCCATAGATGGTGTCGATGCGGGTGGTGAAGACTTCAATGGCTGCCGGCTGTTGGCTCTTGGCTCCTGGTTGCTCGCTCGCCGCGGGCGCGGCCAACGCAAAGCGCACACGAGCCCCTTCTGATCGCCCAATCCAGTTCTGCTGCATCGTCAGAACCTTTTCGGGCCAGTCGGTCAGCGCGTCGGTCGCGTCGAGCAGTTCGTCTGCGTAATGCGTGATCCGGAAAAACCACTGCTCCAGCTCACGCGTCGTTACCGTCGTGCCGCAGCGCCAGCAAGCTCCGTCGATCACCTGTTCGTTCGCGAGGACGGTGTTGCAGCTCGGACACCAGTTGACCGTCGAGCGGCGACGATACGCGAGATCGCGCTCGAGCATTTTCAGGAATACCCACTGGTTCCAGTGGTAATAGTCGGGCAGACACGTGGCGATTTCGCGCTCCCACGCGTAGCTGATGCCCAGACGTTGGAGCTGCCCTTTCATGTGGGCAATGTTTTCGAGCGTCCAGGTTTCCGGGTGTGTGCGGTTCTTGATGGCCGCGTTTTCCGCGGGCAGACCGAAGGCATCCCACCCGAACGGGTGCAGGACATTGAAGCCTCGCATGCGCTTCATGCGGGCGACGACGTCGCCGATCATGTAGTTACGGACGTGACCGACATGCGCGTGCCCCGACGGGTAGGCGAACATCTCGAGGCAGTAGAACTTCTCTTTTGACGGATCTTCAGTAACCTCGAATGCGCGGCTCTCGCGCCACCTCTCCTGCCATTTCTTCTCGATTGTCTGGGGTTTGTAGTCGGCCACGATCCATCAATTATAGCTTCTATAACGCCTGCCAGTGGCCCTTCTGGGCGGCTCGCACCGCTTCAAGCGCGCGTTCGGCGCGCGAAGTCGACCCATTTGTGGCGGCCGCGCCGGACACCGTCCCGCCAGTTTCGACCGCCTTCCCTGATGCTTCAGCGATGGCGGCATCGAGACAGTCAGCAAGAGCGCCGAGGTCATATCCACCTTCGGTCACAAAGGCGATCGATCCATTTCGCGAGGCGCCGATCAGTTGCTTCACAAGTGATGCGTAGCCTTCAGTCGTGACGCGCATGGACGCCAGCGGATCACGTTCGTGTGCGTCAAAGCCTGCCGACACCAACACGAGCTCGGGCGCGAACGCGTCCAGCACTGGAAGGATCGCTGCGCGATAAACCAGCGCGTAATCCGCATCGGTTGCGCCCATCTCGAGTGGAACGTTGAACGTGAATCCAGCACCTTCACCGGTTCCGATTTCGTTGGCAGCACCTGTTCCTGGGTAGAAGGGATATTGGTGTGTCGAAACGTAGAGAACTTTGGGATCGTCGTAGAACATCCATTGCGTCCCGTTTCCGTGATGCACGTCGATGTCGACGATCGCGACGCGGCCGACTCCGCGCGCAATTGCAGATGCGGCGGCGACGGCGACGTTGTTGTAGAGACAAAACCCCATTGAGCGATCGCGCTCCGCATGATGACCGGGAGGCCGGACGAGCGCAAACGCCGGTTCATGGTTTGCGATTGCATGCTCCGCTGCCTGGATGGTTGCGCCCGCCGCGAGCGCAGCAATCTCCACGCTTTCTGGCGAGGTGAACGTGTCTGGATCGAGCATCACTGCGCGACCTGAACACAGAGCAACGGCGTCGAGGTATTCAGCGGAATGCACGCGGATGAGTTCGTCGCGCGATGCGGGACGCGGCGCCGTCGACGCGATACCGATGCCAGTCCAACGCGCGGCAACCGCATCGAAGACGTGGGCGCGTTCCATCCGCTCCGGATGCCCCGGCGGTGTCACGTGCTCTTCGAATCGAGGTGACGTAATCAGAAGCACGTTCGTGAGTGTAGCCCAGCGATACGAGCTCGGGGGCCGAGCAGGTTGTATCACCTTGTAAGCTGGGGAGTATCTCGATCGACTGAGTTCGGTACGATCTCGACTAGTTGCTCGGCGACACTTTTACGCCATTGGGTTCAATCGGCTGCGCGGCAGTTGTAGCAGGCACTGTGGCGGTCAAACCACCGTGCGAATCCAGGGCAACACGAAGATTCCGTTCGTGTTCGAGCACCTTGCACTGAACGACCTGCGCGGCAGCGTGCCGTGACGCAGAATCCGCAATCGCGTCGCGCAAGCCCGTGGCAAAATCCACGATCAGTCGCAAATAGTGCTCGCGCAGCCACTCGGCCTCCGGAGCGTCGATTCTCTCCACCGCGCGCCGGAGGTCCGTCAGGAGAGACGTGCAGTACTCGTCCAATACCCCGCTGATCCGGGCCGCCATCTCGGGATTCTCGGTGGGCTGAACGGAAGCAAACGACGCGATGAGCTCGGCAGCACGCGAGTGCGCGTTGCTGATCAGGTAGTTCTCAAGTCTAGGGTCTGGAATACCCATGACGGTCACCGTTAAGACCTGTGCAATAACGGCGCCGTTCACCCAAAGGTTAAGATTGCGTCCGGGCGGCCAACGGGTTAGCCTCAATGGGAGGCATATACCCGGAAATCGTCGCCTCCGAAACTATTATTCCTCGGTCTTAGTACCTATTGACAAGCGGTCCGGGGAATGCATGCGCGAAGTGCCGATGTCTGAGACCGCCCCACGCCAGAAGATTCTCATCGTCGACGATGATGCGTCGCTCCTCGAGGCGCTGGAGCGATCGTTTCTCGCAGCCGACCAGGATGTTCGCGCCTACAGCAGTTTTGAAGAAGCCCGGCGCGTCCTGCAAACAACTCGCTTCGATGCGTTGATCACCGACGTGCGGCTTGGCGCCTTCAACGGTCTGCAACTTGCCGTCATCGGCAGAGACACCTACCCCGACATCCGCTTGGTCGTGTTCTCGGGATTTGATGATCCGGTGCTGCGGACGGAAGCCGAGCACGTCGGCGCCACCTACGTTGTGAAACCCGTCACCGGGGCGCAGCTGCTAGCGATCCTTCGACAGGCAAATTCGGGGGATGGGCATTGACTCTGGAATGTTCAATGCGCAATGTTCAATGCGCAATGTGCGATCACATTGAACATTGGTCATTCAACATTGAACATTGACAACGTTCACGCAATCGGTTGCGTCGCCTCTCCAGCTTCCTCGCGCGTCGTTCGGGTGCCCGCCGCGGATCGAAACTGCTGGAACGGCATGTGGCACTGATACTTCCGTAGTACGCCGAGAAACCGCTTGTAGTCGTCAATCGGCATGTTGAACAGTTCGACCATCACTCGATAGTTCCCGCCTGTTCGTTCGAGCCCGCGCCGAACAATCGCGCGCACATCGTCTCGCGTGAGATCGCGCGACATGAACGGCGCATACACGGCCGACCAGAACGACTCTCCCCCGTTGACCATGCGCTCGAACAGCGCATCGGCTGCCGAGCGCGCGGGCGCACTCGAGACCGTCGGTGTCGCCGCGGGTGCGTGCGGATGCTGCTCAGCGGACGTTCCACGCAGAACCTCGAGCGGCAGGTCGCGAGGCTCGATCGGATTATCCGTCGCCCGGACGACGAGCCGTTCGACGATGTTCTTCAGTTCCCGCACGTTTCCCGGCCACGCATATTCCGACAGCAGCGACTGCGTCGCCGGCGACACGGTTGGCTTGTTCACCGCGTACTGACGACTGAACTGGTCGAGGAAGAATTCGAAAAACGTCGGAATGTCTTCGCGGCGCTCGCGCAACGACGGCACGCGGATGTGAATGACATTCAACCGATAGTAGAGATCCTCACGAAACGTCTTCGCCGCAACGCTGTCGACGAGTTGTCGGTTGGTCGCCGCGATCACGCGGACATCGACGCGCGATTGAATCGCGTCGGACCCGACGCGCTGGATTTCGCCGGCCTCGAGAAATCGCAGTAGCAGTCCCTGCATGCGCGGACTGGTCTCTCCGACTTCGTCCATGAACACGGTGCCGCGATGCGCGAGTTCCAAGGCTCCTTGCCGATCGCGATACGCGCCAGTGAAACTGCCCCGCACGTGTCCGAAAAGCTCCGTCTCGAGGAGCGTGTCGGAAAGCGCCGCGCAATTGACGGTGATGAGCGGGGCACGCCGGCGCGTGCTGTTGGCGTGAATGAGACGAGCGACGACTTCCTTGCCGACGCCGCTTTCACCGGTGATGAGAACCTTCGCGTCACAACGTGACGCATACGTTATTTCTTCGTTGAGTGCGCGGATGGCGGTGGTCTCGCCAAGCAGTGACGGCAGTTCCATAGGACGAATGCGGAAACCCAAGATTACACAGCCTCAACCTGAGGATGTCAAGTAAAAGGGAGACTAAAGACGCGATATCTAATCATCTGAAGGGATTACAGCGGCGCGATCGAGATACTGGCTCCGAGTACCCTATGGATCAGGTTTTCACGCGGCTGCACGCTGAGCTAAAGAAGCGGAATTCCGACTTCGCGGAGACTTTAGTTCGTGTTGATTCTGTTTTTGGCTTTGCCGACTGTATGTGAGCCGCCCTTTCTCGGCACGACGGTTGCCACCGAACATCGTCGATGGCATTTCCGATTCGCCGGCCAACGGATATCGAAGCGGCGCCGCATTCTCGCGGAGTCCTGCGCGCGATCGAACGGAACGAGCGCGGTCGCGCACCACACATCGTCGCACTCGGTGGCGGGACCGGGTTGCCAGCGGTGCTCGAGGGTCTCGCGGAACTCGCCGCGGAGAAAAGTGAAAAGGATCCGTACGCGGTGACCGGGATCGTCACTGTGACCGATGACGGAGGTAGCTCAGGCTTCCTTCGGCAACAGTTGGGAATTCTCCCGCCGGGTGACGCGCGAAATTGTCTGCTTGCTTTGATCGACCGCGACTCGCGGTTCAGGGAGTTGCTTCAGCATCGACTCAATGAAGGTCCGGGAGTTGTCGGGCACCCCGTCGGCAACCTTCTGCTGGCAGCGCTCGCTCAGCAGACAGGTGATTTCTCGCGCGCCATCGAGCAACTCGGATCGATGATCGGTTCGCGCGGCCGCGTGCTTCCCTCAACGCTCGAGGATGTGCGGCTTCGCGCGGAACTCGAATCAGGGAAGACTGTGAATGGAGAGACAGAGATCGTGGGCGACGTCTCTCCTGTTCGTCGCCTATCACTTCACCCTAGTCCGCGGCCGCTGCCTGAGACCCTCGCCGCGCTTGTGAATGCCGATGGCATCGTTATCGGACCTGGCAGCCTGTATACGAGCGTGCTGCCGAATCTGTTGATTGAGGGTGTCGCTGCGACCATTCACGGCGTCAATGCGGTGCGGATCTATGTCGCGAATCTGATGACCGAACCGGGAGAGACCGAGCACTACACGCTCGACGATCATCTGCGAGTCATCCGATCGCACACGGGATTCGATCTCTTTGACTACATCCTGGTCAATCGTCGGCC
>DATJKH010000045.1:0-95161 GCA_035491715.1 Vicinamibacterales bacterium | reverse complement strand
GGCTGATCCCCAGGAATACCTGCCCTCAGCAGAACCCCCGTCAGCTCGGGAGCGAAATGTGCCGCTTGCATGAGCGGCGTTACGCCGCGCTCCGTTCTGACTGACGGATCCGCGCCGCCATCGAGCAGCGTGCGCGCCGCTGCCGCTGATCGCACCATCATCAACGGCGTCATGCTCGTCGCCCCGGAGGTCCCGTTGGGATCGGCGCCGTTTTCGAGCAGCGCTTTGATGACGCCGACGTCGTCGTCCTGCGGCGCCTTTCGTAGAAGCTCGGCACGCTCTTGTGCTGATGGCGTCCATCCGTCCCGGAGCATCTGTCGGAGCGTGACTTCATCGAGCGTAATCCACCGCTTGGTTCGCGAGGTTCCGTCGATTTGCCTCTCGAGTTGCTTTAGCCCCTCAGGCGCGCCGAGATAGTCTTCGACGGATTTCGAGCGGCCACCGCTCGTGACCCATACGAACGTCGTCGGGGCATCGGTGACGGAAATGTGTCCGCCGTCCGGCGTACGTATCGTGCGGTATCTCTCATCGAGCTGGAAAAACCTAATCCGGTCGACTGTTGCCGCGAGCGCCGCTCGTCTGCGCTCTGGCAACAGCAGGCATCGCAGTGACGATCACGACAGCCGAGCCGTGGATGAGTAAACGAACCATTGAACGAGATGCGCTGCTTTTTGAGATTCGACGACGAGAACTAGTCGTCGCCTGACCCCTTGAACTGATCTTCGCTGTCGGCAAACAGGATGTTGAAGCTGGTGAGCGACCCATAACAGCCCGTAATGTAACCCTGCAGGCGGACCTTTACGTCCTCAGGAATGTCGGTCGCATTGATCTGCTGCTCGAGCGTCCGCAGCCGGTTTCGCAGCATGACAACCTTGTGGAAAAACGATTCGATCGGCCAGCTCTTCTCCTGCACACCGGGCGTGCCCGGGCGCAGCACCAGCGCGCCGCCGCGCCATTTGTCGGCCGGGGCAACGCTCGTCAGGCCCGTTTCCTCGCGGATGATTCGCCGTAGCAGCAACTCGAAATCGATACCGGCCGTCTGATCGGGGCTCACTGGTGGTGCCGTCCTTTCACGATCGCTGACGAGAGGGAATGGCTCGCGCGCCGGCCGTGCCGTTCGAGCGCGCGGTGTGGTCTCACGCGGTTCGTCCAGTCGCGGACCACCGCGATAGTTGTGTTCACTTCCGCAGTAGCCGCATGCCACGCGAATCGGCCGTCCGGAGCCGTCGGAGGCAATCACCGTGTGCCGCCGATCCAGCTTGCACGCGCGGCAGTGATCTTCAATTGAGTCGCCAGCGCGGTACGCGCGTTCGGGCATGCTGGCAATCATAGCTGGAGCCGCGCGGTTCGCGCGAGAGCGGATGCGCTAGAGCCGACGCCCCCGACCTGTCGTCAGATTAGCAATGCTGCCGCCGGGCACGAGTGTTGTGCCATTCGGCAGAACTCGGTTCGAACCGAGTTCATCAAGGGTCGCATAGGAGCGAGACACCGAAATGTTTACGAGCCTCATAGGTATTGTGCGACCGACATCGCAGCTGCAGGTTCTCTGTCGCCGTCGCGCCGCCATCCGCGAAAGGGATCACATGGTGGAACTCGAGAAATCCGCGTTCCCCGCATCGTCCTCTGCTTCCCACAAACGCACATTGACCTTGATCGCGTGCCCACACCGCGCGTTTCACTGCTGCGGGTACGTGGCGGCCGGTCGACTTTGCAACATCGTCGGTTAAGCGAGGCCGCTGGGCATCCGCAAACTTCCGGCGTTCGACGTTGCGAAGCAGCAGCGTAATCGCGCGGTCGAAGATTTCAGCGATGTCACCGTCTGGCACGACGTGTCGCATCAGGTCCTGAAGTGAGCGCAGCTTCCGATGCGTGTCCGGGCCAACGGTGAATTGCACCTTATATTGTTCCGGTGAAAGCGGTCGGACTGCTGGCGGTCCGGGGGGCTGTTCGATGCACGGTTCGGCGTTTGTTGTTGTCGGAGTTGATGACGTGGCGACCGGCGTCGGCACCGGCTCGACGATCAATTCGCTCACCGGATCCTTCGTGAGCGGTTTCGGCTGCGGCAGCTTGCGAACCACTGAAGGACTCGCGTTCATCGGCCGAAGTGCCGCGACTTGTTCTTCCACCTCGCGTCTGCTCTTGTGGCTGGCTCCATCCAGCAGTCGTTGATGATTGTCGCCAGTGAGGTGATTCGAGAGCAGACAAATGGTCGTCAGCGTGATCGATCCATCCGCCAGGCGGTCCAAAATGAGCGGGAACTTTCTCGCCGCGCGCGCCGCCTCGATGCGTCCGTAGGCGGCGTGCTCGGAGAGACGCAGGCAGCGCGTGCAGTACACGAACAACGATGAATAACCTTGCTGCAGGTACAGTCGACGCGTGTCCATCTCCGCGAGCAATACGATCAAGTGAGCTGTGGCCTCGCGCTCGTGTGCAGCGGCCGTTTCGACATCTCGCAGCAGCTGTTCATCTGAAAGCGAACGAACGGAGTTGAGGTTCATAACTCCGTTGTAGCATCGTCATTTCTGGCCGGCGACGATGCCCTCATACGCGAGCTCGTGCGCGAGATGCCCGGTGGCCAGTGGCTGGTCCAAATCGCGGCGCCAGCCGTTTCTAATGCGCTTAACGCCGCATTCCTGCGCCTGACACGACCGTTTCCAATCCGCCGCGCCGAAACCTGTCAAGCGAAATCAATGGCCGCACCGATCGTTAGGGATAATTTTTTTTGGGCGCAACCTGCAGGCTGCGGCTCGCGACACTCGGTTCGAACCGAGTCCGAACCTGGCACAACATCTCAATGTGTTCGCGGGAGAGCGGCCACTGGATTGAAGGAATTCGACCAGCGCTCCCCTAATGTCGCGCTGATTGGCCGTTCGCGCCGACACGCGGTTCGACCATCCAGACATTCCCGCGCATCTCCTCCAGCGCCAGGACAATCTTGTCGCGAGCGACCGCGAGGCCGACCCGCCCTGCATTGTGGCTGATTCGCGGCGTCGTCTGATGGAAGTGATAGACGGAGAAGGGTCGATCAACGGGACGCTTCGTCTCGGCCTCCAGGCGTTGCGCCCAGATACACCGGAAGCCGTCGCGGCCGGAGACGAAGTAGAGAAGATTGGCATCGGGTGACCAGGCTACGCGAGCATCCGTCATGGACGGTTCGCTCGTGGCCGGGATCCATTCCGCGGCTTCGCCATCGGTTCGGGTAGTGTCGATCACGAAAATACCGCGATCAGTTGAGTTTAACGCGTGAAATGCGAGCCACCGGTCGTCTGACGAATACCGCATCTCGCCGATCCCCATCGGGTCGCCGTCTATTTGAGCCTGCGAATGTACGCCGGCCGCGATCCGTTTCGCACTCCTGTTGATCACGTCAATCTGCATCACGACGGGGGCGTCGTCGGGCGTGACATATGCGACGCGATCGCCGGTCGGCGAGTAGGCGACGGCAGTGAATGGCGGGCCGCAGGACGTGCAGATGGTTGTTGGCACACCGCCGCTCGCCGCGATGGTGTAAATCGAGCGCGTTGCTCGCGTTGCGTACAGCACGCGGCTCCCATCAGCAGTCAGGGCCGGCACATTCCGATCCTGATCCGAATCGAGTGCATTCGTCTCAGTACCGTTCTCAGATCGCGCAGGCGCAGCGAGCCCTTTCGATTCTCCTCCTGATAGACAAGGATGCGTCCGTCCACCGAAATGTTGGGACGAGTCAAACGCCGCGCTTCCTGCGTAATGCGGTGGAGATCTCCAATGACCTTACCGCTGTTCGCCTCGATCGGAAGCCACCAGATGTTGCTAGATGTCAATACGCTCGCAAAAGCCGTTCGGCCTCCGGCACTGCTTGACGCCTCAAGCTCCCCTTCCGTACCGAAGGTGAAGCGCGTCGGCGGGCCCGCCGCCCGCCCGGTTTCAGGATTGATCGCCACCTTCCAGAGATTCCGGCTGTCGCCGGAAACGGCGGAAAAAATCACCTCGCCTCCGTCGCGCGTCCACTCGTCAGGCGGCGGGTTGAACGACACATCGTCGGGCACCACCAGCTTGGCGGAGCGGAAAATGTCCGCGGCGCCGGTCTTGATCGCGGCGCCACCGTCGAGAGGCGCGATCCACCAGTCCGTCCGACTCGAGACGAGCAACCGTTGGCCGTCCGGCGACCATGCCGGCGAGCGAGTCTTGAGCTGTGGATCGCCGACGATGATCCTCTTCGGCTGTCCCCCATCCACCGGGAGGACGTATGTGTCGCCGGGCAGGTGCTCGTGGCCGACCCAATAGGCGAGCCATCGCCCATCCGGTGAGAATCGCGGCCGACGGCCGTCCGGCGCGATGAGCTTGGCTTCCCCGCCGAGCGCCGACACCATGTAGATGCCGCCTCCGTGACGATTCGATCGGAACGCGATCTGCGTGCCGTCGGGCGAAAACGTGGGCTCGTAGTCATCGGCCGGATCGTTTGTCAACCTGACCGCCGCGCCACCCGCAATCTGCTGGACCCAGATGTCGAGGTTGTCACCGCCACGATCGGAGGCGTACGCAACCCAAGTTCCGTCCGCCGACATCGTCGGATAGGCTGTCAACGAGACATCGGCAGTGAGCCGGGTCAGGATGAAGTCCGAAAGGGCGACCTGCACCTTCGATCGTCCAATGCGCCACCAAATCGCGGCGCTTGCGCCCATTGCCACGATCACTGCGGACGTGATCAGCCACCTTCGGGCTCTCCGGCTCACTGGCGCAACGGTGGCCGCGATTTGCGGCGACGCTGTCGCGCCCATCGTTTGCTGCTCGTGGACCGCTGCGACAAAGCGATAGCCGCGTGTGGGCACAGTCTCGATGAACTGATCACCATTCTGACCATCGCCCAGCGCCTTACGCAGGGTCGATATCGTGTGCGTCAGGTTCCCTTCCTCGACCGAGGTTCCCCGCCACAGGGCGTCCATCAGCTGTTCCTTGGTCACCAATCGTCCGTGGCGTTCCACCAGGATCACCAGCAGATCGAACGCCTTCGGCTTGAGTGAGATGGCGTGTTGGCCGCGCCGCAGAAGCCGCTCCGTCGGTTCCAGCCGGAACGGACCGAACTCGTAGATGGCCATGGGGGTAACGGCTGGTACTCTACATCGATTTTTCCTGGCCGGGATCTGCGAGTTCGAACGCGCTAAGCCTTCGTACATCTTCCGCTAAGGCGAAGACCGAAAAGTTTCAGACGGAATACAGGACTCCGAGTCATCGCGGGCGCTACAGGTGCGCACGCGGCGCGAGCGCCGCCACCCGAAGGCGGTGCTATGAAGCGGATCACCGTATCGATGCTGTGCTGCTGCCTGACGAACCCGGCAATCGTTGGTGCCGCCAGCGAACATCAGCGCGCAGGTGCTTCGCAGGCTGAGATACGTGCCCGGGCGTTCATCGAAGAGATTTCGTCTATCGGGTTCGATGAGTTCCGGCGGCGCAATGGCTCCGACCCACTCTCGCGGGACGTTCGGGCGGCGATCCTCGCAGCGTTGCCGGCGGAAGGAGCGCTCGTTCCGACGAGAGCCGAGCGCCTAAAGCTCGCAGCTCTGGATCGGGTATTCGATGTCTACGGCCGCCTCGGCGCGATCGACATCAGGGTCGTGGATGTGCGATCTGCCCTGGTCGCCATCTATCAACGTGCCGTCTTGCTCATTACCCGTCAGGCCCTGGCGCTGGTCACTCCGCGAGAGCTGGAGGCGATTGGCGCCCACGAGTTGGCCCACGAGTACTTCTGGAAGGAGTTCGACATTGCGTTGAACGCGAACGACTACGAACGGTTGCAGGAGCTGGAACTCAGATGCGATGGCATCGCCGTCATGACACTTAGAAGTCTTGCCCTCGACCCCAGCCACCTGATTCAGGCGGCGATTAAGCTCACCCGCTACAACGAACATGCTGGCGCAGCGATCATGACCGGTCGGCAAGTGTCGATCGAGCGGAGAATCTCGTTCATCAAGCAGCTCGATGGGTTCCTGGGCAGGCGATGAACGAGCGGTGAATCATCGCGTTCTAGCGGTAGAATGTTCCAGAGCCCATGCGGAAGCCCTCGCGGCCGCTGATTCGGTTGCTCATCGTTGCGGTCCTGCTGGCAGGTCTGCTCCCCGGAGCGCCCGCTCTCCACGGCGCGATTGTCGACCCCCAGTGGGTAGTCCTTCCGGACCTCTCACTCGTCGGATTCGCGCTCGCCCGACCGCTTGCTGCCGAGCAGCCGGTCCCACTCGTCTCTCTTCTTCCCTCACGAGCACCACCCGCCCTCTCGTTCGCGTAAGCAGCATCCAACCTGTTTTCTTGCGAAGGAGAGTGCCATGGACGACGCATCTGTCCGTCCGGATGCCGGTGTACGGAACACGATCGGACTTCGACAGCGAATCAGACGGTTACAGGGGTCCCCCATCCAGTTCGACTTGAGCGCATTCGAAACCCGGTTGGGTGCGATCAACCGGATCGAGCCCTCGCTCACCAGCCAGTCGGATCGCGCGCTCGGTGATCGGTGGCGCGAGCTGCGCGACACCGTGGCGTTGAGGAACCCCACCGCAGACGATCGCAACCTGGCTTTTGCATTGATACGCGAGGTCGCGTCGCGAACACTCGGCCAACGGCCGTTCGACGTGCAGATCGTGGCCGGCCTCGCACTTGACGACGGCGCCGTCGTCGAGATGCAGACCGGCGAGGGCAAGACGCTGACAGCCGTCATGCCAGCCGCGCTCATGGCGCTAGCCGGCCGCGGCGTGCACGTGCTCACGTTCAACGACTACCTGGCCCGGCGGGATGCCGAGTGGATGGGTCCCGTGTACCGCGCGCTCGGGCTGTCGGTTGCCTATGTCGACCACGACATGACGTCGGCCGAGCGGCGCGCCAGCTATCGTGCCGATCTCACGTATGTCACCGCGAAAGAAGCCGGGTTCGATCACCTCCGCGATCTGCTCGTCCTCGATCCGTCAGACCTCGTGCATCGCTCTTTCCACACGGCCATCGTCGACGAAGCGGACTCGTTGATGATCGACGAAGCGCGGATCCCGCTCGTCATTGCCGGCAGCGTCGACGTCGGTGCATCGAACGCGTTCGACTTCGCCCGACTCGTTCGATCGCTGACGCCCGGCGTGGACTTCGCAATGGACGAGCACGGACGTGACGTCAACCTGACCGAGTCTGGCATCGAGCACGTCGAGCAAACGCTCGGAAGCGGCAGCCTGCACAGCGACGCCAACTACAGGCTGCTGACCGAGATCAACTGCGCGCTCCATGCCCACGCGCTCCTCCACCGCAACGTCGACTACATCGTCCGCAATGGCCGGATCTCGATCGTCGACGAGTTCACCGGACGCGTCGTGGAGGATCGTCACTGGCCCGACGGCTTGCAAGCGGCGCTCGAAGCCAAGGAAGGGCTCGAGGCGAAGACCCATGGTCGCATTCTCGGGTCAATGACCCTGCAGCATTTTCTGGGACTCTATCCGCGTCTCAGCGGCATGACCGGAACGGCGCAACCTGCGGCCGACGAGCTCAAGCAGTTCTACGGCGTCGAGGTTGACGTCATCCCGACGCACCGTCCGATGGTTCGCGTTGATCACCCCGATCGCGTCTTCGCTCAGCGCGACGCGAAGGAACGCGCACTTGTCGATGAAGTTGGACGAATCCATCAGTCTCAGCGACCGGTGCTCGTCGGCACGTCAAGCGTCGAAGAATCGGAACGGATTGCCGATCGCATGCGGGCTGCCGGCGTCACGTGTCAGGTCCTGAATGCGAAGAACGATGAAGCCGAGGCGCAGATCGTTGCCGATGCGGGCGCTCCCGGTGCAGTCACAATCTCCACGAACATGGCCGGCCGCGGCACCGACATCCGCCTCGGCGGCCGTGATGAAGCCGATCGCGACCGCGTGGTCGCCCTCGGCGGACTCTATGTGATCGGCACGAATCGCCACGAGAGCGTCCGCGTCGATCAGCAACTTCGCGGTCGAGCCGGCCGCCAGGGCGATCCCGGCGAATCACGGTTCTTCGTCAGCCTCGAGGATGACCTTCTCGTCCGCTACGGCATCAGAGATCTGATCCCGGCGCGCTTCCACGCGGACGTGAGCACCACACCGATCGAGAACCCGTTGGTGCGCCGCGAGATCTCAAGAGCCCAACGCATCATCGAAGGCCAGAACTTCGAGATCCGCCGCACGATCTCCAAATACACCGCCATGGTCGATGAACAGCATCGGCGCGTGATGGAGCGGCGGCAGGACGTCCTGCACGAGCGCGAAATCCCTGACGTCTGGCAGCGACATTCCGATCGCCGTCAGTCGCTGGTTGACGCCGTCGGGGAAGTAGCGGTGGCACGCGCCGAAAGAGTTGTCCTGCTGTTCGAGATCGACAGGGCCTGGCGCGATCACCTTACGCTTTGCGCGGACCTTCGCGAGGGGATCCATCTCGTTCGTCTCGGCGGCCAGGATCCGCTCACGTCGTTCTCGACTCAAGTGATAAAGGCGTTCTCGGATATCGATGACCGGATCGACGAGGCCGTAGAAACCGCTCTCACAAAAGTGCGCGTGCGTGACAACCAGATCGACCTCGCGGCGCTCGGGATAAAGGCGCCGGGATCGACGTGGACTTATTTAATCAATGACGACCCGTTCCGCGACCGTATCGGCGCATTACTGACAGGTCCTGGCGGTGCGACGGTCGCAGTCTACGCGGCAGCGTTGATGATGCCGCTGCTGGTACTCTGGGGACTGATTGACAGGTACTTCGGTAAAGGTGGACGGCAGGTTCGCCAGTCGTCCCGTCCTGATAAGTGATCTGCCGGGGGCGGGAATCGAACCCGCACGGCCCGAAGGCCACAGGATTTTAAGTCCTGAGCGTCTGCCAGTTCCGCCACCCCGGCTGGATCTAGATTCTGTCAGATTGTCGAGGTCCGCGTACAAAAAGAGCGGGAGCTCAGCGCTCCCGCTCACCACATTCAAAGCCGGCAGGGTCTACCGCTCGCTCTGTCGCACTCGTTCGTTACCCAGGTTACCCTGCCGCTGCCGCTCCTGCAGATCCTCTTCTTCCTCGTCTATATCGGGAGAGTACTCGTCTTCCTGGTTGCGCATGCGATCGTCGCGGTCCGATGAGTCCGATCCGATGTTGCCGCTCCACTCGCGGTCTTCGCGCGAACCCATGTCCGTGTTGCCCATGTCGCGATCCTTATTACGCATTCCAGCACCTCCCGCAGCCAGCGATGCAAATGCCGGTGCGTCAGCTAAACGCTCCTCCGCTCCGCGCCTCTGCCTTGACCTGAGCCATTGAGTCCATCTAAGTTACTCATCACTCAAGAGGAGGTCTCAATGCGTTTCGGTGTCGTTCGGTACGTCATTCTCGCGCTCGTGTTGACGCTGGCGTCCGCAACCCCAATTCTTGCGCAGACCGATACATCACTCGGCGGAGCGATCAGCGGCCGCGAATTATGCGAACAGGCCGTTTGTGGCGCGGCGATCTTCGCCGCCGGATTTGCTGGACAGATCGACGAGCGGCCGGCAGTCGGCCTCGCAATTGGCGCGATCAAGCATACGGATTTGCCGACGGCTTCTGGTGAATGCGCGACCATCATAGGCGGTAGCTGGTCGATTAACACGCTTCGCCGCACTCTCGCCGGTCGTATCGCATTCGGCGGCACCGTCTGCTACGTGGACGGCGTAAAGTATTCGGTCTCGTTAACGATGAAGATCGAACAGGGCGGAAGCGGTGAGGCGAAGCTCGACGTCGTTTTGGATCACAAACCATTCCCCCCGACGGTAAAGGGCTTTATCACTCAGTAGAACGTTGCGCAACGTTTTGATCGAACGATGAAACTCGCGGCTGGGGCCGTCGTCGCCGGTATCACGGCCGCGCTGTGCGCGACGACGGCAACACCTCAAACACCGCAAACGCATCGATTCATACCGGCGACGTTCTACACGACCTACTCGTTTGCCCATCCCCCGGCGCTGCGGATCAAACCGGGCGACCGCGTCATCACGAAAACAATCGATGCTGCGGGCACCGATTGGGACAACAAATCAGTTTCCCCTGGCGGCAATCCGCAGACCGGTCCCTTCTACATTGAAGGCGCGGAGCCGGAAGACATGCTCGTCGTCACGATCGAAAAGATCGAAACGAATCGGGCGACAGGATATTCCGGCAGTCTGCTCGCGCCGTACGCGACGACGCCGCAAGCGATCGCGGCGCGAACGGATCGTGAGACCAGGCGGGTGATCTGGAACATCGACAAAGCGAAGGGAATCGTGTCGCTCGACTCGAGTGACATCACACCGTCGCATCTGGAACTGCCGCTGAAGCCGATGCTCGGCTGCATCGCGGTTGCGCCATCCCGCAAAGAGGCCATCGCGGCAATTACTCCGGGTGCGTTCGGCGGCAACATGGACTATGCCGGGATGACCGCGGGAGTCAGGTTGATGCTGCCCGTGAACGAACCGGGTGCTCTCCTCTTTCTTGGTGATGGACACGCGCGCATGGGCGAAGCGGAGGCTGCGGGCACGGGCGTCGAAACATCGATGGACGTCGAGTTCACGGTTACACTGGTGAAGAAGAAAGCCATTGCGTGGCCGCGACTTGAAACCGACGCCCACATCATGGTGCTCGGCAGCGCGCGCCCCCTCCTCGAAGCGTTCCAGATTGCCACGGCGGAAATGCAGCGCTGGTTGATGACCGACTACGGCTTCTCGGAACGTGGGGCTTCCACCTTCATGGGGCAGGCGCTCGAATACGAAATTGCCAACGTCGTCGATCCGAATTTCACCGTCGTTGCTAAAATGAGGAAGTCATTGCTGCCGAGACGGTAACAGCGGAAAAGACCAGAATGCGCCACGGCCCGTCTAACTCTCAGGTGACGGACTTCCTGCGGAAGACCATCCTCGCGCTGTCATTTGTGGCGATTTTTTGGCCTGTTTCCGCTGGAGCCACGCCACAGGAACCGGCCGCCCCGCCCGACTCCGTCGAACACGTAAAAGTAGCCCTCAACAGGACGCCCTCGCAAAGCCTCAGGTTCGACGCCAGGATGCCCGAGCCGGTTACAACTTTCAAAGTGACGGTCGACGCGCGCGTCTTCGGTCTCTCAGTCGTGGACCAGCTTCGCAAAGAGTTTGAGCTAACTCCATTGCAGCGGCAGTCAGCAGAGTGGAGAGCGAAATGCTGCGGGCTCAATCTGCTTGACCTGGCCGACAATATTGGAAAAGCTGTCCGTCAATGGAAGGAACGGCGCATACACGACCAGGTCAGCCGGGAGCTGGCCGAAGTGATTGCCGCCGCTGAGAAGTAAGCGATTCCGCTCTGGGTTGCGCACCCAGCCGGGCGCAACAATTCCGCCGAAACAGATGCTCACAGACGACGAGTTGGTCTTAGGATTCGAGGCCGCTACGCTGCCCGCGTTCCCGCACGCCGATCACGTTCGCTTGACGATCGTCTACCTCACCCGTCATGGACGGGAGGAGACACAGCGGAAGCTGTTCGAAGGCCTGCGACGTTTCGCTACCGCCAAAGGAGCCCCGGAGAAGTTTCACGTGACGATGACGATCGCGTGGTTGGACCTTGTCGAGGATGCCATGCGACGCCACCCGGAGGCCCGGGACTCTTCTTCACTGGTGATGGCGTGCCCGGAACTGCTCGATCGTGATGCGCTCCTGCGCTTCTACACATCTGAGCGGCTCTCGAGCGACGAGGCGCGACAGCGATGGCTCGCGCCCGACCGTGCGGTCAGCATCCAAGCCACGCAGGAGTCCAACCGCTCAGCGGCCGGACTGCCTGAAACCGAACGCATATAATCGCCGAATGGCGAGTGCCGATCCGATCACCGAATTCCTTAACGCCGTCGAGCGCGCACAGGCGCATCAGGTCGACACCACGCCGGTCGTCCTGGCAACCGCTGATTCAAGCGGCCGTCCTTCCGCGCGGCTCGTCCTGCTGCGCGGCGCCGATGCTCGCGGCTTCGTGTTCTTCACCAATTACGACAGCCGAAAGGGACGTGAGCTCACCGAGAATCCGCACGCTGCCCTCTGTTTCTACTGGGCGTCGCTCGACGAGCAAATCCGGATCGAGGGACAGGTCAGCCGCGTTTCGGCCGACGAATCCGATGCATATTTCGCGGCACGCCCGCGAGGAAGTCAGCTCGGCGCCTGGGCATCCGATCAGAGTCAGGTTCTTGCCTCGCGCGAGACGCTCGAAGAAAAGTATCGCGAAGTTGAGCGGCGATTCGATGCACAGGTGGTCCAACGACCGCCGTTCTGGGGAGGCTTTCGCCTCGCCCCCTCACGCATTGAATTCTGGTATGGCCGACCCGATCGATTGCACGACCGCGTGCTCTACATTCGCGAATCGAGTGGCTGGCGAATCGAGCGTCTGTATCCGTGACATTCAAGCGCGCGCTCGGACGATTCGACGCCACGATGATCGTCATCGGCGGCATCATCGGTTCGGGCATCTTCATCAACCCATACATCGTCGCGCAACGTCTCGATAGTTCCGCCCTCGTCCTCGGCGCATGGATCGCGGGAGGAGCGATTGCGCTCGCTGGTGCGCTGAGCTATGCGGAGCTTGGGTCCGTGTTTCCTCGCGTCGGCGGTCAGTACGCGTATCTGCGCGACGCGATCCATCCGCTCGCGGGCTTCCTCTACGGATGGGCACTCCTCGCGGTGATCGAGACCGGTGCCATCGCCGCAGTGGCCATCGCCTTTGCGACCTATACGCTGCGGCTCGTCGGACAACCCGATCTTTCACCAATCCCGCTCGCCATCGCCGCACTGGTCGTTCTCTCGCTCATCAATGTTCTCGGCGTGAAGCCCGGCAGCCGCGTGCTGAACGTGCTCGTCGTCCTGAAAGTCGGTGCTCTCGCGGTGCTGATCGCGTTCGGCCTGTTTGCGCCATCAGCAGCTGGTTGGTTCACCGGTGCCAAGTCGGCTACGACCGCTGAGATGTCTGGTGCAGTCGCGTTTGGTGCCGCCCTGGTACCGATTCTCTTCGCGTATGGAGGATGGCAAAACGCCAATTACGTCGCGGAAGAAGTACACGATCCCGGCCGGCAGCTGCCGGTCAGCATCATTGGCGGGACGATCGCGGTGGTGGCGATCTACGTGCTGGTGAACGTCGTGTATCTGCGCGCGCTCGGACTTGAAGGACTGGCCGCGACCAGCACGCCCGCTGCCGACGCAGCACGGCATATGTTTGGATCGGTCGGCGATCGATTCGTCACGGCAGCGATCGCCATCTCGACATTTGGATTTCTCGATCTGGCGATTCTCGCCCCGACGCGGGTGTACTACGCGATGGCTGCCGACGGGCTGTTTTTTCCCGCCCTCGCAAAACTACATCCGGCCTACCGAACGCCCGCGGTCGCCATCGCGGTGCAGACGACGTGGTCGTGCATCCTGGCGTTGAGTGGCAGCTATGGGCAACTGCTCAACTACGTCGTGTTTGCTGACTGGATCTTCTTCGCTCTGACGGTGTCGACGATCATCGTCTTTCGGCATACTGTGCCACTGAGTTCGCGCTCACCGTTGTCGTTTCGCGCCCCTGGGTATCCGTTGCTACCGGTGCTCTTCGTCGCGGCTGCCGCTGCGATCGTCTTGAGCGTGGTCTGGGCGGATCCGGAAAGCGCGTCGCGAGGCGCGCTGCTCCTTGCAGCGGGCATACCGCTCTTCTACTGGTTCGTGACGCAAAAGAGGAAGGCGACGAAGACGACCTCGTCATCACCGAATCCGACTGTATGACCACGCTTCGATTTCATGCTCCCTACATGGAGTGGGCGAAGATGCGTCCGGCGGCGCGGCTCGATCTCGCCGGCTCCAACATGTGCGCCTGTTCGATCGACGAGCTCCCCGGGGTCCGCGAAGCGATCAGCTTCGAGGGGCATAATGAAAACGGATATGCGCCGCTTCTCGAGGCCATCGCGGCACGATACGGGGTCGACGCCAACTGCGTCACCACCGCACAGGGAGCATCAGGCGCGAACTTTCTTGCGTTCGCGGCGCTGCTCGAACCTGGCGATGAGGTGCTCGTCGAGACGCCCGGATACGATCCCCTGCTCGGGGCTCCCCGTCTTCTCGGCGCGGGCGTGAATCGATTCGAACGAGAATTTGCGCGCGGATTCGGCCTCGACCCGGATCGGGTCAGACGCGCAATGACCCCGCAAACGCGAATCATTATCATCACCAACCCGCACAACCCGAGCGGCGTGCTTGCCGACCCTGCGGCGATCGACGAGATCGGTGACATCGCTCGCGTCAACGGCGCCTACGTTCTCGTCGACGAGGTCTATCTCGATGTGGCGGCGGCCGCCGCACCGCGGGGAGTAAACGTCGAGCGGACCTTCGCCGGACGTGGCGACCCGTTCGTGTGCACGAACAGCCTGACGAAATCGTACGGGCTTTCCGGACTGCGTTGTGGCTGGATCCTTTCGTCCGCAGAGGTGGCCGAGCGTATTCGACGGACGCGCGATGTGGTCGATGGAACCGGCTCGATCGTGGCAGAGCGGCTCGCCGTTGTGGCCTTCAATCATCTCGAGCGTTTGGTTCAGCGTTCGCTCTCACTGCTCGAGACAAACAGACCGCTCCTGAAGAGTTTTCTCGAGTCACGGACTGATCTCGAATCGGCACCATCCGGCGGCACAGTGGTATTTCCCCGGCTCAAACACGTTGCCGACACGATGGAATTCGCCGACCGGCTGCTCAGGACGCGGGACACCGCCGTAGTTCCGGGGGCCTTCTTCCAGGCGCCGGCGCATGTGCGAATCGGATTTGGTGGCCCGACTGAGACACTGCGGAAAGGGCTGGCGGCAATCGGGCAAGCGTTGGATGAGATGAGCGGCGCGGTCTGAAGACCGCGCCCTACCTCACCGTCTGCGCAAACGTCGGCGGCTGGCGATGCTTTGTCGCTTGCTCGTACGCGTACGCCAGAGTTATGAGCTTTGCCTCGCTCCACGCGCGGCCAATGAACGACACACCAACGGGTAGCCCGCGTACAAACCCGGCGGGAACGGTAATGCTCGGATAACCGGCGACCGCTGCGGGTGTCGAACTCGCACCAAGAAAATGATCCCCGTTGATGAGATCGATAGGCCAGGCCGGACTGCCGGTCGGCGCTACGATCGCGTCCAGGCGAAACTTCGTCATCACGGCATCGATGCCAAGCGTCCTCGATCGCATGCGACACGTCGTCAAGGCCTTGCGGTACGCTGGCGAGGTCAATGAGCCCTTTTTCTCCGCTCTGACGAAAATCTCCTGCTCGAAGTACGGCATTTCGCGGTCACGCTCGCGCATGTTGAACGCGACAAGATCTTTCAGCGAGTGCACGGGCGCGGCCGCACCGCGCGAGGCAAGATACTTGTTCAAATCCGCCTTGAACTCGTACAGCAGGATCTCGAACTCGCAGTCGTCGAGACGGTCGGCAGTTGCAATGTCGGCCGGATCGATGATCGCGGCGCCCTGCGCTTTCATGTCAGCGATCGCCTGCTCAATCAGCTTGTCGGTCACCGGGCTGTAGCCAAAAAAGCGCTTCCGCGCGACACCGATGCGCGCGCCTCGAAGCCCGCCGGCTTTCAGCGCCGCTGAGTAATCAGCGGATTTCGATTTCGAACCGACCGTGGCAGCATCCGACGGGTCGGGGCCGCTCATGGCGCTCAGAAGGATTGCCGCGTCCGCGACGGTCCGCGTCATGGGACCCGCCGTGTCTTGCGTGTGCGAGATGGGAATAATGCCGGTGCGGCTCACGAGCCCAATCGTTGGCTTGATGCCGACCAGTGCATTGGCTCCCGACGGACACACGATCGAGCCGTCGGTTTCGGTGCCGACGCCAATAGCGCTCAGATTCGCCGCGACCGCGGCACCAGTTCCCGAACTCGATCCGCACGGATTCCGATCGAGGGCGTAGGGGTTGGCCACCTGACCACCGCGCGCGCTCCATCCACTTGTCGATTTGGTCGAGCGGAAATTCGCCCATTCACTCAGGTTGGTCTTGCCCAGGATCACGGCACCAGCAGCGCGCAGCTTCGTCACGATAAACGCATCGCGCGGCGCGGGGACGCCCTGCAGTGCCAATGATCCAGCGGTCGTCATCATCCGATCGCCAGTATCAATGTTGTCTTTGATCAGAACCGGAATGCCGTGCAGTGGCCCGCGCACGCGGCCGCCCTTTCGCTCAGCGTCGAGCGTATCGGCGATCGACAGCGCGTCGGGATTCAGTTCGATGATCGATCGAAGTGTCGGACCGTTGCGATCGACCGCATTAATCCGCGCAGCGTAGAGCTCGATGAGACGTCGCGACGTATATCGTCCGGCCGACATCGCTTCCTGCAATTGGGCAACGGTCATCTCTTCGAGCGCAAACGGCGCCGCCGTTTGACCGCTGAACTGCAGAGCGAAGGCAAAAACGAAGAGGAAGGAGACGCCGATGGTGCGCGGCATCCGCGCATTATGCACTGAGTCGATCGACGATCGCCCGCCAGGTGCGCGCCGCGGGAGTGCTGTCGGTCGTGAGCGTTGCGCCACACATGACCGCCCCACCGGCCTCAGGATGGCACCACACGCTTTCGACCGGCAACTGCAGACCGATGCCTGAAATCTCGATCTCGAATGTTGGCGGCAGCAAACCGCCGTCGGGGACTTCGAGACGCAGCCCGCCGTAACACACGTCAACGACGGCTGCCGGACGGCCATTTGCGGTGACGCGGAAGCCGCCAACGACCCGCTTGCGTGGCCAGCGCCGCTGACGCCGGACGTCGCCGAGACATCTGGCGACGGTCTTCAGGAATTCGACCGGCTTGATCGGCTTGCGAACGAACTGCGCGCCATATCTTCCGGCTTCCACTTCCATCATCGTCTCTTCGTAGCCCGAGATGATGATCAGCCCCATCTCAGGCCGATCGCGATAGGCCTGTCGGACGAGATTCAGTCCATTGAAACCGCGAAGCCGGATATCGGTGATGAGCAGGTCAAACGTCTCGGCGGCCAGCAACGTCTTTGCGGAGTCGTACGTCGCCGCAGGGGTCACGACATAGCCCATCTCGCGGAGCATTTCGACGATGCCGTCGAGGGCGGAGTCATCGTCGTCGAGGACCAGGATCTTATAAGGCAACTTCATGGTTCGCCAGGGAGCGACACGCCGGGACTGCTCCACAGCGGGCAAACCCGGTGCCGATGAGTCGGCACCACCAACTCTACGCCAAATGGCGTTTTTTCGCGTGTTTTTATGGTTTTGCGGCGCGGATCTGTAAGCGGTCGGAAAAGTCTGAAATCCGGTTCAATGGATTACCGGGCGGGCAGGACCAGCGGTCGCGATGGCACGGGAAATGAGCAAATCGAGGCGTTGCTGCGAAATAGCGAACGGGCCGGCCACCGCCGCCCCCATTGGGATCTCGAGGGCAATGACGACGCCCCCATCGGTCGGTTCGACGATCCAACTGAATCCACGAAGCGCAACATGACGCTCGCTTGTGCCGGGATTTTTCGCTCGATCGATGGCGAGGAGCATTGATTTCAACACGGCGTCGACATCGAGTTCCGTCCAGTCGGACGGATCGCTCCCATCGTGTTCGAGCCGTTGGGCAATGGCTGTATCGCGATCGCGAAGAACGATTTCCACGTCGTAGTGCATGACCTTAACCTATCACCGTTCACGCGAATTCTGCGGCGAGATCCGGTGCCGTCGTGACGGGTTGACGGCACGTAAAGTTGCGGCACACATACGCTGCGGCGCCATCACGAGGAGTCATGGCTGCCGTAAACGGCAGTAACGCCGACAGATGCTCGCGCCGCCCAGTTGACGCAACCGGAATCACCAGCGCGAACGGAAGATAGTGGCGCGCGAGTTCTACGCTCAAGCCGCGAGCGGCATCACCGTCGCCAACTATCACGACTTGAGAGTAGCCCGCATGCCAGGCAGAGAGCGCGCATAACATCATCGGAATGGAACGCGCGGCGGCGCCGATGCGAGGACCGAGACGAGCCATCGTCTGTTCCGCGCGCTGCCGCATTCGCTCGTCACCGGTCAGGTTCGCGATCGTCAGGGTATTGAGCGCAGAGATAGAACTGGCGGCCGGCTCAGCGCCATCGTAGTCCTCTTTCAACCGCAATAGCACCGTCGGATCATCGCCGGTCGTACTGAACCATCCGGCTTCACTGTCGTCCCAGAATTTCTTGTCCTGGTCGCTTTGAAGCGCGATCGCCCATTCGAGCCACTCTGCGTTGCCGCTCGACTGAAATAGTTCGAGCAGCCCCCAGATCAAATACCCGTAGTCCTCCGCGTACCCGGAGATCGCGGATTCGCCGTCGCGATATCGTCGAAGTAATCCGGCATCCGTCCACAGCTTCGCTCTGATAAACGAAGCCGCGCGCACAGCGCAGTCGAGATACTCAGAAGACGCTGGGCGATCGACCAGCACGCGTGCGGCGCGGGAGAAAGCGGCGATCATCAGGCCGTTCCACGCCGTCAGGATCTTGTCATCGAGGTGAGGGCGTGGGCGCGTTGATCGGACGCTCATCAGTCGCTGACGGACTCGCCCGAGTGCGGCGACGACCTGGTCGGCACTCGCGCCACTACGGATCGAGATCTCTTCGATCGACTGCGCTGTGTAGAGGAGGTTCTTGCCGGTAAACTCACCTTGCGGATCGTGCGGCGCGTTTCCACCCGCTTCGATACCAAACCGTCGTCGTGCTACGTCTACGTCCTCAGCCAACACCGTCGCGAGTTCCTGATCGGACCAGATATAGAACGCACCTTCCGATTTCCGTGCGTCCGGATCACTCGCGTGCTCGGGCGGAATGCTGTCGGCATCCTCGGCCGAGTAAAACCCTCCCTCGGGATCGGTCATCTCACGCCGGACGTAGTCCAGCGTGTCTTCGGCGACGGTTGCATAGAATGCATCTCCGGTCGCCTGGCCTGCCTCGAGATACGCCAGAACCAATTGCGACTGGTCGTATAGCATCTTCTCGAAGTGCGGAACGCGCCAGTCGCCGTCAACTGAGTATCGATGAAAGCCGCCGCCTATGTGATCGCGCATGCCCCCCAACGCCATGGCGCGAAGCGTCTCGGTTGCCATCTGCAGCGCGTAGGACGAGCGCACGTCGTCGTTGCCGCGACGCGAGTGCTCCCGAAGCAGAAAGAGCAACTCAGAAGGCCTGGGAAACTTCGGTGCATCGCCGAAGCCGCCACGGCGTCGGTCGAACGATCGGTAGAACTGATCGATCGCGACATCAAGCGCATCGGTCGAGGCAAGCTCGGATTCAGCTCGCGACGATCCATCGGTCGCCGTCACGGCTCGCAATCTCTGGAGCAGTTCTGCTGCGGCCTCCTCGACACGCGTGCGATCGTGTTTCCAGACGCGCGCCAGTTCACCGAGTAGATCGGAGAATCCGGGACGTCCCCATTTCGACGCCGGCGGAAAATACGTTCCTCCGAAAAACGGCTTCAATTCAGGCGTCAGAAACACCGTCATGGGCCAGCCACCTGACCCGGTCGTGGCCTGAACGAAGGACATGTAGACGCGATCGACATCAGGACGCTCTTCGCGGTCGACCTTGATCGACACGAAATCGGTGTTCAGGAGCTCGGCGATGGCCGGGTTCTCGAAGGACTCGTGCTCCATCACGTGGCACCAGTGACACGTCGAGTACCCGATCGACAGGAATATCGGCTTGTCCTCGCGGCGGGCGCGGTCAAACGCCTCGTCGCCCCACGCATACCAGTCAACAGGATTTGCTGCGTGCTGGAGCAGATACGGACTACGCTCGCGCGCCAGTCGATTCATGCGCCCGTCAGGAACGCCATCATCAGCCGATCGCGATCCTGTGGCCAGACGTACGTCTCCGTGTTGGGAAGGGTCGGCGTCGGGTTGGCTCGAGCAGCTGTGACGAAGACAATTGCCTCGCGCTTTTCGGCTCGCTCTGCGCGGCGATAGCGCTCAGCCACTTCTGCAACCGTTGGATCATCGCCGGCAGACCAGAACACGACGCGATCGGCATCCAACAGTGACCCGGCGCGTGCCACGTCCGCCGCGCGCCGCTGTTCGAGCGATGTGCTGCCGCGGGTGAGCAGATCGACGAGCGGATCGGGAGCGGCCGTGTCTCCTCCGCTGATCAGGAGCGTTCTCATCTCCTCATCGTACCACCCGCCTTCGCCCCGGGGCTACAGCGGCCAAGCGCGCCCTTCTCCGCGGCGCCCCGCTCGCCAAGCGATAGAATCCTGCGATGCCTTCTGCCCAGCTTCGCATCGGTGTGCTAATTGATGAGGGCTTCGACGACGATGAGTTTTCCGCGATGTCGGAGCAGTTCGAAAAAGCCGCAGCGCGAGTGATTATCCTGGCGCCGTTTACCGGCCGCCTTTACTCAGGACGACGTGGCCGAGTCGACACAGCCTGCGACATGGCGGTGCGCGGAACGCGTGCGGCGGCGTTTTCAGCGCTGGTGATTCCAGGAGGATATTCACCCGATCGGCTGCGCCTGCGGCATGCCATCCTCGATCTCATCCGCGATGCCCTTGCCGCGAACATTCCAGTCGGCGCGGTCGGACACGGCCCACAGGTGCTCATCTCCGCCAACGTGATCAGCGGCCGAACGATCACCTGCTGGCCCTCGATTGCCATCGACGTCACGAACGCGGGCGGACTCTACGTCGACCGGCCAGTCGCCGAGGATCGCGGCATCATCACCGCCAGAAAGATCGACGACGTTGGTCCGTTCGTCGAGACGATTCTTCGTCTCGCCTGTTAATCAATCGCTCTGCCATCGGCGAGCATCGACATACAATCATTGCCCATGCACGGCGACCTAGCTGTCCAGACCACGGGCCTCACTCGAACCTTCGGCAACTTCCGCGCCGTCGATGGAATCGACCTCGCGGTTCCGTCCGGCAGCTTTTATGGATTTCTCGGACCGAACGGCGCCGGCAAGTCGACCACCATCAAGTGCCTCACTGGTCTGCTTCGCCCGACCGCGGGGACGATGATGATTCTCGGCGTTGATCCGCTAGCTGATTCAGTCGCGGTCAAACGCCGCACGGGCGTCGTCCCTGAAGACCTGGCCCTCTTCGATCGGTTGACGGCCGAGGAAACGTTGAACTTCGTGGCGCAGGTGCACGGCATCGATCCGTCGACCGCGAAACAGCGGTCGGCGGATCTGCTCGATCTGATGGATCTGAAGGACGCCGGCACGACGCTCGTGACTGATTTTTCTCACGGGATGCGAAAGAAATTGTCGCTCGCGGCCGCTCTACTGCCTGCGCCGAAACTGCTGTTCCTCGATGAGCCGTTCGAAGGCATCGACGCGGTCGCTTCGCGGCAGATCAAGGATCTGCTGTTGTCGTTTGTGTCGCGCGGCGGAACGATCTTTCTGACCTCGCACATTCTCGAGATCGTCGAGCGATTGTCCACACACATTGGGGTCATCGCTCACGGAAAACTGGTCGCCCAGGGACATATCGACGATCTGCGATCCGGCGCCGACAGTGGCAAGACGCTCGAGGAATTGTTCATCGAGCTGGTCGGCGGTGAAGCGAAGTCGCACGCGCTCGACTGGATCTAGCGCGACATGCTGAACATTCTGCGCGCGTTCGCGTGGCTGCGCTGGCGCATGCTGATCAATTCGCTCGAGAAAACCGGGGCCCGCGATACCGTCGAGCGGTTCTCCATCGCGATCGAGAAGCTCGGCCCAATCATGGCGGCCGTGCTCATCGTCCCGTCCGCGCTGATCCTCGCGGCTGCGGCGACCGCAAGCGGAATTGCACTCGCGCGGGGCAATCAGCACTCGCTCTTCTTTGAAGCGGCTCGCTACCTGCTCCTGATCGTTCCGATTGTGTCGATTTTTGGTCCGCTACTGTTGCCGGCAGCCGACCGCACCAACCCGGTTCGATTGCTTCTGCTGCCAATTCCTCGGGGCACACTCTACATCGCGCAAACATCGTCGGCCTTTGGTGACCTGTGGGTTGTCCTGATGTTGCCGATCGTGCTGTTCGTCCCAGTCGGCCTCCTGATCGGTGCCTCGTTCGTCGCGGCGCTGCTGTCGCTTGTCGCGGGCGTGCTACTGGTGCTCGTCATCGTTGGTCTGACGTCACTCGCAACGAGCGTGCTCCATCTGCTGGTGCGCGATCGGCGCCGCGGTGAACTGTTGGCGTTGCTGTTCATCGTGATCATTCCCGCCGCAAGCATGCTCCCGGGCCTGCTGAATGGTCTTCGACATGTACCCGGTGCCGACCGGCGGCCGTCTGCGATCGCCTCTCAAGTGCCGGATTGGGTCAAAGACACCAGTGTGCGCGCGTTCGCCGTATATCCGCCCGAGGCCTACGCGCGATCGACACGCAGTGCGGCATCCGCCGATCTGATGGCGGCGGGCGGCAGCCTGGTCGCGCTCCTCGCGGCGGCGTTGATCGTTCACGCCATTGGCATGGCGGCGTTCGCCAAGGTCCTGGCGTCGCCGGGCTCGACGGGCGCGCGGCGGGCCGTACCGACGCGCGCGGCCTGGGGCCGGACGTTGCCAGGACTGTCCTCGGGGGCGTCCGCCGTCGCGCTGGCGCAGCTGCGGCTCGCTCTACGCACTCCCCGCGGCCGTTCGATCGTCTTGTCGCCGGTTGTGGTCACCGGAATATTCGCGTTTGTCTCGCGAAACTCGATAGGGAATTTCGATTCCAGTCCGTTCACATTCAATACCGGACTGTCGATCGCCGGGTTCGCGTCGTTCGTGGGTCTCCTTGCGGTCCTGCCGGTCGCGATGAACCAGTTCGCGGTCGACAACGCCGGACTTACCCTGGCCCTGCTGTCGCCATTGAGCGATCGCGATTACCTGGCGGGGAAGGCAGTGGGAAACGGTCTGATTGCGGCGTTGCCCATTTCACTCTCGGTCCTGGTGGCGGTCTCGCTACTACCCGGAGGATCGCCGGCGCTCTGGCTTGCCATTCCGCTGGCGCTGCTTTCAACTTACTTTCTCGTCGCGCCGGCCGCCGCTATCCTGTCAGCATTGTTTCCACGCGTCGTCGATCTCAACAGCATCGGGCGCGGCAGCAACGCTCACGGACTGGCGGCCCTGCTCGGGATGATCAGCTTCATCGTTTCGATACTACCGGCAGTATTGATCGCGTTCGCGGCTTCCGCCTGGATGCACAGCACGACGCTCGTGCCGATTCTGATGATGTTCTGGTGCATCGTGAGCTATGGGATCGGAAAGCTGTTGTTCATCCCTGCTCGACGTATCTTTGCGCGGCGACGAGAGAATTTGGCGATGCTCCTCTGAACTCTTCCGCGATCCGTTGTCCGGCGATCCGCGATCCGGCCGATTCGAGGATTCGAGGATTCAAGGATTCGAGGATTCAAGGATTCAAGGATTTGCGATGAGTGATTTCGCGATTCACGATGAGCGATTAGTGATTAGGGATTCTTTCAGCCCACCACCACATGCCAAGCGCGGTGAGGAGGAGACCTGCAGCCGCGATGTAGGTCGTCACCACCGGCGCCATCTGTCGCGCGACCTGGGTGCTCATCGCTGACAAGCCGGCCCATGCATCAGAAGACGCCGACAGCACGCCGCCGACGTCGACGAGCGCAAGCACGCCACTCACGACAATAAGCAGCGCCACCGCGATGGCCGCATTGAACAAAAAATCGACCTTGCGTTCCATTCGCCATCGTTCGCGACGGACCCGCTGAAGCACCGCGGCAACGAAGCGATCGGGGACGGGTGGCGGTTGATACGCCACAAGCGTGGCTTCAAGGCGGCGCGCGGTCGCGAGCATGAGTGCGCACGATGGACACGTCTCGAAATGCGCACGCACCTCGGGTGTCGGCTCGAGTTCCTCGGCCGCAATCGGCTCAATCAGGTCGGCGACTTCCCTGCACATCATTGAAGGAGTTCCCGTAAACGCCGCTTCGCGCGATACAAATGCGTTTTGACCGTGCCAATCGGGATATCGAGCGCTTCCGCCAATGCCTCGTACTGGACGCCCTGGAGATAGTGCGCCGCAATCAGCAGTCGATAGTTCTCAGGAAGCTGCGCGATCGCTTTGTCGAGTCGATCGCGGAGCTCGAGATCGGCGAACGCCGTGTCGTTTGCTCCCGGTTCACGCACTGATACAGCCGGCTTCACATCTCGGGCCTGGCTGCGATCCTGCGCACAGACGTTCGACACGATTCGGAAGATCCACGTCGACAGCCGGGCCTCACCACGGAAATATGGAAGGCCACGGTAGATCTTCAGGAATACCTCCTGCGCCAGATCGTCGGTTCGCGAGCGATCGGTCGTCAGCCGCCAGACCATGCCGTAAACGAGGTGTTTGTACCGCTCGACGAGTTCGCCGAAAGCGATGTCATCGCCGGTCCGACACCGCTCGATGAGCGCCTCTTCGTCGAAGTCGGCCATTCGCCAACCCTATTAGAGTCGTAATGCGGCAGATTTGTTTCAGGCCTGCCCTGAGCCGGTCGAAGGGCGCGGGCTGAAACAATTCGCAGTGCCCGCCGGTCTAATTGTGCCAATCGCCCCCTTCGATGAAGCTCGGGAGCTAACGAGCCGCGGTGGGGTCGCAGGAGAGACCGAAAATGCAGCACTTTGCACTGGTAATTCTCATCGTCATGACCATCGTGGCCGGCGTCGTCTTGATGGTCGCCGCGATGAACAATCGACGGAAAATGCGCGAAATGGACCATCGCGAACGTTTGGCCATGATCGAACGTGGCGTGGTGCCCCCGCCGGAAACAAATCCGGCGGCGTTTGAAGCGGCAACCGGTGTTGACGGCTCCAAGGACGACCATCGGGGCCAGCGATATCGGACCGCCGGCGTGCTTCTCATCGGCTTCGGTCTGGGATTGATATTTGTGATTGGCGTGGCGGCCGGAGTACCCAATATCGGGCTGGGTATTGGCGGAGCCTGGATCAGTCTCGGCGCTGCCTCGCTATGCAATTACTGGTTGATGTCGCGCCGCGACCCGCCGCGTTGGTCCCCGCCCGCGCATCGCTCCGATCCTCCCGCGAACACCGCTCCATAGAGCCCTGCCGTATCACACGACGAGTTACTGTGTCGCACGCTACACACGCGCGCCCATGTAGAGGGTGATCCGCTTCCAACTCGACCGCCGCAACGGTCGAGTTTCATGCACATTCCGGCGCGAAAACCCCGCAAAATACCGCACCTTTCCTAATCTCACGCTGGCACCGCCGTTGCTGTATAGAGGGTGTCGGGCGGCTACAGCGGCCCGGCCAGCCGCTCCGGTGTTCCGCTGGAGCATCCGCCCTACCAATAACTTCCTGCCTGGCTGCAGGGAGAGTCGAAAGACCTCCCTGCCCCGCCATGTACTCAGAACTTCTAGCTCCAGTTTCCGGAGCTCTACAGCGTCGTTCTCGGCGTCGGCGCGGCGGGGATCTCCTCTGGACGCCTGCGGCGCAGGCGCGCATAGGCTGCGGTCACCTCGACGCCGTAGAGGAGAATCACGGCGGAAATGTAGACCCAGACGAGGAAGACAACCACCGCGGCGATCGAGCCATGAACGCTGAACCGGTTCAAGTCACGAACGTATCGTGAAAACCCGGCGAGCGCGACGCGCCACAGCACACCTGTCAGAATAGCGCCGACCCACACATCGCGAAACCGTACCGCGGCATTAGGGACGAAATAAAAGATCAGCCCAACAAGGGCGATGAAAATGACTGTGCTCGCCGATTTGATCGCCCATCCTTGAAGAACGAGCAGGCCCGGAGCGCGCGTCATGATCACGGCAAACCAATGCGCCTCGGCAACGTTGATCGCGCTGACGAGCAGGAGTGCCATCAACAGCAGCAGGCTTGCGGCGACGAGCATGATGAACGAGATCAGTTTGTGCTTGAGATAGCTTGGCTGTTTCTCGACACCCCACGCGTGATTGACAGCGGAAGTAATCGCGCCAAAGACACCCATGGCAGCCCACACCATGAGCACGCTGCCAAACACGCCAAGCCTGACTGACGCAGACTGCATCGCCTTCAGCTGAGCGTTTACGAACTCGAACTGGCGGGGAAAGTAGCGAAGCACGAACTCGAGCACTGATGCGCGATCGATGTCGTTGTCGGTCACGCTGGCGAGAATCGCGAGCACCAACAGGAAGAAGGGGAAAAGCGAAAGGAGCGAATAGTAGGCGATCGACGACGCGAAGGTGAGGTCGTTGCTGTTATAGATTCCCGTCACCCCTCGCCAGATAGCAAGGGCAGTCAGACGGATTTCGGCGAGGCCGCGCGTCCCCGCGCGACGCACCCATGGAAGCCGAGTGGCCGGCTCGGACTCTCCCATCCCTCGCGCACTCACGGCGCCATCATAGCGCGGCCCCGCGGCCGTTTACTTCTCCCGTGGCCTACGAGGCACGAGCGGACGAAAGAGCCGGCGAGGATGAGCGTTGACCGGACGCTTCCCATCCGGCGCGGATCTCTTGATTGATCCAGGCCGGCAGTGTGCTCGTGAGCGCCGCGAGACTCAATTGCCACGCAAGCGTCCGGAGGCGTGGCGTTTTCAGCACGTAAAACGCAGCGCCGACCGCGGCAGCTCCGATCACAACGTTCGCAAATTTTTCCGCAGAGGATTGGGTCATATGGTTGGACTTTGAGACGGCAGGACCTGGGAACGCGACCCCGCGGTGCGACGTGGAACGTCGCACCGGGGTCTGCCTCGCGCTGCCCTTCGACGAACGCTCAGAGTGTTCCGAGCGACGCCGATGGACGCTAACCGCGATTGGTCGAGTAGCCGGTGCCGACGCCCGACATCGAGCCGGTCTGAGTTCCGGTGGTCGACGATGACGGTGTGCCGGGGCCGGTCGATCCGGTGTTGCTGCCCATGCCGCCGCCGGAACGGGCGCGCTCGTAAGCCTCACGGCCGCGGTCGACCATCTGGCTCACCTTATCCGAGGCCTGCTGATACGTGTCGTTGGCCTGATTCCGGATCCGCCCCGCCTGTTCGCCCAACTGGCTTCGAAGCTCGGATCCGGTCTTTGGTGCGAAGAGCATTCCGAGGCCCGCGCCGAGCACCGTGCCCGCCAACAGACCCATCAGGAACGATCCGCCGCCGTCTTCCCGTTCGAAGCGATCATATTCGTACGCCATGCACCCTCCTGTTCGCAGTTTTCTGATCTGCCGGCATCCCGCCGGCGGTCACCATCCGTGTTACACGCGTCCGGCAGCCGAGATCGGCTGCTCGTGCTCCCCCTCACTACTAATCACCGAGGTGATCACCGCGCGTATGCCTCGTAACACGCCGATGGCCTGATTGACCTTGTCCCGAACGGACCCTTTCACGCGATCCGCCGTCTCATCCACCCGATGTATCGTGCCCGAGATTGCATGATCGACACGCTCGGTCTGTTGACTGACGCGTGCCGTCACTGTCTTGACATCAGCGAGAATCGCATCCGCCTTTTCCCGCAGCGGCGCAATCTGTCGCGTTTCGAGGTCCTCCACTAGCTTCATGACGCGGCGGTAAAGCATGAACCCGCCGACGCCGATGGCAATCAGCAAGAGCGCTTCCAACACGCTGACTCCGGCCATGATGCCAAGGAGAATGTTCGTTGTGTCGAGGTTCCCCATCGATCCTCCCTACGCTGACCAGCGTCCCTGGGATCCACCGCCGGTCACGTCGTTTAGCGACCGCCATCCTTCGTTGGCGACATTGCGCGCTTTTTCGACTGTGCCACGCACACGCGTGAGCTCGCGCATTACATCGTCGAGCTTTGGCTCAATCTGATCGCGTACGCGCCGGCCGCCTTCCGTCAAATACAGCCAGCCCCAGACACCGCCAAGCACGGCTCCCAGGCAGGTCGCCATCAAGACTCGCGATCGCTCATCCACGTTTCCTCCTTGCACTCGCGTGCCAGGTTGTACATTCGACAACCCACTTTTGATCTATCAAATGACATGCCACAGCTGGCCCACGGCCGGGGTTCAATTTTCGGTGGAAATCCACCGTTCCCCCCACGAATCCTTACATGGCTGACGTCGGAACGAACAGCGTGAGCGCCACTCCGTCCCAGCGATTTCCATCGGGGCTGTCGGAGGATTCCTGCCCCATCGGCATCGATGCGACAAATGCCGGATCGAGAGCGAACTTCGCGACCAGATAGTCTCGCACGAGCTGGCAGCGACGTCGGCTCGCGAGAAACCTCTCATCATTTGTCGAGCCCGCGGCATACCCTTCGACCACAAACGGGCTGTTTCGTGGGTATCGCACAAACTGCGACATTGCCGAATCGAGCCGAGCCTGTCCGTCGGCAGTCAATCGCTCGTTGCCCTTCGCGTCGGTCTCGAAGAGGACTGCCGCGCGAACCCAGATCCGCAGTGCCCGGCGTTCCTTTGTTTCGAGTACTCCCTGACGATACTGATCGACACTCAGTTCGTCGAGATCGAAATACCCGCGGCGGTTGAAGTACCCGCGGAACAGGAAATTGTGTTTCAGAGCCTCAGTGTTCTCCTCCAGGTCCTGCATCGCATCTCTGGCCGAGGCAAGCGTTTGCTGGAAATCACCGGTCACTCCCTTGAGAGGGCCATTGTCTCCCCGGAGGTCGGCAACCGCGGCTTTCGCCTGTTCACTCGCCTCGCGCAGACTGGCGACCGCCTGCGCCGCATCCGCGGAAATCTTTTTGACGGTGTCGTACAACGAGTCATCAGTCACCAGCTTTCCCACCGTCCCTTTGCCCTCGCGGACACCGGCCACGATCACGTTCAGATTGCGAGTGACCTTTTGCGTCGAAGCCATGATCTCGCGGGCCTCTGACCCGATATCGTTCATGAGATCCTGTGCGTCGTTGGCCGTATCGGTCACCGACACCAGTGCGGTATCGAGACCCGACTTGAGATCCACGATCGTCGTCCGAATCAAGTCCACCGTATCGCTCATCCGCTCGAGCATTGCTGCCAGGTCGAATGCTTCCCGGCTTTGAATTGTGCCGAGGGCGGGGACGACCTGCGCCTGATCAGTGCCTGGTTCAATCTGGATGAATTTGTTGCCGACGAGTCCGTCCGTCTGGATCGTGGCAACCGAGTCGACCCGCAAGAGTTGATGCAAATCTTCACGGACGCGGAGCTTGACGCGAAACCGCGCAGAAGGGTTGGCCGGTACATGGATCGATGCCACTTCGCCGGCGTCCATTCCGCCCACCCGCACTTTTGCCCCCTCTTCGAGCCCGGCGATGTTTGCAAATTCTGCATAGATCTCGATCGAACGATCGAAAAGCATGCGACGGTCGCCGATCAGAAAAAGGCCGACACCAAAGAGCAACACGCCGATAATGACGAAGGCGCCGACGGCAGCAGCGTATCGATTCATGGATCTACCCGGCGTGCTGTGACGTCATGAACGCGCGGACGAGATCGCTGGGATGCTCGTCGAGTTGCTCCGGGGTGCCATGCGCAATGGCGCGTCCTTCGTGCAGCATGAGCAATTGATCGCCGAGGCGCCTCGCGCTCAGCATGTTGTGCGTGACCACAACCAGCGTGGCACCTCCCTTTTTTTTCGTATCGACCAGGAGCGCGTCGATTTCTTCCGAGGTAATCGGATCCAATCCAGCGCTGGGCTCGTCGACCAGGAGAATCCTGGGATCGAGTGCCAGCGCGCGCGCGAGACCTGCGCGCTTGCGCATACCGCCGGACAGCGCGCCCGGCATCTTGTCGTAGTCGCGCTCGAGTCCAACTGCGGCCAACTTCTGTTTGGCGCGTTCCCGGATCTCGGCGTCGCGCAGCTGCGTGTGCCGACGCATGGGGAAGGCGACGTTTTCGCCAACCGAGATCGAATCGAAGAGCGCCGCACTCTGAAAGAGAAACCCCATCTTCTTCCGCACCTCGGACAACGGTGGTCCACTGAGCGCGCTGATCTCGTCATCGCCAATGAACACACGCCCGCTGTCGGGCCGCAGCAAGCCGATCATGTGGCGTAGCGTCACGCTCTTGCCCGTGCCGCTCCTTCCCATGATCACGAAGCCGCCACCCGCCGGCACACCAAACGTCACATCGTCGAGAATCTTTCGCGTGCCGAAGACCTTCGTCACGTGATCCATCCGGATGGCAGATCGGTCCGCAGCGGGTTGCATCATCCGCCTGCTGCTTCCGGAAAAATGAAGAAGATGAAGCGCACGAGGACCACGTTGGTAACGATGATGAGAATTGACGAAAGGACGACGGCCCTGGTCGATGCGCGTCCAACGCCTTCGGTGCCGGATTCAGTGTTGAAGCCGAGGTACGACGCGGTTGTGGCAATGATGAAGCCGAAGACCATCGTTTTCAGTGTCGCCGGCACGTAATCGGTGACGCCGACAAGCGAGAAGGCACGTTTCATGTACAGATGAAACGGCATTCCAGTGGCGGTCATCTCGGCGAGAAAACCACCGAGCATTCCAGCAAAATTCATCACGGTCGTCAGGATCGGCAGGGCGATGACGCAGGCAATCACGCGCGTGACGACGAGGTAGCGGAAGGCATCGACGGCCGACGCTTCAAGCGCATCGATCTGCTCGGTCACACGCATCGCCCCAAGCTCGGCGCCAATGCCGGCGCCGATGCGGCCCGACAACAGCAGCCCCGCGGTAAGCGGTCCCGTCTCTCGTACCAGCGCGATCGCGAGACCGGCAGGAATCATCGATTCGGCGCCGAATCTTTCGAGCGACGCGCGGGTGTGCATCGATAGCACGACGCCCACGGCCATGCCTGAAACGGCAATCAGCGGCGCCGATCGAAACCCCAATTCGTAGATCTGGCGAATTGTCTCGCCGACTTCGAACGGCGGCGTCCACACCGATCTCAGCGCCTTGGACGCGAAGAGGGCCGCGTCGCCTACCCCGGCAAGAAATGAAGTTGCAGCTGCAGGCACACGAACGTCCATTCAGGATGAGTCGCTGCAAGGCGCACGCCGACCGGACCAATGGACGGGGTGGCTCCGAGGATTCTGAGGATTACTGCACGGCCGCGACCCGGCGTGCGGCGGTTTTGCTGCCGTCCTGGATCTCGTGCTTCTTCATCTTGCTGTACAAAGTCGGGCGATACAGTCCGAGTATCTGCGCCGCTTCCTGTTTGTTCCAGTTGGTCCGCTGCAGTGTCTGCAGGATGGCCATCCGTTCGATCTCGGCAAGCGTCCGGTGGGGCGGAATCACGAACTCAGTCGTGGTGGTGTTTTCCGTGCGCAGCGACTCGGGAAGATCGTTGACAGTGATTTCGTTGCCTTTGGCGACGAGCACGCCACGCTCGATCACGTTCTCGAGTTCGCGGACGTTGCCGGGCCAGCGGTGACGAATGAGCACGTGGTACGCGGCCGGCGCGATCGTCTTCACCCCGCGCTGGTGGCGCTGCCGGTACTTCTCGAGGAAGTGTTCGCAGAGCAGCGGAATGTCTTCAGTGCGCTCTCGGAGCGGCGGCACGCGCAAAGTAATGGTGTTGATGCGGAAGTAGAGGTCCTCTCGCAGCTTCCCGTCGCGGAGCGCCGCATCCAGGTCGATATTGGTCGCGCAGATTAGCCGGAAGTCGACCCGCACGACCCGATCGCTTCCAATCGGGCGATACTCGCGCTCCTGAAGCACGCGCAGCAGCTTGGTCTGGAGATAGGGCGGCATCTCACCGATCTCGTCGAGCAGCAGCGAGCCCCCCTCCGACATCTCGAAGAGGCCTTCCTTATCTGTCTGGGCGCCGGTGAAGGCACCCTTCTTATAGCCAAACAGCTCCGATTCGATCAGGTCTTTCGGAATCGCGGCGCAATTGATCTTGATGAACGGACCCTTGGCGCGTTTGCTGTTGTAGTGGATCGCGTTGGCAATGAGCTCTTTGCCGGTGCCGTTCTCCCCTTGGATGAGGATGTTGGCGTCGCTTCCGGCGACGCTTTCGACCAGCTCGAGCACCTCGTGCATCTTCTTGCTTTTGCCGATGATGTTGCCGAAGCGGAACTGCCCCTCGAGCTTCTGTTTCAGCAAGAGGTTTTCGCCGACCAGATCGCGCCGTTCGATCGCGCGCTCGAGCATTTGCAGCAGCGTATCCGGCTCGATCGGCTTCTCGACAAAGCTGTGCGCTCCGGCCTTCATGGCCTCGACCGCTTTCACAACGCTGCCATGGCCGGTCACCACGATGACCTCGGTGTCGGCGTGGATCTGCTTGAACTTGCGCAGCAGTTCGAGACCGTCGGCGTCGGGCAGCATCATGTCGGTCACGACCACGTCCGGCTTCCAGGTCTTGAAAATCTCTTCTCCGCGCGTGCCGATCATCGCGGTACGTACTTCGTAGCCTTCATGCTCGAGAAGAATCTTCAGCCATTCGATCATCGACGGCTCGTCATCGATGGCGAGCACTCGATTGCGCTTTTTCATCGTCATAAGGCTGCCCCGTGAACCGGAAAAGGTGACCGGCACCTTCAGATTTATTGCCGCCGGGCTTTTAACGCGACGGCGAAAACAGCCGCGCATCAATACACGGCCGAATTAACCTCAAGCCGATAAGTATACACATTTTCAGTTTGGCGTCCACTGGCGGACACTTGTCAAGAATAGATACACCCTTCCGGCAGGTTTGTTGGTAGGCACTCAGCCGACGCAAACCGTAAAAGGTGGCTGGCACCTCTTAGGGAAAGGTGCCAGCCACCTTTTACGGATTACGGCTTCCAGCCGTGGCGGCCGATGAGCGGGACGAACACGCAGGCCTCGCGCTCCTGCTGCTCGAAGCTCGTGCCGAAGCGGTCAATGACCGTCAAGTGTTGATAGCCTGACGGCCCAACAGGCAAGACCAGGCGTCCCGTATCCGCGAGCTGCGCCTTCAGCGACTCAGGAATAGATGGCGCCCCCGCGGTGACGAGGATTCGATCGAATGGAGCCTCCTCGGGCAGCCCTTCGGTCCCGTCCCCGACCCGGATATCCACGTTGGTGAGCCCAAGCTGTTCGAAAACCCGCCCGGCCATACGCGCTAGCTCGGGGTGACGTTCGATGGTAATGACCTGTTTCGACAATCGCGAAAGGACCGCTGTCTGATAGCCCGATCCAGTGCCGATCTCGAGCACGCGGTGATGTGCCTCGGCTCCCAGCAACTCGGTCATGATCGCGACCATGTAGGGCTGTGAAATTGTTTGGCCGCTCGCAATCGGGAGTGCCCGATCCTCGTAGGCGTGGAGCCTCTGATCATCAGGGACGAACAGATGTCGGGGCACATCGCCGAGCGCCTCGAGGACCCGCGGATCGCGAACCCCCCGCGCGGCAATCTGACGCTCGATCATCTGGACGCGCCGCTCGCGATCGTCCATAGACACCATTGTATCGACCACCTGAGTCAAGGGACAGCTGGACCACTGCGCCTGGCGCTGTCTCTCGTTCTATAATCCCGCGCATGCCTGATCCAACGCGCCTACCTCCGGCATCGGCTACACCTCCGCCTTCCCCATCCTGTTCGTCGCAGCGAAGCACCTCGAGCGACGCCGTGATTTGCGAACGCTGCGGGGCAGAGATGTTCCGGATGCACGCCGTGTGGCGCTGTCCGCAGTGTCGGTATAAGACAGACTGTTGCGGGTGGTGACTGAATCACTAATCACTAATCGCTAATCCTGAATCCTTGAATCACTAATCCTCGAATCCCCGAATCGCGGCGATCAACAATCAGCACTTTCAGCATCCGTTTTTGATGGACATTCTCGAAACCCACGTCGACGCGACTTCTCCGCTCTTCCAGGCGAATCGAGATCGGATGGCTGCTCTGGTGACGGAGCTTCGAGGGCGGACGGCAACTGCTAAACAGAGTGGCGGCGCGAAGTACCTCGAGCGACATCGCGCGCAGGGAAAACTGCCAGTTCGCGAGCGGATCGATCTCCTCCTGGATGAGAATTCGTCGTTCCTCGAGCTGTCGCCACTCGCGGCGTGGGACATGTACGACAACGAGGCTCCCGCTGCAGGGCTGGTCACCGGCATCGGTCGCGTATCGGGACGCGAAGTGCTCATCGTCGCCAATGACGCGACGGTGAAGGGCGGCACGTACTATCCGCTGACCGTAAAGAAGCACGTCCGGGCACAGGAGATCGCGCTGCAGAATCGGCTCCCCTGCATCTACCTCGTTGATTCAGGCGGCGCGTTTCTTCCGCTGCAGGCGGAAGTGTTTCCCGATCGAAACGATTTCGGGCGAATCTTCTTCAATCAGGCGCGGATGTCGGCCGAGCGGATTCCGCAAATCGCTGCGGTGATGGGATCGTGCACCGCGGGGGGTGCCTACCTGCCGGCGATGTCCGACCAGACGATCATCGTCAAGGGCACCGGCACGATCTTCTTGGGTGGACCGCCGCTCGTCAAAGCCGCCACGGGTGAAGAAGTCACGGCAGAGGAGCTTGGCGGAGCCGATGTGCACACGCGACTCTCGGGCGTTGCGGATTATTTTGCGGAAGACGACGAGCACGCATTGCAGATCCTCCGCACGATCGTGGGCACGCTGAATACGGTCAAGGCGCTTCCGGCCGACGTCGCAACCGCCGAAGCGCCACTCTACGACGCCAGTGATATCTATGGCATCGTGAATACCGACACGCGCAAACCGTATGAAGTTCGCGAGATTATCGCCAGGCTCGTCGACGGCTCGCGATTCGACGAGTTCAAGGAGCGCTACGGCAATACACTGGTGACGGGGTTCGCGCGGCTGCAGGGGTTTCTCGTCGGCATCATCGCGAACAATGGGGTGCTCTTCTCGGAATCCGCGCTGAAAGCGACGCATTTCATCGAGCTCTGCAATCTTCGCCGCGTGCCGCTGATCTTTCTTCAGAACATCACGGGATTCATGGTGGGGCGCGACTACGAGCGCGGTGGAATCGCCAAGGATGGGGCGAAGATGGTGCACGCCGTTGCCAATTCGGTCGTGCCGAAGTTGACGGTGGTGATTGGCGGCTCGTTCGGGGCCGGTAACTACGGAATGTGCGGTCGGGCGTACGAACCCCGGCTGCTGTGGATGTGGCCCAACGCCCGCATCTCGGTGATGGGTGGAGAGCAAGCGGCAGGGGTACTGACGACTGTGAAGCGAGATCAGCTCGCGCGCGACGGACGGACGTTGACGGCGGAGGAAGAAGAGGCGATTCGCGGTCCGATTCTCGAGAAGTACGAGCGTGAAGGCTCACCGTATTACTCAACCGCCCGCCTGTGGGACGATGGAATCCTCGATCCTGCCGAGACGCGGGACGCGCTGGCACTCGGGCTGTCGGCCGCATTCAATGCGCCGATCCCGGATGCCAGGTTCGGTGTTTTCCGGATGTAGTGCAATGTCAGCAGTCGTCATCGATCGCGACGGACCGATCCTCCGCATCACATTGAATCGCCCTGACGTTCGCAATGCGATCGACGAGAACGTCATCCATGCACTGACGAGCGCCGCAGCATCAGCCGCCGAGGATCGCTCCGTTCGCGCAGTGGTCCTCGCCGGCAACGGCAAGGCGTTCTGCTCCGGTGCCGACGTCGGATGGATGGCGAAAGCCATCGCCTATTCGCGCCAGGAGAACCTGAGTGATGCCGAGGACATGGCTCGGCTGATGGAGCGGCTGGACACGCTTCCGATGCCGGTGATCGGGCGCATTCAGGGATCTGCGCTCGGCGGCGGAGTCGGCCTTGCGGCCATCTGCGACATCGTGGTGGCGGCCGACGATGCGGTGTTTGGGCTGAGTGAAGTGAAGCTTGGCATTTTGCCGGCGGTGGTCGGACCATACGTGTTGCGAAAAATCGGGATCTCAGCCGCGCGCGAATTGTTCCTGACCGGCATGCGATTCGATGCGGCGCACGCTCGTCAAATCGGCCTGGTTCATGAAATCGTTCCGGCAGACGGCCTCGACGCGGCGGTCGCCAAGCGAGTGGCCGATGTTCTCGCGGCCAGTCCCGCGGGAATTGCCAGAGCCAAAGCGCTGATTCGAGAAATCGCTGGCGCGCACCCTGACCATGTCATCGGACTCACGACCAACGCGATCGCCACGCAGCGCGTCTCGGAGGAAGGCCAGGAAGGTCTTCGAGCATTCCTCGAAAAGCGGAAGCCGAGCTGGAGCGCATGACGTTCCGTCGCGTGCTGATTGCCAACCGCGGCGAGATTGCGATCCGCGTCGCGCGCGCCTGTCGTGAAGCCGGCCTCGAGAGCATTGCGGTGTACTCCGACGCGGACCGCGACGCCCCGCACACCCGCGCCGTGGATCGGGCCGTTCGCATCGGCCCCGCCGCTTCGGCTCAAAGCTATCTCTCCATTGACGCGATCATCGAGGCGGCCCGAGTCTCGTCGGCCGAGGCCGTGCACCCCGGATATGGATTCCTGTCCGAAAACGCCAAGTTCGCGACTGCCTGCGATCGCGCAGGTCTCGTGTTCATTGGTCCGCCCGCAAGTGTCATCGAACGCATGGGCTCGAAGGTGGCCGCCCGGGAGTTGATGACATCCGCAGGTGTCCCAGTCGTGCCCGGAATCACGGCAACCGATCAGTCGGATGCCGGAATCCTTGCCGCAGCCGGCCAGCTGGGATTTCCCGTGTTGGTCAAAGCATCAGCGGGAGGCGGCGGTAAGGGGATGCGCGCGGTTCGCGACCAGGAGTCGGCCGCGGAATTGATCGCGGCGGCCCGACGTGAAGCGATCGCGGCTTTCGGTGACGGAACGCTGTATGTCGAGCGACTGATCGATAAACCGCGACATGTTGAAGTCCAGGTATTCGGCGACACCCACGGCAACATCGTCCATCTCTTCGAGCGCGAGTGCTCGATTCAACGCCGTCATCAGAAGGTTGTCGAGGAGAGCCCCTCTCCCGCGCTGACCGAGCCGGTCCGCACGCGCATGACCGACGCGGCGGTTGCCGCGGCGCGGGCTGCGGGTTATGTGAACGCTGGCACGATCGAGTTTCTCCTCGAAGGTTCAGGCGATAACGCGCGGTTTTACTTTCTCGAAGTGAACACACGTCTCCAGGTCGAGCACCCGGTGACCGAGACACTCACCGGGATGGATCTGGTTCGTGCGCAATTCACCGTCGCAGCCGGCGGACAATTACCGTGGACTCAGAGCGAGATCAGCCGCCGAGGGCATGCCATCGAGTGCCGGATTTATGCCGAGGATCCTGCCGGCGGCTTTCTGCCGCAAGCGGGGCGGTTGCTCTTTTATCGTGAACCAGCCGGTCCAGGGATTCGCATCGATTCCGGCGTTGTCGAAGGGGGAACCGTCTCGGTTCACTATGATCCGCTCCTCGCAAAGCTCACGGCGACTGCCGAGTCGCGCGATGCAGCGATCGCGCGCGCGCTCGCCGCACTCAAGCGCTTTCCCATTCTCGGTATCCGCACGAATGTCCCGTTTCTCATCCAGCTGCTCGATCATGCCGCTATGCGGGCAGGGCATGTTCATACACGCTTCATCGAAGATCATGCGCTCGAACTGTTGACCGCTCGAGATACACCCACCGACGCGCTCGCTGCAGCAGCGGCGATTGGGCCGGCGAGCGACTTGCCGATGGCGCGCAAGGAGCCGTCAACGGCGGCAGACCCGTGGGCCACGATTCGTGGATGGGGCCGTTGATGGAACGGCGACTGGTCATCACCGACGAGCGGGGCGAACACAACGTCAGCGTCTTCGACGACGGCCGCGTCACGGTCGATGACGTGCCGGTCATCGCCAGAATCACAGGTCCCGGGGAGATACGCCTTGGGCCCGAGGGAGCCACGCTGGCGTGGGTCGCCGCCTCAGGCGATCTGCGGTGGGTCTTTCTCGACGGCAGCGTCTATGAGTTGGAAGCCCGCGCGGCAGGCCGCCCCCGGCGCCGCGCCACCTCCGGCCACAGTTCCCTTTCGGCACCGATGCCGGCAACGGTCATTCGGGTCGAAGTCTCGCCGGGAGGGCAGGTGCGGCGAGGTGATACGCTTGTGATTCTGGAAGCGATGAAGATGGAGTTGCCGATTCGCGCCGACACGGACGGAACCGTCGCGAGTGTGTCCTGCAAACCAGGCGACCTCGTTCAGCCGGGCGTCCCGCTCGTCGAGATCGAGTGATGCGTTATCCGTCGCGCGTCACTGTCGTTGAAGTCGGCCCACGCGACGGCCTTCAGAACGAATCGGCCGCAATCTCGACAGAAGACAAGATCGCGTTTGTCGACCGGCTGACTCAAGCCGGCTTGCCGGTGATCGAGGTGTCGGCGTTCGTCAGCCCGAAGTGGGTTCCGCAGATGGCCGACGCCTCCGACGTTTTTGCGGGAATCACACGACGACCCCATACACGGTATACGGCACTCGTCCCGAACCTCGAAGGTCTCGAACGCGCGCACGCCGCAGGCCTCGCCGAGGTCGGCATCGTCGCAGCCGCCTCGGATGCCTTCAGTCTTCGCAACATCAATCAGGACGTCGATGCCTCGCTCGACACCTATCGGGCGGTTTGCGCTCGTGCGTCGGAGTTGAAAGTACGAGTGCGCGGCTACGTCTCGACGGCGTTTGGCTGTCCGTTCGAAGGCGAAGTGGCGCCGACGCGCGTCGCAGCAGTCGCTGAAGCACTCATGAACATGGGCACGTTCGAAGTCGCGATTAGCGACACAATTGGCATCGCGCATCCCGGCCGCGTGCGCGGCGTGGTCGGTGTCATCGCGGAACGCGTGCCGCTCCATGCAGTTGCCCTGCATTTTCACGACACACGCGGCACGGCGCTGGCCAACGTTCTCACCGCGCTCGAACTCGGCATCGCCACGTTCGATGCATCGGCAGGCGGCCTCGGTGGCTGCCCGTACGCGCCGCGTGCCACGGGCAATCTCGCGACCGAGGATCTGGTGTACATGCTGAATGGGCTGGGCATCGAGACCGGGATCGATCTCACCGCGCTCCTGCAGGCATCGGCATTCATCGAACCGCGGGTGGGGCATCCGCTGGTGTCGCGCTACTACCGGGCGACGGCATCAGTGACTTCAGGCGAGGTCTGAGGATCCCGCCCTGCACCGATCAAACCATCGCTCCAACTCGTCATCGCTCCAACAATTGATCACACGTGACGCCGGAATGCCGGCGAGGCGCGCGTGAGCAATCGCGTAGTCACTGAACCGCAGTTCGCCAATCGAATGCGCGTCGCTGTCGAGCGCGAAAATACATCCTGCATCACGTGCGTGGCGAGCGAGCTCGAAGTCGATGTCCTGGCGGTGCCAGTTGCCATCGAGCTCAATGGCGACCCGGCGTTTTGCGGCGGCGGCGAAGACCCGAAGCCAGTCGGCTTTCACGCCAGGCCGGCTGTTGAAGACGCGGCCCCGCGGATGACCGAGGATCGCCACACCCGGGGCGTTCACCGCTGCAAGCATGCGCGCGGTCTGATCCTCGCTCCGACGAAGCAGCGAGTGGGGCGAGGCGACGACGAACTCGAACGTCGAGCGCTCGTCGGGCTGAAGATCGAGGTTGCCGTCGGCAAGAATATTCGCCTCGATCCCTTTAAAGACCCGAAACCGTCCCGCGAGGGTCTCGTTCAGTCGATCGATCTCACGGTGCTGCCGAACGACATCGGTCATGCTGATCCCGTGGGCAATGGGCAGCCCGTACGAATGATCGGTGATCCCAAGACACGAGTGCCCGAGGTCGGCGCACGCAGTCGCCAGCGTCGCGATCGACTCCCCGCCATCGCTCCAGGTCGAATGCATTTGGAAATCGCCGCGGTAATCGCCACGAGCGATCACATTTTTGCCGAGGGGTGCGGCAAGAGCGGACTGCATCGCAAAGTGACTCAGATACGCGCCTCTGAACTCGCGCCGCGAGGTCACCTCCGACGGCCTCGTCGACTTCCCAATGGCGGCTTCCACAGACGGGGACCCGCCCTGTTCAACCACTTCGGTAATGATTCGCGCGCTGGACGGTCCGATGAAATCGACGTCGCGGAGTGTTCCTGCCGCGACAAGGTCGGCGACCGATACTGGCAAGCCGACGACGACCTTCGCTGCGCGCTTGTATCCGAACTGACTTCGCTCGTTTGGTTGCAGCGCCGCCATATCGTACAGAAGCGCGGCAGCCGCCATGTTGAGATCGCCGTGGACGATCGAGTCGGCGAGATCGTCGGCGGGTGCACGGCGCTGCGCTTTCTTGCGAGCGCGCGATTGGGTAGTCAAAGTTACACTCTCCGCTTTTAACGGACAGTTGCGCGGTCAAACCGGCGTGATTCGGCCGTTTCACCCGCAAGTTCTCCGGCACTCCCCTTGCTATCAAGCCCATCGGTGAACATGATGCAGCCTTTCTGCCGACTGTTCGCGGCGCCAGCAATCCTGGTCGCTTCCCTGTGCGTCACCTCCTGCGCCCGGTTCACGTCGTCCGGGTCCGAAGGCGAAGCCCAGGCGCAGGCCGCGCTGCGACAGATCGTCGACGACAGCAAGCGTCCGGATTACGTGACGCGCGATCGCGACGGCACGCGGCTGTGGAAACTGGTTCGCAATTTTTATCAGCATCGTGAGTTCGCGCCTGCATGGATCGATGACGGCTCCCCCAGACCACAGATGGACGCCCTGATCCGCGCGATCCACACAGCGGACCGCGAAGGTCTCGATCCAGCACTGTACAGTGCGACTCTCCTTGACGAGCGCAAACAGGAATCATCGCGTGGATTCCTCACCAAGAAAGGGTTCAACCTGCAGGAAGCCACGGCAATGGACGTGTGGCTGACGTGGCTCTATATGAAGTTCGCGTCGGACCTCGCCGACGGCGTCTCGGATCTCGCCCATGCGGATCCGGCATGGAAGATCGAAGCGAAGTCGTTCGATTCACTTTCCCATCTCGAACGGGCGCTTCGCGACAATCGCGTTGCGGAATCCCTGTTCGAGCTGACACCGACGAGCCCTGATTATCGCGCACTGCAACGCGCGCTCGAAGACTACCGCTCGATTGCCGCCGACGGTGGCTGGCCGACAGTGCCCGCCAGCATTCGAATCAAGCCCGGTCAATGGAGCCCGGTCGCCAGCGCGTTGGCGCGGAGGCTGGTCGTCTCGGGCGATTACTCAGGAAGCGCGCCGGCGGCTGGCGCGTCGATCAAGTACGATCACGATCTCCAGGAAGCGGTCAAGCGATTCCAGCGTCGCCACGGGCTCCTCGACGACGCCGTGGTCGGACCGGCGCTTGCCGCCGAGATGAACGTGCCGGTCGAAGCGCGGATTCGGCAGATCGCCTTGAACATGGAACGATGGCGGTGGTTGCCTCGCGATCTCGGTGATCCGCACATTCTCGTCAACATTCCGGAAATGCGGCTCGACGTTTCTGAACACGGAACGACAGCCGTGACGATGCGGGTCGTCGTCGGAAAACCGGATACGCAAACTCCAATCTTCAACGACCAGATGACGTATCTGGTGTTTGCCCCGGTGTGGAACGTTCCCGACGACATCGCGGAGCAGGAGACGCTGCCGGCGGCACTGAACGATCCGGGGTTCCTGAGCCGGATGAACATGGAGGTCGTCGACGCCTCAGGCAATGCGGTGAATCCGGCGACCATGGATCTGTCCAGCCTGGAGAAGTACCGGTTCCGCCAGCGCCCCGGTGGATCGAACGCGCTCGGGCTCGTGAAATTCATGTTCCCGAATCAGTTCAATGTCTACCTGCACGACACGCCCACCGATTCGCTATTTGCGCGCGCGAGTCGATCGTTCAGTCATGGCTGCGTTCGCCTCGAACAGCCAGAGAAGCTCGCCGAGTACGTGCTGCGCGATCAGCCTGAATGGACGTCAGAACGGATCCGGGAGGCGATGCATGCGGGAGAAGAAGAGGTGGTCAAGCTGAAGGCGCCCATCCCGGTCTATCTCGGCTACTGGACTGCCCGTGTTACACCCGATCGGCAGGTGCAGTTTCGAAAGGACGTCTACGGAATCGATGGCAGCCAGTCGGCGAAACTGAGTGAACGCCTCAAGCGGATGAAGACGAGTGCACTGGCTGCGCAAACGGCCGTCGCGCCTGACAAGCCAGCTGCAAGCGGCAGCAGCCGGTGATCTTCGCAAGTGTTACGGGCGGCAGAACTGCGTGACGCAGCCGAGGAGCTCGTCGAGATCCACCGGCTTTGACAGATACGCGTCTGCGTGAATCTTCTCGAGTCGGTCGCGGCCCGCCGCCGATACCACAATGACCGGTATGTCGGCAAGCGCGGCGTCTCGGATTTGTGCCTGTCTGAATTGCCAGCCGTCCATCACCGGCATCATCAGATCGAGCAGGATGACACAGGGTCCGACACCGGAACCGAGCCGTTCCAGCGCGAGCTTCCCATTCGCCGCCGTCTCCACGCGATAGCCTTCGAGCTCCAGAAATCGCCCGAGCATCTCTCTCGTGTCGACGTCGTCTTCAACGATGAAAATTGTCGCACTCACGCGTTCTTCCTCCGCTGGGCGGCCTGCGCGATTACCTCGCTCACGATCGTCGCGAGCTCGTCGGGCATGCATGGCTTCTGAAGAATGCGGTCGCAACCGGCGGCGCGCGCGCGCTGTTCGTGTTCGTATCCACCATATCCACTCAAGCAGATGATTGGAATTGACTGCAGCTTCGCGTCGGCGCGGACGCGGGTGATCAATTCGAAGCCGTCCATTCCTGGAAGCGACAGATCGGTGACGATGAGATGCGGAACATCGGTCCGCATCCGCCTGAGCGCGTCCTCGCCATCAGTGGCCGTGATGACTTCGAATTCCATGCCGAGAAACTCGGCGTACATTTGGCGCGTATCGGCGTGATCCTCAACGAGAAGCACGCGCGAGATCTCTCTGCGATTCGCCTCGGCGCCCGGCATCAATGACGTCTGGAGCGCGGGCGGCGCTCGCGGCTCGCCGGCTGGCCTTTGAGATAGTGCCCGATCTCCTGAACGAGATCGGACGGCAAGCAGGGTTTGGCGATGAAGCCATCGCATCCGGCGGCGCGCGCACGCTCACCTTCAGCGGCCAGCGCGTGCGCGCTCAGCGCGACAATCAGGAGATGACTGGTATCAGGTTCGGCCTTCAATAACCGCGTCGCTTCCCATCCATCAATGCCAGGAAGGGACAGGTCCATCAGGATCAGATCGGGTTGCAACGTTCGCGCCTTGTCGATCGCCTCACGGCCATCGCGCGCCGTTTCCGCTCTGAAGCCGCTGAACTCGAGATAATCGCGATACATCTCGCGCGCATCGTCGAAGTCTTCGACGATGAGGATCAGCGGCTTGATCGAAGGGCCGGTCATGCTGGGCGCGCTACGCCTGGCGTGAGCGCTCGCGGATGAGACCACGGATTGCGGCCTCCAAATCTTCTGGAGAACACGGCTTCGACAGCACCGCGTCGCACCCGGCGCGGCGGGCGCGCTCAGGGTCGGACGCGAACGCCGCATAGCCGGTGACCGCGAGCACAGGCACATCCCGCGTTCGCGCATCGTGTTTGAGACGGCGCGTCAATTCGAAACCGTCGATCCCCGGAATGTTGAGGTCGGTCACCACGACGTCCGGACGGGAATCGAATGCCCGTTCGAGCGCCTGCAAACCGTTATGAGCCTGATCAACGCGGAAGCCGGCCTCACTCAACCAGTCGGCGTACATACGACGACCATCGAGATCGTCTTCGACAAGGAGCACGATCGGAACCGTAGCCGACGCGGTCACTGGTCTCTCCCGGACCAGTATATGGTGCCGTGGTCCGGGAGGCCAATGATACGCGAACAGCAGAGCTACGGGATGCGCAACACCTGGCCAGGCTTGATGAGATCCGGATTGCTCAGCTGGTCGCGGTTCGCTTCAAAGATCTTCATGTAGGCGTTGGCGTCCCCAAGCTCGTGCTTGGCGATTTTGCTGAGCGTATCGCCGGCCTTCACCGTGTAAGTCTTGCTGGTCGTTGCGGTGGCGGTCGCCGTCCCCCCAGAGCCGCCGCCGGTGACCTTGATATCGGCGACGACATCGTTCCTCCAGTCGGGGATTGTTTTGATCGCGCTCCAAATCTCGTTCTTTTCCTCTTCGCTCTTTACCGACCCGACGAAGTGGAGCTTACCGTCGCGCTCCTGGGCACTACCGTCGAACTTTCCCTTTGCGGTTGAGATCGCATAGGCGTATTTATCTCTCAAACTCATTGCGCCTCCTCGGAAGCTGAAGCTGCTGCAATGAATGTTCCTCACTTGGCTGAAGCGACAATCGCAATGCGATCACCTTTAGGCGAAATGGCGAGTCGTGTCACGGCGTGGAGTCCGAATGCCTCGAGGTTGGCCACAACGGTCCACGAGGTTTCGCCGCGACGCCAGCGATATAGCGTGGTATTGGCGGCGACAAGTGCCGAGCCATCAGGAAGCCACACCACGTATGGCTCACTTATTCCAGACGGCACGCCCGTGAGCGCCTCGGTGCGAAAACCCGTCAACCGTTGGAGCGTCGGTGCGCGTGAAGAATCGTTTGCCGTGTTGGACTGTCGCGAGACGAAACTGACATCGCCGGAGGGCATGCGCTGGATCGATCGGCCGATGTTGGTTGCTACCAGTCGCGAACTTCCGGTTTGGGTATCGGCGACGTGCAACGTCGAGGGCTCGCCCGGCGGACCGAGCACATACAGCGCAAGCGTTCTGTCGTCGATCCACGCGTAATACCCGACTGGTTTGATATCGCGAAGGATGATCGACGACTCGCCGGTGGTGTCACCGCTAGCGGGGATACGCCAGACGCGTTGCGTACCATCCGCTTCGACACGGACTACGGAAATGTTCCGGCCGTCTGGCATCACCGCGGGCGAAAACTCGCCTTCAGGCGTGTTCGTGATCCGCCAAATGCTCCGGGAGGCAATGTCGTAGCGAAAAATGTCGGTCGCGGGCGTACCCGATCCAGCGACGTTGCTTCGGTCTCGTGATGGCCCTCCTCCAGCACGGACCGACGCAAACAGGATCCGGTTGCCGTCGGGCGTGAATGACGGTTGATTATCGTAGCCGGGACTATTCGTAATATTCACCGGCGGTCCAAGTGCCAGCTTGTCGTCCTTCAGCAGCAGCGAAGCAAGAAAGATCTCCGTGTCGGCTGGAGCCGTTGTCGCCGGCTGGGTTTGTTGGACAGCTGTCCGCCTCGACGGATTCTCGACATCAATGGTGATCTCTTCCTCGTGCGCGAGTGTCACGCCCGGCAGGTCGGCGAGCGCGAACAAGAGATCCCGAAACGTCGACGGCGTCGACGCCAGCATTCCCATTTGCCTGCTGAACAGCGCCTGCTCGATATCGATGTCGAGCAATGTCACCCGATTCTGCTCGCGAAATGGGCTATTCGTCCGAATGATCGACGCCGTACTTTCAATGGCGATGCCGACGCGCGAACCGCGCAGAAGCTTGCGGAACTCCAGCATTTCCCTGGGCGAACCCGAAGCCCACGCCGAAGGCGGTTCACCCGCCGGGTCCATCGCAAATCGCGGGAATTGAAATGTCAGCCGCTGAAGCCTCTCGTCGATTGGCTCCAGCGTCGTGGTCAACCTCGTCGAGGCCCCCGCATCTTTCGCCGCAATTCCATAAAACCCTTGAAGACCGGGAATCTGCGGCAGCAGGTCCAGTCGCATTCCCGTCACGTCATCAAAATCGTAGGTGACCGCCCAACCAATCGTCTCCCCGGTATTGATCGGGCGGGTTGACCGCAGTCGAAGATTCCCGCCAACCAGCCAGCCCTGATTCGCCTTCTGGACGTCCTTCTGAAACTGGTTTGCGATGTCGGCAGGATTTTGTGCGTTGGCGGCGAGATCGGGAGAGGCGAGCCTGTCGAAGGCGAGCAGATCGGCCGGGCGGATCGTCGCCGTCTGCTCAACGGTTCCGGAACCGTCGGGTCGCACCGTAACGACCACGTTCGAGGTGAAGCAGCCGGAAAGTCCCGCGGCACAAAGGACGAGAAGAAACCGGGTCATGGATCAGCCACCCACGAGGCGCAGTTCGGCGACGGACCAATAGTAGGTCTCCTCAGTGCCGAGCTGCGTGAAACGCACGTATCTTGCCGGCCGCTTCTCGAACGAAAACGGAATCGGGATATTGAGTGGATCTTCCAGCGCTGCTGACATCGTGACGAGGGCCGCGTCGCCGGTCCAGGCAAGCGCCCAGGTTGCGCCATCGCCGGACGTTTCAATCGACAGCTTGCGCGGGAAATCGCCGACGAACCCGGCGATCAAGAGTTCGGCGCCCGCGAGCTGCCGCTCGGAGCCGAGATCGACAGTGAACGTGTCGCCCGGGCGCTGCTCCCGTCCACAATGCCATCGCGACATGATGTCGCCATCAACCATCTCGCGCGCGTGTGTTTCGCCGCATGTTGCCGTGATTGACGCAATCGCTAGCGCCTGCCCCTGCGGCCTCGGAATCGCCGGCGTGTAGGGCCCACGTTCCACTCTGAAGGCTGAATATCGATCGTCGCGATACACCAGCGATGTCTGCGGCGCTGACAAGAGAAACCGGCGCAATGCGGCGCCCGGATCCCAGTCGTGGTCGACAACGACTTCGAACGGGCCGTAAGACGAGAGGCGTGTGAGCACCGCGGGATCGTGCTGCTTGATCATGTATTGCATCGCCCAGTAGTGCGGAGCGAAATACCCGCTGTAGCCGTTGAACAATGGCCGCTTGTGTTCGGTCGCGCGGAACAGCGAGATGCTGTCGTGTGACGCCACCGGCGGCAGATCGAGACGAGCGACAACCCGCGAATGAACCGGGCGGGACGCCGGCCGCTTCTCCATGAACATGGGGCGCGGCCACCCGTCGGCGAGTATGCCGACGCAGGCGATCGCAGGAATCGCCCTGGCGAATCGGGGCCATCGCGCGGTGAGTTGGCGCAGCGCAAGCGCTGCGGCGACCGAAAGGCACAAGGCCGCGAGCATCCAGAAACGCGCCGGCACGCGAACGCCTTCGACGCCGGGAAGCATCATCAGCCAGGCGTAGGGCGCTTTATAGATGATCGGATGGTCCATCAGCGTCGGTTCCGGACCGAGACTGAGCAACCACATCGCCAGCGCCGCGAGCGCATAGAAGGTCATCGCCGATCGTCTGCTCCATGCGGTACGCACCGATGGATGCATCGCTCCCGCGACAATCAGGCAGGCAAACGCAAGAGACAACGGCTTGTGCGGCGTGCCGACCGACAGCAAGCGCAGTCCACCGATCTGCAGTTTCCATGGTCCGAAGTACAGCGGCGACGCGGCAATGAAGGAAAACAGCACGGCGAATGCGACCAACACGCGAGCGATCCTGAGCCGCCCGATTCGCGCCTTTGCAGCTTCCTGCCAACCCAGGGCGAGCCCAAGCACGATCAGAGTCACAACCGTGAGTCCGGGGAAGATATCGGCTTCCGGATGTTTGACCACGCTCAGCCAGCCCCAGAGCCAGAGATTGTCCGGGGCCTTCAAGACACTTCCAACATCGGCGCTGAACGAAATGATCTCGTCAATCCCGCGTCGCAACCCGTAGGCATGGTGAAATCGCCAATACCCATACAGCACAGGGGCGAGCATTGCGGTGACGATCGCCCAGGAGATCGCGACATACGCGAGCGCGCGTGTCCGATCTGGTCCCTTCGCAAACCACAGCAGCCAGAGCCCAATGAGGACGGACAAATAGAACAGGTAGTACCCGCAGGCGAGCGCCTGGAGAAACCACGCCACGGCAAATACCACCAACCAGTGCAATCGCCGGTTCTCGAAGTATCGGTGGAGTGCGGCCAACGCCACGGGCATCCAGTACGCCGACAGCACCTGCACGTGCGCGAACTGCGCCATGCGATACGGGGCGAAGGCGAACGCCACCCCGGCGAGAAAGGCGCAGTCATGCCGGCGCGAAATCGTGTAGGCCAGAAAGTATGCCGCCAGCGCAGAGAGGACGAACGACAAGAAAAAGGCGACGTTGTGCGCAACCAGGGGCTCGCCGGTGAGCCAGATGATCGGAGTCGTGAAGATCGTCAAACCGAGCAGATGCTCTGAAAACGCGAGCGTTCCCGTCACCGGGTAAAACTGCGGACCGTTCCACCACGACGCTGTGAGTGGCAGCACGCGCGCGTTCCACGCGAGAATCCACGTGTTCAACAGCGGGTCCCCGAGATCGTTTGGGACCAGGCTGGCAGGGTGGATTGTGAGAGGCCAGGTGAGCGCGACAGTCAGAAGAACGTAGACAATGGCAGCGAGAAGAACAGGACTCAAGAACCGACGCATTTGCTGAACGAAGTATACGGAGGGAAAAGGCAAAATCGAAAAGGGAAAGGTTGGTCAAGCGGTCCGCGAACGTATGCGTGTGACTTTTTCTTCCCGCTCGCGCTCGAAGCGATCCAGATCGCGTCGGAACTCGCTCTCGCGTTGGTCGAGCTCCGCCGGGTCGAAGATACCGGCGATGGTTGACTGGTGCAGGATCCGGCGCTCGGCCACCTGGGCTTCGTAGACGCTTCGCACTTCCGCAATCGCTGCTCTCTGTGCGTCGGTCAATGCGGTCTGTTCGATACCGGCCTCGGCATCTTTTTTCCGCAGCCGTTCCATGACGATATCGATCGCGCTCTTTGGAGCATCCGACATGACTTTTCCCCTTCTCTCTTTTCCCTTTTGCCTTTCCGTTTACTGTGCCGCCACTGCGTTGGCCGGTTGCGGCGCGGCGAGCCGGGCCCAGTCGCGAGGTTCGTCGGTCACCGGTTTCAAAATGACATAGCTCACCAGAATCAGCGCGAGCAACACGAGCACGCCGATTCCTTGGCCGACGTTTGGTGCCAACCCGAGACTGTTGATCGTCAGGCGGGTGACGATTGCCCAAATCAGTGGTCCGGTGACGGCAGAGAAACGACCGACCATTCCATACAGGCCATAGAACTCTCCGATACGCGTTGGCGGCGTCAGGCGGAGCATGTACGGGCGATCGGCTGCCCAGACGCCACCAAGCGCAATGCCGGCGGAACAGGCAACGATGTAGAGCGTAAACAGTGGCAGTCCAAGGATTCCCACGCTCGCGGCAAGCAGGAATACGCCGACCCACAGATAGAGCACATAGTTCAACGTCCGCTTGGGTCCCAATCGATCGACCGTCCATCCCCACGCAAAGCCGCCAACGACGGCGAAGCTGATTGCCGTCATCATGATCAGCTTCCCCGTGGCCTCGCCTTGATCGTGACTCAGGCCGGTATGCTCCGCCACGTTGATCGTATACAGCATCATGATCGAGATCACCGTATTGATCGGATCCGTGTAGAAAACTCGGCCAACGAGAAACCGCACGAGTCCTGGATACTGTCTTCCCGATTGGATGGTTCGCAACGTTTCAGCTGTCGACTCGCGAAGCATGGCGAGGCTGAAGACTTCTCGCGGGTTCGGGTTGCCTCGTTCCTTCACGAAGATGAAACAGGGCAACGCGAACAGCAGGAAAAACAAGGCGATCATCGTAAACAGGAACGGCTTGTTCGACGAGCCGAAGACCGCGTCCATCCCGAGACCGACGGCGATGTACGACCCGAGATAGCCGACCCCGACGCCAATGCCGCTGATTTTCCCGCGGTTGCCCTCGTGGCTGACCTCCGGGAGCATGGCATCGTAGAACTGCAGGCCGGCCTGATACGCCACGTTGGCGATCACGAAACAAAGCGCGGTGGCAAAGAAACCAAATCGCGCGAGCAGCGCCGTGAAACCGACGCAAACCAGTGTGCTGACGACCAGAAACGGCATTCGTCGCGGCGCTCGATCCGTCATCGCCCCGAGCAGCGGCGACGCCATGAAGATCAGGCCCATGGAAATCGCCGTGATGACGCCATACACCGAGTCGGCGCGGAGAGCGCCGACTTCATCGCGCACCCACGTGGAAAAATAGACAGAGACAACCCCCATCGAAAAGATGGTGTTCGCCAGGTCGTAGAGGACCCAGCTCACGACCGACCGGGTCGGGATCTTTCTTTGTTCCGTATTGTCGCGGCTCATGGCTGGACGTGTACGTAGGCAGCGCCGTTTTTCATCACGAAGCGCACACGCCGGAGCGCCGTGATGTCGTGAGTGGGGTCGCCGTCTACAGCCAGGATGTCGGCGAGAAGTCCTTCTTTCAGGCGGCCGATGCGATTCTCCATGTGGAGTACACGCGCCGCAACCGATGTCGCACTCTTCAGTGCCGCGTCAGCCTTCATGCCGTAGTTGACCATGAGCTCGAGTTCACGAACGTTGTCGCCATGACTGAACACGCCGACGTCGCTGCCGCTGAGAATCGTGACTCCGGCATCCAGCGCCGCTTTGAAGCTGGCCCGCTTGCGGGTGATGCCCGGTGGCTCTGGAGCAGATCCTTTCCTCCATCCCGCGTACTGCGCGGTGGCATCGCCGGCTGCGAGTGTCGCACAGAGCGCGACGTTTTTTTCCGCCATTAGTTTGAATACGTCGGGTGTGCCGCCATCACCGTGCTCGATGGTCTCGACGCCCGCCATGATCGAACGCCGCATGCCCTCCGGTGTGGCCGAGTGCGCGACGACGGGGCGGCCGCTGCTCCTGGCCGTTTCGACAATCGTCGTCAGTTCCTGCTGCGAAAAGGTCGGCGACGCTTCCCCGTGCGCGCCCCATCGATAGTCGGCGTAAACCTTGATCCAATCCGCACCGTGGCCGATCTGATCGCGGACCACTCGGATCAGCGTATCGCCGTCAGCTTCTTCGGCACCCTGCGGAACCCGCCACTGGAGCGCGAACCCCTTCGGACCATAGCTGCCCGTCGCAACAATTGCTCGTGTCGAGACGAGCATGCGCGGCCCTGGAATGATGCCCTGGTTGACGGCATCTTTGAGTTCCACATCGGCGTAGGCCGCCCCTTCGGTGCCAAGATCCCTGATGGTGGTGAAACCAGCCATCAGCGTCGCGCGCAGGTGATTGACGGCGCGAGCCGTGCGGACACCAAGTGACTCGTGCAGGACTTGATCGTCCCAGCTGGTTTCGTCGTACGGATGAAGCAGGACGTGAGAATGCCCTTCGACGAGACCCGGCAAAAGCGTCGTGCCGGCAAGTTCGACGACGATGGCACCGGGAGCGGAGACGCTTGCCGCGGGCCCTACAGCCTGAATGCGCTCGCCTTGGACGCGGACGGCCCATCCGTCGTGCATGATTTCGCCATCGAACACCCGCGCCGGTCGAAGGACGGTGATCGCGTCAGGCTTTAACGGAGGTGTCCCTTGCGCGAACGAGATGGCCTGAACGAGCAGGAACGCAGCAAGGGTCGCGCGGCGGGTCATCGCGGCTCTCTATTTCCCCGCGCCCGGCATCGGCACTTCCTTGTAATCAGCGGGGATTTCAAACGCACCGGCCGGTGCGGCCTCTTCGCCAATCTTCGTCACCGCGGAATTCATCTCGAATCCCATCAACTTCATTCTCTGCCGCAGCACCAGGCCGCCCTGTGCAATCTTGTCGAATCCCATCGCGCTCATCATGGCATTGGCCCCGTTTGCCACGATGTCGGCGTACTTCTGATACTGGTCGGTCGTCGTACAGCTGTCGCCGGTCATGTTCAACGTGCTCGGAAAATCCGGCGGCAGACTCGCTCGTGCGGCTTCTGGAATTGGCAGATTCATCTTCCAGTCGAACGTGATGACTTCGCACTTGGTCCCGGCGACCGTTTCGAACTGACCGGTCCGCTTTGCCGTCACCTCGGGCGTGGGCACGCCCGACGTTTTCATGCCGTCCAAAGCCGCCTGGATCGTCGTCTTCCAGTACGTCTTCTCGTTGGGATTGAGAACGGCGAGCGTGCCATCCGGCGAGAATAGCGTGATCGTGCCTGCCGCCTGTCCCATCGCAGCCTGCAGATACTCGATCCGTGCGCCCTTTTCGCCCACCAGGTACACCACGTCCGCCTCGCCGCCGGGCACCATCTGTTTCATCACCGCATCCGCCATCATTCCGAGCATGGGATTGGCTGGCTGATCGGTGGCGGTCGCGGATTTCTGGATCTGCATGTGCTGGGTGTATTTCAGGTCGGCGCTGAGCGGCACAATCATCAGCGTTGACAGGCCCGCTGCAATAACGAACTTCCTCATTAATCGGCTCCAAACTTTGAATCGCTAATCACTGATCACTCATCGTGAATCCTTGAATCCTCGCATTGTGAACCGTCGCTCCTTGGATCGTTTTACCCCGCACCGATTCCCGGATTCGATGATTCAACGAGTAGTGATTCAAGGATGCACGATGGGTGATTCAACGATTCACGATGAGTGATCAGTGATTAGCGATTCACTATTGTATCCAGCGCAGCGCGAAGCGCGTCGACATCCTTTCGTAGTGTCGCATAGCGCTCAATGGCATCGCGGCCAATCTTTTGATCCGCTCCGGTGGTCATTCCGGCGAGATACGTGATGTGAGTCTGAAGACCGGGCTTTCCGTAGCGAACCGATTCAGTGAAAAGCTTCGCTGCCACGGCGTCCAGTTGACCGGATTTGGTCGCCGGCCCGGCCTCTCCTTTCAGCTTCGCCTGTGCCTCCCGGACACGAGTGGCGAGCTCATTGACATCGTTCACGAGCTGACGCATTCGCAGGTTGTGTTCGAACTGTTCTTTGAGATCCGCTACGGTGACGCCGTCAGCTGCGACATTGGGATCGATCGCCACGGTGAACGGCTGTGTCTGGGTCGTCGTCCCCACCCTCAGCCGCGCTTGATACGATCCCGGCGGTGCGAGGATGCCCGCCTGCTGGCGAACGTCCCAAACGAAACGATTCATCCCTTCAGTCTTGGTCGCGCGCGGAACGAAGCCTCCGCGACCCCGCCCGAAGGCCGGCGCGGCATCGGGATCATCGGATTCCGCCGCTGCGCCGGCACCGCGGCCACGCCCGCCGCGTCCGCCGGGTGCTGGAGCATCGCTGCTATAGGAGTTCACGACGGTTCCCGTCGCGTCGAGAATGTCGATCGTGACCGCTCCAGCAGGCACACCCGGCAGGTAATACTCGATGTTCGGACCAAGCACCGCGGGCGCAATGCGCGTCCGGTATCCGTCCCGCGGTTTGTAAAGGCGGACATCGGTCGAGGTCGTGCTCGCCGTGAGTTGGTGAAGCGCGGTCACGTTATCGAGGATCCAGAACGCACGGCCCTGCGTCGCGACGACCAGATCTTTATGGTGCACTTTGATGTCGGTGATGGGAACGTTCGGGAGATTCAACTGAAATGACTGCCAGTGACCACCGTTGTCGAACGAGATGTACATTCCGAATTCGGTGCCGGCGTAGAGCAACCCTTCGCGATCGGGATCCTCACGAACGACCCGCGTGGGCGTGTCGGCAGGGATCCCGTTCGAACCATCAGTCAACCGCTTCCATGTCTTTCCGTAGTCATCAGTGGCATAGATATAGGGACGATAGTCACCAAGCAGGTAGCGATACGCGGCGTAGTAGGCCGAGCCTTTCCGATGCGGCGAGGCTTCGATGTACTGGACCCGTCCCCCTGGCTCCATCTCCTTCGGCGTCACATTGGTCCAGGATCGGCCGTTATCGCGCGTGACATGGAAAGGACCGTCGTTCGCGCCCGTCCAGATGACGCCCCTCTCGAGCGGTGATTCGCTGATCGCGTACAGCGTGCTATAGAACTCTTCGCCGGTGACATCACGGGTAATCGGTTCGCCGCTGGCATCCTGACAGCAATCCGGGTGGGCCGTCAGATCGGGTGAGATCTTTTCCCAGGTGACACCTTTGTCGCGCGTGCGATGCACGAATTGCGAACCGTAATACAACACGTCCGGGTCGTGCGGCGAGAGTGCCATCGGGGAAACGCGTTGCATGCGGTAAATCAGATCCCGCGCCGGGTTTCCGTAAAGCGACTGTCCCCCGATCCAGTAGTTCTTCTCCTGTCCCGTCTTCAGGTTCATTACGCTGTACTGCCCCTTGCACGAGCCGTAGACGATGTCTGGATTCTGTGGATGCGGAATGATCGGTCCGGTCTCACAGCCGGGACCACCGCGCCAGTCGTCGCGCGCGAACGGATCTGCCTGGCTCGTGATGATGACCGTTGAATCGTCCTGCTGGGCACCGTACAGCTTGTAGGGGAACTGGTTGTCCAGCCAGACGCCATAAAACTCGCCCGTCACCTGATTCAATTGCGACGACCAGGTGCGTCCGCCGTCGAACGAGACATTCGCTCCGCCGTCGTTCGACTGGATCATGGTGTTGCCATCCTTCGGATTGATCCAGATGTCGTGATTGTCGCCGTGCGGTGTCCGCATCAACGAGAAGGTCTTTCCGCCATCTGTCGACTTGAAGAAGCTTTCCGCGCCGGCATACACGACATCCGCATTCGTCGGGTCAGCACCGAGCGTCGTGTAATAGAACGGACGCTGAATCAGCGACCCCTGTGAATTGATCATCGTCCACGTCTGCCCGGCATCGTCCGATCGATACAGTCCTCCGCCGGGGAGCGCTTCGACGAGCGCATAGATGCGGTCAGGCTTCGCGTTGGTGACAGCGAGATTGGCTTTTCCGATCAGGTCGATTGGAAGTCCTGTGGTGATGTGGGCAAAGGTATTTCCGCCGTCGCTGCTTTTGAAGAACCCGCCGTCGCGCGATCCGCTGATGATCGTCCAGGGCTTGCGCTCGAGACGTGACATCCAGGCGTAGACAATATTGGGATTGCCCGGTTGCAGCTCGACATCCATCGCGCCAACGCCGTCATTGATGAACAAGACCTTCCGCCATGTCTTCCCGCCGTCCTCGGTCTTGAATACGCCGCGCTCGGCGTTGCGCTTGAACGCGTCGCCGTATGCGGCCACCCACGCAACATTCGGATTGGTCGGATGGATTCTGACAGCACCAATCTGACCCGCGTCGCGAAGTCCGGCAAACTGCCAGGTGGCGCCGCCGTCACTGGTTCGATATACACCGCGGCCTGTCGACACGTTGCTGCGAACGCCATCCGATCCCGTCCCGACATAGACGGTGTTCGGATCAGAATCGGCAACCGCAATCGAACCCATCGATCCGAGCGGAATCTTGCCATCAGCAATCGGTGTCCATGTCGTGCCGCCGTCGGTCGTCCGAAACAGTCCTCCGCTCGCCACCCCCATGTAGAAAGTTCGCGGCTGTGTCGGCACGCCGGTGACGGTCGTCACGCGACCACCGCGCGATGGACCGACGAGCCGGTATTTCATCTCTTTGAAGAGCGCGGGATCGACCGATGTCATCGATTGACGTGCCGGCTCCGCGGAGAGATAAGCGATCGCGATCAGGAGGACAACCGAGATGACAAGCCAGCGATACCGGTTCATGGCCGGTAATGATACTGAAATTGGTGATGCCTGAATTGGGCAAGGTGTAAAGACCCTACCCTACAACCGCCGATCGACGTTACTCGGGGCTGACCCTGAGCTACGCCGAAGGGGCACCAATTTCAAACTATGCCCGTGGGTGCATTCCGAAATGCCAGCGTAGTTTGGATAACGGATCGCGGTGGCATCGTTCGGCCGCAACGTTGACAGCGTCAACAACGGCCTCGCGAGTCAGCGGTTTTCGCAGCAGGGCAACCACGCCGAGATCGAGCGCTCGGCGAACGTGGTCGGCGTCGCCCAGGCCGGTCATGAGGATCACTTGCGGAGGCAAGGAACTGCGAAGCGCGGCGCAGACCGCAAAGCCGTCCGGCGGAGGCATGATGAGATCGAGAAGAACGATGTCGGGATAGTAGACCGACGCGGCATCGAGTGCCTCCCGGCCGGACGTGGCCGTGACGACGGCGTACCCCTCGTCCTCGAGCCAGATCGCAATCAACCCCGTCAGTTCATTTGAATCGTCGACTACAAGAACTCGGATCGAGCTATGGCGGCTCCGCGGACCATCAGTACCCGCGAGCGAGGCGAGTGTGGTCGCCCACACTCGATTACATTTCGGGCATTGATAGTACGCGCGTGCGTCTTCGTGGCCTGCCGGGACTGCTTCACAACCGCACCGAGGGCACCGGATGTCCATAAACACGACGGTCGCCAGACCGCCTCTGCATCACGACAAGACGTCAGGAACGTGAGGAGCTGGGATACTGCGTGATAGGCAATCGGCGCGCCAGCATACGGCGCGTCGCTCGCACAGTCGCGCACATCCGATAACACTTCAATAATGTAAGAATCGCGACGACGCTCTACGGCTTTGGTCCTAAGACTTGAGTACCGGAGCCGATCAATTCGTCACGATCAGTCGCGGGCCTTCGCCACGAGAAACAGCAGAGCCGCGACTATCAAAACAACGATGATGATGCCGGTCCAGAACCCTGCTTTGAAGATGCCGCCAACGACGCTGCAACCCGAGACGACAACAGCGAGCAACAGGACTAAAAAGACGGTGACGATCGAACGTGTAGGCATGACGACCTCGCTCACGCTCTCGATGCTAACATCGCGCCATTCATGAGCCCGGTCGCGCGCCGACTCATTCGATCGATGCTGCTGACTCTGGTGATCATCGCCGGCTCTGCAGCGATCTTGCTGTGGATGGGGCGCGTACCAATCTGCAAGTGCGGCTCCGTGAAACTGTGGCACGGCGTAGTGCAGAGCTCAGAGAACTCACAGCACCTCAGTGACTGGTACACTTTTACCCACGTCATTCACGGGTTTGCGTTCTACGCGCTGTTGTGGCTCGTCGGGCGACGATGGAGTATCGGGACTCGGCTCGTGCTGGCGGTGTGCGTCGAATCAACCTGGGAGATCGTCGAGAACACCGACTTCATCATCAATCGCTACCGCGAAGCGACCATCTCCCTCGACTACTACGGCGACAGCGTCGTCAATTCTGTTTCCGACATCGTCGCCATGACTGCGGGTTTCTTTCTTGCGGCGCGCCTACCCGCCTGGGTCACGCTGGTCGTGGCCGTTGTGATGGAGTTGGTGTTGGCCTACTGGATCCGCGACAATCTGACACTCAACATTCTGATGCTGATCTACCCATTGGACGCTGTGAGGCGATGGCAGGCGGGCAATTAGTGAATGAGCGAATTAGTGAGTTGGTGAATCAGGGCGGCGCAGCGTCCGACCCTTGAAGCTGCAACTCACCAACTGACTAATTCACCAATTAGATTCACGTTCTCTTATCCACTCCCCACACGCCGACCCCGCGGGCTGCGATATAGAGGAAGACAAAACAGTAAAGGACCGCCGGTTCGCCGCCGTTCTGGATCGGTGCGCCGCCCTTCGGCATGTGCGCCGTGAAGTAGGCGTACGCCATTTCCCCGCTCGCGATGAACGCCGCGGTGCCTGTGAGAAATCCAATCGCGATCATCAGCCCGCCGACCAACTCGATGATGCCCGCGAGGCCGAGCTTCGACGCGAGTTCAACCTGCTGCCCACCCAAAACGCCAAACAGCTTCTGGGCGCCATGACACGCAAAGAGCAACCCAACGACAATCCGCATCACAGCGTAGAGTTGCGGACTGAACCGCCCGAGCACACGTTCCATCAATCCCTCCAAACCGAGGATAGATCAGCGGTGCCCGCGCAACCGAGTCAGCAACTCGAGAAAATCCGCCGGCAACGGCGCCTCGAACTCGAGCGACCGGCCATCGGTGGGATGGCGGATTGAGAGTCGTCGCGCGTGGAGTGCCTGGCGGCCAAAATCAATGGTCCGCAGCGAACCTGGTCCGTAGACGTACCGGTCCTCTCCGACGAGCGTGTGACCGCGAAGACGTGCCTGAATTCGTATCTGGTTGCGGCGCCCGGTTTTCAGCGTGACTTCGATGAGCGACGCGTCTGTGAATGCTTCGAGGACCGAGTAGCGACTGATCGCCTCCTGCCCACGGGGATCGCGGGGATGTGTCTCCTTCTGAATAAGAGCTTTTTCGTCCCAGACGAGCACGTCGCGCCACGTCCCTTCCGGTGGATCGGGTGTGCCATACACGAGTGCCCAATAGACGCGCCTAGGCTCGCGACGCTTGAACTGCTCTTTCAGAGTCCGCTGCGCGGAGGTGTGCTTCGCAAAGAGGACAAGGCCTGACGTGTTCTGATCGATGCGATGCACGGGAAACACGCGGTTACGGCCGTGCGATCTGAAACGGTCTTCCAGCTGACCAAGCACCGAGAGCGCATCCGGCCGGCGTTCCAATGGAACCGTGAGGATGCCGGCGGGCTTGTTGACGACGATCAGTTCATCGTCCTCGTAGACGATGTCGACTCCGGCGACCACGCCGGTGCGGGAAAGGCGCCTCGAGCTGCCAGGACGGTCGAGCCACGCCCGCACCACATCACCAGTAACCAGCCGACGGCCCGCATCGCCGAGACTGGCTTCATTGTCGTTGAGGTAGATCTTCCCTCGCTCCAACGCCTCGAGGGCGCGGCCCCGTGACCGTAGCCGAGTCGCATCCGCAAGGAACTTGTCGAGGCGGGTCCCCGACGATTCTTCATCGACGCGCCATTCGGTGCCGGCCATGTGCAATTTAGAATATAGGCTCTCCGATGTGGCTCGATGAGACGCGAGGTTTAAGAATGCGCGCGGTAAGGTTTCTGGTGATGGGATGCGTCTTTAGCGCCGCAGCCGCGAGCGCCGACGCGCAAGACTCAGGCCGTGTCGGACTCACAACAGGTTATCCCTCGGTCATCGGCATCCAGTGGCATATTTCAGAAAGCATCGCCGTGCGACCGGAGGTCTCGTTCACCACGACGAGCAGCTCGAGTCAGAGTCTCATCGATGCGACGACGGATTTCTCATCATTCAACACGGGCGTCAGCGTCCTCCTGTACTCGCGCATTCGCGACAACCTGAAATTGTATGTGGCACCGCGCTTTGCCTACGGTCGAACGAGCGGAAGCGGGGACGTCGTCGAGTCCAAGACTGATGTCTATTCGGTTTCGGGAAGTTTTGGCGGTCATTATGCGCTTAGCCGCAGATTTGCGGTGTTTGGAGAAGCCGGCCTTCAATACAGCCATCAGGTGGGTTCCGTGAGTGGCACGGGTGCAGTGCCCCTTCGCACGACAAGTCGTGGCGACGTGGTCGGGACCCGAACGGCGGTGGGCGTGGTGATCTATTTCTGACGGTTTCGACGCGTCATGACCGACGATAGCCCACCAACAGCGCGATTAACAGTCGATCGCGCCGGTACAAACGACGTCCGCACGCGGCAGGTGGTCGTGTCGCTCGACGGCGAAGAAATGGCGACCCTGTTATTCGGTCAACGGACCAGTCGTGAAATCGCATCTGGCCACCACAGGCTTCGCGCTCACAACACGCTCGTCTGGAAAACGGTCGAATTCGAAGCGGCACCAAACGAACATGTGAGGTTCCGGGTCGTGAATCGCGCCGGCCTGGGTAGCATGGCGCTCGTGGCGCTCCTCGGAGTAGGACCGCTGTTTGTGACGGTGGAACGGTTGCCAACGGAATAAGGTCCTTCCGCCTGCGGGAAGCCACAAAGCCGGAAGCCACATGGTAGGCTCCACCAGAGTGATCGAAAGGACTTCGGCATGAGCGGGAGTGAGGTGTACATCGGCACCGACGGTGGGGCGACGACATCGAAGGTGGCCGGGGTGTGGGGGAACGGTGAGGCGGTCTCGACGAAACTCCTGCAGCGCCCGACGAACGCGGATGCGGGGCCTGACGCGCTCATGGCGACGTGGGCCGATGCGATTACTGACTATCTCGCGGCGAACAACCTCTCGTGGGGCGACGTTCGTGGCGTCGGACTCGCTATTCCAGGTCCGTACGAACGTTATGGTGTGTTCGGACGTTCGCCGAACCTGCCGGCAACGTTCGCCGGATTTGATGTGCATGCAGGCTATCAGCGAGCGCTCGAACGCGCCGCGGGGGCGCGCATTCCGCTGCTCATCGGTAATGACGGAAACATGGGCGGGGTTGCGGAAGCTCAGCGCGCACGTGGAAACGTCGAAGCGTCGGTGATCATGCTGGCGCCGGGCTCAGGCCTGGGTTGTGCGTATGTCGATCGACGCGGCCTTCCGCTCGACGGCGACACGATCTCCGGGATGGAGGCCGCGCACATGCCGGCTCCCCTCCACCTGCTCGATGCCAAGCCGTATACATGCGGATGCGGGCGGACGTGGGGTTGTGTCGAAATGTACACAACACTGGCAGGCTTGCCGTATCTTCTCGAGGAGGGTCTCAAACGATATCCCGATCATGAACTCTCGTCGTCGCCAGGATCCTCGAGGCACAAGGCGCTGGCATTGCGAGGGCTCGCGCAGAAGGGGGATCGTCTCGCGGTCGAGATCTTCGATTTCCAGGCTCGCGCGCTCGGACTCCATGTCGCATCGCTGTCGATGGCACTCGACGCCCAGTTCGTGGTGATCGGCGGGGGCTTGATGGACCCGGAATCAACAACCAGCGAGTTTCGAACGCGCTATCTTCAAATCATTCGCGACACCGCTGCGCCGTACTTGTGGCCTCCGCAGCGCGAGGCACTGACGGTTGTGCCTGCTTCGCTCGGAGACTTGTCGCAGGCAATCGGCGCTGCGCTCGTCGCCCTGTATCGATCGCGCTCGTAGGAGCTCAGTCGGTCAGCCGATCCACCTGCGGATATGGCTGCCGCCGATCGGCGCGCGGCCTGCGCTGAACGTTGGTGACGACAACCAGGAATCCCCAGCGCTGGCGGCGGAGCCCGCGGCCAATCGTACCGACAACGGCCCTGTGCGCGGTGAGTAAATGCACGGGAGCGCCTTGTTCTCTGAGAGCCAGGTAATCGCGACGCAGCATCACGACGTAAACCGGTTCCGGTCGCGACAGAAACGCGGACACATCGCCGGCGGTTTCGAGCCGGTTGATGGGACGATCCAAATAGTAACGCAGACTCCCGCGCCATCGCTCCAGTTGGTAGAGACCAACCGGCGCCGCGGGTGAAGCGACGCGGGCGAGCTGACGTGCGACCCGCGCCGTTGGCCGCACCTGCTCCAGCGCAGGAAACCCCACCGCGACAACAGTCGCATAGCTGACGAGCAGAGCGACCACCAGCACGCTGATGCCAGTGGGGACTCGCCACGCGAGACGTTCTGATTGAAACAGCAACCCTACTCCACCGGCAAAGATCGTCAGCGGCAGGATGAGCGCCCACGGGGATAGCGCAAGATCCAAATGCGCCAGCGCGACGCCACCAAAACTTCCACCGACAATCAGCATGCCGGCAACGAGGAGCACACTGTATCGCGTCCCCCACAATCGTCCTTCGCGGTCGCGGGCGGCTTCGCGCCAACCGTGCGCGGCCAACAGACAGCATGCGGGGGCTGCGGGAAAGATGTAATGATCCAGCTTGAAGCGGGCAATGCTGAAGAATCCAACGACGACGATCGTCCAGAGCCACAGCAGCCGTTCGCCGGCTTCGAGCGGCTCATTTCGGCGGAGCCGCTGGAAGGCGTCGACAGCCCTGCCGGCGACAACGATGCTCCACGGAAAGAATGCCCCAGTGAAGGCACGGATGTAGAAGGTGTGATTGACAGCACGCGCGGAGAACTCGATTGGCTGCGTGACGTACCACAGGTTGCCGGCGAGGAGGTATCCTTTGACGAACTCGTCGCCGAATCGCCATTGCATCCAGACGAACCACGGGGAGGCGGCAAGCGCGACGGCTGGAAGACCAACCTTCCAGTGCAGTTGTCGCATCCGCACTCTCGTCTCAGCCGACATCAGATAGCCGGCGACGACGAACAGCGCGGCGAGGATCAGCGCGACTGGGCCTTTGGTCATCACCGCCAGCGTCAGCAGCACATATCCAAAGCTCTCGGTCCGACGGTTCGTCTGCTTGGCCGCAACCAGCAGGCATGCAAGCGCGCCAAATAGGAACAGCGCGAAGACCATGTCGAAGATCGCGATCGATGCGAGGGCAAACGTCGCCGGAATGGTAGCGAACATGATCGCGCCGAGCGTTCCCACTTCCGCATCAAACAGCGCGCCGCCCACCCATCGAGTGATGGCAAACAGACCGACGGCCGACAATGCGGTGGGAAGCCTGGCGGCGAACTCGGTTTCGCCGAGAACGAGAACAGAAGCGCCCTGCAACCAGTGAAAGAGAACCGGCTTGTCGATGAAAGGTTTTCCGTCGAGAAGCGGCACCAGCCAACTGCCCGAGTGCAGCATCTCCCGCGTCAATTCGGCGTAGTGCGCCTCGTCCGGATCGAGAAGGCTGGCATATCCGAGACGCCAGAACACCACGATCCATCCGATCGCGACCCACGCGAACGTTGAGGACCAGCGAAGAGACGGACGTCGCCACGCCACGCGCGGCGTCAGCGACGGAAATCAGGGTGCGGGCAGTTTCAGCTCAGGCATGGCGCCGGAACTATACTGCAACGGTTATTTTTTTGACTTGAAAATCGACAGGTCGACCGCGTCCGCCATGGCCTTATAGCCCGCGTCGTTTGGATGGAGGTGATCACCCGGATCGAACTCCGGCTTGAACCGCTTTGGATTGTTCGGATCGCGCGTCGCGGCCTCGAAATCCACAACTGCATCGAATGCGCCGGACTTTCGAACCCACTCATTGACCGCCGAACGGATGGCTTCGCCGTTCTCGCGCGCGTACCCTGCCCCTTCATACGGCGTCAGCGTGCAGCCGATCACTTTTATTCCCTGCGAATGCGCGCGATCGATCACCTGCTGCAGAACCCAGATCAGGTCGTCTTTGGTAATCGGAGTGGTGGTCGTCGACGATGCCAGCGTGCCGATGTCGTTGATCCCCTCGAGAATCATCAACCACTTGACGTTGGGATGGCTCAGCGCGTCGCGATCGAGCCGCGCAAGGGCGCTGACGCCGGCAAGGCCGGTGGCGTCGGTGAAGAGCCGGTTGCCCCCGATGCCTTCATTGACGACGGCAATGTTAGCCGTCGCCTTGTCCGCACCCAAGCGCGCCGCCAGAAGTGCCGGCCACGAATTGTTCGTGTCGGCGGTCGAGCGCGCGCCATCGGTGATCGAGTCCCCGAACGCGACAATGGCTCCCGCATCGGCTGGTGCATCAACCTCGACGCTCGACACCCAGTAATATTGCTGCGTCGTCCCTGCCAGCGGGAACTCTGACTGACCAGTGAAGTCACCTTCCGTGGAGATGTAGGTGGTGTGCAGCGCGGTGGCATGTGTCGTGGGCGGGCCGGTGTCGCTCGGCAGATACAGGCTCACCGCGAGATCTCCCAGCGCCGGAACGTCGATGTCTATCGGATCGCTGACGACAACGACGCCAGGCATCATCGTGACCGAGGCCTTGCCGCCGAACGTGAGCGGTCGATCGGTGCCAGGCGCGATCGCTGAACCAGTGCCCCGCTTGGCGAGATGGGCCGCGCCAATCAGCACCGGCGCGGATCCGAACGCGTTCGACAGTTTGACGCGCGCCCGGCGTCCACCGATGCTGGTCCGCAGGATCATGCGGACGGTCTGATTTGAAAAAGCCGTCACCCGGAACATGGAGCCGGCAGGCCCTCTGCCACGCTGAGCCGAAACCGACGTCGCCGCCAAGTTCGACGTCGGCGCATTGGTCGCTGCCGCAGGCGCGGTCGCGGGAACGGGAGGGGGCGTGCGAATGAGTTGCTGTGCCGTGGCCCACGTTGGCGTCCAGTTTTCCGGCTTCTTTGAATTCGGTTGAGCGGACGCGAAGGTGACATGTGCCGCGACAACAGTAACGATCGTGAGAAGCTGAATGCGGCGCCTCGTCATAATTCGTCCTTCTCTATTTGTCGTTATTGATTGCGATCGACGTGCGGCTGCACCTCGATGTAGTCGAGCGCCGCGGTTTCCATCGCGTCCGGAATACCTTCAACAACGATCGCGTCGCCGGCATTCAATGCCACATCGCGGATCACGTACCGCGACGACGACGAGCCGTCAAGCCGTCGCGTCGGCACGCGATCGGAGGCGGTCCATTCGGCGAGCGTGCGTTCGCCGACCCGCACACGAAAGCGCGCGGCGCCAGTGTTGACGTCAAAGTAGCGAACCGTCAGGTCATGCCGTCCGGCAGCGCCGGCATAGCGAAATGTCGCCGCGCAACTCGCAGATGCACACTCAATCGCTTTGTCGCCGGATGCGGTCTCCCACGGCGTCACATCCTTGACGACATACCCGGTCAACGCCGCAGACTCCGCTTCGAGACGGCCAGGATAATTGTCGACGCGGTTTTTCGCATCGGCAACGCTCGAGGCGCGATGAAACCATCGTGTCACCCCGTCCCGCCAGACGATCGACTGCCCGACCTGATAATCGAGTTGCGCGCGAATCTCGTTGAATCGCTCGTCGTCGATTCGCCCTTTGAGAGCGTCCCAATCACGCAGGAACCGCTCGACGGCGGCGGCGCCTTCATAGTGAGAGTCGTAGATGTGCTGAATCACCGTCTTGCCCGATCGGAGGCGATGGGTATACGGCACGTGATGCATGAAGAGCAACAGTTCATCGGGACAGCTGGCCAGCGATTCGTAGATCTTTGCCACCGCCGGAGCATACTGACCGACGTAGCCTGTGCCGCTCGCGACGGTGCGATCCATCCCGACACCGTTCTCGTCGGCGCGGTGCCACTGTCCCCACCCGTTCCGCTCGGACGCTTCCACCGCGACGCCATAGTGATTGCCGACGATGTCGGTCAGCGTCTGAAGCCCGAGCGGGCCGGTGTAGTTCTCGTACGTCGGCCAGGAGTCGAGTTGAATGGCCGTGACTGTGCGGACGACCTGTGGATCGTTTCCGAACGTGAGGCGCGTCCATTCATCGACGATTCGTGCCGACGTGAGGTCAGGATTCCAGGCGAGCCGGCCAAAGCCGTAGAGATTCGCCTGCGACAGGTGATTGCCGTACCAGTTCGCATTCAGACCCGCGTTGGACACACCGACGAATCCGCCAAGGGGCCGGCGAAACGTTTTGCCCGCAATCAGCGCCTTCACCGGTGATGGTCCACCGGAGCCGACGTGCATGTCGAAGTCGAGCGTCTCCTTCCACATCGGCGGGAGAAACACCGTGTGGCGTGCCTGCCCGAAGTACTCCTGGGTGATTTGTAATTCAATCACCTGGTTCGTCCGCTCGAGCGCGCCAAAGAGTGGAGACGATGGCTCGCGCACCTGGAAGTCGATCGGACCGTGCTTGATCTGCACGATCGCGTTCGCGTCGAACTGACCGTCGAGCGGATGGAAGTTGTCGTACGCGGCGCGGGCGCGATCGTTCTTCGGGTTGTTCCAGTCCATGTGATGGTCGTAGACGAATCCGCGATAGAAGATCACGCCGCCGTGGGGCGCCAGCGCCCGGGCAACAACATTGGCCGCATCCGCATGCGTTCGGCCATACGCCGATGGACCGACGCGTCCTTCGGAATCGGCTTTCAACACAAAGCCGCCAAAGTCGGGAATCACCTTGTAGAGGTCATCGGCGCGAGCCTTCCACCAGGCAATCACTGCGGGATCGAGTGGATCGTAGGTCGGCAACTTACCGAGCGATTGTGGGCTGCCGAAGTCGATCGCGAGAGCCACCCGGAGGCCCCACGGCCGCAGCGCGTCGGCGACGCGCGCAACCTGCGGCACGAATTCCGACGAGAGGAGGCGTGGATTCGCGTTGACGTTGTTGATGGAGATGCCGTTGATGCCGAGCGACGCGAGCAGCCGTCCGTACTCACTGACGCGGCTGAGGTCCTGCCGGACCTGGCCGGCTTCCCAGAAGATCGATCGCCCACCATAGCCGCGTTCGATCGAACCGTCGATGTTGTTCCACTCGTTGACCCAGCGCAGCGGCGCGTATGGCGCATCCTTTTCATCGATCGCAGCAAGCGAGGCTCCCATCGCGACTCTTCGCAGCAGCGCGAAGGTGCCGTACAACACAGCGCGGTCGCTTTCGCCGGCAATGACGAGAACCGGCGCGCCTTTAATCGTGGACGTCTTCAACCAGAAGCCATCCGGCTGCAGCACTCCCGCCGGGAGAAGCCCTGGCGTTTCGCGAAGTCGCGTCACCGTCCCGGCGACGATGCCGCCGCCAGGCGGCAGGCGATCCGCGATCGTAAGATCGATGGCGGCCATTGCGCGAAATCCCGCCACGAGTTCCTCTCGAGCCTTCTGGATCGTCGGGGCGGACTCGAAGGTGACTATGGTTTTCGGAACCTCACTCGCGATCCGCTGCGCCGCAGCACCGTCCACCCTGGCGTAGCGCAGCCAGGCAGCCTGCCCGGTTTCGGCGTCGGCGTTGACGACATTCACCGACATCGCGAGCGCGAGAAACAGGAGAAAGCGTGCGGTTTGTATCATGTGTAAGTGCTCGTGGGCCCATCCCACTCGCGCTCGGGCGGCCTATAATACCGGACATGTCCAAAGTTCTCATCATCACCGGAGACGGCGGCGAAGCGTACGAGACATGGTTTGCGTTTCATCGCTTTCAAGAGGCCGGCTACGACCCCAAGGTCGCGGCTCCATCCAAGCGCCGACTGCATCTCGTCATGCACGATTTCGAGCCCGGGTGGGACACCTACAAGGAATCGCCAGGATACGCGATCGAGTCAGATCTGACGTTTGAGGAAGTGAATGCGTCCGATTACGACGCCGTTCTGTGCATTGGCGGTCGCGCGCCCGAGTACCTTCGAAACAATGCCCGCGTGCTGAACATCCTCCGGGACTTCGATGCCCGGGGAAAGTGGATCTTCGCCATCTGTCACGGCGTGCAGCTGCTGGCGTCGGCGGGACTGCTGAAGAACAAGCGCGTGACCTGCTACGAGCACGTACAAACCGACGCGGAAGCTGGCGGCGGGCGGTACGTCAAGGCCGAGAGCGTGCGCGACGGCAACATCGTCTCCGCGCCGACGTGGCGCGAGCATCCCGCGTTTTATCGCGACGTGTTTGCGTGCTTGAACCAGTCGGTCGCGGTGACGAGTGCAGCCGCCGTTACCTCTTAGGCGCGACCACCGCTTTTTCGAGCGCTTCGAGCTGCGCGTTGAACGCGACCCAGCGCGCCTGCTCGTCTGCGAGCATCCTCGATAGCGAGGCTTGACGCTCCTTGAGGGCGGGATCGCCGTTCTCAATTGTTTCGAGCTGCGCCCGGAGGCCGGCGAACAGATCCGGCTCGGCCGGGTCGCGCGGTTGCTTGTCGAACTCCTTCAACATCTGCGTCAGCCATGGATTGCGAGCTCCTTCGAGAGCTCGCATCTGCTGTTCGGTATCCGAGAGCTGCCGCGCAAGCCCGTCAATCCGCTGTTCCTCGACCTGCAGTCGGGCAACCAGCAACTGCGCCCGCAGACCCGTTTCGGCCGTTCCACGCAGATCCTCGCGAAGCGCTCGCACTTCAGCCACGACATCATCCAGCGAGGCCGCACGCGGCGGCGTGACCGACGATGACTGTCCTGCAAGAAGGGTTAAACCAAACAGGGCCGGCGTCATCAACATCTGTTTCATCATGACTGGTTCTCCGTTACAACCACGACGCGTGTCTTCGAAAGGATTTCGAAAGCGCGCTGATGCTTTTCCGTGAACAAGGCGAAGAGCACGTCGATCCAGAACACTTCGAGCGCGAGCGGAAGCTGACGGACAACTGACTGGCCGAAGCTGATGCGCGCACCCGATTCGCGCACGACACGCAGTCCGAGCCAGTGCTTGCCTAGCGTCTTTCCATAGCGATACTCTGCAAGAAGCGGATACAACGCGCCGATTGCGAGCAGAAAGACGCCGACGAAGACCGCGATAACGAACTCGTACCGATACAGTACGAGGAGGACCACCGGGGCGCACACGCCGAGATACGCAAGCGCGTCCAACAGTTTCGCAGCGGCCCGCCGCCAGAACGACGCCGGGATCAGTGGGACCGCCGCGAGGTACGACTCGGCCAAAACGATCGGATCGCCGAGCTGGTGAAGCGCCTCTTCCACCGAATGACCGTGTTCGATCCGCTCAGCAATGTGGCTGTGCAGTTCCATCGCCACTTGCGCGCGCAGCGTCGCCTCCCTGGGAAGCTGAGCGATCACGCGATCGATGTACGCCTGTTCGACGCTCATGTGATCTCCGGTTGCTGGCGAAGAAGACTGGCCATGGCGGCCGCGAACGCGTTCCACTCGTGTCTCAGACGGCTCAGCTCGGCCTGACCCGACTTTGTCAGCCGGTAGTACTTCCGCGGCACCCCGCGTTGCGGCGTTTCCCACCGAACGGCCACGAACCCCGCACGCTCGAGGCGGTAAAGGACGGGATAGAGCGTTCCGTCGGTCACTTCGAGACTGCCGTTTGTGCGCTCGGTCAGCGCCGACACAATCTCGTACCCGTAGGCCTCCCCATGCGACAGGAGGTGCAGCACGATCAACTCGAGCGATCCGCGCTTGAGTTCCCTGGCAATTCCCCGCCGATCGTCGTCTTCACCGGGCCGAGCCATGTTGTTATTGTGCCACCATATATCTTGCGTGACAAGATAGTTGGTGATACTTACGACCGGGCTCACCGAAATGTTTCGGCCGACGCTAACTTGATGGGATTCTTGACGTTACCGAGAGGCGTGTGCGGCGGGGTCTTCACACCCCGCCTGGCGCGGTCTCAGAGACCGCGCCTACAGCAGAGTACGCTGGCTAAGAAGCGACCGGCTTCTCTCCGGCCAGAAATCGATCGACACGCGTGGAAAGGTCCTTCAAGTACGCGGCGTCGCCCCCCGAGAGCTCGGTCGTCATGTAGCCGCTGTACTTGATGTCGGCGAAGGCGCGGCGGACTTCCGGCCAATCGATGTCCCCCTCGCCCATGTTCGGCCACGAGAAGCTGCCGTTGCGGCGATCGAACTTGAAGTCCTTGAGATGAACTTTCACGATGCGCGAACCGAGCGTGCGAATCCAGTCCTGCGGGAATGCATAGATGACGACATTGCCGACGTCGAAGTAGGCACGGACCCACGGCGAGTCGAACTCATCGACGTATTTCGCAAACTCGATCGGACTGAGGAGGAACTTGTTCCACACTTCCTCGACGGCAATGATGACCTTCATGTCGCGCGCCATCGGAACCAGCCGCTCACGAATGACCTGCTGCGACCGCGTCCACGCATCGCGATACGACGTGGTCGCGTCGACAACCGCCGGCACGAGCAGGACGGCGTCGGCTCCCCACAGCGCGGCGTTCCGGATCGACGCTTCCATCCCCTTGACGCTCCCGGACACCACTTCCGGATTGCTGCTGGAGATCGGAAGCCGCCAGTGATCGGAGTTCATCACCGAGTGAATACGAAGCCCGGTTTTCTTTGACGCCTCTTTGATTTCCGCCGCTTCATCGTCTTTCGTGATGGTTTGCATCTCGATCGCTTCAAATCCAGCTTCGCGCGCCATTGCAAAGCGGTCGGCATAGGACAACTGCCTGGGAAGCATCGAGATGAGCGTGGATTTGCGAATGGTCGCCGTTGCCGGCTTTTGTACAGGCGAAGACTGAGCGCCCTCGGCCGGCTGAACCGCACCGGCAACCGCCGCAGCGGCGATCGATTTGAGGAATGCACGACGGTCGGACATAAACCCTCCCCTCTAAAGGTAAGAGGTAGAAGGTAAAAGGTAAAGGGAAAGCCCCTTGACTACAGAAAGATCGGCAAGAATAGATCGTGACCAATCCAGCTGATCCTCATGAAGGTCAACCGGTACTCCACTATGGAGCGCCGATCGAATCGGCCCGGCGTATCGGCATCTTCATTCACGGCCGCGGCGCGACCGCGGAAGACATTCTCGGCATCGCGCCGGAGCTCGGCACCAACGACGTGGCGTATCTTGCGCCGCAGGCGGCGGGTCACACGTGGTATCCGTACTCATTTCTGTCGCCGATTCCGCAAAACGAGCCGGGGCTGACATCCGCGCTCAGTGTGATCGCGGGCCTGGTCACGAAGGTCACTAGCGGCGGGCACCCGCCCGAACACATCATCATTCTCGGATTCTCGCAGGGCGCTTGCCTCGGACTGGAGTTCGCCGCCCGACACGCTCAGCGCTACGCGGCCGTCGTTGCGCTCAGCGGCGGCGTGATCGGTCCGCCCGGCACGCCGCGCGATTATCCAGGTTCGATGGCTGACACACCGGTGTTTCTCGGATGCAGCGATGTTGATCCACATATCCCGCTGGAGCGCGTGCACGAGTCGGCGGAAGTGTTTCGAAGGATGGGCGCACGCGTAGACGAGCGGATCTACCAACGGATGGGCCACACGATCAACGCGGACGAACTTGCCGCCGTGCGCGAGCTCGTGCGACAGTGACGTTCCGGGAGGACCGGATGTCTGACTACACTCGCCGGGAATTCGCAGCGGCATTGGCAGCGGGCGCGGCGCGGCCATCCGTGTTGAGTCGCACGCAAACGTCGCGTCCATCGGCAGGATCGCTCACCGATGTTGCTGGCATCACCGTCGGACACTTCACCGATCCACGCCGGCCCACCGGTTGCACCGCGATCCTGTTCGAGTCCGCCGCGGCAGCGGCCGTCGACTACAACAGCTCCGCGCCCGGTGAATCGATGGGCGTGATGCTGCAGCCGGTCAGTCCGGTCGACCGCATCCACGCGCTCTTTCTGACCGGGGGCGGCGTCCTCGCGCTGCCCTCCTCCGGTGGTGTGTTGCGTTTTCTCGAAGAGCACAAACTGGGGTTCGACTGGGGCACACCCGGCCTCCGGATTCCGATCGTTGTGAGCGCGGTCATCGATGATCTCGCCGTCGGCGATCCGCGCATCCGCCCTGATGTCGAGGCTGCCTACAAAGCGTGTACGGCCGCATCATCCAGTGCGGTCGCAGAGGGCAATGTTGGCGCAGGGGCGGGAGCAACGGTGGGCAAGATGCATCGCGGCCGCGGGTTGACGGGCATGAAGGGTGGTCTTGGCACCGCAAGCATCAAGCTTGGTGACGTCGTCATCGCGGCGCTTGCGGTCGTGAATGCCGCCGGTGATGTACTCGATTGGCGATCGGGCCAAATCGTTGCCGGAGCGCGGCGCGCCGATGGACGCTTCGCGGACAGCGTCGAGTTCATGCGCGGCATTGTCTCAGGCACGAGCGGCGATGCTCCCGTTGATGATCCCGCCCTTCGAAGCACCACGCTCGCGGTTGTCGCAACCAACGTCACGCTCGACAAAACTCCGCTGACCAAAGTCGCGATGATGGCCAATTGCGGCGCGGCAAGGGCAGTTCGCCCCTATCACACGACAGGCGACGGAGATTCACTCTTCGCTGTGTCGACAGGACGGCTGGCACGTCCCAATCTTCAGTTGACGGTCCTTGGCGCACTCGCCGCCGATGTCGTCGCCGAAGCGATCGTCAGAGGTGTTCGCGCGGCGCGCGGCGTGCCCGGATGGCCGGCGGTCAACGAGATCTAGGTGCTCACTTTTCTCTGCATTGCAACCTACCGAAAGGGAGACGAGTTTCTCAAGGAGTGCCGCCGTCTGGGCTGCCGCGTCCTGTTGCTCACTGAGGAAAAACTGAAAGACTCGGACTGGCCGCGGGAAGCCATCGACAGCTTCTATTACGTGCGGCGCGGCATGTCGGAAGAGGACGTTCGCAAGGGAGCGGCCTTTGTCGCCCGCACCGAGCGGATCGATCGAATCGTCGCGCTGGACGACTTCGATGTCGAGATGGCGGCCATGCTGCGCGAGTATCTGCACATCCCTGGCATGGGGGAAACCACCGCGCGAGCGTTCCGCGACAAGCTGGCAATGCGATCGCGCGCGCGCGCCGCGGGGATCCAGTGTCCTCAGTTCGTTCACGTTGCGAACGACGGAGCGGTCAGCGAATGGACCGCCTCGGTGCCGCCGCCGTGGGTGCTCAAACCGCGTGGACAGGCGGCCGCCATCGGCATCAAGAGGACGGCATCGACGTCAGAGTTGTGGGCGATGTTGAACGGACTGGGCGATGCGCGTGCGGATTACGTCCTCGAGCAGTTCGTGCCAGGCGACGTGTTCCACGTCGACTCGCTCATGTTTGGCCGCGAAGTGGTCTTTGCGTCGGCAAGCGTCTATGGATCACCGCCATTGACTGTCGCTCATGAGGGGGGCATCTTCGTCACGCGAACGCTTCAACCCGAAGGTCCTCTCGCGCAACAGTTGACTGCGACAAATGCGCGTGTCCTGAACGCATTCGGACTTGTCCGCGGAGTATCACACACGGAATTCATTCGTGCACAGGACGGCGGGCTGTACTTCCTTGAAACGTCGGCGCGTGTCGGCGGCGCGTTTATCGTTGACGTGGTCGAAGCCAGCACCGGGATAAATCTCTGGCGTGAGTGGGCACGGATCGAGGTGGCGGGCGAGCGCGGCGAGTACACCCTGCCGCAATTGCCCGGCCGGCCGGCCGGAATCGTGCTCTCCCTTGCACGCCAGGAATATCCCGACATGCAGGCGTACTCCGACCCCGAAATCGTCCGGCACATCCATAAGCGCCATCACGCCGGAGTAATCGTCGCGGCAAATGACGAGCGTCGAGTGCAGGAACTGCTCGATTCCTACGTCACCCGGTTCTATCGCGACTTTCACACATCCGCGCCGGTTCCCGAACGGGCCGTGGAATAGTCGTCACTCCCGATCGTGGGACCGCTCCGACTGCCGGGGCACTATGACGGGGCGATGATTTCTCCGATCGCCGCTGGGCCGCTGGGACTGACGTCGCTCGGCGCCGACTCGTCGCTCCTGCTGAAGCGTCTGGTTCAGTCGCTCCGCCAGTTGTCCGAACGCGTGAGACGACTCACGCAGGTGCTGATTCTCTTCCTCCAGTTCCTTGACTTTGTCCTCACATTCTTGCAGCGCGTGGTCCAAGGGGTCATGTGTCTCCATGGGCTCCTTTCCCGCCGCCGCCCGCCGTGCAAAACGCGGTCCCGACTGAGCAGGGGGGGTGGCCCGCTCGCGCGGGATTTTTTGGCGCACCGGATGCCCGGAATGGGTAGACCTCTTCCGGAGTACCGACGGACTGATGGGCTTAGTTCAGTTGCGGCTGGCGACTGGGAACTGGAGCTCGAAACTTAGAATCTGAACAAATAGCTGGCCTTCACGAAGAACTGTCGTCCCGTCGACGTCGTGGGCGAGTTGATCGGGACAATCCCGGCGCTACCGAGTTCGACGCTGTCGTATCCGTCGGTGTAGCCGACATAAAACGCGGTGCCAGGGTGAATCAGGTAGGTGAACAGCACATCGCCGGCGAAGTGCTTCGTTCGTTCGAGCGAGACCAGCGACGGATCGGAGAGGACGGCGTTGTAGTCGAGAATTACGCGGAGAGAGAACTCGCGCGTGAACTGATAGTTCATCTTGGACCGTACGATGTGGTTGTCGAAAATCGTGCGCGCCGGCTCAGTTCGCGTCCCCAGATGACTGTAGATATACGTCTCGTCGAGACGGAGCCCGCTTACTGGACGGAAGGTCAACCCGATCTGACCATCCCAAAAGTCGGCGAGGGTTGGCAGCGTCCCGGCCGGCGGGTAGTAATTCGGCCGTGTTCCCGTCGCGGTGAAGAACGAGACGTCCATCCACCGGAAGTAACTCGTATTCGCGGTCACGAGATTCTCGTGCTCACGAAATTCGACCCCGGTAAAGCGTTCCATTGATTGCTGCCGTCTGAAGAACATCCCACTCTGGGCCTTGAAGTTCAGTTCGAACGGAAAGCGCACCGTCCAGTCCTGCAATTGACCGGCATGGTCCCACGTGCCCTGGACGAACGAATTCGGACCGAATGAGATCAGCCGGCTCGATTTCGGATACCAGCGATAGGCAGCAAGGCTCGTCGCCTGTCGAATGTCGGTTCGCGGGACGAACCCAAGGGTGGTGCGGAACTCTTGACCGATGTCGGTGTAGTCGGCAAAGTAGGAGAAGGCGCGCGAATTGCGGTTCACATTTGCTGAATACGCCGCATCCTGAAGGTGTGTCCCGTCGATATTCTTCGTCTCGGCGAAGGCCGCCTGTCCCTGGGCAAACCATTGCGAGTTCAGTCGCAACCGGGTGTCCCCGGATACGATGCGGTTGAACGAGGATCCGAAACTGCGCGTCGTGATGAGACCGCCGAGATTTGAGTCGCCAAATTCCCGGCGCGCGCGCACGACGCCATTGAACGTGCGATCGTCATGAAGCCGATCGTCACGTTCCACGCGCTGCCCCGGTGCCCGATCGTCAATCGCCAGCGCACCGATGGCCCAGCCTCCGACCTTCCCGGTCACACGCCCGCCGAGTTGCGGGTCGACAATACGGCGTGAAAAGAACAGATTGACAGGCGTCTCGAAGTAGCCGGCATTCTCGAGGAAGAATGGTCGTTTCTCCGGGAAGAACACTTCGAAGCGCTGGTTGACGGTCACCTGCGGTTCGTCCGACTCGACCTGACTGAAATCGGGATTGAGCGTGAAATCAATCGCCATCGAATCCCGCGCCACGATCTTGGCATCGATCCCGGCGCGGCCGTCGGTCTCCGAGTCGTACGCGGCATTTTCCCGGTCGAGAAAGCGTGCGCCGGTAAAAGTACCGTAGGGAATCAGCTGAATATTGCGCCCAGGGGACACGTCCTGTAGACCGCGCAAATCGGCAAATTGCCCGGTGAAACTCGTTTTGCTCCGGCTGATGCCCGGCCAGAATGCGTTTTCGCTGTTGACCGGTATGCCGCGCATGAACGCAATGCCCCACGTCTGCGGACCGCTCGCCGGCGGAAAGCGCAGACTCTTGAACGGGATCGCGATCGACACGACGTATCCGAAGTCAGTAAGCACACCGTGGGATTGCCAAATCGTGTCGAAGCTGAAGTCGTCGTTCTGTCCCTCGGTAACGATGCCGTCGAGTTGGATGCCGAGCGGCGACACGAGAAACAGGTACGCACGCTGACGATCGTTGAAGGTATCGAGAAAGACGCCGACGAAGTCGTCGTTGAAGATTTGCTCGCGACGGTTCATGCGGGCGCGGATCTTCGACGGATCCTTTGAGCGGCAGACAATCACCACATAGAGGTTGCCCGCGTCGTAGGAAACGTAGGCCTCGGTCTTTTCGGTCGACGGGACCAAATCGCCCGGTTCACGCTGCAGGAAGGCGTCGGCGACGACACCATCGCGGCGCTCACCCGTGACGAAGTCTTCGAGTCGAGGCGGCGTTGCCGCGCGCGTGATCGTGACCGAGGGACGTGAGGTCGGAGGCTGCTGCGCAGCGACCGCAATCGTTGCGGTCAGAAGGGTGCTCAACAGCATCCCAACCGTTCTACCGAACCGCCGAGGCTTTGTCTAGCGCTATGGGACCAGCCTCCTTCCGCCTAAGGCGGAAGCCACAGGATCTTGACTACCTACCGGATCACCAGGCGATCCTCAACCGATTTGACGCCGCTCGTCTCTCGCGCCAGTTGAAGGGCCCGCGTTTTTTCTGCCTGGGAGCGGACGGTTCCCGACAATGTGACGACGCCGGCATTGGTATCGACGTCGATGTTGAGCGACTTGACGCTGTCGTCGAGCGCCATCTTCGACTTGATCTTTGCCGTCAGTGCGCCGTCTCCGAGCGCGTGTTCGGCGCGGTTGGCACTCTCGGCAACTTTCTCACCAATCGCCGCACCGGTTTGGCGCGCCTTCGTGGTGTCGATCGCCGGTCCGGAGCCTGTGGTCGCCACTGGCCGTTCCGATGTCGAGCCGTTCCTATAATCGCCAAAGCGATACCCCATGAAGAACGCGGCTGCGGCCGCAATTACGATCAGAATCAAGACAAGACGCAGCAGAGCTCGAAACATGGTGGCCTCCTGAGCTCAGCTCAAGCACGCGGCGTGCCGATCTGAGTTCCAGTTTCCAGTCTCCAGCTGGGTTATTAACTCGAGTATCCCTTTCCTTTTCCTTGTTCCCTTTGTTAATCACATCTTGACAATCAAGATAAGTGGCCGATAAACTCCTGCTCAAATCGGAGGAGACGTGGACCCGCACAATACCGATGTCATCCAGGGCACGCTCGACATGCTGATTTTGAAGACACTCAGCCTCGAGCCTATGCACGGATTCGGCATCGCGCGACGCATTGAACAGGTCTCACGCGGCGTGTTCAAGGTGAACCCGGGATCGCTGCTGACGGCGTTTCAGCGCCTCGAGCGCGCCGGGCTGCTCGACTCGGAATGGCGGCAGACCGAGAACGCCAGACGCGCGAAGTTCTACACGCTCACGCGGGCTGGTCGAAAACAGCTCGATGTTGAAACGGCTGACTGGTCCCGCCGGGTCTCGGCTGTCGCACGATTGCTGAAAGCAGAGGGCTAAGTCGATGTCGCTGTGGCGTCAACTGGCTCATGGCTTCGGAGCGCTGACCAGGCGGACCGCATCCAAACAGCAGATTGACGACGAAGTACGTCATTTCTACGAGGAGACCGTGGCTGCACATGTCGCGCGCGGTCTGTCTCACGAAGATGCGACACGCGCCGCGCGCATCGAGATGGGCAACCCGACGGTCGTCGCTGAAGAGGTTCGTGACTATGGTTGGGAGAACCTCGTGGCCACGTCTCTCTCGGATCTGCGCTATGGCGTGCGTGTGTTGCGGCGAAGCCCGGCTTTCGCGATGGTCGTCATCATTGTTGTCTCGCTCGGCAGCGGAGCGGTGACGACCGTGTTCAGCGCCATGAACGCGCTTGTCCTACGTCCGGTGGCCGGTGTTGGGAGCGCGGACCGGCTGCTGACGCTGAGCCCCATCCGATCGGACGGGTTGATTCTTCAGCAGGGGTCATTTGCCGACTTTAGCTATCTGCGCGGCCGTTCAGAAACGCTGAGCGAGATCGCCGCGTGGGGCAAGGTCTCGCTGACCATTGCCGGTCCCAGCGAAGGAACCATCGTCTGGGGCAACCTGGTCAGCGCCAATTATTTCGATGCGCTGCACGTGCGTCCATACCTCGGCCGGTTCTTTTCGAGCGATGAAGATCGGACACCGCTCGCCCATCCCGTGATTGTCGTATCGCACGCGTTCTGGTCCGCCCGTTTTGGCGGGAATCCGGACGTCGTTGGGCGTTCGATTCTCGTGAACGGTCATCCGTTCACCCTGATCGGGATTGCGCCGAGAACCTTTCGCGGCATCTATACCGGAGTCCGTGCCGACGCCTGGGTGCCGCTCATGATGCAGCCGTTGCTGCGGCCACGCGCCGATCTGGCGACCTCCTCATGGCTGTGGATCTTTGGCCGGCTGAAAGACCGCGTGGCGATCGAGTCCGCGCAGGCAGAATTCCCTGCTCTCATGACGACACATGCACGCGAGAGTGGCGAGGCGAGAGGACCTGCAGGATTTCGCAGCATGAGGGTGTTCCCTTTCACGGGACTGCCCGGCGGCGAGGGCGTCATCGTGCTCAGATTCCTGGGCGTCCTGCTCGCCGCGGCGGCGGTCGTTCTGCTGATCGCAGGCGTGAACGTCGCAACAATGCTCACGGCGCGTTCTATCGGTCGCGCACGCGAGCTGGCGATGCGTGCGGCACTCGGCGCGGGCAGAATGCGCCTGGCGCGACAGGTGCTGACCGAAATCCTGCTCTTGTTTCTATGCGGCGCTCTAGGCGGATGGGTTCTTTCCTTCCTCGCGACGAACGCTTTGGAGCGGGTGCAGCTCCCGGTCAATTTTCCCATTCTGATGGAGCTATCACCCGATGTGCGTGTGTTGATATTTGCCATCGTCACCGCGCTTGCGGCCGGCGTGATCTTCGGCCTCGCGCCAGCGTTGCGCGCGGCTCGCCTCGACATCACCGCGCAGTTGCGCGACGGTGCCGGAGATGGTCGATGGCGCCCCTCACTGCTGTTTCGGGTGCTGACTGTCGGCCAGCTTTCGCTGTCGTTGGTGCTCCTCGTCTCAGCGGGGCTCTTCACGCAGTCGCTGGTCCGCGGACAGCAGATCGATCCTGGATTTCAGATGGCTCGTGTCGTGACGACGTCGTTCGAGGCGGAGTCATGGGGCTACGACCAACCTCGGGCGCGGGCCTTCTATAGGGCGTTGCGGTCACGCATCCAGTCGATGCCAGACGTGCTCGATGTGTCTTACGTGTCCAGACTGCCGCTTACCGGTGGGAGTACGACGGAAGACATCGACATCGGCGGCGCGACGATCGGCGTACAAATCGCCGCCGTCGACGCGGATTACTTTTCGACGTTGCGCATGCCCATGCTCCAGGGACGTGCCTTTGTTGGGATCGATGATGAGCGGAGTGCGCGCGTCGCGATTGTGAATGATTCGCTGGCCCGGCATCTGTCGAGCGACCGACTCGTGATCGGCCGAACTTTCAGATTCCTTGGCAAACCAACGACCATCGTCGGCATCGTCGGTGACGCGAAATACTCGACGCTCGGCGAGAGCACCCCCCTGTTTGCGTATTTCCCGATCGCACAGTTGTGGCAGCCCACGCAGTCGCTTCTCGTGCGGACCGAAGGGGACGCGGAATCGATCGGACCGGCGATTCAACAGCTGGTGCTTGCCCTCGATCCAGCGGTGCCGCGGCCAAAGGTTTCTTCAATGAAAGACGCAACTTCGATCGTGCTTCTCCCACACCGTGTGGCAGCGCTCGTGACAGCAGTTCTTGGAGCGGTCGGATTGCTGCTCGCCGTTGTGGGACTCTACGGCATCATGGCGTATTCCGTGCAGCGGCGTTCCCGCGAGATGTGGATCCGGCTGGCGCTCGGCGCTCAACGAGCGACGCTCGTCGGCATCGTGGTCCGTGAAGGATTGACGCTTGCGGTTCTCGCCATCGCGATCGGCCTGCTTCTGGCCGCGGGAGCGGCTCAGGCGATCAAGGGCTTTTTGTTTAACGTCGACCCATTCGACCTCGCGACATTCGCAGGAATGGCGCTGGTGTTCCTCTTGATAGCGTCGCTCGCGAGTTATCTCCCCGCGCGGCGCGCGGCCGTATCTGATCCAGTCTCCGCACTCAAGGCCGAGTAAGGTTTCGTTCATCCTCCCGCCGTCGCGCCCACGACGAGGAACGGTTCCTTGCCTTTGATTACCGCCTCGGGGAGCGGCGTGTTCGGGGCCTCGTGCGACAGGTCCTGTTCGCACGCAAAGAAGCGCACGAATGGACGGCGCTTCTCGGTGTCATAGTCCCGAATCGTCCCGCGCAGTACCGGGTACGATGCTTCGATCGCGTCGAGCACCGCGCCCAGTGTTGGCGGCCCAGCCAGCTGCACCTGCACTTCGTCATTTCCCACCCGTGCAAGTGTCCGCAAGTGGGCTGGAAGGACGACTCGAATGGAATGCTCGTTGCTCAACATTACGACAACGTCTGAACCTCAACCGAAACTACGGGAGGCAGATTCTGAACAATAGCGTTCCAACTGTCCCCGCCGTCTGCCGATGCATAGACCTGACCACCTGACGTACCGAAATAGACGCCGCACTTGTCGAGCGAGTCGATCGACATCGCATCGCGCAACACGTTGACGTAGCAGTTCTGCTGAGGCAGCCCTTTCGTGAGCGCTTCCCACTCGTTGCCGCCGCTCCGGCTGCGATAGACGCGGAGCGCTCCGTCCATCGGGTAATGCTCGCTGTCGCTCTTGATCGGGACGACGTAGATCGTTTCGGGCTCGTGGGCGTGCACGTCGATGACGAAGCCAAAGTCGGTCGGCAAATTGCCGCTCACTTCTGTCCATTGCTCGCCAGCGTCATCGGTTCGCATGACATCCCAGTGCTTCTGCATGAAGAGCGTCGAAGGGCGCGAGCGATGCATTGCCAGCCGGTGGACGCAGTGCCCGACTTCTGCGGTCGGATTCGGAATGTATTGTGAGTGCAATCCACGGTTGATCGGCTTCCATGTCGTGCCGCCGTCGTCGCTGCGAAATGCGCCCGCCGCGGAAATCGCGATGAACATGCGCTGCGCATTCGATGGATCCAGCAGAATCGTGTGCAGGCAGAGCCCGCCGGCTCCCGGGGCCCAATGCGGCCCCGAACCGTGACCGCGCAAGCCCGGCATTTCACTCCAGGTTTGTCCACCGTCGGTTGTGCGAAATAGTGCCGCGTCCTCGACACCGGCATATACGCTATCCGGATCGGTCAGCGATGGTTCGAGGTGCCACACTCGCTTGAACTCCCAGGGATGCGGCGTGCCGTCGTACCACTGATGGGTCCCGGGCACACCGTCGTAGACGAACTTGTTCCCCACGGGCTCCCAGGTTTTGCCGCCGTCATTCGAGCGCTGGATCATCTGCCCGAACCATCCTGACGATTGCGACGCATAAATCCGGTTCGGGTCGGCGGGCGAACCTTTCAGGTGATACAGCTCCCATCCGCCGAAGAATGGCCCGTTGACGTCCCAGCGATCGCGTTTCCCGTCCGCCGTAAGGACAAATGCACCCTTACGCGTGCCGACCAACACTCTGACCTCGCTCATGCTCACTCCTTCCGCCTTCGCGCTTCCACCTTCGCACTTCGTGCTACGGGACAGGCCGCAGCTTCGGCGGGACAAGTTCTTCTCTTTATAGTCGATCGTCCCGACGATGGATCGACATCCGTCGTTAAACTGAAATCCGCCTTCGCCCTGCGCGCTACGGCGAGACAGGCCGTTCAGGACTGCAGCAAAGCGGGCTGCTGAGCGTGAAGAAACCAGCGATCGATGACGAGGTGACGCACGAACCACGGGCTGTTCAACAGTTTGCGCGCGACCGTCATTGAAAGACCGTTCGGAATGACCTCCGACAGGAGACGCGAAAGGTGGGACGAACCAAAACGTCTGTCGAGACCAGCAGTATAGGTTTCGAGGCGACTGCGCGTGTAGTTCCCCTGAGCTCGAACAATCGTCGCCGCAGCCATCAATCCTGATTCGATAGCCGGTCTGATCCCCTCCCCGCTTTGTGGATACGCGAGACCGGCCGCGTCGCCGATCAACATGACCCCGTCGCCGACCGTCTTTCGTCCTGTGTCTCCGGCGAGGAGATACGCGTGGCCACGCCAGCGCCACTCGCCATCAGCCCGAATACGGTGCGTCCGCTTCAAGAAATCCACAAATTCCGAAGTCTGCTTTGGAAGGCCACGAGAGTCGAGGCGTCCGAAGCCCACATTCATGAACCCTTGTTTGCGGAAACACCACCCGTATCCCTTGAGGTCCGGGCAAAAGTACAACTCGGGCACTTCTTGATCGATCGCGAACCCATCTCGGTCATCGGGATCGATCGCAAACTCCACTTCCCGGGCGGCAATGACCGTCGTTGCCTCACTTCCATCCTTCATCAACCGCGCCACCGGGCAAAAGTGCCCGCCGGCACCGACGAGCATCTTCGTGCTGATCGCGTCGTTGACGATCCAGTCACCGCCCTCGCGACGAATCGTCGACGCCGACTGGCCGAGCCGCAGCCGCGCGCTGGCGCGCTCGAGCAGATAGTGATCGAACTCGCAGCGGCGAATGCCGAAGCTCACCGGCGTGTCGTAGGCCACCCCGATCGCAGTGTCGGCACCAATCAGGCCGACACGAAATCCAGTGATCGGCTGAAATGTTCGACTCCGGCGATAGTCCTCGACGTCGATCTCGAGATCCTCAACCACCTGCGGCGTGATCCAGCCTGCGCACACTTTGTCGCGAGGGAACGTCGCCTTGTCCATGACGACGACGTCGAGACCTGCGCGGTGGAGCTTCCATGCACAGGAGGATCCGGCAGGACCACCACCGGCGATCAGAACGTCGCACCTATCCAATGTGCGCCCTACTCGTCAGCTGGCACGGGTGAAGGGAGCAGCCGGCTTGTGGCCGCGCTCGAATAACACCTGGAACAACTGCAGCGAGCCAGTCGAAAACGAGGCCTGGGAGCCCGTCAAGTACAGACGCCACGCCCGGACGAACTGGGCATCGAACATCGACTGCACCTGGCGGCTCGCATCTTCAAAACGACGAGCCCAGTGCTCCAGCGTTTTCGCATAATGCCAGCGAAGGTTGTGAACGTCGAGCACGGAGAACGCATACGGCTCGAGTACCTGTTCGAACACCTCGGGCAATGTCGGGGCGTACGCACCCGGGAAGATGCGCTTCCGAATCCACGGACTGAGCGGCATTGGTCGATCGCGACCGATGAAGTGCAGAAATCCACGACCGTTGGGCGACAGAGTTCGATCGATGACACGCCCCAGTGTTGCGTAGTCCGCTGCGCCAACGTGTTCGAGCATGCCTACCGAGACGAAGGCGTCACAGGTGCCCTGCACATGGCGGTAATCGTCCTGGACGAACTCAACCCTATCGGAGAGTCCTTCGGCGGCCGCTCGCTGGCGCGCGTAGGCGATCTGCTCCGACGAGATGTTGAAGGCGCGCACCGTTACGCCGCAACGGCGCGCCATGAACAGCGCGAGTGAACCCCACCCGCAACCGGCCTCAATCACCCGTTCGCCCGGTTTCAACTGAAGTTTGCGGCACACCAGATCGAGCTTGGCGAATTGCGCTTCCTCGAGACTGGTCTCAGGCGTCGGAAAATACGCGCACGTGTAAACCATTTCCTCGTCGAGCCACAGTCGATAAAAATCGTTGCCGATGTCGTAATGATGATGAACGTTCTCCATCGCCGCCTGCGTGTCGTTGGATTTCTGCCAGAGGTACCACGGCCGCCGAGGCCGGGTGAACACGCGGTAGATCGCTTCGAGGAGCCCCAGGAGATCTCCCTGGATCTCAACGAGTCCCGACATGTAGGTTTCGCCGAAGTTCAGTTCGGGATCCCACATCCAGCCGTATAACGCCGAGCGCTCCTTGAACAGCATGGTCGCGACGGGAGCACCAGACGGCGCGGGCAGCTCAAAGCCGTCCCACAGCACGAAGCGGATAGGCGCCGTCTCAACAAATTTCTGGATGCGTTTCAGCGCCCACCGATCGAATCGCGTCGATGGATATGGTGCGATGTTTACGCGGGCATCCGCTGTAACCGCCTCAAGCACGTCCTTCCCCATCATTGGTTCTAACCTCCGTCTTGGGATGCGGCGCCAACGGTCGCCGCATCACACGTTCCCATTCAGGGGGAGGTTATTATTACCGCGGTCGGTCGGCCGAACTCAACCGTAGGGACTACCGCCTGTCGGGGATCCGTTTGGCGGGATCCGGAGTGCCCGGAAAACCGGGGAATTGCTTGATTCTCCTGCAAAAGCACCTCGGACCACGGATCCCGACGCGTATCCACGGCGGTTTGCCTTCCCAGTGGCGCCCGGAGTAGTCTCCTCGCGCGTGTCCACCTCGCCAGCGAGTCAGGCAGCGTCCGCTCCGTTTTCATCAGACGTCGCCATCCGGATGACCAACGCCCGACGCTGGTCCATCGTCGGGTTGCTCTTCACCGCGTCACTCATTAATTACTTCGATCGCGCGACGATCTCCTTCGCGCTGCCGCTCATCTCCAAGGAACTGCAACTCGGACCGGAAGCAAAAGGCGTGTTGCTGTCGGCGTTTTTCTGGTCCTACGCGTTGCTGCAGATTCCAATGGGGGTGCTTGCCGATCGCGTGAACCTTCGCTGGCTCTACGCCGCCGCATTCACGCTGTGGTCGGTGTCGCAGGGATTGATGGGACTGGCAACCGGTCTCGGCATGCTGATTGTTTTTCGCATGCTGCTCGGTGTCGGTGAAGCGATTTATCTGCCCGGCGGATCGAAGATCGTCAGCCTGCTATTCCCACCCTCGGAACGCGGACTGCCATGCGGCCTGTTTGACGCGGGAACGCGCACGGGGCTGGTGATTGAAGGTGTGCTCGTCCCATGGATGCTGATTCACTACGGCTGGCGCGCGAGTTTTTCGTTTATCGGATTCGCCGCGCTCTTGTGGCTTGTGCCGTGGTTCCTGACGACCCCACGAAATCTGCATGGCAAGGCGGAACCGAGTGGGTCGGCTGCTCGGCCCGGGTTTGGTCCCGCATTCAAAGCGCTCGTTACCAATCGCAATCTGCTCGGCATTTGCGCAACGTTTTTCTGCTTCGACTACTACTGGTACTTCCTCGTGAACTGGTTGCCCGACTATCTGGTAACTGGCCGAGGGCTGACGATTCTGAGCGCAGGGCTCTATGCCGCGCTTCCGTACTTCGTCTTCGGCGCGAGTGAGCCTATTGGCGGCTGGCTCGCCGATCGGCTGATCTGGCGAGGCTGGAGTGAGACACGCGCCCGCAAGGGGGTCGTCACGGTTGCGTTCATCACTGGATTACTGCTGATTCCGGCCGCTCGAGTCGACACCCCTGGCGTCGCGGTTGCGCTGATTGTCGGAGGATGCCTGGTCGGGTTGGCAACCGGTAATCTCCTCGTCATTCTTCAGAGCTGCGCGCCGCGAGGAGCGATCGGTCTCTGGACCGGGGTTTACAACTTCATCGGCAACATCGCCGGCATTCTGTCGCCGCTCATTACCGGGTTCCTGATCCAGCGGACCGGTTCGTACACACCACCTTTTATTCTGGCGGCGGTGATGATCGCGCTCGGCCCGATCGCGCTGTGGACCATCGTTACTGATTTGCGTGACGCGGGATCCTCGTCTGACTAGGCGCAAGGAAGCGGTTGCCGCTGGAGGCTGCCGCAAGCTTGCGGAATCCTGACGACATCGACACAACAGCCCCTGTCTTTCCGCGCTGAATGATGAGCGCCGCCGTGCCTGGCCTGGATTCAATCAGCGCCAGGCCGCGATCTCTGCCGACAAGGCTCACCGCGGTGTCGAGACCATCGGCATCGAGCCCGTTACGCGCGATCACCGTGACGGTGATGTCGTCGACCAGACCCATGCGCGACGCAGGATCAATGACGTGCGAGTACCGCCGGCCGTCGACGTCGAGGTGTTGCTCGCCTGGACCGGATGTCGAAACTGCCGCAGTCGTCAACTCGAGCACGCGCGGCACATCAGCCAGTGCGGGATCGCCGTTGTGGATGTCTATTCGCCAGCCATTTCGTCCAGGTGGCGCATCGCTGAACGCGAGATCTCCGCTGACCGCCACGAGACCGCTGCGAATACCGCGTTCACGAAGGACGGCGAGCGCTTCACTCGCGGCATAGCCCTTCCCAATGGCGCCAACATCGAGCGCCATGCCCGGCTGATCGAGCGTCACCGTTTGCGCGCGCGAGTCAACGTGGAGCTTGTGGAATCCACTGCGACTCGACGCGTCGCTCAGTGCCGCCGCGTCGGGGAGCCGCCCTTCGGCTCGTGCCGCGCGCCAGAGTCGAATCACCGGTCCCTGCGTTACGTCGAACGCGCCGCTCGTCGCTTCCGCGAGTTCCTGCGAGGCTCCCAGTACGGTGCAGAGGTCCTTGCTCACATGCACGGGATGCTGGACGGCTTTGCTCGTTAACCGATTCAACTCGCTGTCGGGCTGGTAGTCGGAGAGGATTCGATCGAGTTCGGCAATCCGATCGAACGACGCGCGGAAGGCGTTGGTCGCCGCCTGCTCGTCGCTCGTGTAGAGAGTGATCTTGACGAGCGTTCCCATGTGAGGCTCGACGGCCTCATAGCGTTGCAGCGGTTGGTGCGGCGCGATCGCGAGTAAAAACGAAAAGATGACCGCGGGCGCTTCAATACGGATCAAGCGCGACACCGTTATTCCACGCGCGGTACATGTCTTCCGCGCTTGGCAGTGCGGCAGGACGCACCAGACGAAAGCCGAGCCACTGCGCGTCGGTCATGTACCACAGGCTCTTCGGCAATTGAGGATCCTGCCGTTTCCACGATGCATCGGATGCGACACGCGCCGTGCACGTCACGGTTGATGGATCGTTATTCCACGAACCGCCGCGTACGGCGTGCGGATACGAGGTCGTCGACTTCGTCCAGGGATTTGTCTGCGCAGCGGCCGGATAGGGCGCGTACTGATCGAGCGTCCATTCCATGACGTTGCCGAGCATGTCGTACAGTCCCCAGGCGTTGGGTTTCTTGGTGCCCACGTTGTGATACGTCGCGGACATGAACTGCGCCGCTGAATTCTTTGCGTGCCACGCGTAGTCTTCGATGCTGCCCGAGGGGATGCCAGTCGGAGTTCCGGCGCGGCAGGCGTATTCCCATTCGGCTTCGGTTGGCAGCCGGTAGTACTCCCCGGTCTTCGCGCTCAACCACTCGGCAAATTTGTTGGCCGCGTGCTGGGTCATGCTGATCGCCGGGAAGCCCTTGAGACCACGGCCGAAGCTCATTTCCACGTACGGAGCGGTCGGCCTGCTCAGGGCGTCCACGATCGCATCGGGCTTCGCGCGCTCGTTCGCCTGATCGGCAAACATGAACAGGAGGTACGCGTCCCATGTCACCTCGTGCGCCTGCATCCAGAACGCATCGACCTTGACGCTGTGTTGCGGCTGTTCATCCGCCTTTGCGTTTTGGCCGGCGGCGCCCATTCTGAACTCACCGCCGCGAATCGGAACCATCGCGTAGGTCACAGTGGTGTTGGGAATGGTGACCTTATAGGCAGCCGGCGGTCCCGCTGTCTTTTTCGTCTGCTCTTCAATACGCGCGCGGATCTGCTGAACCACTGCGAGTTCCTTCGGGTCGAGCGGTTTATCCGCCTGCGCGGCGAGGAAAGAAACACTCTTCGCCGTCGCAAGAAGCGCGACGGCGAAGAATGTCCAGAGACGGGCTGTCATGGTCGATTAGAAAACCTGTGGTTGCTGACGGCCGGGGACCGCAAGGCCAGGCACTTCGTGCTTGGCGTTCCAGTCGACCGGCTTCGGCACCAGACTCACCTGTGAGTTGAGCGCCTGTTCCCAGGTTACCTGCTGCCCCGAGTAAGCCGCGTGCCGGCCCATGATCGCCAGCAGCGTGCTCGTTGCGAGATTGAGATCGTCGTTCTTCGGCTTGCCGGCACGAATGGCGGCAAATAGTACGTCGTGCTCCTTTTGGTACATGTCGTACTCTTCCCCCTGCCACTGCCATTTGACTTTCCCGTCGGGCGTCTCGATGCGCGGCGGACCACTCCCAAGCATCAGTGTCCCTTCAGTGCCCATCACGAAATCGAGCGTGCCGTTGAAACATCCCGTCGACTGTCGATTCGCCAGGAACACCCGATAGCCGTTCGGGAAGAGGTAGTTGACCTCGAAGTGATCGTAGATGTTTCCGCCGTTGGCGGGAACGGCGCGGCCGCCAACCCCGACAACGCTCAGCGGCGGTTGATCCTTCATCACCCACATGATCTTGTCGGCGTTGTGCACGGCCTGTTCGACCAGGCTGTCGCCGGAGAGCCAGTTGTAGTTGTACCAATTGCGTATCTGCCATTCGATATCGCTCATGCCGGCAGGACGCGTGGTCTCGGGCGGCAACGGCTTGACCGGATTCGTGTAGTAGGTCGAATAGTGCGACACCAGCCGGCCAATCGCGCCATTGTGAACCTGCGAGACCGCTTCGGTGATCATGTTGTTGTAGCGCCAGCAGAATCCCGCAACCAGCGACAGGTTCTTCGACTGTGCGAGCTTCTGTGCCGCGATCACTTCCCGAACTCCGGGTGAATCGGTCGCGCACGGCTTCTCGCAGAAGACGTGCTTGTTGGCGTTGATCGCGGCGGTCAAGTGCTGCGGACGGAATCCTGGCGGCGTCGCGAGCAGCACGACGTCTACGGTGCTGATGACCTTCTCGAACGCGTCCAATCCGACGTAGGCGCGGTCGATCTTGACGCGGCTCCCGATCGTCGTGCTGCCTTTGAGCCGGTCGGTCGCTTGTTGCACGATGCTTTCGTCGACATCGGCGATCGCCGTCAGCTCGTTGTTCTTGTCCGCGGTCAGCGCCTGCCGGGCAGCGCCGCTGCCGCGGCCACCGCACCCGACCAGACCCACCTTCAGCGAATTGGTGACCGACTGACCGGAGATGATTGCCGGAAATCCGGCAGCCATGACGCCGGCTGCCGCCCCGGTCTTCTTCAGAAACTCACGACGTTCGATTTTTTCCGGTTTCTTATCGTCTTTCATGTATGTCCTACCTGATGCGGATCACAGAAGCGGGCTGCGGCTCGAGCGAGGCGCGAAGTCGCCGAGCGAGCGCCAGCGGGATGGGCCCCGCGAGCAGTGAGTAAAGCAGACAAGTGCCATAATCGACGCCATGGTCATTCTAATCCTGTCGCTCTTCGCCGCGTTAGCGCTGCCGAGCTTTGCCCCCCAAACCGCGCCCGAGTGGAAGCCGCTCTTTGACGGAAAAACACTCAGCAACTGGCAGTCGACGAAATTCGGCGGCGAAGGAGCCGTCAAAGTCGAGAACGGGCAGATCGTACTAGAGGCGGGCGCGACGTTGACGGGGATTACCTGGGCCGGACCTGAGCTGCCGAAGACGAACTATGAGATTGCGCTTCAGGCGATGCGCGTCGAGGGACGCGACTTCTTTGCCGGCATCACGTTTCCTGTCGCCGACTCCTTTTGCTCGCTCATTCTCGGCGGCTGGGGGGGCACCGTGATTGGGCTCTCGAGCATCAACACCGAAGACGCATCGCAGAATGAAACATCCCAGTCGATGGAGTTCGAGATGGGACGCTGGTACAACGTCCGCATCCGCGTGACCCAGGCAAAGATCGAGGTATGGCTCGACGACCGACAGATCATCAATCAGGATTTGAAGGGCAATCGGATCACGATTCGCATGGAGATGGAGCCGTCGACTCCGCTTGGGATCGCGACCTGGAAGACAAAAGGGGCGCTCCGAGATATTCGCCTGCGGCGACTCTAGTTGCGATTGGTGAACTGGTGAATTCTCCAACTCACCAATTCACCAACTCACCACTTGACCGTGCCGACCTACTGCACCGTGATCTTGGTTTGCCCTGAGCTCTTTTTCCCGCTCTGGTCGGTCCCGTCGAAGCCGACCACGATCACACCGTTTCGCCCGACCCCGCATCCGATCCCCAGGCTGAGAGGAAATCTCAGCTCGCGTGCGTTTCTCAACTCGGTTCCGAACTCCTGAATCGGAACCGGCATGGGCACCGTGACGCTCGGCTGATGCGTTCCCGCGAGATCGGTGAACTGCATGTTGATGCTCGTGACGACCACGCCGACGTTTCCATTCGGATTCACGACGACGGTGAATGGAACGACGAACGGCGTCACTGTCGGACAGAACGGCCGCACCACCGGTTGCGCGACGATGTTGTCGGACAGTGCGCTGATCGACACGTTCGAGGATGAGGACGACGAACCCGCGACGCCGAAGGTCGTTGGCGTCGTCGGCAGATTGGAATCGCCGCATGCAGCGGCGATGAGCGCTGCGCCGATGAGAAGCGCACGCGCGATGTGACAACGGCTGCTCGAGGCGCCGTGGTCAAGGAGAGTGGTCATGGGGAGCCTCCTTGGGTCCGATCGAAATCGGATCGCGCCAGGTGTTGTGGCCGCGTGGTCAGGCCAGTGAAGGAGGTCGGCCCACGACAGCCTTTGACGCGATTCTATGCGACAACATCAACGAAAATTGATCGACTTGTTCGAATCGTGTCGATAGTCGAGCTGATTTCAAAACTGTCGCGCGACTGCGGAACCGCTCGTTCGTTCAATCCACGAAATGCTGTGAGCTCCGCGACAGTTTTGTAACTAGAACATCCACGCGCAGACCGCGACTGCGGCGATTGCGGCTACGAGATCACCGACGAGCGCCGCCGGCACCGCATGACGTGTGCGTCGCGCGCCAACGGCGCCGAAGTACACCGCGAGGACGTAGAACGTCGTCTCTGACGATCCATACATCGTCGCCGCCATGCGCGCGATCGTTGAGTCGGGACCGTAGGTCTTGATCAGATCCGTCGTAAACGCCAGCGAACCGCTGCCAGTGAGCGATCGCAGAATCGCGAGCGGCACGAGCTCGGCGGGAAACCGCGTCGCCGTCACCAGCGGACGCAAGCCCGCCATCAGCAGATCCATCGCACCGGACGCGCGAAACATGCCGATGGCGACCAGGATGCCGACAAGAAAGGGGATGATTTTGATCCCGACATCGAATCCTTCCTTCGCCCCTTCGATGAACACGTCGTAGACCTTCACCTTTCGGATCAGCCCGACGAACGGGATCGCGACCAGAAGGACGGGCATCGCCCACAAGGAAATCGCATCGAGCGCCGCGCGAATCATGACTGTACGCTTTCGGCCGGCGTATTGAGGGGATAAAACGGCTGAAGCAGTCTCGCGGTCGTGACGGCGGCGACGGTGCCAATGAACGTCGCCGCAATCGTCGGAGCAATAATCGCCGTCGGCGTTGTCGAACCGGCTGCTGCCAGAACGCCAATCATCGTCGCCGGAATCAATTGCACGCCGGACGTCGTCACGGCCATGAACGTGACCATCGCGTTGGTCGCCACGTCCTTGTCCGGGTTCAACGCCTGCAGCTCCTCCATCGCCTTGATGCCGAGCGGCGTGGCTGCGTTGTTGAGGCCGAGCACATTTGCCGCAAGCGCGAGAACGACCGCGCCGCCCGCCGGATGTCCTGGCGGCACTTCAGGAAAGAGCCAGCCAAGGAGCGGACGAAGGGCGCGGCCCACGAGCGACACGAGACCGGCCGCTTCCGCGATCCGCATGATGCCGAGCCACAGGGTCATGATCCCGACAAGACCGATGGCGATCTGCACCGCCGATGTTGCGGAATCGACCGCCGCCTTGGTGACCGCATCCGCCGTTCCATTGATGGCGGCCACAATCAGCGCGATCGCCATCAAGCCGAACCAGATGTAATTGAGCATGGCGCTGATAGTAGCGCAGGCTCGCCAGTTCGGGACTTGGCAGGTCGCTCGTCGCTTACTCAGGCAGCGCGTGCGTGACGCCGTGCGGCGTGCCCGCGTAGGGCAACCGTTGCACTACCTGATTGTCAGCACGATGATCGATCACAACGAGGCCGGCACTCATCGCGCCTTCATACGAGGCAAACGTAAACTGGCCATTCGATGTCGTCCACTGGTGGCCTCCCGTCGTCGTGCCGGTGTTCGGAGGCGCCAGAGTCACGAATTGAACGGCTAAGGTTTCAGTGTCGACGACAGCGAGTTGCGCGGGAGATGTACGAACTCCCACTGTCAGCAGCTTCTCATTCGCCGACAATCGGAGGGTATCCGGTAACGAGATTGGCAGTACGTCGTCGTAGGTGTGACTCTCGAGATCGACCAGCGCCACCTGATTGAAGGTCCGGCGACTCACGAATGCAGTCTTGTTGTTGTGCGACACGACCATTTCATGTGCTCCTGGCACCTCCATCGACCATAACACTGTGCCAGTTCGCGGAAGCATGGCGATCAGCTGACCTGTCGTATCGCTGAGCAGATACAACGTCTCGCCGTCCTGCGAAAAGATGCCCGCATGGACGCGTCCAGTCGTCGTCAACGGATCGCTATCCCATTCACCAAGGAGCGTGTCGTTCTCAGTTTCAATGACGGCGACCCTGTCGGTGCCGTAAAGGCCGACCGCTACGAGCTCTCCGCCTGCGGTGGCGTGAACATGGTGCGGCCGAGAGCCTGTGGCAAAAGGAATGCGTCTGATTTGACGGCTCTCTGGGTCGACGATTGCGACAGCTGGCTGAGCTGCTCTTTCTTCTGCCACGTACAGTTTCCCGTTCGCTGATACGAGGTCGCCGGGCTGGGACCCCGTTCTCATCGCAATGGTGTCAACGACTTCCCCGGTACTCGCGTTCCATCCCTGAATCGAGTCACCGGCGCGATTGGCCACCCATATCGTCCCGTTTACGTTCCGTTTATCGTTGTCGGCGGCCGGGGTCGCGGAGGCTGCCAAACCGATCACCAAGCCCGCCACTGAGATCGCAAAAAGGCCGTGACTGCGCATACTGGCTCCTGTTGAAAGTGCCGCAACGGCGTTTCGGAGCGGCAGAACAACGCGTATACGCGACAACGGTTGCTTTAGCCATATTCGAGGCATGTACAGTGGGTGAACTGAAGGTGAACTTCGAAGTAACTCCGGAATAGCGACTTACGGCATCGACAAAACCGGGAAGATTGACCCGCCCACGTCGCCGTCGTTACACTGCCGACCGATAACTCGTCATGCACACAAATCTGCGGCCGTCATCCATGCGGTTCGGCCAGTTCGAGCTCGATCTGGCCGCCGGTGAGCTGTACCGCGATGGCCGCCGTGTCCGCCTCCAGGAACAACCGCGTCAGGTCCTGATTGCGCTGGTCGGGCGTCCCGGGGACGTCGTCACGCGCGAAGAACTGCGCGAACGCCTCTGGAAATCCGACACGTTCGTCGACTTCGAACATGGTCTGAATACCGCGGTCAAGAAAGTTCGTCAGGCGCTCGGAGATTCCGCAGAGACGCCACGTTTCATCGAGACGCTCGCGAAACGAGGGTATCGGTTCATCGGCGAGGTCCAGTCGGTCGGACCGGCTGGATTGGTGGATTCACCGCCCGTGCCAGAGGCTGCGGTGCGGAACCTCCCCGGGCGCCGGTGGATGACGCGGCCAATACTGTTATGGGCGGTCGGGATAATCGTCGCGAGTGCTGTGTTTGCGACCTGGTTTTTCCGCGATCACTCGAACTCACTCGCGGTGATGCCGCTTCGCGTCCTCACGCCGAGTGGCGCCGATGCTGATTATCTCGGGGTTGGCATCGCCGATGCCATCACGACACGTCTCGCAAACACGCGAGAAATCGCGCTGCGACCGACTTCCGCCGTGATGCCCTATAAGGATGCCCAATCCGACCCGGCCCGGGTTGCCGAGGCCCTTGGTGTCCGGCACTTGCTGCTGGGCACGATTCAAGCCACCCCGGACAGCTACCGCGTCAGTCTGCAGCTCGTGCAATCCGATGGCGTGCTGGTATGGGGAGACACGATCGACGAGCCGGCGACAGGCCTCCTTTCGCTACAGGATCGGATCGCGGATGAAGTCGTGGCGGCACTTCGCCTCGGGCTCAGCACTCCGCAGCGGCAGCGGCTGCACGCGCAATACACAGCGAATCCCATCGCCTACGACAGGTACCTCCGTGGACGGGCATTGATGCTCAACTACACGGAAAACAAAATGCTCGACGCCATCAAATACTTCGAGGAGGCGCTCAGGATCGATCCGAAATACGCCCTCGCCCGCACCGGTATTGCGACCGCTTGCGCGTGGTTCAGCGTGCGTTATTCGCACGACCACGAAGCGCTCGTCTGGGGAAAGCGCGCCGACATGGAGGCCCGCGCCGCCCTTGCGCAGGATGATTCACTTGCCGATGCGCAGCTTGCGATCGCAAGTGCGGCTGGCACGTCGTATGGTGGATTCAATTGGCCCATCGTGCTCGACCGTAGCGCCGCCGCTCTCGCACTGAACCCATCGCTGAGTCTTGCGCACCTGGCACGAATGCGCGCCTACTACCATCTCGGTCTGTTCGATCTTGCGGGTCAGGAGGGGCGTCTCGCGCAGCAATTGGATCCCACCCCCAACGTTGAATTCGCACGGCTCGATGTCGCCGCAAATCTGTTCCTCGGCCGCTATGAGCCCGCCATCCAAAAAGCCAAGGAACTGCGCGGACGGAGCGATATGCCTGCCGTGCCCCACTATCTGGGACTCGCGCTTTACTACGTCGGCGATGGCAAGGGTGCACGGGAGACGCTTGGCTCGATCATGCGGGGTGAAACACCGGACGCGCGTGCACAAGCCTCACTTGCCTCAGTGGAAGCTGCGCTCGGGCTGGAGAAAGAGGCGCGGACACGGATCAGCGCGATCGAGCACGGTCCCGACATGGATCACCACATCGCCTACAGCCTGGGCGCAGCCATGGCGCAACTTCACGACTCGAGCGCAAGCCTGACCTGGCTTGAACGCGCCGCTGATACGGGCTTTCCGTGCTATCCCTGGTTTGCGAAGGATCCGATGCTCGATCCGATTCGAACCGACCCGGGGTTCATCCGCCTCCTCGAACGGCTTCGAGTCGGACACGCTGAAGCCGGGCGACGGGCGAACTGATTCAAAGACTACCGCTCCACTCCCATTTCCGCCGCAAGGCGGATGAGGGCGCGACTCACCGCGACGCGTGTGGCGGTCAATGACGGTTTGTTCATCAGCGTTGCCAGTTCCGCATACTCGAGTCCCAACTCGACCCGGCCCACGATCAACTCGCGATCGGGTTCGCGCAAACGATTGAGGGCGGCCTCGTATCGCCGCATCGTCTGCTCACCGACGGCTAGTTCCAGCGGTGAGGGGCCGGAGGCGGGCGAAACATCTTCCAGCGGTGCCCCTGGGGGCCGGCGTGTGGCGCGGCGAACCGCGTCTCTCAAGCGGTTCCTCAACGCTTCGCACAAGTAGGCGCAGAAGGCGCGATCGTGTTCCGGAGTAAAGCCGTCCAGACGGCGCACCGACCGCATCAGCGTGTCCTGGACGATGTCCTCGGTGTCGAGATGGTCGCGCGCCCAGTCCGGCAATCGGCCGTGCGCCCATTGCCGCAGGCGTGGTAAGTATCTGGCACACAGTTCGTTACGCGCCGCTTCGTCGCCGTTTTGCGCCCGGATAAGGAGCGCAAAGGAGGACGACGTATCATGGCCGGCGGTCGCTGTCGCAGCCAGCGATCGGGATGGGCTCTCCGACATACCTTTGGTGTGGATACATAATACCCGCGTTTTGGAGAATCCAAAGTGAATTGGTGACTTGAATTGGTGAATTGGTCAATTGAGGTCTCGCGTATGAACAACACTCGGTTAGCAGCAGTCGCCTTCATCTTCCTCGCGGCGCCATCGCTGCTGATGGCGCAAGGAACGGCGCCGCAAGCGCCAGCCACGCCTCCGGCCCAGACAACGGCTCCTCCGCGACCGACGCCGCCGACGCGCGATCCAAGTACGCCGGGCTACGTCACCGCGAAAGAATTGCCTGATGGGACCGTCCCGCCGAGCGATGTCGACGGGAACTTCGTCATTGGGCCGACTCACCCGGCCGCACCGGAAATGACCGTGCAGGAAGGACTACCGCAGGGAACCATCGTCAACTTCACGATGAGTTCTGGCGACAGCAAGATCTACCCAGGAATTGCACGTGATGCTGGGACGTTCGGTACGGCGGATCCCAACGATCCCGCAAAGCTGGTCGTCACGACGAGCCGTCCGGCTCCTTACACGCGGCGTGTCGCGGTGTATGTGCCGAAGCAATATGTTCCGGGAACTGCCGCGCCTCTGATCGTTGGCGCCGATGGACCGGATCAATTGCTATTCACCGCGCTCGACAACTTGATCGCACAGAAGCGGGTGCCAGTCATGATTGCGGTCTCGATCGGCAACGGCAGTGGCGACGCGCAGGGCAGTCAACGGGGACTGGAGTACGACACGATGTCGGGGCGTTACGCGGAGTTCGTGGAAAGCGAAGTGCTCCCGCTCGTCGAGAAACAGGCGAACGTCAAGCTGACGAAGAATCCTGAAGGCCGCGCGACGATGGGGTGCAGTTCAGGAGCCGCGGCAGCGTTGACCATGGCCTGGTATCACCCGGAGCTCTATCATCGCGTCCTGTCATATTCAGGGACGTACGTGAATCAGCAGTGGCCTCCTAATGCAGAGACTCCGCACGGCGCGTGGGAATACCACGAGCGACTGATCCCGAACAGCGCGGCGAAACCAATTCGCATCTGGATGGAAGTTGGCGACAGAGACCTGTTCAATCCCAACATCATGCGCGACAACATGCACGATTGGGTGGTCGCGAACGAAAACATGGCCAGGGTGCTCGCCGCGAAGGGCTATCACTATCAGTTCACCTTCGCGCGAAATGCCGGACACTGCGATCGCGCGGTTAAGCA
>DATJKH010000044.1:0-6977 GCA_035491715.1 Vicinamibacterales bacterium | reverse complement strand
CTAGGCACCCCAGGCACCCTAAGTCATTGACCGTTAATATCTACTATGTAGATTAATTTGTCAATGACTTAGGGTGCCTGGGGTGCCTAGGGTGCCTAGGGTGCCTGGAGGGCCTAAGGTGCTCGAGGCGACTTGGGCGGTTCCGGATCCGGAGTTGACTCGAGATGTCGGATCAGATTCGTCGACGCTTTGATCGCGCGCTTTGCGAGGCGCTCGGTACTGAATAGTTCGCCGTCGGTAATAAGTCGTTGCCGGTGTGCGTCGAGAAGGTGGTTCAGGACCTCGCCCAGCGACCCTCGAGCAATGCGCAGAAAGAAAATGAATTCCTTGTGCTTGAAGCCCCGCATATGTCCCTCGGCGATATTCCGTGGCGCCGAGCGCACGGCGTCACTGAGTTGATCAACTAATTTGAACTTACGCTTGAAGTCCGGTCGATTCAAAAACTCGTCGACCTGGATCTTCAATTGAGTGGACAGTTGCCACGCAATAATTTCCTCGAACTTCTTGAATCCGGCCATGCCCGATCACGTGCAATCGCGCGACCGAGGCCGAATCGCTGAATTCCCGCGTGAATCTCAAGTCGAGTTCCTGGCGGATCGCAAACCGTGCGAGGGTCAGGTGCCGAGATCATTGCAATTCCTGCACTCTGGGCACCCGGCACCTTAGGCACCCTAGGCACCCTAGGCACCCTAGGCACCTCAGGCACCTCAGGCACCTCAGGCACCTTAGGCACCTTAGGCACCTTAGGCACTATGATTCAGCCGTGGCCGAACCGGTCATAAGCATCGCCAATCTAAGCCGCCGCTTCGGAGAGAAGATCGCTCTAAACTCCGTTGACCTGTCGATGCCTCGCGGCGGAGTCTACGGTCTCGTCGGCGCCAATGGCGCCGGCAAGACGACGCTGATCAAGCACATCCTCGGCCTGTTGCAGGCCGAGAGCGGGTCCGTCAGGGTTTTCGGCCTCGACCCCGTCGCCGAGCCGGTGGCGGTGCTATCGCGGATCGGTTACCTCTCCGAGGAAAACGATCTGCCCGGATGGATGCGCGTCGACGAGCTGATTCGCTACTCGCGCGCGTTCTACAAGAACTGGGACGATGCGTACGCGGAAGAGCTGCGCCAGTCGTTCGCACTCGATCCGGCCGCGAAGATCAAGACGCTGTCGAAAGGGCAGAAGTCGCGCGCCGGCCTGCTGGTCGCGCTCGCGTATCGTCCGGAGCTGCTTGTCCTCGACGAGCCTTCATCGGGCCTCGATCCGATCGTGCGCCGCGACATTCTCGGCGCGGTGATGCGAACAATCGCCGACGAAGGACGCACGGTATTGTTTTCGTCGCACTTGCTTGACGAGGTCGAGCAGGTCGCCGATCACGTCACGATGATTCGCCAGGGCACGATCGTGATGAGCGCGCCGCTCGACGACATCAAGGCCTCGCACAACGGCCGCACCCTCGACGAAATCTTCGTCTCGCTTGTCGGCGTGACGAATACCTAGATGCAATCATCAGCCGCCGCGTTCGCCTGGGAGTTTGGCTGGCCGCGTCGATGGATCCCCGTGGCGCTCGGCGTCTACCTGGTCGCGCATGGCCTGCTGAAGCCCCTCCTCCTGGGATCGGGCGCGACGCTCGATTTGGGAGACGGCTACATTGCCTTCGCCTTGGTGCCGTTCTCGTTCACGTTCATGTACTTCATCGCGGTCTTCAGCTTCGGGCTGAATGGCGACCTGGCCGCGCGGCAGTCGATCTATCCGGCGCGGCTGTTCACGTTGCCCGTGTCATCCGCCGAGCTCGCAGGCTGGCCCATGGCCTGCGGGCTCGCCGCGATGTCGATGTTATGGGTCATCGCCCGGATCGCCGCACTGTGGCCACTGAGACTCGATCTGCCGATCGTGTGGCCCGGCGTGATGATGGCGGTCGTCCTGGCGTGGACGCAGGTCTTCATGTGGATGCCGTACGGATTCCGCGGCCTTCGCGTGGCGGTCGCCGTGATCGTGTTAATCACGCTCGATACACTCGTCATTCTCGCCATCAATTACAAGATGTCGGAGACCGCGCTCGTTGCGTTCCTCGCCCCGCAGCTTCCGGTGGCGTACCTCTGCGCGTGCCTCGTCGTCGCGCGCGCCCGCCGCGGCGTCGTGCCGGACTGGAACGTTTTCTCCCGCGCGCGCGTGGGAGAGGCGGCGAAGCCGCGCTCGCCGTTCCGATCCATGGCTGCTGCGCAAGTCTGGTTCGAGTGGCGGCGCAACGGCCGATCGCTTCCGGTCATGGTCGCGCTCGTGCTGCCGTTCGAGGTCGCCACACTCTTCATCACCGGATTCGGCTCCACGGCGTATGTCTTCAAAGTGCTGATCGCCGCATTGCTCACGCCGATCCTGATGGCCGGCTTCACCGCGGCGACGGTAAGCAAGGCGAATCCGTTCGCGCGTGATGCCTATGGCGTGACGCCGTTCACCGCAACCAAGCCAATCACCACGGTCGCACTCATCGCCGCAAAGCTGAGGATGGCGATGTGGAGCACGCTGGCCACATGGATCGTCGCGCTCGCCCTCATTGCGATCGGCTTCTCATGGTCAGGCGCCGATTCGGTGTTGTCCGAATGGGGGCAATGGTTCGTCACCAAGGTCGGCATGCCGCGCGCCATCGTCGCCGCGGCAGTGACGCTCGGTGGCCTGCTGCTCGGCACCTGGATGATGCTGGTCCAGGGTCTGTTCGTCGGGCTGACCGGACGGGAGTGGCTGATCAAGACGACCGGTATCGCCTGGCTCGTGATCTTCATGGCGCTCGGGCCGATCCTCGAAGCGATCTGGGACAGCACCGCCGCATTGAGATGGCTGTGGAACAACTGGATATTCTTTCCGGCGATCCTGGTCGTGCTCAAGATGACGGCCGCGATCGTGATCGCGAAGCGGCTGTCTCGAAGCGGCGTGATCGGCGATGGCGCGCTCGCCGCCGGGGCCGCGAGCTGGGCGGCCATCGTCTTTGTCCTCTACGGCGCCTTCGTGTGGTGGGCGGACACGCCGGTGCTGCCGCGATATCTCTTCCTGTTGATCGCGATCCTCGCGGTTCCGCTGGTCAGGATTGCGGCTGCGCCACTCGCGCTCAACTGGAACCGGCATCGGTGACGACATGAGCAGCCGAACCGCGCTCACGATCGTCGCAATCCTGATCGGCTTGCCCGCCGTCGTGGCCGGCATCGAAGCCGCCAGGTACTTCGCCGCCAACCGATCGAGCGACACCATGGTGTCGTCTGGCGAGACGCGCGAGTACACGCTGCATGTCCCGCCGGGCTACGACGCGAACCGGCCAACGCCGCTCGTCATCACCATTCATGGCGCCTCGATCTGGCCCGCCGCGCAGCAGGAAATCAGTCAGTGGGACCGCGTCGCCGATCGCGAAGGATTCATCGTCGCGTATCCGTCAGGCCGTACGGGTCAAGGGCCGCGGCACTTTGATGTGGAAGACGTGACGTTTATTGCGGATTTGATCGACGAAGTGCAGCGCACCCACAACATCGACCGCACCCGGATCTACGCCAACGGATTGTCGAATGGGGGCGGCCTGTCGTTCCTGCTGTCCTGCACGATGCCGGATCGGATCGCGGCGGTCGGGCTGGTCGCCGCGGCGCATCTCTTCCAATGGAGCCTGTGCAAGGACCTTCGTCCCGTGCCGATGATTGCCTTCCATGGCACCGCCGATGACGCGGCGCTCTATGAGGGCGGCAGATCATGGGTCGTATCGATACCGTTTCCGAGCATTCCGACCGTGACTGCGAGGTGGGCCAGACGCAATCAATGCGCGCCCATACCCGTGGAGTCGCGGGTCGCGCTTGACGTGACTCGAATTGAATATCCGTGCTCGAACAACGCACCGGTGGTTCTCTACAGGATTGAAGGCGGAGGACACACGTGGCCCGGCGGCAAATACCTGCCTGAGTGGTTCGCCGGGACCACCACGCAGAGCATCGACGCCTCCAGTCTGATGTGGGAATTCTTTAAGGCGCACCCGCTGATCCGACAAGTGCCTTAGGCACCCAGGCACCTTGAGTAGAATGGCCGCGATGCAACGCTTTCTTGCGGCGAGTCTGATTCTGTGTTGTTCGGCAACTGCGAGTGGCCAGCAACAGCCCGCGCCTCGTCCTCAGCCGCCGTCCACGCTCCGCGCGCCGACCCGCGCGGACATCCTGCGCGGCGAGTACGGCCGCTATCGCGCCAACAACGACCTGCTGCATTACGACCTCGATATCAGGGTCAATCCCGAGAAGAAATGGATCTCCGGCAAGAACACCATCCGCTTCAAGATGCTCAAGGACGACACGCGCATCCAGTTGGAGCTGTTTTCGAACTACACCATCGAGAAGATCGTGATGGGCTCGCAGACGCTGAAGTACGAGCGCGATCACAACACGGTCTATGTCGACTTCCCGGAGACGCTCCGCAGCGGCCGCGCCTACTCGATCGAGTTTCACTACTCCGGCCAGCCGCGCGAAGAAGGCCGGTTCGGCGCCCTGGCCTTCAGGACCGATCCGGCGGGCAAGCACTGGATCAATACCGCCAACGAAGGTGAAGGTTCAGCATCGTGGTGGCCCAGCAAGGATCAATGGCGCGACGAACCCGAAGGCGCCGACATCCGTGTCGCCGTTCCGAACGGCCTGACCAACGTCTCGAACGGGCGATTCATGGGCAAGACCGATCTCGGCGACGGCTACACGCGCTGGGACTATCGCGTGCACTATCCGATCAACTCGTACAACGTCTCGCTGAACATCGCCGAGTACGCGCACTTCTCTGAAACGCTCGGCGATCTGACGCTGGACTATTTCGTGCTGCCGGGGAACCTGGAAAAGGCGAAGGTGCAATTCGCGCAGGCGAAGCCGATGATCGAGGCTTTCGAGAAGTACGTCGGCAAGTATCCATTCCCGAAGGACGGCTTCAAGCTGATCGAAGTGCCGTACTCGGGCATGGAGCACCAGAGCGCCGTCACCTACGGCAATCGGTATGCGAACGGCTACCTCGAACGGGACTGGACCGGCGTTGGCGTCAGTCTGAAGTTCGATTTCATCATCATTCACGAGAGTGGTCACGAATGGTTCGGCAACGCGGTCTCTGCCGCCGACGTGTCGGACATGTGGATCCAGGAAGGCTGGTGCAACTACCTGGAGTTCATCTACGTCGAGGCGCTGTTCGGCCGCGACGACGCCATCAAGTACGCGAACGGCTACAAATCGAAGATCGGCAACCTCGAGCCGATCATCACGCAGCGCGGCATCCATCGCACGCCGAACCAGGACATGTATTTCAAGGGCGCGCTGTTCCTGGACACTCTGCGGAACTCCGTTGACGACGACGCGCGCTGGTGGCAGCTGATTCGCGACACGTTCGAACACTTCAAGTACCAGAACATCCTGACCGGGGACCTGGTTCGTTTCTTCAGCAACGAGCTGAAGCAGGACATGACGCCGATCTTCGATCAGTATCTGCGCCGGACGGCGCTGCCGGTGCTGGAGCTGACCTTCGACGAGGCCGCCAAGCGCGTGTCGTACCGCTGGAAGGCGGACGAACGCGCCTTTGCGCTGCCGATCAAAGTCGGCGATCCGGCGAAGTGGCAGATGATTCAGCCGACGACCGATTGGAAGTCGATGGAGTGGACCGCAGGGAAGGATGCGTTCAGGGTGGCCACGGATCTGTTTTACGTGAACGTCGCCAACCTCGATGCGGGCGGCCGGCCGATCAAGCAATGATGGAGATGTTGGATCTCGATCGCCCGAAAACGCATTTTGTTGGATCGCGTGTGAACTAGCGCAGCGCCGGCGCACCGCACAGCGGTGGCTGTGTGCAGCCGTTCATCACCGCCGGGTGCCGGTGATCGTTTCCAGCTTGCGGTTCGTCACAACGCCGCGCATTCACGTTCACCTCACCTCGCCAGTCCGGCTTTCTGGTATTCGACTTGCTCGACTCTCCGCCATTGGAGGGTAGGCATGCGCCGAAAGCTCGCCGTATTCATCGTCGTACTCGCACTCGCCGCGCCATCGTGGGCGCAGACGCTGTTCCAGGGCCGCATCGACGTGACCGTGCTCGATTCACAGGGCAGCGCCGTGCCCGGAGCGCTCGTCGAAATCAGTGGACCAACCCCGATGTCGCAGACAACCGACAACTCGGGCGAAGCGCACTTTCTCAGTCTCTCGCCGGGCGCCTACGCGATCACCGCGGCGCTCAGCGGATTCAGCACCTATCGCAACGAACGAGTTGACGTGACCGGCGGCCGCAGCGTGCCGTTGAAGGTCACGCTGAGCGTGAGCGGCGTCGCGGAGGCCGTGCAGGTGGTCGCTCAATCACTCGTCGTCGACCCGGGCCGGCAGACGATCACCACCAGCGTGTCGTACGATCAGCTGCAGAAGCTGCCGTCCTCGCGCGATCCGTGGGTCGTGCTGCAGACGATCCCGGGTGTCGTCGTCGATCGCGTCAACGTCGGCGGCGCGGAATCCGGCCAGCAGTCGAGGGTCCTCGCGAAGGGCGCCGGCGCCGCGGAGAACACGTGGAACCTTGACGGCATTCCGGTGACCGATCTCGCCGCCACCGGCTCGTCGCCGACCTACTACAACTTCGACATGTTCCAGGAGATGAGCGTCACGACCGGCGGCGCCTCCGCGATCAATCCCACCGCAGGCGCGCAGTTGAACATGCAGTTCAAGACCGGCGCGAATAAAGTGTCGGGCGCCGCGCACTTCTACGGCGCCGGCGAGAACCTCCAGAGCACCAACCTGCCGGATGAATTGCTGCCGCTCGCCGGACCGAGCGGCAAGGGCAATCGCATGAAGGAGCTCACCGATGTGGGCTTCGATGTCGGCGGTCCCATCGTGCGCGATCGCTGGTGGGCCTGGGGATCGTACGGACGGACCGACGGGACGCTGTTCACGCTCAATGGCGATCCCGACGCGACCAAGCTGGAGAACATCGCGTTCAAGACCTCGGCGCAAGTGAACAACGC
>DATJKH010000043.1:0-76734 GCA_035491715.1 Vicinamibacterales bacterium | reverse complement strand
GCCAAGCAATGGGAGGAGAGGAGCGCGAACGCGGGAAAAGTGAAGGGGAGCCTGGACGGGTATGGCTTGATCACGAAGAGCGTCGCACTGCGTCCGTCCGATCCGGCGATCCAGTTCGCGGCCGCGCTGATTTCGTCAGATGGTCATCGCAGCGAATATCCGGCTCATGCCGCAAAGGCGCGCGCCGGAGTCACGAGCGACGCGCTCCTTGCCGCGAACATCGTCCACGTGCAATAGCGTGGCAATGAACCAACGGATCTACCAGGGCTCCAGGCCGCCGAGCGGAAACTGCTCGACATCGATGACGGCGCCGCTGACCACGGCGCTGTCGTCCGATGCAAAGTACGCGGCTGCATTGGCAATATCAGCGGGCAGGAGCAGCCGACCGAAGGGTCGAGTCTTGGCGGCGTCCTTCAGCCAATCGGCTCCCTTGCCGTCGGCTCGCTGAACCGCGTCCTCTCCCTCGGTCAAGGTCCACCCAACATTCAACTGGTTCACACGAATGTGATAACGGCCCAGGGCCAACGCCGCATTCTTCGTCATCGTCATCAGCCCGCCTTTCGACACCGAGTACGGGCCGAGCTGCGGCAAACCGACGTAGGCATTGATCGATCCGATGTTGACAATCGATCCACCGCCGCGCGTCTTCATGGACTTCACAGCTTCCTGCAGAAGAAGAAACGGCGCCCGGAGGTTCACCGCCATGATCGTCTCCCACTGATCGACCGTCGCATCCTCGACCGAAGCGCGCGCGACCGTCGCAGCGTTGTTCACGAGAATATCGATGCCACCGCGGCGCTCGACGACGTCGCGGACGATCTGGCGGCAGGCGTCGACGTTCCTGAGATCTCCGGCCACGGCATCGACATCCTGACCGCCGGTGCGCATCGAATCGGCGATCGATTTGGCGCCGGCGAGATCGGGTCCGTGGACGACGATAGACGCCCCCAGGCTCAGAAAGTGGGAGGCGATGCCTTTGCCGATGCCAGACGTGGAGCCGGTGACGAGCGCGATCTTGCCTTTGAGTGAAGCCATACGGCTAAACTATCACCATGGCCACTCTGATTGAAGCGATCGATATCAAACGTAAAATGTTTTTCGAATACGAGAACGCCCCCTATCACTGCATCGATGTCGACGTCTCCAAACCCACGGCCCGTGGTGGCCAGACACTGGTGCGGGTCAAGATGCGAAATCTGCTGACGCGGGCCGTGTTCGACAAAACCTTCAAGGCCGGCGAAAAGTTTTCAGAACCCGATCTCGTCACCGTGCCGGCGACCTATCTCTATGCGGACGCCGCCGGTTATCACTTCATGGATCAGGACAGCTACGAAACCCTGACGCTCAATGGCGACATGCTTGGAGAGGACCGTCAACTCCTCGTCGACAACGTCCTCGTCCAGGTGCAGAAGTACAACGGCTCACCGATTGGTGTTCAGTTCCCGCCGCACGTTGAGCTCACCGTGACATCTACCGAGCCCGGAGTGCGCGGTGATACGGCGAGTGGCGGAGTCACCAAACTCGCGACGCTTGAAACCGGACTCGAAGTGCGAGTGCCGCTCTTTATCAAAGAGGGGGAAAAGGTGAAGGTGCACACCGAGACCCGCGAGTTTGCTGGCCGCGCGTAAACGCCTAACGTTTCGTCGCGGTCCACGTGCCGCCTTTGCCACCCTTCACGGAACCCTGCATCGAAGTGCCATTGACCTTGCCGGAGTACTGAGCGTCGCCGACACTGAAGGTGATGTCGTTGCCGTGCAGCTTCCCGTTGGATATGGGGGTTGAGCCCAGCGTTCCGGTAATCACCTGAAACTGCTGCGTCAACGTGAGGTCTCCCTGGGGGGTGCGCCACGTTCCCTCGACCTTCGCTGGCACGATCCAGAGCAGCGCGGTGCACCAGCTGACGCAGTCCTCGGAGACGGTCGCGGTGTCGTCGGGCTCCCAGGCTTCCATGCGGAAGGAGTTCGACACAACGCGCGTCCCTGGTGGCATGTCGAGCAACTTCGGGCGGAGCCGAAGGTTCAGATCCGGCAACAGGAACAGCGTGATCACCGTCGCCTTCGAGAAGTCGGACTCGAAGATGTCGGCCTTGACGAACGTCGCCTTGTCGCTGACCCCTTCCTTCGCCGCATTGCGTTGCGAAAGGGCGACCATGTCGGGGTTGTATTCGATCCCCATGGCCTTGATTCCCCGTTTCGCGGCGGTGATGACCGTGCGGCCGTCGCCGGACCCGAGGTCCATGAGAAAGTCGGATGGCGTAACCTTCGCCATGTCGAGCATCTTGTTCACGAGGGCTTGTGGCGTCGGCACCCAGACCACGTCTTTGCCCTGCTGCCCAACGGTCGGCTCAAACGGCTTTTCCTGTGTGGCTTGCGCGAAGGTGAGCGTGGAACTCAGGCACAAGGACAAGACGACGAAAAGAAATCGGACGGAGACGGTAGAGAAGCAACGGCGCATGATGCTATTTTTCTCCTTGTCGAGAATAGGCAACAGATCGCCTCGCGGCATCATATCCCTTCCCAACCTTGGCGATCTGCTTTCCGGAGGGAGAGGCTCATGAAGATACGACAGGCCGTGGCGCTGAGCTTACTGACGTTTGGCGCCGGCTGGACGGCGGCCGCGTGGCAGAAGCCCGAACCCGGCGGGTACATCCTCGAGCGTGATGCCGAGGTCGCCGCGCAGGAACCCGGCACACACAAGGGTGGTGGCCAGACGATTGGCTATTCGTTCTTCAAGAAGGCGCCACGGCTCGGACTCGTCTTCCGGAAACGCGCCCTGAAACCCGGCTCAGGTATTGGATATCACGAGCAGAAAGAGGACGAAATCTATTACGTGCTCAGTGGTCGCGGGGTGATGACCGTTGATGGCAAGAGCTTTGACGTGGATCCTGGCACCGCCGTGCTGACGAGGCCCGGCAGCTCCCATGGATTGAAGCAGACTGGCACCGAGGACCTCGTGATCATGATCAATTACGAACAGAAGGTGCAGTAACGCGCCGGCCGCACTACCTGCGGCTTTTTCGCGCAAAGGGGACGACGTTGTCCCTGCCGACGACGTGCGTGTGGTGGCTGCGTACCATGGCGAGGTGCCTGGGCTGCTTATAGAAATGCCCCATCGAGTACCCGCACAGCAAGGCGAACGCGTGCCGGACGATGAGTCTGTTCCACAGGATCTCTAAGGCAAGTGCCGCTTCAGTACGTCCTTCTTTCCAGAGGATGTCCACCATCTCGCCGTAAGCCCGAGCGACAGTGCCGGCCCGCCCCTCCACGGCCTGTTTGACGATCACGCCGACATTGTTTTCAAACAGCTCTGGATCCGGGGTGTCCCCCACCATGAACTGGCCCAGCATCTCCTCGGCGTCGAGCATGACGAGATCGCCGTCACGCCGCGCCCGTGCACAGTTGATGAGGCGGCCGCACAGATGCTCCTCGATCGCGGCGCGATGGGGAAGCGTGGCAATGACCACCGCCGGCTGGCGGGCGATGAGACCTTCGCTCAGAAACGCCGCGACGGTCGTGAACAGGCTCTCTTCGTCGCGGTAAAACTGAACCGCGTGGTGGTGGGAGTCAGCAGAGACCGGTTCCATCCGTCAAGAATAGCTGAAAAGCGGCCAACTTCACCGTTTGCGTCAAAAATGGCGCCGTGAACTAGAAACGCAGCTGATGCAAGTACGTTGCGCTCGTCTGAATGCTGTCGAACGGAGACGGCGGCTGATCGTGTTCGACGAAGTAATGCCGGATACCGGCCTGTGACGACTTGGCAAATATGCGTTTCCAATCGACCAGGTCGTTGGCGCCGACATCGGTAATGTTTGGAATGGCCTGGTCGAACGGCACCGGTGCCGCGCCGTCCGGGATCTTCTTCAAGCCCTTCACGTGCACGAGCGGGAACCGGCCCGGATAGCGTTCGAAATAGGCGAGTGGATCCTTGCGGGCCACCGTGATCCAGCACAGGTCGAGTTCCATCTTCACCAGGTTCGGATCACACTCCTTCAGCAGGAGATCAAACGGCAGAACGCCGTTGACCGGCACGAACTCAAAGTGGTGATTGTGATACGCAAACTGAACGCCCGCTTTGCGGCACGCCTCGCCCGCCTTGTTGAACGTCGCGGCGACGCGCTGCCAGATGTCCGGCTGCTTCCGCATCTCCTCGTCGATCCAGGGATTGACGAGAAAGCGATGACCGATGATGCGAGCCGCCTCCAGCGCCTGATCGAGTTTGCTCTCGACGGTCGGGTAGTCAACGTGCGCCGACGGCGCGGTCAGTTTGTGGCGATCGAGGATTGCGCGAACGTTCTTGGGATCCTGCTTGAAGTATCCGGCGAATTCGACTTCCTGGTAGCCCGCCGCTGCCACCTTTGCGAGCGTTCCTTCGAAGTCTTTCTCCATCTCGGTGCGAACGGTATAGAGCTGCAAGCCGAGCCGCTGGATCTTTTGGTCGGCCGCTCGTCCGACAACAGGAATAAGGGTGCTCATCGCCATCTGGCCCAGGAAAGTGCGACGGTTCATCGTCATGATGCTTTTCATCCTACCTCCTTTTGTTGGGGTGTTCTGCCTGCACTCCTCACTGCTCGGCGGCCTGGCGCCTCGCCCGTGCCGCTGGCGTTTGTCGACCGTCTAGGTGTATATTGTCGATAATCTAGGTATCGACACATGGGCAAACCGTCAGATCTCATTCAAGGCACGCTGGACCTTCTCATTTTGAAAACGCTCGCGCTCGAGCCGCGTCACGGCTGGGCGATTGCCAAGCGCATTCAGCAGATGAGCAATGACGTCCTCCAGATCACGCAGGGCTCTCTCTACCCGGCCCTCCATCGACTCGAGCAACAGGGATGGGTCAAGGCGCAACGCGGTCAGACGGCGACCGGCCGGGAGGGCAAGTTCTACGCGTTGACGGCGGCCGGCCGCAAGCAGTTGACGAAAGAGCTGGCAAGCTGGGATCGCCTCTCGGGTGCCATTCATCTCGTCATCCGGGAGGCAGAATAACCATGCCCCGCTGGTTTGATCGGCTGTATCTCCGAACACGATCGCTGTTCCAAGGCTCCGCCGTTGATGCGTCGCTGCGTGATGAAATTCAACTGCACCTCGATGAACAGATCAACGAGTACATCGCCGGCGGGATGACACCGACGGAGGCACGACGCGCAGCGTTGCGTGATTTTGGCCCTGTCGCCCGCATCGAAGAGGAATGCCGCGACACCCGTCGGGTGAACGTCCTGAGCAATCTTTCCCAGGACCTTCGGTACACGTTTCGCTCCCTTCGTCGCCAGCCGATGCTGGTGCTGGCGGCAACTGTGTCGATCGCGGTCGCGGTGGGGGCCAACACCACCATCTTCAGCCTGGCGTCGGAGCTTCTCTTCGCCACCCCGTCGGCGAAGGACGCCGGACGGCTCGTCCGCATTCGGATCAGCGGGGGGAGCCACGTCTCGTACCGGCAGTGGCGATTACTCGAGCAGAGTCACGCGTTGAACGGCCTGGCCGGCTATCAGATTGAAAACGAAGTGAACTGGCGAGGACCAGGCTCATCGATCAGTCTCGTTCCACTGATTGTGACGGCGAACTTCTTCGACGTACTCGGAGTTCCAATGTCGATCGGCCGCAGCTTCACGGCCAACGAGGCTGCGGCAGAACTGCATCCGAATCTGGCGATCATCAGCCACGGGTTCTGGCGCCAGCTCGGTGCGGACCCTGCCATCGTCGGAGGCACTCTCACGTTCAACGACCGCCCCTATACGGTGCTCGGTGTCTTGCCGGCCGATTTCAAGGCACTGCCTGGATACGGCGTTGCCCCGCAGGTCTACCTGCCACTCAGTCAAGAGCTGATGCCCGACCTGAATGAGCCACACGCTGCGATCGTCGAGCTCGTCGGCCGTCTTGGCGATGACCAGACGATCGAGCAGGGAAGAGCGGCGTTGACGGTCGCGGGTCACAATGCCCGCTCCTTGCTGAACGAACCGAAGTTTGGCGACGTGACACAGTTCTCTCCTGCCGGCGGGTTCCAGCGAATGGGCGACTTCCGCGAAGTTGGGATGTTTTTCGCAGTGCTGCTGGTCGCGGTCGGTCTCATCCTGGCGATTGCCTGCGCCAACGTCGCCGGGCTGCTTCTCGCGCGTTCGACGGTCCGGCGGCGGGAGATTGCCGTCAGGGTCGCGCTTGGAGCGAGCCGCTCGCGACTGGTGCAGCAACTCCTCACCGAAGGACTGTGGCTGGCCCTCTTCGGAACGATCGTCGGTCTTCTCCTGATGTCCGGATTGATGCAGCTGATCGGGAGCACATCACTGCCAGTGCCGATACCGATCGAGATCGGCGCCGAGATCGATGTCCGTCTCGTCGTCTCCTCCGTGTTGCTGCTGATGCTCACGACGGTGTTCTGTGCGCTCGCACCTGCTCTTCAGGCCACTCGGCCGTCGCTCGTGCCGGCGTTGAAGCAAGAGGAAAAGCAGTACGGACATCGTCGGTGGACACTGCGGGGACTGCTCGTCGTTGGCCAGCTCACCGTGGCGGTGGTGCTCTTGCTGACGGCGATGCTGTTCGTGCGGAACCTCAATCTCGCCGCCAATGCCGATCCGGGCTTCGAGATCAATCGCACGCTCGTGGCGCAAGTGAGTTTTGTCGAGGGGCGTTACACAAGAGACGCGCGAGAAGCGTTTCTTCGCGCCGCCGTCGAACGGCTGAATGCGCTACCCAACGTCGAACGAGCCGCGTACTCGAACAGCGTGCCGCTGACGATGCGCAGCGGCATGACGACCGGAGCTGATCTTCGGCTGGCTGATAGTGAGACCTCATTCAGGTCGCAATACGAAGTCAACCTTGTCGGTCCCGACTATTTTTCCGTGATGGGCATCCAGTTGATCAGGGGCCGTCAGTTCGCCGCCGGCGATCGATCGGGAGCGCCGACGGTGGTGATCATCAACCAGGAGTTCGCGACCCGCTATTTGGCAGGCATCGACCCAGTTGGTCGGCAGATCCTTCTGCCGGGCGCTGAGGGTCAGATGTATTCGGCGGAAATCGTCGGTATCGTCGGCAATAGCCGGTATCGCACGATCGGTGAGAGCCAGAAGGCTGCGATGTATGAATCGTTCCTTCAGCGAGGAAGCCGCGGCAAGCTCGTGCACTTGATGGTTCGAACGCGAACGGATCCGTCGTCGGCCCTTGCGGACGTACAACGTGCGCTGGGTGAGATGGATCCTTCAGCTGCCGTGGACGTGCGGCCGATGCGTTCGGCGCTGGCATTTGCGTTCCTGCCGAGCCGTGTCGGTGCCGCATTGCTGGGCGTTCTCGGGGCACTGGGCCTGGCGCTTGCGATGGTGGGCCTCTATGCGGTGATCTCGTATGCCGTCAGCCGACGGACGACGGAGATTGGAATCCGGATGGCACTTGGCGCGACTCGAGTGGCAGTCGCTCGACTGGTGCTTTCAGACGGCGCGATTCTGGTCACGTGCGGTATCGTGCTGGGCCTCGCGATCGCGGCGCTCGTAACCGAACCGGTATCGATGTTCCTGGTCTCCGGCTTGAGCGCGAGCGATCCTCTGAGCTTCGTCTCGACTGCCGGGCTGTTCGCGCTTGTCAGCTTGGCCGCAGCGTGGGTGCCCGCCCGGCGCGCGATGCGCATCGATCCTGCTGTCGCACTCAGAGATGAGTGAATGTGCCGCAACTACTTCTTTAACGTGACCCCACTCAGTTCCGCGATCGCAGCAAGCGTTGTCTGTGCGGCGTTGAGACCGAGCCGAAAATCCTTGTCGCTGTAGGTCGCGAACACGTCGCTTGGCTGATGCCAGTTGGGATCCCAGCCGGCGCCGATCTGCATCCCACGCTCGTTTTCGCGGAGGCTGATGGCTGGAACCACGTTCATGAACGGCGTTGAATCGGTATTGGTCATGTGCGGACCGACTGTGGCGGGATAGTCGGTCGCGTACCGGTCGTTGGCAGCCTTGAAGATCCACGCGAGCTTTTGTGAACCCTCAGCCATCTTCGAGTTCATCTGGAACTCGATGTTGACATCAGCCTCTGGGCGCTGCTCGGGACTGACCTTTCCATCGGGGCCGGGCATTCCGTGATCCCACATCATCATGTCGTGCTGAATCATACCGAGCCACTTCGGCTCAGGATATTTCTTCGAACCGGCCGGCTCCTCTTTACCTTGGAGATCCTTGCGCTGATTCACGTACGCCCACGCGCCATTGAGTCCCGTCTCTTCGTTGTTCCACAGCACAAAGCGGATGGATCGCTCCGTCTGTACATCCGGTGAGCTGAGCACACGCGCGACTTCCATAACCAGCGCTGTGCCGGAGCCATCGTCATTGGCGGCTTCGCCCCACCCGAGACCGTCCATGTGGCCACCGATGATGTACATCTCTTCGGGGTGGGTGGTCCCGATCTTCGTGCAGTACACATCTTGCCGTTCACCCGGAGTGGTGGGCTGCGCATTGAGCGCCTGCAGACGCGGGTCGAGGGACGCGGCGTTCGGAGCATCAGGCTGATAGACGCCGGTGCGAGACCGCGGCCCGAACTGGGTACTGCCCCCTTCGCGTCCTCGACGCGTGTCGCTGCCCGCGGGCGATCCCGCGGGACCCGTTTCTCCGCCGCGCCCCCGGCCGCCGCGGCCGGCGCCGGTGCCGCGCGCTGGTGCATTCGGATCTGAAGCGGCGGCGGAAGGATAGGTGTAGGTGATTCGCTCGGTGTTGGTGCACCCGTAGCTTTTCAATTGGGCTTCGATCCAGTTGAGCGCAGCGCGGTTCCGGTCGGTTCCCTGCCGCCGATCGCCAAACTGGGTGAGCCCCTTGATCGTCGCTTTGTACTTCTCGAGATCGAGCCGATCGACCAGCGCCTTGATCGCCGGATCCTGCCGAGCGGCCGCCGCCGTCGCGCTTACTGGTTCTTGTTCCTGGGCCGCCGCGACTCCCGCCAACGCACCAAACAAACACGACGCAACAATCACACGAGCCCGACGCATTCCAATTCCTCCACAATGCCGGGATCCGGGGATCCGGGATTCGAGATCCGGGATCCGGGATCGATTCAAGGATTCAAGGATTCAAGGATTAGCGATCCTACGATTCACGATTAGTGATCAGTGATTAGCGATTCAATTACCAAACGTCACATCGGTCTGCGGCCGGCCGAACCATCGCCGCGTCCGGCTTGCAGCCGAATGCTTGGGCGAATTCAGGGAGATTCGATAGCGGGCCGATGACACGGTACTTGCCAATCGGATGCGGATCACCCTGCACCATCGTTCGCGCGAATTCCGGCCGCACGGCATCGCCGCGAAACTGTCCCCATGCAATGAAAAACTGCTGCTCCGGCGTGAAGTCGTCGGTGGCCGGAATCGGCGGCTTGCCGCGCTGCGCAATCTGAAACGCTCGATAGGCGATCTTCACCCCGGCGAGATCCCCGATGCTCTCGCCGAGCACGAGCTTGCCGTTATGATGAACGCCAGGCTCGACGAAGTAATTGTCGAACTGCCGCACCACGCACTCGGTGCGAGCCTGAAACTTTTTCAGATCGTCAGCGGTCCACCAGTTGGTCAAGCGGCCCTGCGCGTCGTACTGCGCCCCTTGATCGTCGAAGCCATGGCTGATTTCGTGGCCAATGACTACGCCAATGGCGCCGTAGTTGACCGCGTCGTTGACATCCATGCTGAACGCCGGCGGTTGAAGGATTCCGGCTGGAAACACGATTTCGTTGAGCAACGGATTGTAGTACGCGTCTGAAGTCGGCGGCGTCATCCCCCATCGTCCGCGATCCACCGGTTTGCCGATGGTTGAAAGGTCATCACGGACGTTGAAAACGCGTCCGGCCACGACGTTGTCCCAAAAAGAGATGCGGCTGATGGGCACCTCGCTGTAATCCTTCCACCGATCCGGATAGCCGATTTTCGGATTGAACGTTGCGATCTTTTCGGCCGCGCGGGTCTTCGTCTCCGCGCTCATCCAGTCGAGCCCTTGAACGGTCTCGGCCATCGCGGCGAGCAAATTCTTGACCAATTCCTGCATGCGCGCCTTGGCTTCGGGAGGAAAGTACTTTTCGACGTACCTCTTGCCGAGCGCCTCGCCGAGGAGCGCATCGGTCATTTCCACACAACGCTTCCACCGGGGATTCATTTCCGTAGCCCCATTCAGGAATGCGCCGTTGAACGCGAAATCCTCTTTGACGAAATTGTCTGACAGGGCGGGCGCTGCGCTGTGGAGCAAGTGCCACTTGAGATAGATCTTCCATTGGGCTACAGGTTCCGCGGTGAGCTCGCGACTGAAGGCCTGCAAGAACTTCGGTTCAGTGACGTTGAGTGGAGCAGGTGTCAACCCCGCTTGCTTGTAATAAGCCAGCCAGTTGAATGACGGCGCCAGCCGCTGCAAGTCGCTGAATACCATCTTGTGGTCCGTTGCCGCCGGGTCGCGGAGCGCAACGTTATCGAGCGACACTTCCGCCAGCCGCGTTTCAAAACGGAGAATGGAAGCGGCCGCGGTGCTCGCCGCCGAATCGGATTCGCCTGCAAGCCGGAAGATATTCGTGACGTGCGTCACGTACTTCTCCCGCGCCTCTTTGAAACGGGCATCTGGCTTGAGATAGTAGTCGCGGTCGGGCATACCGAGGCCGCTGGCAACGATCTGGGCGATGACGTCTGTCGGTTTGTGATTGTCCGAGCCGCCGTAGAGCGCAAACGGGACGCGAATGCCCAACGCATGCAACCGGCCGATCATCCGTTGCACGCCGGCGACATCGCGAACCTGATCGATCTCGGTCAGTAACGGCTGGAGCGGTTTGACATCGAGCTCGTTGATACGACGCTCATCGGTGCAGGCGCCATAGAAGTCGCCAATCAGTTGCTCGACCGAGCCTTTCGGCTGGGCCGGCAACGCCGACACCTCGGTCAGAATCTCGTGCAGACGATCCTTTGCCGACTCTCCAGCGGCCCAGCGCCGGCTCCATCGCGGCATTGCCGCCGGGATCGGATTATCCGTCCGCCATTTACCGTTCGCGAACTGGTAGAAGTCGGTGCAGGCGTCGGCCGTGCGATCGATGTCCGCCGGCTCGATGCCGCGGAGTGCACCACTCTGTGCCTGGGCGAGAGCGACGGACAACATCGCGATACGTGGAGCTATTCGAAGCAATCGCATGAAGCATCTGGAAAGTTGTCTCTAAGCCGCGGGTTCACACGGAATAGAGCCACGGAAGAACACGGATTCACGGAATAGAGCCACGGAAAAACACGGATTCACGCGGAATAGAGCCACGGAAAAACACGGAATAGAGCCACGGAAGAACACGGATTCACACGGAATAGAGCCACGGAAAAACACGGATTTACACGGAATAGGGCCACGGAAGAACCCAGATTCACACGGAATGGATAGCGACGGAAAAACACGGATCCACACGGATTCAGTTCGTGCTCGCAACACAGCTGCGAACTGGACCCAGACCATCCGTCTTATTCCGTGTTCATCCGTGGTTCGTACTTTCCGTGTTAATCCGTGGGTGACGCTCATAGCTCAGTCGCCGCAGGAGCGCCAGCAGCGGCCTGGAGTCGATCGATCACATCTGCCGGAAGGTCAATGGCGCGCAGCTCACCGTTTTCCTTCTTGGTGCAGACGGCGGTCATCGATCCGGTTCCGACGAGCGCGCCGGCGGAGGTGATGATGAAACCGTAGCGGATGGATCGGCGTGTCAACTCGGCGATCGAGACCGTCACTTCGAACTCGTCCTCGAAGCGAAGCGGACGCTTGAACTCAAAGGAGGCTGCCACCCGTGGCCAGCCGCCCGTGATTTCCGCGGCGCCAATACTCAGCCCGGCGGCGCGCCACAGGGCATGCTCGGCCTCCTCCATGAAGCGGAAGAACGCGCTGAAATGCGCAATGCCGGCGAGATCGGTCTCCGAGAACTGCACACGCCTGCTGTAGCGGAATCCAGGCGGTTTGCTGGTCACCGTGTGCGCCCCTCCGGCACCTCCAGGTGCGGCGCCTTCTCCTCGAGTGCCACGCCTGGAGGGCCAGCATGCCACGGAGGAATCGGCGCCTTACCAGGTCTATATAGTGTCTCCATTGGTTCCCAGACGGCATCAACCCGCGGGGTGAACAGATCACCGATCAGCAGGTCGGTGATAGTACCGCGAAGGTGCGGATACTTGCGAACGAATTCACCGAAGCTGAACCCGTCGTAGAACTCGCAGACCAATCGTCGCATGCGATCGACGCCTTCGTTGAAATCGGCCCCCCACCTTCCGAGCTGTGTTTCGCCGACGTCGCCGCGTTCGAGACCCTCGACGATGGTGTCGGCTGCCAATTCGCCCGACTTGAGCGCGAGCAGGACGCCTGATGAATACAAGGGGTCGAGAAAACCGAAGGCGTCGCCGACCAGGACCCAGCCGTTCCCTGCAACCCGTGTCGAGCGATAGGAATAATCGCGAGTGACGAAGTATCCAGTTGCGCGCGTGGCACCGCTGATACGCTGTTTGACCGCCGGGCAGCGGTCGACTTCTTCGAGATACGTCTGCTCGTGATTGGTGCCGCGTCCTTTAAACAGGTAGTCGAACGGCGAAACCACACCGACCGACACGATGTCATCGTGTTGCGGAATGTACCAGAACCAGCCGCTGCGATTCTGGGTCTGGAGCACCATCGTCGCGCCTTCATCGCGCCCCGTGTCACGATACGCCCCCTGCCAGTAGGTCCAGATGGCGCCTTTATTGAGGATGGGATCCCAAACCCGGAGTTTGAAACGGTTCTGGAGCATTGCCGCCTGACCGGTGGCATCGACGATGACCTGGGCACGGATTTGCCGTCGCGTGCCGTCAGTATCCTTGACCGTGACGCCGACCGCGCGGTCTCCGTCGAACAGAACGTCGACCACGTGGGTCCCCTCATGGGCATCAACGCCATGTTCGCGCGCGTTCTCAAGCAGCATCTGATCGAACTCGCTGCGGACGACCTGCCATGTCTGCGAGCACTCGTGCGGCTTGTTATCCCAGAAGTAGAAAGGCGCCGACAACTTGCCGTTCGCGTTGACGAATTGGACGCTGTACTTCTTGACGAAGTGGCTCCGCTGCATCTTTTCGAGCATGCCGATGCGCTTCAGCACCCAGTAGGTCTCGGGGATGAGCGACTCGCCAATGTGAAATCGAGGAAACCGCTCGCGCTCGAAGAGACCGACACGGCGGCCCCTGTCCGCGACCAGTGTGGATACCGTTGATCCGGCGGGTCCACCGCCAATTACGACGACGTCATATTCGGAATGAGGCATCAGCTGATTCGTGTAGATATGGGATGTGTGAGTAACCGAGAACCAAACACCTAGAACCAAAAACTGTGCTTATGTATATCGAATCCCAGTGTGCTGTGGCAGGAAGAAGCGCGGTAGCAGGACGTCGACGCGCAGCAGGCCGGCGCGTGTGAGAACAATCGATTCCTGGTCGGCACGCGCAAGATAACCGGACGACTTCATCGAGGCCAGGCCTTCAGCGAACCGGTCGAGCACGTCAACGCCGTACTTCGAGGCGAAGTAGCCGGGTTTGAGAGTGCCCCGCTTCAACTGCAGGACGAATTCGCGAATCAGCCGCTCTTCCACGGTCGGTCGATAGGCGCGGCCGAGCGGGATTTCATCGCGATCGATTGCGGCGCTGTACTTTTCCCAGCTGTCGAGGTTCTGCATATGCACGCCGTTGACGTGCCCGAACGACGCCACACCCAGTCCGATCAGATCGGCGCCTTCCCACAGTCGATCGCGATAGACGAACTTCGTGGTCGCCGGATTCTTCACGGCGGTGTATGCACTGCCGATGTGATACCCCGCTCGTTCGAGGGCGGCGAACGCCTCGTCGACCCAGCGGCGCTTGGTGGACCAATTCGCAACTCCGTCGGCAAACTGCCCGGTGCCTTTCAGAATGTCGCTGCTGATCGTGGTGTTGTACGGCAGTTCCATCTGATAGATCGTGACGCTGTCGGGATCGAGGGCGAGCGTGCGCTCGATACAGGCGCGCCAGTTCTCGTCGGTCTCTCCGAGCATTCCGGCGATCAAATCGATGTTGATCTGGGGAAACCCAAGCGACCGCGCGAACGCGTAGGAACGACCGATTTCAGGTGAACGATGCGCGCGGCCGTTGATCTCGAGGATGCGATCGTCGAAGTTTTCGACACCAAGGCTCAGGCGGGTCACGCCCATTTCCCGGATCGCGCTGAGCTTCGCTTCAGTCAACGTACCGGGCTCGCACTCGAAGGTGATCTCTTCGGCCTCAGACCACGGCGTCGCTTGCGTCAGCCGCTCGACGAGCCGTGTCAATTGCGCGGTCGAAAGAAATGAGGGGGTACCACCGCCGAAATACACGAAATTCACACGACGGCCGGCGACGGCTGGCCGGGGGCCATACAGCTCCCACTCGCGGCCGAGGCGGTCGAGATAGGACTCGACTTCTCTGGCGTTTCGATCGGTGTAGACACGGAAATAACAAAAGTGACAGCGCTTGCGGCAGAAGGGAATGTGGAGATAGACGCCCAGCGGAACCGCGGGGACGGGTGGTGAGGCGAGTGCCGGGTTCGCGTCCTTGCCAACGGCATCCGAGTTCCATACCGAAAACGGCGGGTAATTGGCGACGAAGTAACTGCCGACTTCTGTCTGCTCGACATCGGGCGGCGGCACACTCTGCGACATCTCCGTACTATACTTGCGCCCGCCCCTGTTTGCTTACGCGGGCCGGCCTTTACCGGAAAAAAGCCTTGTCCCTTTTGCCGTTTCCCATTTCCCTTTACAATAAATATATGGGTTCCCATACATCTGGGGGAGACGTCGAGGTTCGCGCTGTCCTCGACGCCATCCGTCGCATTGTCCAGAGTCTTCGCGAATCGTCACGGTGGGCCGAGAAGCATGTCGGCATGACCGGAGCGCAGCTGTTCGTCCTGCAGCGGCTCGATGAAGAACCGGCACAGTCACTGAACGATCTTGCCGATCGAACGCACACGCACCAGAGCAGTGTCTCGACGATCGTCGCGCGGCTGGTCGAGCGCGGGTTGGTCACGCGCACGCAGTCGGCCCGCGATCGCCGGACGATCGAACTCGGTCTCTCGTCGAGCGGCAGGCGGCTGGTCGCCCGTGCTCCCGGTGCCGCTCAGGATCGACTGATTCACGGCATCCGCCGGCTGCCATCCTCACGTCGCCGCGCGCTGGCGTCGACGCTCACGACGCTTGCCCGCGAGATGGATTCGGCTGGCGGACAACCAGTGATGTTCTTCGAAGACCATCCGTCCCGGCGCCGGAGCCACCGTGCATAACGTGCCTGGCGCCTCGCCGCGCCTCGCCGACTTCACCGCGACGCCGCGGATGATCACGACTGGCATTCTGGCCATGGCCATCGGCAGCGTCAGTGCCTGGGTAGCGAAGGGTCTTCTGCTGCTGATTGCGTTCTTCACCAACGTCTTCTTCTTTCAACGCATCAGCACCGCCGCTGTCTCGCCGGCCGACAACACGCTGGGGCTCTGGATTCTCGTCGTCCCTGTGATCGGCGCGCTGATCATCGGCATCATGGCTCGGTACGGCTCGGAGCGCATTCGCGGTCATGGAATTCCGGAAGCGATCGAGGCCATCCTGATCAACGGCAGCCGCGTCGAACCTCGCGTCGCCGTGCTGAAGCCGGTGTCAGCCGCGATCTCGATTGGATCGGGCGGTCCATTCGGCGCCGAAGGTCCGATCATCATGACCGGAGGCGCGATCGGATCGCTCATCGCGCAGTTCTTCCACCTCACGAGCGCCGAGCGTAAGACGTTGCTGGTGGCCGGTGCGGCCGCGGGCATGTCGGCGACATTTGCGTCGCCGGTCGCCGCGGTCCTGCTGGCTGTCGAATTGCTGCTCTTCGAGTGGAAGCCCCGCAGCGTCGTCCCGGTGGCTCTGGCCAGCGCGACGGCCGCAGCCGCGCGTCGCTACATCATCGGCATGGGCCCGATCTTTCCCGTCCAACCCCATCCGGCGTTCATCGGTCCGGAGGGGCTGGCCGGGTGCGTGATTGCCGGGTTTCTTGCCGGCGGCCTCTCGGCGCTGCTGACGGTTGCCGTGTATGCGGCTGAAGACGCGTTCGCTCGCATTCCGACTCACTGGATGTGGTGGCCGGCACTGGGAGGTCTCGTCATTGGCATCGGTGGCTTGATCTTTCCGCAAGCTCTCGGCGTTGGCTACGAGACGATCGGGGCACTCCTGCAGGGCGACGTTCCGGGTCGAACCATTCTGGGCATTCTCGTCGTCAAAGCCCTGATCTGGTCGGTCGCGCTTGGCTCGGGCACCTCCGGCGGGGTTCTCGCCCCCCTGCTCATGATTGGAGGCGCGCTCGGCGGTGTGGAGGCCTGGGTCCTCCCGGCCGAAGGCGCGGGATTCTGGCCGCTGGTGAGCATGGGCGCGATCCTGGGTGGAACGATGCGATCGCCGTTTACCGGCGTGATTTTTTCGCTCGAACTCACGCACGACGTGAACATGCTGCTGCCGCTGCTTGTCGCGGTCACGATCGCGCATGCGTTCACGGTTCTGGTTCTGAAGCGATCAATCCTGACTGAAAAGGTGGCGCGCCGCGGTTATCACTTGACGCGGGAATACGCGATCGATCCGCTCGAGATCTTGTTCGCGCGCGAAGTGATGGACACCAATATGGCCGCTCTGCCGGTTGCGGCGCCGCTGCCGGCGATTCGGGCAGCGCTTCACGTCGATCCCGCAGTCGGACCGCAGCAGCTCTTCCCGGTGATCGATGTGCGACGTCGACTCCAGGGGGTTGTCACGCGCTACTCCCTCGAACAGCGTGTCAATCGACATGACCCGAGCGCCGCCGCGGTGAACTTTGCCGATATCCAGCACCATACTCCCGCGGTCGCCTATCCCGACGAGCCCTTGCGGCTCGTGGTGCAACGAATGGCGGAAACCGGCCTCACGACGTTCCCGGTCATCGAACGCGATCCTGCTGGTCTGCTGGTTGGCATGATCTCGCTGGATGATCTTCTGAAAGCGCGGGCAAGAAATCTCGAGGCGGAATATCGACGGGAGCGGATCTTCCGGTTCGAATCACTCATCACTAATCACTGATCGCTCAAGTCCTCGAATCCGTGAATCATTCATTCTCGAATCTCTGAATCCGCCAATCCGCCAATCTCAAATCCGCCAACCGGCGCCTGATTGCTATGCTCTAATGACCTAGCCATCCGCGGATTGAACGATTGTGCGATTCGAAGATTCGAGGATTCGACGATTCGACGATTCGAGGATTCACGATTAGTGATGCAACGATTCACGATTAGTGATTAGCGATTAGCGATGCAGATCCTCCATCCTCTGTCGCGACAGATCACCCGCCCCCTGACTTTCTTAGTGTTCTGCGCCTGGATCCCGACCATGGTGCTGCTGGTTCAGCGGTCCTGCGTTGCCGCCGCTTCAACCAGCCTGGCGACCGACTTCGCGCGCTACGGCACGTCGGCTGAGTGGCGCGGCGTCTACTACCGCAACGAAAAGATCGGCTTCACGGTCAGCCAGACGTTTCCGACAGACGGCGGGTTCGAGATCCGGGAGGATGGACGTCTCCAGATGTCGCTTCTCGGCGCCCGCAATGTCGTATCCATCCGTACGCGCGCCGAAGTCGACAAGGACTTCGCGGTGCGGGCGTTCGATTTCTCGCTCGATCCCGGAACTGGCGGCACCTCTGTGCGCGGTACGATTGACGGGCATCGGCTGCACCTGACGGTTTCTACGGCGGCGGGCACTCACGAAGAGGATCGCGAGCTCGCCGATACGCCGGTCCTTCCGCTCAACCTGGCTCGTCGTCTCGCAGATGCCGGCCTGACGCCTGGGGCGCGCTACACCTGGACGATCTTCGATCCAGCAACGCTCGGCAATTCACCAATCACCGTCGATGTGGGTGCGCGTGAGCTCGTGACGGTCAACCGGCGCCGCCTGCCGGCATTTCGCGTCGACGCCAACTACGCCGGGTTGAAAACGACCTCGTGGATCACTGATACCGGTGAGGTCGTGCTCGAAAAGAGTCCGATGGGATTCCAGACCGTGCGTGAAACACAGGCCGAAGCGCAGCTGATGGCGGTACCGTTCAACATTCGGAACGATTTGTTGAGCGCCTCCGCGATCGTTCCGAGTGGCCGGCTGCAAATCGATGAACCGCGAGACGTTCGGCGCTTGAAGCTCCGCCTCACTGGCGCCGAGATCGATCGCACGTCGATGGCCGGAGTGGGGCAGTCGGTGGACGGTGACATCGTCGAGATTCGCGATCCGCAGTCGTTACAGGCCGGTGGCGCCGATCATGAAGCGTCGGAGTATCTGGTTCCCGAGTCGCTGATCGAAAGCACGGCTCCGGAAATCATCGCTGAAGCGCGGAACGCGATCGGTACGCTCGCCGGCGATCGGGCACGCGCGGAACGGTTGACGCGCCACGTCAATGCGATTCTGGAGAAAAAGCCAACCGTCAGCATTCCGTCAGCGCGCGAGGTCCTCCGAACGAGAGTCGGAGACTGCAACGAGCACACCGTATTGTTCGTCGCGATGGCTCGAGCGGTTGGCCTTCCTGCTCGCATCGCCGTAGGCCTCGTATCGGTTCATGGCGCGTTCTACTATCACGCATGGCCTGAGGTGTACCTGTCGGAAGCACAAGGCCGTGGTATGTGGCTGCCGGTCGACCCGACGTTGAATGAGTTCCCGGCCGACGCCACACACCTTCGGCTCGCTCGCGGAGGATTGCAGCAGCAGGCCCAGATCCTCCCGCTCATCGGCCGGCTCCGGATTGAAATTCTCGATCTCGAAACCACCCCTGGCTCTTCGCCCGTTGTCGTCGGCCGCCGGCCGACCGATGTGAGCCCGCTCAGCATCAGCCTGCCGGCACGAGCCGCCGGCGATTGCTGGTCGACACCGCCGGAGCGCCGCGCCCGTCGATGATCGCCGTCCATGACCTGGTGAAGACGTACGGCGCGTTCACCGCCGTCAACGGTGTGTCGCTCGACGTTCGTCCCGGAGAAATTCACGGCTTTCTCGGTCCGAACGGCGCCGGCAAGACGACGACGATCCGGATGATTGCGGGACTACTGAAGCCCACTTCGGGACGCATTCTCGTCAACGGTCACGATCTCGCGGCCGATCCTGAGCGCGCGAAGGCGGCGCTCGGGTTCATTCCCGATCGTCCATTCCTGTACGAGAAGCTCACGGCGGGGGAATTTCTGCGGTTTCATGGAGGCTTATACGGGCTTGACGGTCCAGGCGTCGGCGATCGCGTTCGCGAGATGCTCGACGTGTTCGAGCTGAAGCGATGGGAAAACGAGCTTGTCGAAAGTTTTTCGCACGGCATGAAACAGCGGCTCGTGATGTGCGCGGCGTTTCTCCACCGCCCCCAGGCGGTGCTCGTCGACGAACCGATGGTCGGTCTCGATCCCAGAGGTGCGCGCCTGATCAAAGACGTGTTTCGCACGATGAGCGGTCGTGGCGTCGCGATCCTGATGAGCACGCACACGCTCGAGGTCGCACAGGAAATGTGTGATCGCATCAGCATCATCCTGCAAGGGCGGATCATCGCGAAGGGAACAGTGCCCGAGGTCCGGGCGATGAGCGGCAATCCTGACGATCAATTGACGAACGTCTTTCTGAAGCTCACCGGCGGGAGCGCGCTCCAGGAGATCGATGAGATCGTCTAGGCAGGTCGTCTTCCCCTATTTGCTGTTGCCATCGGTGTGGGCGTCACGCAATCGCGCGCACCGGCGGGAACGGGGGGATCTGGTGCGTGCCCTGACCTTTGGCGGCATCGGCGTGTCGGTCGGTGTTGCCATCTTCGCCGGATCGTTCTGGCTCACGTGGCAACTTGCCGACTTCGGGGAGTTGGGAGACTACCTCCTCCGCGCTGGCCTGTCATGGCTCTTCCTCACCTTTCTGTCTTTTCTCGCGTTCAGCGGTCTGGTCACCGCGCTGGCCACGTTCTTTCTCTCTGCAGACTTGCGACTTCTGCTGGCGGCTCCGGTTGCCTCACGCCGCCTGTTCTACGCCCGATTCGTCAGGACAGTCGGTCAGGCATCCTGGATGGTGGTGGTGTTTCTCGTGCCGGTGCTGTTGGCGGTAGGAATCGCGCGGTGCGCGCCGTATTCGTTCTACGCGATCGCCATCCTGACGATCGTGCCGTTTGCCGTCATCCCGGTGGTGATCGGGACCGCGGTGACATTCGCGCTCGTTAATGTCTTTCCGGCCCGCCGGGCGCGAGATTTTCTCATGGTGACGGGTCTGCTGTTTGCCGCGTCGATCGTGATCCTCATCCGCTATATCCGTCCCGAACGTTTACTGCGAGTCGAGTCGCTGCCGGACATTACGGCGTTCTTCGCGACGTTACAGTCGCCGATCACGCCGCTTCTGCCGTCGTTCTGGGCCGCGGAAACGCTCTTTGCCAGCCTTAACGGTGGGCGCGATCTCCTTCACTTCTTTGCGCTCTGGACGACCGCTGCCTCGTTGACGCTCGTGCTGCGTGCCACGCACGAGCGATGGCACTTCAGCGGGTTCAGCAACGCACAGGAGGCACGCAAGTCGCGGTTCACGAAGCTCCAGACTCTCGAGGGCGTGGCGAATCGTCTGCCGATCTCCTCGGTGCGCCGTCATCTCCTGCTCAAAGACGCGAAGGTGTTTTTTCGTGATGTCAGCCAATGGTCTCAGCTCCTGCTGCTCGTGGCTCTGATGCTCCTGTACCTCTACAACTTTCGCGTGCTGGACCTGGATCGTATTCCCTACATGAGCGGCGTCATCAAGAACGTCTACGCGTTTGTGAATCTCGGCATGACCGGGCTGGTTATGGCAACGGTGGCCGTGCGGTTCGTGTTTCCAAGCGTGTCATCGGAAGGCGCAGCCTTCTGGATTGTTCGATCGGCGCCGATCGGCCTGCGTGATTTTCTGTGGTCGAAGTTCTGGATTGGGCTCGTTCCCGTGCTCGTGCTCACCGAGGCGTTGACCATCGTCGGCAATTACCTCCTCGGGGTTGACCCCTTCCTTGCGGCAATCGCTCCGATCGTCGTGCTGTTCATGAGTCTTGCGCTGGTGGGATTAGCGACGGGTCTTGGGGCCCGCTATCCACGATTTGCGGCTGACAGCGCAACCCAGGTCGCCGGATCGTATGGTGGTATCGCGTTCATGGTGATGGCCGTCTTGTTCGTGCTCCTCATCGTCGCGCTCGTTGGATGGCCGTCTTCGGTCTACCTCTTCCATCAGGTTCGTCGACTGCCGCTCGGGCGTCCTCAACTGTTCAACATGTACGGCTGTTTTCTTGCCGCTGCGGCGATCAGCCTCGCGACGTGGTGGATGGGAATGCGGACGGGGATACGGGCCCTGGAGGCGCTCGAATAGGGGTTCCACCGGATGAACCCTTATAATGATCGTTTGCTGAACATGGATCGAGACATTCCAGACGCCACGATCGGCGGCGTCGAGCGCGATTCCACGGCTCCGGTGGATTTCATCCGGGCGATCGTGACCGACGACCTCAAGGCCGCGCGCAACGAGGGGCGCGTTGTGACGCGATTCCCTCCAGAGCCCAACGGTTACCTCCACATCGGACATGCGAAATCGATCTGCCTGAACTTCGGTGTCGCGGCCGAGTTCGGCGGCATGTGCAATCTGCGCTTCGACGACACGAATCCAACGACCGAAGACGTCGAGTACGTGGAATCAATCAAGGAGGACGTCCGGTGGCTTGGGTTCGAGTGGAACGGTGAACCGCGATTTGCCTCCGATTATTTCGAGACGTTGTACGAGTACGCGGTTCATCTGATTCGCCAGGGTGATGCCTACGTGGACAGCCAGACCGCGGAGGAGATCCGGCAGCACCGCGGCACGCTCACCGAACCGGGAACCGACAGCCCGTTCCGCAAGCGATCCGCCGAGGAGAATCTCGATCTGTTCGCGCGGATGCGCGCCGGCGAGTTCGAGGACGGTGCGCACGTGCTGCGCGCGCGAATCGACATGGCGTCGCCGAACATCAACATGCGCGATCCGGTGCTGTACCGCATTCGTCGCGCGCACCATCATCGGACCGGTGACACCTGGTGCATTTATCCGATGTACGACATGGCGCATCCCCCATCGGACGCCATCGAACACATCACGCACTCTCTCTGCACGCTCGAGTTCGAGGACCATCGCCCGCTCTATGACTGGCTGATCGAACATCTGCCGGTGCCAGCGCGGCCCCGCCAGATTGAATTTGCCCGCCTGAACCTGACCTACACGGTCATGAGCAAGCGCAAGTTCCTGGAACTGGTGGACAACGGACACGTGAACGGCTGGGACGATCCCAGAATGCCGACCATCGTCGGGATGCGCCGGCGCGGCTACACGCCTGAAGCGATCCGCACGTTCTGCGAACGCATCGGCGTCGCCAAGCGCGAGAACGTGGTCGACGTCGCGCTGCTCGAGCATGCGGTTCGCGAGGACTTGAATCGAACGGCGCCGCGGGTGATGGCGGTGATCAATCCGCTGCGCGTGGTGATCGAGAACTATCCGGAAGGGCAGTCGGAGGAGTTCGACATCATCAACAATCCGGAAGACGAGTCCGCCGGCACGCGCCGAGTCCCGTTTTCGCGCGAACTGTTCATCGAACGTGACGACTTCCGCGAAGATCCACCGAAGAAGTTCTTCCGGCTGGCACCGGGCCGTGAAGTGCGGTTGCGGGGTGCATACTTCATGACCTGCAGCAAAGTCCTGAAGGACGCCGAGGGACACGTCACGGAGCTGCGTTGCACCTACGATCCGGCGACCCGCGGGGGAGATGCCGCGGACGGCCGCAAGGTCAAGGCAACGCTCCACTGGGTCTCCGCCGCGCACGCGCTGACCGTTGAAGTCCGGCTGTACGACCGGTTGTTCAAAAGCGAGATGCCCGACGCGGTCGATTACCTCGCGGATCTGAATCCAGTCTCGCTCGACATCATTCCCGATGCCCGAGTCGAACCCAGTGTCCGTGACGCGCTCGTCGGGGCGCGCTATCAGTTCGAGCGGCTTGGATATTTCTGCATCGATCAGGATTCCTCTCCAGCTCGCATGGTCTTCAACCGAACCGTGACGTTGAAAGACACCTGGGCCAGGATCGAGCGCCGCAGCTGACGTGCTCGAAACGGTGTTCCTCGACGCCGGCGGCGTGCTCGTTTATCCGAACTGGACGCGCATCAGCAACGCACTGCGGGCGCGCGGCATCGATGTCGATCCCGCCGCGCTGGCTCGCGCGGAGCCGCATGCGAAGAAGCAGATTGATGTCCGCCAGACGATCACTGCCACCAACGATGCCGGTCGCGGCTGGCTGTATTTCACTCTGATCTTCGACCGGGCGGGTGTGCCGCCTGGACCGGATGTGGAAGCGGCACTTCAAGAGCTCCATGCGTACCATCAGAACACGAACCTGTGGGAGCTGGTTCCTTCCTATGTCGCGCCATCGCTGGCCGCGCTCCGGCGGCGCGGGCTCAAGCTGACCATCGTTTCGAATGCGAACGGGAAGCTCAGAGTGTTATTCGAGCGACTCGCGCTTGCCGGGTGCGTCGACTGTCTGCTCGATTCGCACGATGAAGGGGTGGAAAAGCCGGATCCCCGGTTCTTTGAAATCGCGCTCGAGCGCAGCGGCGCGCGACGTGAGAGCACGATTCACGTCGGCGATCTGTATCACGTCGATGTCGAAGGTGCCCGCGCGGCGGGCCTCCGGGGCGTCCTACTCGATGAGGCGGGGTTGTATCCCGATGTCGACTGCCCGCGGGTGCAGTCGCTCGAGGAACTCGTCGATCAGATCTCGCGCGGCGTGTTTGATTGAGTTGTGAAGACCGGTCACTGCTCACTCAGCGCAACTATCGGATCGATCCGTGCCGCCCGCCGCGCCGGCAGGGTACATGCGACGAACGTCACCAGCGCGAGCACCGCGGCGACGCTGCCAAGCACGACCGGATCCATCGGCCCGACCCCATACAGTTGCGCCGCCATTGTTCGTCGAATCACGAAGGCGCCGCCAAGCCCCGCGACATAACCGCCCGCCAGTAGGCCCATGCCCTCCTTGACGATCAATCCAAATACGCGCCGCGAATCGCTGCCGAGTGCCAGTCGAATGCCGATCTCGCGCGTCCGCTGCGACACCTGATAGGCGAGCACGCCGTAGAGACCGATGGCAGCCAGGAAGAGGGCGACGACTGCGAAGACGATCGCCACTACCATCGGGGTACGTCGATCGGCCAGTGACTCGTTCATTCGGTCGGCCATTGTCCGCACGCTGTAAAGCGGCAATTCCGGATCCAGCGCTCGCAGCTGCTGACGAATCGATGGCGCCACCGCCAGCGGATCGCCCGTGGTTCGAACGGTAAGGGTCAACGCGCGACGGCCGAACTGTGTGAACGGAAGGTAGTAGGCGCCGACGCGATCCTCGGTCGTCGCCAGGCCGGCCATTCTCGTTTCACCGACGACGCCGACAACCGTCAGGTATCGCGTGTTCTTATCAGGTGTCACCAGGTCGTTCGGATTCTCCGGCTGGTACATGCGGCGGCCAACCGGGTCGGCCCCGGGCCAGAAACGGTGCGCAAGCCGTTCGTCAATGATGACGACCCCGGGCGATGTCGCCGTGTCGCTGTCGTTGAAGGTGCGGCCGCGTTTGACCGGAATGTCGAGCGCTTCGAAGTAGCCGGGTGTGGCAAAGACACGGTACGGCGAGATCAAGGACTCGCCGGGTGCCATTCGATAACCCTCCGCGAGGATCACGCTGTCGCTGTAATCGCCGCCGAAAGGAATGCTTGACGATATTCCGACGTGTTCGACTCCGGGGATCGATCGCACTGCGGTGACGAATCGTTCGGCAAGCGCGCGAACCGCGGCCTCGTCGCGATATCGCGACGCCGGGGGCGCGACGCGAGCGGTGACCACGTTGGCAGGATCAAAACCGGGATCAACCGCCAGGACGCGGTGGAAACTCGTCAAGAGCAGACCGGCACCCGCCAGGAGCATGAATGCAAACGCGACCTGACTGGCGACGAGAAGTCGTCGCACTCCGCGCGCGCCACGGCCCGACGTGCCGCTGCGTCCTTCTTCTCGGAATGCCTGCGCGAGATTCAGTGCGGTCAGCCTCGCGACCGGAGCAAGGCCGACAGCGAGGCCGACGAGCAACGCCAGTGACAAGGCAAAGCCCATCACTTTGATGTCGATCGTAATCTCGTGCGCGCGGGGCAACGCGTCGAGACCAACGCTGCCGAGGGCCCTCAGCGCGGCATAACCAACGATCAGACCGAGCGCGCCGCCGACTGTTGTCAGAAATACTGTTTCGGTCAACAGATGCCGCATCAGCCGCGGCAGCGATGCCCCGAGCGCATGGCGCGTGGCCAGTTCCCGCATCCGGGCCGACGATCGGATGAGCACGAGGTTGGTGATGTTGACCGCTCCAATCGCCAGCACGAACAGAACGCCTGCCCACAACATGAGCAGCGTCGGTCGAACTTCGCGCACGAGATCCTGTTGAAGCGGCGCGACAATCGTGTGGAATCCAGCGTTGATCAGGATCTGCTTGAACGCCGGGAAGCGATCCAGGTTCCGAGCATTGAGTGCATCGACCTGTTGTTGTGCGATGCCCACCGAGACGCCCGGTTTCAATCGGCCGGCCATCGTCCAACTATTGTTGTGCCGTGCGTCGTCTGATTTCTGTTGCGGCGTGAATGCCAACGGTGTCCACAGCTTCACATCCGGATCCATGAAAAAGAACGACTGCGGCATCACCCCGATAATCGTGTGGTTCTCGCCGTTGATTCGTAGATCGCGCCCAACCGCCGAGTCCTGGCCGCTGAAGAGTTGTTGCCAGAGCGCGTAACTCAGGATCACCTCATGCTCGCGACCAATCTCTCCCTCGTCCTCGCGGAACACGCGTCCCCGGTGAGGTGTTGCCTTTACCATTCGGAAGAGGGATGGCGTGACCGCCATTCCAGTGAGGCGCTGTGGTTCGTTCTGGCCGCCGATTGTCTGCCCGTTGAGTCGATACAGTGCCAGTTCTTCAAACGCGTCGGTCTCGCGCCGTCGGTCGTAATAGTCCGGCACGCCGCTGGACGCGCGCTCGACGCCGGCTTTCGGATAACTGTTATAGAGAGCGACGATGCGATCCGATTCAGGAATCGGAAGCGGTCTCAGCAGGACGCCGTTGATGATTGCGAAGATCGCCGCATTAGCGCCGATGCAGACTGCCAGGGTGAGGATGACAGTGGCGGCAAAGCCGCGATCCCTCCAAAGCACACGCCCGGCGTATTTCAGATCGTGAAAAAACCGGTCCATGGGAACCAGTTACGGAAGAACCCCGCAGCTGGTTCGGGATATATTGCCCGATCAACGGGGGTGGCATGGGCACCATCTGGCTCGAGACGTTCGTGAACGACCTTCGCTACGCGATTCGCTCCCTGTTCCGAACACCCACATTCACCATCACGGCGCTCGCAACCCTCGCGTTGGGCATTGGTGCGAACACCGCCATTTTCAGCGTCGTTGACACGGTGCTGCTCCGGCCTATGCCGTATCCCAATCCGGACCGTATCGTCCAGCTCGCGCGACGAACTGAATCCGGCGAGCAGATGGGGCACACCGGGCTCCGCTACATGTTCTTTCGCGACAACGTGCGCTCGTTCGACGGGTTGGCTGCGTGGCGCGGACTCACCGGATTCAATCTCACCACTGGTGATTCGGCTGAGTACGTCAAGGCCATGCCGGTTTCGAAGGAGTTCTTCGACGTCTTCGGTGTGCGTCCTCTCTACGGCGAGACGTTCACCGACGTTCACGACCGTGTTGCGGGGGCCGACGCCGTCGTCCTCACTTATGGGCTGTGGAGTCGCTTGTTCGGCGGAAGCCGATCGGCTATCGGATCGACTGTATCGTTGGGCGATCGTTCTTACGCGGTCATTGGCGTGATGCCGCGCGACTTTCGCTCGATTCCTCCTGCCGATCTCTTTGTGCCGCTCCGGCCGAGCACCTCGGGACCCGGAGGCGGCTTCAATTACTCGGTCGCGGGCCGTCTGAAAGAAGGCGCCGGGCTCGCGCAAGCGAATGCAGAAGCCGGGTCTGTGTTCAAGTCATTTCGCGAAACGCATCCAGAGTCGCTCGTCAAATCCGAATACTCCGCTGCGTTCGTGCCGTTCCAAAGCAGCGTGGCCCGATTCGCGCGGCCGGGGCTGTTGATGATGCTTGGTGCCGTCGGCATGTTGCTCTTGATCGCCTGCGCGAATACCGCCAACCTGCTGCTCGCGAAGGCGTCGGCCCGTGGTCGGGAAATCGCAGTACGGGCCGCACTCGGCGCCGACCGCGGCCGGCTGATGCGTCAGCTGCTGACCGAATCCGTTGTGCTGTTTGTTATTGGTGGCGCGATCGGTGTCGTATTCGCCTACTGGACAGTCCCTGCCCTGATCGCGCTGACCCCATCGACCTACACCGTCTATCAGGACGTGCGAGTCGATCTGTCCGTCCTGATGACGATGCTTGGTGTGTCGCTGGCGACAGGACTCTTCTTTGGTCTGGCGCCGGCATTGAGCCTCTCGCGCCACGACGTCGTCGACGCCATCAAGCAGGACGGCGCGCGAACAACTGCAAGCCAGCGCTCCGCGTGGCTTCGACATGGACTGGTGATCGGCGAGGTCGCGCTCTGCATGCTCCTGCTCGTTGGCGCCGGCCTTCTGATTCAGACGTTCGTCCGCATGCGCGCGATCGATCCCGGGTTCGATCCGAGCGGTCTGCTCACCGCGCGGATGTCGCTCCAGGGCGAGCGCTATACGACGACGGCGGACGTGAACCGATTCTTTGATCAAGCGCTCGAGCGAATTCGTCAGACTCCCGGGGTTCAGGCAGCTGCGGTGGTGAACGGCGTTCCAATCGAACGGGGCTTGAACCTCAACGTCGATGTGCTCGATGGTCCAGAGTTCATCGAAAGGGCGCTCACCGACTGGCGGTATGCCAGCATCGAATACTTCGAGACGATGAGAATTCCGATTGTGTCGGGGCGTGCCTTCAATTCAGGCGATCGGCCCGGTGCACCGCCGGTGACCGTGGTCAACGAGGAATTTGCCCGGCGCCTCTTGAAGGGAACCAACCCGCTGGGCCACCACGTTCGCGTTTTCCGAGATGACGGATCGATCGAGATCGTCGGTGTCGCGAAAGATCTCCGCGAAGGGCGAATCAATGGCCGGCCGATTCCCGTGATGTACGTGCCGGTGGCCCAGGCCAACATTGCCGGCATTCGCGCCAGCCACACGTACTTTCCAATGAGCTGGGTGGTTCGGACGACAGGGGCGACACCGGACGTCATTCGCGGATTCCGCGAGGCCATGCACGCGACCGATCCGAGGCAGCCATTTTCTGCATTCGCAACGATGGACGAGGTCAAGGCGGCGTCGATGTCCGACCAGACATTTCAGATGATCCTGCTCTCTGGATTGGCAGCGGTCGGATTACTTCTCGCGGTTGCGGGAATCTATGGGTTGATGGCGTACATGGTTGCGCAGCGCTCGCGCGAGTTTGGGATTCGTCTCGCGCTTGGCGCATCACGGTCGCGGATTCTCAGCGACGTGCTGCGCCGTGGACTCGTCCTCGCGTCGATCGGAACTGTCGTGGGAGCCGCAGCGGCGCTTGCCCTGAACCGAAGTCTGCAGACCTTTGTGTATGGCGTGAGCACCATGGACCCGCTTACTTACGCATTCGTAGGGGCCCTGTTGATCGCCGCGGCGGGTTTGGCGAGTTTCGTCCCGGCATTGCGGGCTGTGCGGTTGAATCCTGTCGCGGCGTTGCGCGAATAGCACTGGCGCGTTCCAGCTGTGAAATCCGCTCGCGAAGTGACACGGTAAAGCTCGCCGCCTCTTCGTCGGTCGCACCACTCGCAATCAGTGCGGCTCGAATCTGTTCGTCAGAGATTTGGCAAAGCTGGCGGCATAGCCAGATCGCATCTTCAACGCGAATCCCGCTTGCCATATCGGCCGTGCGCTGACCGGCATAGCCGAACAGCACGATGCCATTCTCCACACCGCTCACAAAGTGCGGCGTCTGCGCCGCAAATCCGTGCGGATCCCATCGTCCTCGGGTGACGATGTTCCCGCCCCAGCGGCCCATCGATCCACCCCAATCGGTGATCAAATACCGTGCTTCGCGCCGCCAACGTGAAACGCGCTCTTCGAAGATCGCCGTGTTCGAACCTCGCGCGACATCGCGACGATCCTTCGTGTCCCAGTTGGACAACAACATCACCAGGATTTTCAGGCCATGAAGCTCACGTGTCCCGATGAACGGGTTGTCATTCCACGCCCAACTGTGCTCTTCGAACAACTTGCGCACGGAGGGATCGTCGAGCTCGAAACGTGCTTCCCGGAACTTTCCCTGCTCATCGACGCAGGTGCGAGCGCGCTGTAAATCTCGACACGCGGCAATCTCCCCATCGTCGATGAAGTACGTCGTCTCCGCGAAGTAGCCGCAGGCCCAGACCAGCCGAACGGCGAAATTCTCCGAACGCACCTCGTTGCCCCATTTCACGCGCCATCTTTTCCCTGCATCATCGCGAACCGACACGCAGGGCTGGGAGCCGGAGGTGTGCTCCTCCAGGAATTCGAACGGCGGTCGCGGCGCGCCAGCCCTCCCACCGGGCCCGTTCACGAGATCGAGCCCGGCGACGTCACCCGGATCGCGCCAGATGGTGTGCTTTGACGCGAGGAGCCGCCGAGGTCCAGCCCGGTTGATGCGATACGCGCCAAGCGCCAGCCAGATCAGCCGTACACACGCGATGGTCACGACCGTGCCGAGCACGGTGACGAGGATGTAAAGAATCGCTTTATACGGATCCATCGCGTGGTTTGGTTAAACGTTGGGCGGGGAAGTGGGGTCTAAACGTGTCAGATGAGAATCCTGCGTGGTCTCTCGAGCAAGTGGCTGCCGTGTGAGTGCTTGGTCGGCGTGTACGAGACGTACGACGGTCTGGTGGTGACGATTGTGGACGCCAAAGGTACCGCGTGTGCGGATGCCTCACATCGCGCCGACCATGTCATACCGCGCGAGGGGGTTCGCGCGGAACCGGATCCCGCGCAGACAACTGCCACGTAAGCATCTCATCTGCTGACGCCTTTCATCGCGCGTGCCCCCTCGGGTGCGGCCTACCCATCGGAACTCTGCCCTTCGCAATAGGAGTACCGTACAGCCCATGGCGAAGGTGTGGCCATGGGGTCAGGCCCCTGTGTACGGGGAGTCAGACCCTGGTCGTCGTTCACACTACGATCAGACTGTATGAAGATTGCGACCTGGAACGTCAACGGTATCCGTGCGCGTCAGGCGGAACTACAGGACTGGCTGGAGCGCGTTCAACCGGATGTCGTCTGTCTGCAGGAGATTAAAGCGTCAACGGATCAGCTGCCGGTCTGGCTCTGTGAGATCGAAGGCTACTGGTGTTACTGGCACGGCGTGAAGGGATACTCGGGAGTCGCGCTCCATGTCAGTCAGCGGATCTCGCCAGAGCGTCCTGCGTTCGAGCATCCGTCATTCGACTACGAGAACCGGATCGTGGTCGTGCACTTGGCAACGATTACCGTTGTGTCCGTCTACGTACCCAATGGCGGCAAGGACTTTCCCGCCAAGCTGCGCTTCCTTGACGCCCTCGAACGGTTCGCCCTCGACGCGCGCGCTGCAGCAAATCCGATTCTGATTTGCGGCGATCTGAACATCGCCCGGGCCGACATGGACGTTCATCCCAAAGAGCGCAAGCCGCACGCGATCGGACAGCTTCCCGAGGAACGCGCGCAGCTCGAACGAATCATCGGCTATGGCCTGGTGGACGTCGGAAGGGCGCTCGAACCTGAGAACGATCAAATGTTCACGTGGTGGGCGCCCTGGCGCAACATGCGCCAGCGCAACATTGGCTGGCGCCTCGACTACCTGCTCGCGAGTGAACGCCTTTTCGAGCGTGTGCGCAGTTGCACAATTGAGCGGGAGACCGGCACGAGCGATCACGCGCCGGTCGTCGGTGACTTTGATCTGTGAGCGCCGACCCGGATCCCGCACACCGGGTCCCGCAGACTATTGAGCGAAGTTGATCGTGACCGTCATCATGATCGCCACCGGCTGGCCGTTCACGAGGGTCGGTTCGAACTCCCACTGCTTAACGGCGTCAAGTGCCGCCTCATCGAGGAGCGGAATCGATTTCAGAACGCGGCCCTCTTCGATGCGGCCGTCGCTGCCGATCTTTACTTCCAAAATGACGACCCCGGCAATGCCCGCTTCGCGGGCGATCGGCGGATACACTGGCCGAACGTCTTTCACCTTTTTCGGTGCCTTGATGTCGTCCCCGACACGAAGAGTGGTGTTGTCAGCCGATCGAGGCTTGAACGCCATCACTGGTTCGGCCGTTCCGATACGCACCTGTACCGCAAAAGTCAGCGGAGCTTCGAACGGTGCCTCGTACCGCCACTGGCGCACTGACGCAAGCACCGCCTCAACCAGCGCCTCGTGTGATTGACGACTCGGATCACGATCGAGCTTGAGAGAAGCTGGTCGATAGATGTCCACCATCCGCGCCTCAGCGATCCGACCGACGTCGTCGAGGGTGATCTTTACATCCACAAGTGCGCGCTCCGAACCGACCGAATCGGGCAGTACCGGCTCCTCGTAGTGGACCCGCCGCGGTATCGGGTTCTCGGGTGTGACAGTGTGGGCCTTGCGCTCGAGCGGTCCGGGTTGGGCCTGGTTTCTCACCGGCGACTGCGCCGTCACCTGTAGCGGAAACGCGGAAACGGCATACCAGCTTCCGGCAGCGACGATGAGCGCCATTGCGGCGCAGGTGGCGATGATCCGTCGTGAGGACATGACACTCTCCTTTGAAACGAGCGCGATCCGTCTGAAAAGATGGCGACGTCGAGCGAATGCGGCCGTCGGGACGACGGAGGTGGCGTCGGAAAACGCCAGCAACGCCTCGACATAGGCTCTGCGGCGGCCGGTGAGTTGGATCGCCAATTCGTCGACGACCTCCTCGCGCGCGCGCTGAATCTGCGCGGTGACCCACCAACTGGCGGGATGAAACCAGAACACACACACCGCGACCTCTTCGACGATGAGCCATGCCCAATCACGTCGCTTGACGTGCAGCAGTTCATGGCCGAGTACGGCCTCTTGAATTTCGCGCGGCTGACTACACAAAGTTTCAGGAAGCATGACGATCGGCCTGAACAGGCCGAAGGTGACCGGCTGTTCGATATCGGGAACGTAACGGACCGCCGAAGTCGTCCCAAGAGTCGCCTGTAGATCCTTCTCGATTGCGACAATCGCATGACGGTTTGCGTTGCGTCGCACGGTTCGAAGTCTGATTAACCCGAGGGTCAACCATCCGAATCGCACGACGACTCCAAGGGCGAGCACCCCGAGAAGAAGCCATTCCCAATTGAGGTGTGGAACGGTCCGCGCGACGGCACTGACCGCAGTTGTCGCGACGGTGACGCCGGTTGCGTCACTTGCCGGCGCCGACACGCGCAAATCGCGATACGGCTGAATCCACGGCAGGGTCAGACACAGCACTGCGACGGCGCGCCAATACACGTAGCGAACCCCGGCGGTGTCGAGGCGAAACAACCAGGGCAGCATCGAGGCGACGGCGACAATCGCGGCGACCTGGAGACACCACGGAAGCAAGTTGGCGAAGAGGTCGGTGGCGATCATTCTTCCATCTCCTCGATGATGCGTTGAACCGCTTTCCGCTGGCGTTCGGTGAGACGCGAGTCTTTGGCGAGATGAAGGAGGAGCGAGGCGGAAGCGCCGTCGAAGACGCGATCGACGAAGTCGCGGACCATCGCGCCAACGACCTGGTGTCGGGGCTTGGTCGGCGTGTAGACGTGCGCGCGGCCGTTGCTCTTCTTCTCGAGATAGCCCTTATCCTCGAGTACGTTCATCATCGTCATGACCGTGGTGTAGGCGATGGGCCGCGTCTTTCTCAGCACTTCGTAGACCGCGCGCACGGTCGGGGCCTCGAGTCGCCAGACGACTTTCATGATCGAGAGTTCCTGCGGGGTGAGAGTGCTGCTGGGCTTGCGCATATTTAATACTAACTATTTAGTATTTAGTAGTCAATGTCAAGTGCCGCCCGCAGGCGTATCATCTCTAGGTAACACGGGGTGCCCCGTCGGAGCTTGCGGAGGTCGTCATGCTAGCCACTTTGTTGCTTGCCTCGAGCCTGCCTTTATTCGCACAGTCGCAGCCGCCCCGCGATCGTACGGTGCCGCGTACGCCTGTCGCCGTCGCCGATTCAGCCGTACGCGAGGCGGAACTCCAGAAACGCATCACCGGAGCGCCAACGGGGGTCGCCGCATACATTGAGCTCGCGAAACTGCAAGAGTCGCGTGGTTCGTTCAACGACGCCGAACAGACACTGATGCGAGCCCGACAGGCGGTGCCGGCCAACAAGGACGTCGTCATGGCGCTTGCGGCGTTCTATAACCGGCAGGGTGACTTCACGAAAACGATGGAGATGCTCGACGCTGTCGAGCGACTGGATCCGACCGATCCTACCGCTCCGCAGATCATCGCGACGTACTACTGGGAGAAAGCCTACAAAGATCAGCGCCTGCTGCCGGCAGAAAAATACAAGTACACCCTGAGTGCCATCGAAGCGACCGATCGCGCGCTGGCGCTGAAACCCGACTATGCGGACGCGCTCACCTACAAGAACCTCTTGCTCCGGATGCGCGCCAGCCAGGAAACCGATCCTGTGCTGAAACAGCAGCTGATCGCTGAAGCCGACGTCCTCCGCAACCGCGCGATCGAGTTGAACAAGCAACGCACCGCAATCAATAGCGGTAACAGCGCCGTTGCGCTTCCCCCACCTCCACCGCCGCCGCCTCCTCCGCCCGCACCGGATGCTCCGGTTCGAGTCGGTGGCGGGATCAAAACGCCGACGAAGATCAAAGACGTGCGCCCGGTCTATCCGCCAGACGCGCTCGATGCACGGATCCAGGGCGTCGTGATTATCGAAGCCACGGTTGATGGCGACGGCCGCGTCGCAGATGCAAAGGTTCTTCGTTCGATTCCGCAATTAGACGACGCGGCACTCACCGCCGTGCGCCAGTGGGAATTCACCTCCACATCGGTCAACGGGGTGCCCGTCCCGGTCATCATGACGGTCACCGTGAATTTCACGTTGCAGTGAACCAGGAGCGTTCAGCAATCTCGCGCCCACAGCTCACAGAGCCCGACGATCACTTCGACCGCTTTGTCCATGTCTTCGGCCGAGATCCATTCGAGCCGCGAGTGAAAGTTATGTTCGCCGGCGAAGAGGTTTGGCGTCGGTAGCCCCATGAACGACAAGCGTGATCCATCGGTACCGCCGCGAATGGGACGCTCGATCGGTTCCATCCCGGCGCGCCGAATCGCTTGACGCGCCAAGTCGATCACGCGTGGGTGCTGTTCGAGCACCTCACGCATGTTGCGATACTGCTCGGCGATCGCAAACTCCACAGACGCGCCTGGATGATCGCGCACGACATCGCGGGCGATCTGCTGAATGTAGTCTTCCTTCTCCTTGAGCTTCGCCGTCACGAAATCGCGGACGAGTATTTTCACGCTTGTCGCATCCACCGCAGGGTGCAACTGATACGGATGCAAATAGCCTTCGTAGCCCTCAGTGGTTTCAGGGCTCATCGTGTCCTGCGGCAGACGGGTGACGAAGTCGGCGGCGACGCGAATCGCATTGACCATACGTCCCTTCGCGTATCCGGGATGAGTGTTGAAGCCTTTGAACGTGATCGTGACCGCATCAGCGGAGAAGCTTTCGAATTCGAGTTCGCCGCGGCCGCCGCCGTCGAGCGTATAGGCGCACGCCGCGCCGAACCGGCTCACGTCGAAATGATTCGCGCCGCGGCCAATCTCTTCGTCGGGCGTGAAGGCAATGCGCACGGGACCGTGCTCGATTTCAGGATGAGCAACGAGGTATTCGACTGCGGCGACGATTTCCGCGACTCCCGCTTTGTCGTCAGATCCAAGAAGCGTGAGTCCGGACGCAGTTACGATGGTGTTGCCGATCTGAGCGGCGAGCGCCGGGTTCTCGGATGCTCGCAGGACGACGGACCGATCGTCTGGAAGCGCGAGATCGCCCCCGTCGTAGTGCTCGTGGACGAGCGGTCGAACGTCATGCCCTGGCATTTCCGGCGACGTGTCGACATGCGCGATGAACCCGATCACCGGTACACGGTCACGTCCAACCGTGGGCGCCACGGTGGCCATGACATATCCGTGATCGTCCATGGCGGCGTCCCGCACACCAAGTGCCTGCAGTTCCGCGACGAGTTCGCGAAGGAGCACCAGTTGTCCGGGTGTGCTCGGAAACGTCGATGAGTGCTCGTCCGATCGCGTGTCATATGTGACGTACTTCAGAAACCGACGTAGCGCGGAGGTTTGGATCTGCGATTGTTTTTTGCCCGCGCTGGTCATGATCCGTTCGACTCCTCGAGAGACGCCACGTCTCGGGCAAAGGACTGGCTGTCGAGCACATGCAGCAGCAGCAGATCCGCAGATCGCAGCGCTTCGATGAACCCTGCGCGGTCGAAGGGAAGTTTCGACTCGAGCAGTCGTCGCAGCGCGAAGTGGTGAACCACTGCCGCACATGTGCGAACCCACTCGACAATGGAGCGGAGTCCCTGCCCTTGATAGGCGATCCAGTTTCCAAAAAGACGAGCAGCGAGGTAGTTCTTCATGCCCTGGTCGAACCAGTCAAGCGGCACGATTCCTACACGGTCCCGCCAGTGCGCCGCGAAATCCGCGATCGGTGCGAGGTCCTCACCGGCGGACCCGGCCGTCAAGCGTGCGACACGCTGCATCACACGGCTGTAACAGCCCGTGGCCGGCACATTTCGCTTCTCCGTCCGGAAGGCCGCCCGGACGGTGTCAGGCAGTGAATCGTTCCCGGGTCTCCATTGCCGAATGACCTCCGTGATCGCCGCAAGATCGTCAAGACAGCGGCCATGTGGGTGCTGTGGCCGCGCCAAGCTCGCCAGGCCAGCCTTCTCCCATTCCGCGTAGCCGGCGACATCGCACAGCAACCCCGGTCGCAACAGCGGGGGCAGGGCGTCACGTGCATCGAGACCTTCCATTTCGCACTCGAGTCGAAGTGGTGGGTGCGCATCGACAATGGCCGGCGTTCCATCGGCCAGTAACATCGCCGCGGCCGTCGGGCAGAAGTGCGAAAGCGAGATCAGCGTCCCGCGCGCGTCATGCAACACGCGACGCGGGAAGTGGCGGCACGCCGACGGCAGCGCTTCCTCGCCGACGTCACGATGAATGACGCACAGCTGACCGCCGCTTCGGTCGAAAAAAACACACTCACCGCGAGTATCACGGGCGACGGTCCAGAGTTCTTCGCCGCGTGAGTCGGCGGATTTCATGAAGAGTGGACCGGCCTCTCCCTGCCGTCCTATTGATCTACTGGAGACGATTTCTACGATGGCGGGCTCCGCCGGCACCGTCCAACTCTCGCAGCACGCCCCGGAATGGCGACATTGGTACCGGGCATGAAAATCGAGGCAAAACGCGGCCACTCGGGCATCATCTCAGGCCTCGTGCTTCAAACGCAAAACGAACTCGTTGACGAAAGCGTCATCGAAACGAACCAGTCGATTACAAAAGTGAAGCTGCACGCGGCTGCATAGACGGCGAACGTTAAAGATCTCGTGAGATATGGTCCGGCTCGATCTTTGCTCCTCGCCAGGATCCGCATGTCGGACAGAGATACCTTTGGTCCCCGCCTTCGAAGCGAACGGGAACGGCGCGGCATCAGCATCGAAACGATAGTGACCGTCACGAAAGTCGGCGCCGATCTCTGGCTTGGACTGGAGCGCAACGACTTCTCGAAGTGGCCGTCTGGCATCTTCGCCCGCGCGTTTGTTCGCGACTACGCCAAAGCCGTTGGTCTCGATGCCGACGAAATCGTCGACGAGTTCTGTCGCCTGTTTCCGAACGGCGATCGACGCGCCGCGCGGATCATCAAGGCGCAGGCGGAGCTGATTGGACATTCAGCCGGGACGCTCGATGATCCCTCACTTGTACCGCGCGGAGGAGATCGTCGCGCGGCCGCTCACGATCGAAAAGCCCAGGCCCGCGCCCGTCGCGTCCGGCTGGCGCCGCGAACACTTGCCGCCTCGATTGACGTTGGCTGCACCGCCGCGCTCGCGCTTCTCGGGCCCGCGGTAGTCGGGGCCGGGTTCTGGGCCTCAGCGGGGGTCGCGGCCATCGTCTACTACAGCCTGTCGACCATTCTCAGCGGCGCCACGGTTGGAACGCACACCGTCGAATTCCTGCGTCAACGGATGCCGGAGCTGTTTGCCGTCCGGGACCGGCGCGCCCACGCGTAGGATCAGCTTTCCTTTCTGTGGCGGTCGCCGCTCTGGCTTGCTCTACTTGGTTCTTCCAGGTGCTATTTCGTCTCCTACCTAGTTGAGCCTCAGGTTGCGCGACCCGGCAACCTCGGTAATACACGAGGAACCCAGCAGAACCGCGAAGAACCTCGTAGAACCTCGTAGAACCCCGTGAGAATCCGCCCATTCGGAAGGCGCCATCTGATCGTTGCACTCCGCCGAGCTCTGGAGTATACGGATGGACACTCCTTTGCATCGCCCGGCACAGGAAGAAGGGGAGGGACGATCGATGTTCGCTATTCTCTCGTGGATTGTGTTCGGCTTGGTCATCGGCATCATTGCCAAGTTGCTGATGCCAGGCAAGGATCCTGGAGGGTTCATCGTCACGATTCTGCTTGGCGTCGCCGGAGCGCTCGTCGGCGGCTTCATTGGCCGCGCGATGGGATTCTACGGCGACGGGCAGGGCGCCGGCTGGCTGATGTCCATCCTCGGCGCGATTATCCTGTTGGCGCTATACCGCATGTTGGTTCGGCGCCGGGTCTGACCCCGTCCGGCAACTCAGTTCACGACGCACCGCGGCTTTGCCGTTGTGCGTCGTGATCTGTACGGCCGCCTTTCGTGTGAGAATCGATCCCGCCGGCCTGCGCGCTCAAGGAGTGATGGCATGCTTCGTTCGTCTCAAGTCGCTGCCGGAGTTGTGGCAGCTCTCTGGCTCACCTGCGGCGTTCTGCACGCACAGACGGTGGACGAGATCATCGCCACCAATCTGAAAACGAAAGGAGGCCTGGAGAAGATCAAGGCGACGAACACGGTGCGGATGTCCGGAGCGGTTGTTGCGCGCGACATGAGCGGGCGCGAGTTGACGGGCACGATGACCATGGTTGCCAAGCGCCCGAACTTGATGCGCCGCGACGTCGACCTCAATGGTCAGCGCATCGTCAATGCATTCGACGGCTCCATGTTGTGGATGGCGATCGGCAACGCGCCGCCGCAGCAGGTTCCAGGCACGCAGAACGCCTACTCGTCGCAAGACGCGGAGTTCGACAGCGTTTTCGTCGACTACAAGGAAAAAGGGCACAAGATCGAACTCGTCGGGAAGGAAACTGTCGATGGCACTCCGGCCTTCCATCTGAAAGTCACGAAAAAGGGTGGACCGCCGCAGGACTACTACCTGGATGCGGAAACCGGCCTGGAAAAAAAGATCAGCGTCAACGGTCGTGGTCCGGACGGATCTCCAATGTTGAACGTCACGGAGTTTTCGGACTACCGCAGCGTCGACGGGGGCATGGTGCCGTTCGTGCTGAAGCAGCGGCAGAACGGTACGATCATCGCGACCACCACGCTGGACAAAGTGGAGTTCAACGTGTCGATTGAGGATGGACTCTTTAAAATGCCTGCGAAATAGCTGCGAGCGGCAGCGTGCTCAACTCCTGCAGGAGTTCATCGCGCGTAAAGGGGCGAACGAGAACGGGGCCCGGGTGTTGTGCCACCTGGTCGGCGATATAGAGGCTTCGCAGTGCCGGGTGATGGCGGCGAAGAGTGGACGCGAGCGATTCCCCGGTCATGTCATCGAGTGCGAGGTCGCTGATCATCACATCGATGTTATTTCGCATGATCGCGGCGAGCAACGCATGACCCGCGTGACGGGCGATCACGACGTCGAATCCTTCCTGCTCGAGCACTCGCGTCACGGCAGCGGCCAGGTTCCCGTCGCCAGTCACGACCAGTATCGTCCCGGGTGATGAGGCCTGAGCATCCGCGACAGGCAACACCGCGGCTTTCACACGACGTCCTTCAATACTATTCAGCATTTCAGCCCACCCGGCACGATGAGGGGTTAGGCGGCGCGGATGGGCAAAGGCAGTGCCGCGAACTTGCGCCAGTTTTGCACGCGATCCGGCATATCGGCTGATGTGAGCCGTTACGGTATTGGCAGGAACTTACGATTCTGTTAGTCGCTCGGCGGGTATGCTGACGAAGTTCGGGGTCAGACGGGGTCGGACCCCGGTCTGACCCCGGTCTGACCCTACGCCCGCAGTCGGTCCTGGAGCTTCTCGCGGTAGCCGCGACTCAAGGTGAGACGGGTGCCGGTTCGGAGCAGCACGGCGTACTCGCCGTTCAGCCACGGCTGCAGTTCCTGGATCCGCTCCATGTTGACAATCCGAGAGCGGTGAATGCGGAAGAACTTTTCCGGATCGAGCCGGCTTTCGATGGCATTCATCGTCTCGCGCAGCAGATGCGACGTCGACCCGACGTGCAGGCGGACGTAATTGCCAGCCGCCTCCACCCAATCGATCTCGTCGGCGCGCAGGAAGAACAGACGCCCTCCAGACTTCACCACGAGACGATCGGTTCGTGGCTGATCGCGCCGCAGATCCTTGACGAGCGCGAGCAGCCGCCGGCCCAGATCGCCGCTCTCGTCGCGTTCAATCTGCTTCCGCGCGCGCTGCAATGAGTCGGTGAAGCGCTCCCGATCGAACGGCTTCAACAGGTAATCGAGCGCGCGAACCTGAAACGCCCGCAGCGCGTGTTGATCGTAGGCGGTCACGAAGATGACGAGCGGCATGCGCTCGCCTCCGACCGCTTCGATGACCTCGAAGCCGTTCATCTGCGGCATCTGGACGTCGAGAAACACGAGGTCCGGCTCGTGATCCACGATCGCGGTCACGGCTTCCTCCCCGTCGCGACACTGCGCCACGATCTCGATATCCGGTTCATTCGACAAGAGCCCGGCAAGGCGTTCGCGCGCCAGAGGTTCGTCGTCCACGATCAGCGTCCTGATTTTCTTCATATCGTCTGTCCCAGATAAGGCCGGCCGAGTGCCGGGGTTTGCGACCGAGCGGCGCCCATTGCTCCGTCGATCGAGTCGGTGCCACGTCCGTTGGACGCGTCAATCGATTCATCGCTCTCCTGTGTCCGATCCACCGGCCGCGTCGTTCGCCAGGGCACGGCGACGACGACTGCTACTCCCTGTTCAAGCCGGTGGAACTCGAACCGGAAGTCCGCTCCAAACCGATGCTGCAGACGCGCGCGGGTCGTCGACACGCCGATGCCTTTCTGAAGCGCCGCGAGGGCGCTGTCGGAGAGGCCCAACCCGTCGTCCCGCACCTCGATCCGGAGCTTGTCGTGATCCTGTCGCGCTCGAATGTCGATGTGACCGGGACCAGACTTCTTCGAGATGCCGTGTTTGATCGCGTTCTCGACGAGCGGCTGCAGAAGCAGCGTCGGCAACAGCGCGTCGAGCGCATCCGGTTCGATGTCGAATCGCACGACCAATCGGTCGGCGAACCGCGTCTGCTCGATCTCGAGATACTTCGCGAGGAAATCGAGTTCGGCCTTCAGCGTGTTTTCGTGGTGACCGAGATTCTCGAGCGTCATTCGCAGCAAATCGCTGAGCCGCATCAACGTTCGATCCGCCGCGTAGACGTCCTTGTGCATCAGCGTCGAGATCGCATGAAGCGTGTTGAACAGGAAGTGCGGTTGCAACTGGTGCTGCAGCGCCGCCATCCGCGCCTCGACAAGCTCGGTCTCGAGCTGTGACGCGCGAAGGGCACGATCGCGCGACTCGCGATAGTAGAGGACCGCATGACTGAGCCCCGCGATTGCCCAGTAGGTCATCATTTCCCAATCGAAGTTCATTAACGCCGAGCGCTTCACCTCCGCCCACCACGGATACGCGTGGTTCGAGCTGAGTCCCCACTGCACGCCCGCCATCGCCGCAATGTGAGCGAACGAGAAGACGGTGACCGAGGGGACGTGAACGAGAATCGCCCGCACGAGGCCCTGTCGCTCGAATCGGAAGTGCTGCGAGAGCCAGACGATCGACGGGGTAAAAAGCGCCCAGACGTACCAATACGCCGCGTTCAGAACAACGAGCGGGATCCAGTTGGTCGTCGGTCTTCCCAGCGCACGCGTGAAGCTCAGCGCCAGTGCCGAGGACACGACGGCGAGCAGGGTCGCCATGCCGAGAACCAGGGGCCAACGCAGCCCGTACCTGGGGCGCGCGGGTGCGGGCAGATCGATGCCAGCACCGGTCATGTCGAGCAGTCGATCGCTTGGCGGTTTCATAGCCGTCTGGTCGATTTCCGCCTCCGCGCCAAGCGCTACGGCGAGACCTCGCCGAAGCCTTGGCGTAGGCGGGGCGCAAGAGCGAATGTTGTGGGTTAGACGTAGCCGAACGCACTTTCGTCTTGTTCAAAACAAGCTTTTTCACACGGTGCATGTCGCTCGCCACACTCGCCACACGGCGGCAAAATCAGCCAAAAAGCACTTGATCCATGATTTTCCACCGTTCGTCCCACCCAATCGAGGGTTTGTCCCACGAGATGTCGTCCCATCGGTTTCTTGACAGTGCCCGGCAACGACCAGCCCTCGACCATTTCCGGACAGTGCGTGCTTCGTAGCTTGGAGCGGGGGACCGGGATCCAAGATCCGCCGCCGCCGCTCTTGCTATGACATACGGATGCAACACCCACCGTGTTGGTAAGAACCGAGGCGCGGGACACGGTGACCTGCGATCGGGATCCTCGATGTGATTTCAAGAGCCGAGACCGGGGTTCAACCATGGACCTTCACTGTCGCACTGCGATCGTGTCTTAGAGACACGCACGTGAAGGGAGAAGGGAGAACCAAAACAGACCTGAGGGCAGCGTGACAGTGAAGGATGATGATTGATGCTTGGACGCAGATCGCAGCCAGGCATCATTTTTGAAAAGCGATTTCGGAAAACGTGTGTATCATGTTCGCGTGAGCAGCTCGATTACACGAGGTCATCGCACATGGAAGGCCGGAGAAGCCTTTACCATCGCCGATGCTACAGACCTCTACGAGCTGGACCGCTGGGGGAAGGGATACTTCTCGATCTCCCCGGCGGGACACGTTCTCGTCCATCCAACCAAAGATCCGGCCCGCTCGATCGACCTGAAGCAGCTGACCGATCACCTGCAGCTTCGTGGCATCGGGCTGCCGGTGCTGATTCGATTCCGCGACATCCTGCGGCATCGGGTTGGAGACATTCATAACGCGTTTCGGACGGCCATCGCCCAGCATCAATATGAGGGGCGCTACGTCTGCGTCTATCCAATCAAGGTCAATCAACAGCGGCAGGTCGTCGAGGAAGTGCTCGATTTCGGCCGGGAGTACGGGTTCGGTCTCGAGGCGGGTTCTAAGCCGGAGTTGATTGCTGTTGCGGCGCAGGCCTACAACGACACCCCGATTATCTGTAACGGGTTCAAGGACGCCGAGTTCATCGAGATGGCGATGTTGGCACAGAAAATCGGCCGCAACGTCATTCCCGTCGTTGAGAAGTACACGGAACTCGGACTCATCCTCAAGTATGCCGAACAGGTTGGCGTGCGTCCTCAGATCGGGATGCGAGTCAAGCTGGCGGCGCGCGGCGGCGGGCGTTGGCAGGGCTCAGGCGGCTATCGTTCGAAGTTCGGGTTGACCGTGGCTGAAGTGCTCCGCGGTCTCGACGAACTGAAATCCCGCGGCATGCAGGACTGCTTCAAGCTTCTGCATTTCCACCTCGGCAGCCAGATCCCGAACATCCGCATCGTCAAAGGGGCGCTCAACGAGGCAGCTCGCGTCTACACCGAACTTTCAAAGGCCGGTGCGGGCCTCGAATACCTGGACGTGGGTGGTGGGCTGGGAGTCGATTACGACGGGTCGCAGACGAACTTTGAATCCAGCGTGAATTACACGCTCGAGGAATACGCAAACGACGTCGTCTATCACATTCAAACGGTCTGCGACGACGCGGGTGTCAAGCATCCGACGATCGTGTCCGAGAGCGGCCGGGCGATCGTGGCGTACCACAGCGTGCTGATCTTCAACGTCCTTGGTGTTTCAGCGTTTGGCGAAGAGAAGATTCCCGAGGCGATCAAGCCGGAAGAAGCGGAACAGCCGGTGATCGATCTCCTGGAGACTTACTCGAACCTGACCATGCGCAACGCGCTCGAGGGGTATCACGACGCGCAACAAGCGCTCGATATGGCGCTGAACCTGTTCACCGGCGGCTATCTTCCGCTCGAACAGCGATGCCAGGCGGAGAACCTGTATTGGGCGATCCTCGTGAAGCTGCGCAAGCTGGTGGCGCAGATGGACGACGTCCCCGAGGACTTGCAGGGCCTCGACGACACGATGGCCGACACCTACTTCTGCAACTTCTCGCTCTTCCAATCGTGTCCCGACAGCTGGGCGATCAAACAGCTCTTCCCGGTCATGCCGATTCACATGTTGAACACGGCGCCGACGCACCATGCGGTGCTCGGCGATATCACGTGCGATTCGGATGGCAAGATCGATCAATTCATCGATCGACGCGACGTGAAGAGGACGTTACCGTTGCACACGGTGAACGGCGAGCCGTATTACCTCGGCGTGTTCCTTGTCGGCGCTTACCAGGAAATCCTTGGCGACCTGCACAACCTGTTCGGCGACACGCACGCCGTTCACGTCAGTCTCGACGAACGCGGCAGCGTCGTCCTCGACGCCGTCATCAAGGGAGATACGGTGAAGGAAGTGCTCGACTATGTCGAGTTCGACGCCGAGACTCTGGTTCGCAAACTACGCTCGGATGTCGAGCTCGCGGTTCGCGAAGGGCGCGTCAATTACGAAGAAGCCGGCCGACTGCTGAAGTTCTACGAAGACGGACTGCAGGGGTATACCTACCTGGAAGATCCCAACGAACGATAGTCGTCCGCCGGGATCGTTGTGCAGGATCCGGTCACCGTGCCTGTGATTGTTCCGGTGTGCAGAGCCGATCGAACGCGCGGACGAGTTCGTCCGCGATCATGTTTGCATCGCGCATCTCGATAAAACTGCGCTCCATCATATAAATCAGCTGGCCATCGCGCAGCAGCCCAATCGACGGCGACGAAGGCGGATAGCCAGTGAAGTATTGGCGTGCGCAGGCGGTGGCCTCGATGTCCGCGCCTGCGAACACCGTCGCGACGACGTCCGGCCGGTTCTTGTTTTGAAGCGCCTTGGCGATGCCGGGCCGAGCCTTGCCGGCCGCGCACCCGCACACTGAATTGACGACCATCATCACGACGCCGTTGCTGTTCTTGACGGTATCGTCAACCGCCGCGGCGGTGCGCAGTTCGCGCGCGCCCATGTCGGTCATCTCGCCGCGCATTGGTGCAATCAAATTTTCGGGGTATGGCATTGACGTTCCTTGTATGAAACTTGTCGCTGCTCGCTCTTCGCTTCGGATTGCCGATTCCGAGTCGCGAGTAGCGAGTGGCGAACTACCTCTTGAGCGACTCATCCCGCTTGGCCTTGAATTCGTTGCCTGATTTCCATTCCGGCATCTTTGCGGCATTGGCGACTCTATAGCCGACCGCAAGAAACAACTGAGCGTCGTCCACGGCGCCGGTGAGATCCCAGTCGGGCTTAATCTCGTCCGACGGCGCGTGGTAGTCGGTGTTCGTATACTCGTCGCGTTTGGCTTTGCCGTACGCGGGATCCTTGCCAGTAAAGTCGATCCCTGAATCCGGATCGAGCGCCGGCACGCCTTGCTTGGCGAAGTTGAAATGATCCGAGCGGTAGTAGAAGCCTTTCTCCGGTTCGGGATCCGGCCGCAGCACGCGTCCCTGCTCGTCGGCCGCGGCTTTCAAATAGTCGTCGAGATCCGAGGCGCCCATGCCGACCACCGTCAGATCTTTGGTACGGCCCCACTGATTCACGCCGTCGATATTGATGTTTGCGACGGTTTTGTTGATGGGATACAGGGGGTTGGTTGCGTAGTACTGCGAGCCGAGCAGTCCCTGTTCCTCGGCCGTGACCATCAAGAACAGAATCGACCGCTTTGGCTGCGGCTGGATTTGAGTAAACGCGCGGCCGATTTCGAGCACCGTTGCCACGCCGGAGGCATTGTCGAGCGCGCCATTGGCGATGCTGTCTCCCTTCACAGGCCCGATCACGCCCAGATGATCCCAGTGCGCGGAGTAGACCACGTACTCGTCTTTCAATGCGGGATCGCTGCCTTCGAGCTTGGCGACCACATTCTGTGAGTCGACCGTGCGCAGCTTGTTCTTGACCGCCATCGATGCTTTCAGGCCAAGTGGCACAGGTTTGAATTCCCGTGTGCGTGCTTGCTTCTTCAGCGCGTCGAAGTCCTGTCCACCGAGCTTGAGGATCTTCTTCGCGGCATCCAACGTGATCCAGCCTTCGACGCTGGCGCGCCACATGTTCTTGTCGGGGGTGACCAGATCGAACTTTTCCCCGAGATTGCCCTGCACGACGGCGAACGGATAACCAGCAGGGCCCGTTTCGTGAATCACCAGGATGGCTGCCGCACCTTTTCGTGCGCCCTCCTCGAATTTATACGTCCAGCGGCCGTAGTAGGTCATGGCGTCGCCCTTGAACGTATTCGGGTCGAGCTTGTTCGGATCGGATGGATCAGGGACGGCGGGATCGTTGACGAGGACGAGAATCGTCTTGCCCTTCACGTCAACATCCTTGAAGTCGTTCCAGTTGAACTCGGGTGCTTCGACGCCGTATCCCGCGAACACGACGTCGGAGTTCTCAACTGATGCGTCATCGGCGACGTGTTTTGTCCAGGCGACGACGTCGTCTGCCCACTTGAACGATTGTTTCTGCGTCCCCTTCGTGACCGTCAACGGTTTTGCCTCAGCCCCTGTAATGCCGACGAGTGGCACTTTCTGGAGGTAGGTGCCATCAGGGTTTCCCGGCTTCAAATTGAGCTGCTTGAACTGCTCCTGGATGTATTTGACCGAGAGCTCTTCTCCCTTGGTGCCCGGCTTGCGACCTTCGTATTCATCCGACGAGAGCACCCGGACGTGATCGAGGATTTTGTTCTGGTCGATCTTCGGCAACGATGCGAGTGACAGCTGAGCCGGCGCTGGCGCTTGCGGTGTCGACGTTTCGTTGCCACCGCAGCCGTTGGTGATCACGCCGAGCAGAAAAAGAACGGCAACAGCCGTCGGTCGCTTCATGCGAGACATTGTACCCTCGTTCACAGATATACTAATCTCTTCGTACTTCACCAACCGGATCACGCCATAGTGCGTCATACCAACGGGTCACACGACATGAACGGCATCTGGCGCGACATTCGTCACGCAATTCGCGGTCTTCGCAAGGCTCCAGGTTTCCTTGCCATCGTCATTCTGACGCTAGGCCTCGGCATCGGTGCGAACGCGGCGATCTTCTCGCTGATGGATCAGATCCTTCTGCGTCCGCTGGCCGTACACAACCCCTCAGCATTGGTCCTCCTCGACGGGCCGGGCGCATTCCTGGGCCGGACGACGAACGCGATGACTTTCTCGTATCCGATGTACAGGGACCTCCGCGATCGCAATGAAGTCTTCACCGGTGTGCTGGCGCGGTTTCCGTTCGCGCTGACGGCGGTGTGGCGAGGCGCTTCGGAACGAGCGAACGGCGATCTCGTCAGCGGAAACTACTTTGAGGTGCTTGGCGTTCAACCGGCGCTCGGCCGGGTGTTCAACGCGTCCGACGATCGCACGCCGGGCGCGCACCCGATCGCGGTCTTGAGCTACGGCTACTGGCAGCGGAAATTTGCTGGTGATCCACTCGTCATCAATCAGACGATTACGGTCAATGGTCACCCGCTGACCATCGTCGGCGTCAGCGATAGACGGTTTACCGGTATTCAAATCGGTAGTGCTGTCGACATCATGGTGCCGATGATGATGAAGGCGCAGATGACCCCGACCTGGAACGATCTCGACAACCGGCGCAGTCGATGGCTGAACGTCATGGCCCGGCTGAAACCTGGAGTATCGAGGACTCAAGCGGCTGCCGCGATGAATGTGATCTATCGGCAGATAAACGAGCAGGAGATCAAAGAACTCCCGAGCACATCGCAGGCGTTCCGCAAACGATTCATCTCGAAGCAGCTCGACGTCCTGCCGGGTCAGAAGGGGCTCTCGGATCTTCGCCGCGAGTTCTCGACGCCGTTGATCGTACTGATGTCGATGGTCGGTGTGGTGCTGCTGATTGCCTGTGCCAACGTGGCCAACCTCCTCCTGGCACGGACGACTGCGCGGCAGAAGGAGATATCGCTGCGCCTTGCGCTGGGCGCGAATCGCGCTCGGATAATCCGGCAGCAGTTCGTCGAAAGCGGTCTGCTGGCGCTCGCCGGGACTGTCGTCGGCTTGGTACTCGCGTGGTGGACGGGAGTGATGCTGATCCGAGCGTTGCCCGGGGATCCGGCTGCGCGGACGTTATCGGCAGACCCTGACGTCCGAGTGACGTTGTTCGCGCTCGCAGTCGGCATCCTGACGGCGTTTGTATTCGGGATTGTTCCCGCGCTCCAGGCGACGCGCGCGACGGTCACCTCGGCGCTCAAAGAGGACTCGGGCAGCGTCTCCGGCGGCGGACGGCAGGCGCGGCTTCGCCGCACACTCGTCATTGCGCAAGTTGCGCTATCGATGCTGCTGCTTGCCGGGGCCGGCCTGTTCGCGCGTAGCCTTTACAACCTCAAGGCAGTGGATCCTGGATTTCGAGTCGACCATCTTGTCGCCTTCTCGATCGATCCGTCGCTCAGCGGCTACGACGGCGATCGACTCACCACCCTGTATCAGCGGCTTCAGGCAGAGTTGACTGCCGTTCCGGGCGTGCACAGCGTATCGATGTCGGAAAACGGTGCCTTGACCGGCAACGACTGGCAGATGACGATCCGGGTGGACGGCTATCAGATAAAGGAAGGGGAAGACATGAATCCCCGCGTGGACGGCGTCGGTCCGCGCTACTTCGAAACGATGGGAGTCCCTATCGTCAGTGGACGCGAGTTCACCGATCGCGACGTCAAGGGAGCCCCCCGCGTCGCGATCATCAACGAGACGATGGCGAAGTATTTCTTCGAAGGATCGTCACCAATAGGGCGTCGTTTTGGATTCGCTCGCGGGTCGGCGACAGATATCGAGATTGTCGGTGTGGTGAAGGATGTGCGATCGCTCGACCTACGCGATCAGGCACCGCGTTTTGTCTACATCCCTTATGCACAGGACGAAAGCGTCACGCAGTTGACCTACTACGTCCGCGCCGCGCGGGATGCGCGAGCGATGCCCACGGCGTTGCGACAGGCCGTCCAGCGAATCGACGCGAACCTGCCTATCTTCGACATGAAGTCGATGCAGGTTCAAGTCGACGAGTCGTTGTTCGTCGAACGCATGGTTGCGGTCCTCTCCGTTGCATTTGGCGCGCTTGCGACGTTGCTGGCGGCGATCGGTCTCTACGGTGTGATGTCGTATGCCGTCACCCGGCGGACGCGGGAGATTGGGATTCGCATGGCCCTCGGCGCCGAACGGCGCCGCGTCCTGTGGCTCGTGTTGAAGGAAGTGGCGGTGATGTCCGTGGTGGGAATTGTCGGTGGTCTGGCAGCGGCGCTATGGCTCACGCGTCAAGTCCAGGCGCAGCTCTTCGGACTTGCGCCAACCGATCCGGCGACACTCACGGTTGCGGCGCTGCTGCTTGGTCTTATCGCCCTCGCCGCCGGATATTTTCCCGCCCGTCGAGCGACGACGATCGATCCACTCGTGAGCTTGAGAACGGACTGACCTCCGCGCGCCTGAGTTCGCGCCATTCACCGGGTTGCAGCTGGCCGAGCTCGACGCGTCCAAACGCGACCCGCATCAGCTTTGTCACAGGATGTCCGAGGGATTCGAGCATGCGGCGAACCTCGCGGTTCTTTCCTTCTACAAGTTCCACGATGAGATGCGTTTCGCGTGCCGATCGCTTGCGCACGATAACGGAGTGCGCACGACGCCCATCGATGCCGTCGGTCATCCGCCTGGCGTCCTCGTCATCGAAGGCACCACGCACGGTGACGATGTAGCGTCGCACGATCGAGTTCGACGGATCTGTCAGGGAGTTGGCGAGCTGCGTGTCGGTCGTCAGCAGCAACAGACCGGTGCTGGCCATGTCCAAACGACCGACGGCGACAAGCGATTCTGCTGCATCGCCGAGCACATCGAATACGGTCGGTCTGCCATCGGGATCGTGGCGAGTCGTGACCACCCCCTTCGGCTTGTGAAAGGCGATCGTGCGCCACTCTCGCCGTCGGGCCTTTGCGCCGTCAACCGTAATCGCATCTTGCTCGGGGACGACAAGGCGTGCGGCGTCGCGGACGATGCGGCCGGCGACGCGAACGCGCCCATCCGCGATCAATTGCTTCGCTTCAGATCGCGAGGCGATGCCAAGCTTGGAGAGTGCTCGGTCGAGCCGAGTGCGGCTCATCATTTCACACTAACCGGAAGCATCTGCTGACGTCCAACGTCTACATGACCCGCGATCTCACCTACGCGCTACGCAGTTTACGGAAGTCTCCTGCGTTTACCGTCATGGCGGTCGTCACCCTGGCGTGCGGCATCGGCGCCAACACGGCGATCTTCAGTGTGATCAACAGTGTCATCCTGCGGCCGCTCGCGTATCCACAACCCGAAAGGCTCGTGTTCCTCTGGTCGTCCAGCGCATCGTTGACCCGAGAGCCGCTGACACCCGGTCGATTGATCGACTTTCGCGACCAGTTGAGTTCGGTCAGCGCGATCGCCGGCATTAGCCACATTCCGCTGAATCTCAGTGGTAGCGGAGAGCCCGAGCGGCTGGACGCGTCGAGTGTGTCTTCCAGCTTCTTCGACATCCTGGGGGTGCCGGCGGTCCTCGGAGATGTCTTCCACGCCGGTCGTACAGATGAGCGAGCCGTCGTGCTGAGCTACGGACTCTGGGCACGGCGTTTCGGCGCCGATCCGGCAATCATCGGACGCCAGATCACACTGAACGGAACCGCACGAACCGTCGTTGCGGTGATGCCGCAGCGATTCGAGTGGCCCGCCATCACGGCAACGCCCGGCCGGGCTGGCGGACCCCAATTGTGGATTCCAGGAGTGTCCGTGGACCTGCCGAGAACCCCCACGGATCGCGCCGCCCAGGATTTGGCGACGAACCGCACCACTGGCTATGTGCGGGCGGTCGCGCGGCTGAAAGACGGCGTCACGGTGGAACAAGCGCAGCGTGAAGCGGACATGATCGCCACGCGAATCGGACACGCATATCCCGACACGGACGGCGCGCGTGGCGCGCTCATTGTGCCGCTCCGTACACAGTTCTACGGGTCGATGCAGCGGACGCTTCTCGTGCTTGTCGGCGCCGTCGCGCTGGTGCTCGCGATCGCCTGCGCGAATGTCGCAAGCTTGTTGCTCGGGCGAGGGACCGCCAGACGGAAAGAGATCGCCATTCGGCTCGCCCTTGGTGCAACACGGTCTCGGGTCGTCGGTCAAATGCTGATTGAGTCGATCCTCCTGGCTATCGCGGGGGGTGCCTGTGGCCTGTTGCTGGCGTGGTGGGCTCAGTCGTCGCTCATGGCACTTGGTCCGCCTGAATTCCTTGGCATCGGCAACGTCCACATCGATCCTGGCGTGCTGATCTTTACCGGTGCCCTCTCGATTGTGACGGGCATTGTCTTCGGCATCGTACCGGCCATCCAGGTGGCCAGCGACGACGTGACCGGCGATCTTCACGACGGTGGTACGCGGGCGTCGACCGGTCCTCGATCGACGCGCACACGTGAGATACTCGTCACCCTTCAGTTGGCCGTGTCGCTCATCCTGCTGGTCGGCGCGATGCTGCTCCTTCGCAGCTTTTCCGCGCTTGTCCACGTTGATACCGGGATTGCCACGCACAATCTGCTCACGTTCAACATGTTTCTCAGCGGGACGCGTGCGGCGTCCCCCGCGCAACAGATGGCGTTCTACGAACAGGTGCTCGAGCGCATACGCGGTCTTCCCGACGTCATGGCGGCCGGAGCGGCCGTGACACTTCCAATTGGGGGCGACGACTTCGCTGCGTCGTACATCATCGAGGGGCGCGCGTTGCCTGTGGTCGGGCATGAACCATCGGCGGGATTTCAGGTGGTTACGCCCGGATACTTTGGCGCGATGGGAATCCCGATCGTCAGCGGCCGCGATTTCAATACGAGCGACGTCCGCGGCGGCGCGCCAGTCGTGCTGATTAATCACACGCTGGCCGAGCGGGAGTGGCCGTCGCAGGATCCGATTGGCGGACGCATGCGGGTCGGCACAGACGGCCCGTGGATGACGGTCATTGGCGTCGTCGGCGACATCCGCCACATGGGACCGGCCGTTCCGCCGCGTCCGGAGTTTTATCAGCCGTACACGCAGCGCTCGTTTTCGTTCATGGCATTTGCCGTCCGCACCGCTCACGATCCGGCGGCGGCCGTTGCGAGGATTCGATCCGAGATCACCCAGCTGGATCCGACGCAGCCAATCGCGAACATTGCAACGATGGACGCACACGTCGATCGGGCGCTCTCGCGCCCTCGCTTTATCTCAACGTTGATTGCGATGTTCGGCGCGCTTGCGCTCGGCCTGTCGATTGTCGGCGTGTACGGTGTGATGGCCTACTCCGTTACTCAGCGCACGCGCGAGATCGCAATCCGTATGGCACTCGGCGCGCGCACCACGACTGTCGTCTCCCTGATCCTGTCGCAGGCCGCGCGACTGACCATCATTGGTCTGTTCATCGGCCTCGCGGGCGCGATCGCGCTTTCGCGAGTCCTATCAGGTCTGCTCTTCGCAGTGCATCCATCGGATCCGGCGACGTTCTTCATCGCGGCGCTGTTGCTCGGTGCAGCCGCTCTGGCTGCGGGCGCGATTCCCGCCATTCGCGCGACTCGAATCGACAGCATTGAAGCGTTGAAGATGTAGGCAGGCGCTCAAGACCGCGCCGCACGTCCGACCTTCCTGTGAACCGACGATGTAGGGCCGGCGGTCTCGAGCCCCCTAACCCCAGGGAACCCGCCTGGTCTCGTCACGCGTCTCATCTACAAGGGCTACCTCAGTGTCACGGGTACGGATGTATGCTGAGGGGCGTTACTCATGGGTTTGGATCCCGCTTACGCAACAGACCGCGCGTGACCCGCGCGTCATTCGATGACTTAGATAGAGGAGTGCGAAGATGTCTATCCGTATTGGAGATCAGGCGCCGAATTTCAAGGCGCAGACGACGGAGGGGCCGATCGATTTTCATCAGTGGATTGGCGACTCCTGGGCCGTGTTGTTTTCCCATCCCAAGGATTTCACCCCGGTCTGCACAACCGAACTCGGGTACATGGCGAAACTGAAGCCTGAGTTCGATAAGCGCGGCGTCAAGATCATCGGCCTCAGCGTGGATCCAGTGGACAAGCACAAGCAGTGGGCGCAAGACATCAAGGAGACACAGGGGCACGCGCCAAACTATCCGATGATCGGCGACACCGACTTGAGCATCTCGAAGGCCTACGACATGCTTCCGGCCGACCTCGAGGGCTCGTGTGAAGGCCGTACGCCCGCCGACAATCAGACCGTGCGCAATGTCTTCGTGATCGGTCCCGACAAGAAGGTGAAGTTGCAGATTGCGTATCCGATGACGACCGGTCGCAACTTCGACGAGGTTCTTCGCGTCGTCGACTCGCTACAACTCACGGCCAAGCACAAGGTGTCGACGCCGGTGAACTGGAAGCATGGTGACGATGTGATCATCGCCGGGTCAGTGTCGGACGACGAGGCAAAGAAAACGTATCCGAGCGGCTGGAAGTCGCCGAAGCCATACATTCGGATCGTTCCGCAGCCGAGGTAAAAAGACGACAGGGAAAAGGCAAAAGGGAAAAGGGCCCTTTACCTTTTCCCTTCGTGAGAGTCTTCAATTTCCGCCAGCAGGCAAATAAACTCGCCCAGGATCATGGCCGTCGCTCCCCAGACCTGGTGGCCGAGCAGATCAAAGTACGGATACTCGACCGCAACTCCCTCGCGGATTCTCGTGCCCTGACGGATTCTTGAAGCGTCTCTCAGGTGGTCGAGAGACACTTCGATGATCTGATCCACTTCGCCAGGAGCGGGCATGAAGTCCGGGCGCCGATCCGTCACGCCGACGACGGGATGTAAGGTGAAACCGCTGACGATGACGTGAACCGGGGTCAACTCGCCGAGGATGCGGACTGTCGCGGGATCGACGCCGGTTTCTTCGGCGGCCTCGCGAAGCGCCGCCTCTGCCAGCGTTTCTCCCGGATCTGTCGCTCCACCGGGAAGACTGATTTGCCCCGGATGTCGCGTGAGGCCGCTCGCGCGAACCGTCAGTGCCACGGCGGCACCGCCATCGTGCGGGTAGAGCAACAGCAACGCCGCCGCTTGCCGCGGCTGCACGGGAATCTGCCCCGTGCGCCACGCGTTCCTGAGCAACTCGGGCGCGAAGCGCATTTGCGCCTCGATTCCGGGCAGAGTCTCGTTCAGACGTACCCGCAGTGCTGTTTCAATCTCGCGTAGCGGCACAGCGGTTCCAGTATGCCTGTAGTATGAGGTGATGTCCGCATTTCCGAGAATCGACAAAACCGTAGGTTGCGAGACGCTCGAGCTGGTACGTGGCTGCACATTCGACGACTTCATCCTGTCGCCACAGCGGAGCGTGCTGCTGCGCCGCGATCCCACTGCGATCGACCTCTCATCCAGACTGTCGCGCCGGATCACGTTGAAGCGTCCGATCGTCTCGGCCAACATGGACACGGTGACACGTGCGCCGATGGCCATCGTCCAGGCGGAGGAAGGTGGAATCGGCATTATCGATCGCGGATTTCGGTCGGGCGAGATCGAACCGCAGGTGCGTGAAGTCGAGAAAGTGAAGCGGACGCAGCACGGCGTCATTCGCGATCCGTGGAGTGTTCGGGCGGACGCGTCGCTCGACGAGGCGGCGTCGTTGATGGAGCGCACGCGAGTGGGCACGCTCGTCGTCGTCGACGACTCGGGCCGGCTCACGGGGCTGCTCACCGAGCGGGACATGCGTTTTGTGACACGCGAAGGGTCGCGCGTGGCGGATCGCATGACGCCGCGCAACCAGCTCGTGGTGCACGAGGGGTCGATCGAGCCAGATCAAGCCGAACGGCTCATGGTCGAGCGCAAGATCAAGAAGCTGCCGCTGGTCGCCAGGGACGGAAGACTCATCGGCCTGATCACGGCTCGCGATCTCGTGCGGCAACGACGGATGCCGTTCGCCACGCGCGACGGTCAGGGCCGTCTGCGGGTGGGCGCGGCGATTGGCGCGACCGGGGATTACCTGGAACGGGCGGGAGAACTCCTTCGTGCGGACGTCGACGTGATCGTCATCGACATTGCACACGGACATTCGATTGTGATGGAGCGGGCGATTGCGGATTTCCGGAAGCGCTTTGGCAACGCGGAAATGATTGCCGGCAACGTCGCGACTGCCGACGGTGCCAGGTTCCTGCTCGAGCGCGGCGCCGATGGCATCAAGGTAGGCATCGGTCCGGGAGGCGGCTGCACCACGCGTGTGACGACGAGCTTTGGCGTGCCGCAGGTGCAGGCGCTGCTCGAATGCCGGCTCGCACTCGGCGGCGCTGACGTGCCGATCATTGCGGATGGAGGAGTGCGCCGGCACGGCGCCCTGATTGAGGCGCTGTTGTTTGGCGGCGATTGCTCGATGCTCGGCAGTGCGTTTGCAGGCACTGAAGAAGCACCTGGCGAGGTCGTGCACAAGTCGGTGGTGCTTCCCGAGTCCCAGAAGACGGTCAAGGTCCCGTTCAAGGTGCTTCGCGGCATGGCGTCGCTCGAGGCGATCCGCGATCGACTCGATGTTGAGGATGCCGACCAGGTGGAGCTCGAGGCCATTGGCGCGGAGGGGATGGAAATCAGCGTCCCGGCGCGCGGTTCGGCGCGCACGATCGTCCGTGAAATGATCAAGCACATCTGTTCATCGGTGAGTTACGGCGGCGCATCATCGCTCGCCGAGCTCCGGCAGATGTTCTGGAAAACGCCCCAGAAATACCTGATCAGACAATCTCCGTCCGCTCGGAGGGAATCGTACGAGCGATGAACCAAGCGGTCAGCAGCCGCCGACCTACCGCGGCCGTGAAGGCTTTGGATATCAAGCGGAGACTTCGCACGCGCGCCGACGCACGCCGGGTACCTGTCCTTCGGAGTTTTTTCAAGACCGGTCCCGGCGAATACGGCGAAGGCGACGAGTTCATTGGCGTCACCGTGCCCGCCCTTCGCGAGACCTGCCGTGAATGCCGGGGCGCGGGTCTCGGTGAGATCCGGGTACTCCTCGGTTCCCCGGTTCACGAAGATCGACTGCTCGCGCTCCTTCTGCTGGTTGACGCGTTCATCCGCGCCGACCGCGATGGGCGACGAAGCATTTACGAGTTCTACCTTTCGAAAACCGGGCGAATCAACAATTGGGATCTCGTGGACTGTTCGGCTCCCGCGATTGTCGGCGGCTGGCTCTACGACCGGAGCCGAGCCCGATTGCGCGGGTTGGCGAAGTCGCCGTCACTGTGGGAGCGACGCATCGCCATCGTCGCGACAGCCTACTTCATTCGACGCGGCGAGTTCGACGACACACTGGCCATTGCCCGCCTGCTCCTTCACGACCGCCACGATCTCATTCACAAAGCCGTCGGGTGGATGCTTCGGGAAGTTGGGAAGAAGGATGGCGCGTTGGCGCGGCGGTTCCTTGATGCGCATGCGTCGGACATGCCCCGCACAATGCTGCGTTATGCGATTGAGAGATTTCCACCGGCGGAGCGACAGGCGTACATGCGGATCGGCCGCGAACCAGTTACCCGCGTGCGACGAGACGGACCAGGTCCAGCGGCGCGTCGATGAACGTTTCGTCGCCGCGGAAATCTTCCGGCGCGAATCGGTAGCCAAAACCATAACGCGCAAGGCAGATTCGCGCGTCGGCGTTGCGAGCCGTCGCGAGATCGATGGGCGAGTCGCCGACGAGCAGGACCGACGCCAGCGGTGCGCCGATCGCGCCGGCGAGATGTACGAGTCCCGCGGGCGAGGGTTTCCGGCCGAAGGGCGTGTCTCCGCCGATCATCTCGTGGAAGTACTGGCGGAGAGCCAGGCCCTCGAGCACCCGATCGGTCGCATATCCGGGCTTGTTGGTCAGAACCGCGAGCGGGAGGCCCTGCGCCGTCAACACCTGGAGCGTTTGCACCATCCCGGCATACGGGCGCGTGTGATCCAGTAGATGCGCGTTGTAGTGCGCGAGGAAGCGATCCAGCGCACCTGGTGTCTGCGGATCCAGACCCGACGCGGTCAGAGCGCGACCGACGAGCACGGCGGCTCCCTCGCCAACCATTGACACGATTTGCCGATCCGGGAGTCCACTAACATCCAACTCTGCCAGCAACGCATTGACGGCATTGGCAAGATCGGTGCTCGAATCGACGAGTGTGCCGTCGAGATCGAACACGACGAGACGAATATCATGCATGTCGAGAGATCGAAGGCGAGTGATTGAGTCTGGTTTTCGAGGATATCATTTGACCCGGGAGGGTCGATGGCGGGATCGCGGCTACGCCTGCGTGCGGCGGCTCTGGCAATCGTCGCATCCGGCGCACTCATAGCGCTGAGCGCGCAATCGAGACGCGCCGATGCGGATTATCTGCGAGCCGCCTACGAATCGTACCTCTCGATGCAACGCTCGTCTCCCTACGCATCACTGAAGTGGCAGTGGCTCGGCCCGACGAACATCAGTGGACGGGCGACCGACATCGCCGTGGCCGAACGCGGCGGAACGCGCCGGATCTACGCCGGCTACGCGACGAGCGGCATCTGGGCCACCGACGATCACGGCGCGACCTGGCAACCGATATTCGAGCACCATGCGTCGACCAGCATCGGCGATCTCGCGGTTGCGCCGTCCAATCAGGACGTGCTCTGGGTCGGCACCGGTGAGGCCAACATCTTCCGCGCTTCGATGCCCGGCGTCGGCGTCTACAAATCTGCGGATGCAGGACGTACGTTCACGCATATGGGGCTGGCCGACACGCAGACGATTGCACGCATTCTCGTGCATCCGGCCAATCCCGAGATCGTGTACGTGGCGGCGTCGGGGCATGAATGGACCGACAACGAGAATCGAGGTGTGTTCAAGACGGTCGATGGCGGCCGCACCTGGAGGAAGGTGCTGTACCGCAGCACGCGGACCGGCGCAATCGATCTCGCGATGGATCCGACCAATCCGAATACGTTGTACGCGGCGATGTGGCAGCGCATTCGCCGTAAATGGAGCGATCCGCGCGTTGAGCCTGGCTACGGCGAAGGGGGAATCTGGAAGACAAACGATGGCGGTCAGTCGTGGACCGAGATCGATACCGGCCTTCCTCCAGCGCAATATCGCGGGCGTATAGGGCTCGACATCTCACGATCGAATCCGAACGTGCTGTATGCGTTCGTCGACAGCTATGAACCGGGGTCGCCGCCGCGCGAGGGAGAGCGCGACGCGTACGAACGTCCCGTCTTGGAAGCGCGCATTCGCGGCGCGGAGATCTATCGCACAGAGGATCGAGGAGCGACCTGGCGCAAGGTCTCGGAAACCAACGCATTCATGTCGGCGCATTCAGGCACTTACGGGTGGGTGTTTGGCCAGATACGTGTCGATCCGAAAGACGACAAAACGATCTACACGCTGGGTCTGGGCCTCAACGTGTCGCATGATGGCGGCAAATCGTTTGCGCCGATTCGCGGGACCCACGGCGATCATCATGGTTTGTGGATCGATCCTGACAATCCGGTCACGCTGTACAGCGCAAACGACGGCGGCGTGTATCTCTCGCCGGACGCCGGCGCCACGTGGAAATTCGCCGTCGCGTCCGGTGGTGCCCAGTTCTACAACGTGACCATCGACAACAGCACGCCAGCCTGGGCGTATGGATCGATTCAGGATGTGGGCAGCCGGCGGGGAAAAATCGATCTGATAGACGGTCGCGATCGCCTTCCCGCCGTCGAGTGGAGTACCGCACCGGGCGGTGAGGGATCGGTTCACGCGGCCGATCCGGAAAATCCGTCGATTGTGTACTCGCACACGTACTACGGCAATTTCACCAGACAAGACCTGAGCATTCCGGCGCCCGCGCGTCGCGGTGGCCCGCCGGCGGATACGAATGCGGCGCAAACCCAGCCGTCCAACCGGCCACAGCGAAGTACTGCAATTCGTCCGCGAGAAGACGACTTGCGCGCCCAGTGGATGGCTCCAATTCTCGTCTCTCCTCACCGCGCCGCAACGGTCTATGCCGGCTACCAGTACGTCTATCGGTCGCGCGATCGCGGCGCGACCTGGGATCGAATCAGCACGGATCTCACCGACAACGCTCCGGCGCGAATGCTCCGAAAGAGCTCGAGCGAGATTCCTTTTCAGACGATTGTGGCGCTCGCCGAGTCACCGCGAAAACCCGGATTGCTGTATGCGGGAACCGACGACGGCCACCTGCATGTGACGATGGATGATGGGAAGCGCTGGTCCGAGATCACTGCCGCGTTGCGCAGCCGCAAATGGATATCGCGCATCGTTCCTTCACAGCATGCCGAAGGCACTGTTTATGTCGCACAACGCGGCCGGGAAGACGACGACTTCAGCGCGTATCTCTACAAATCCGTCGATTACGGCGGCACGTTCACCAGCATCGTCGGCAACATTCCAGCCGGCTCGGTGAACGTGATTCGAGAAGACCCGACCGATCCGAACACGCTGTATGTCGGAACCGATTTCGGCGCGTTTGTTTCGGTGGACGGGGGACGCAACTGGCGCGTGCTCGGAGGCAAGCTTCCGTCGGTGCAGGTATCGGACCTGCAGTATCACGCCCGCGATCGCCTGGTTGTGATCTCGACCTACGGTCGAGGAATGTGGGCTCTGGACGCGACCCGAATCGCGAAATAGCACGATTTCCGCCCTTCTGGACCGTTGCGAGCCGCCGGCCGTCGGCATGAGCTGATCAGCGTTCCGTTTTCGCCTTTACGAATGATGAGGTTTCTGCTTTCGCTCCGAGGCTGGGAACTCGCGAGCCTCCTCTCGTTCGTGTATACCGGACTGGTTGCCGCCTTTCTCAAACGAGGATTGCCGCCGTCGGCGAGGATTCGAGTCCTTGGCGGCTCGGTCGCGGGCCTTTTGCTGACCGTGGCATCAGCGATGGCGCCTTCTCATTCGCTGTGGCATGGCTGGCTGCTGCCGCCGGCGCTTCTGCTTCTCGGTTATTGGACGAGCGGTCTGCTCTTTGTCGCACCGATGAAGCAGATCGAGAAGCTGTTTGCACTGGTTGATCGCCTCGTCGAAGTCCGCCGTCTTGGCTCGCGCGCGCCGGTGACGGTGGCCGAGTTTCTCGAATTTTCATACGCCGCGGTGTTCGCCCTTATTCCCGTCGCGCTGGCACTTCATCTCGCTCTGTCGCCGGCGCCCGACACCGATCGCTTCTGGACGGTCATCCTCGTCACCGATTTCATTTGTTTCGCCGCCCTGCCGTGGATCCAGACTCGTCCGCCGCGCGCGCTCGAGTCCGGTGAGCCGTGGTCGTCATCGTTCCGCAGCTTCAACCTGCGGTGGCTTGGCAGCGCGAGCATCCAGGTCAACACCTTCCCCAGCGGCCATGCGGCTGAAGCGCTCGCCGCAGCGCTGCTGGTGTCCAATCTCCGCCCTTCCGTCTTCATTTGGATGCTGTTCAACGCGGCAGCAGTATCTGCGGGTGCGGTGTTCGGCCGCTATCACTACGCGATCGACGCGTTCGCCGGGTGGCTCGTCGCGATTGGTGTCTGGTTGGTGGTCATGCACTAGAATCGAACGGTGCTCCGGAGTTTCGTCGCGGCATCGATTTCATGTGGCGCGGTCCTGTTTGCCGCTGCCTCTCCCCGTTCCTTCGTTCTCCAGGACATCGACTATCAGGCGGTCTACGCACGAGGTGCGACCTTCGCGGATTTTCTCGACAAAGCGCGAGCCCATCGCGAGGAGTGGCGCGCCAACTATAACGATGCAACGGTCAGCCCGTCGCTCATCACGAGAATGCGGGCGCTGCCGGCAAAACGCCATATCCTCGTGGTTGCCGAAGACTGGTGCTCGGATTCGCTCAACACCGTGCCCTACATCGCGCGGCTCGTCGATGGCGGACCCGAGCGTCTCGACATGCGACTCGTGAACCGCGAAATCGGCCAGGCGGTGATGGACGCGCACCGCACCCCAGACGGACGCACCGCGACACCAACCATCGCAATCCTCGGCGACGACTGGCACCTCCTCGCCGCGTGGACCGAGCGGCCGACGTCGGTCCAGGCGTGGTTCCTCGAGAAACAGAAGACCACGATGCAGAAGCCTCTGCACGACGAACTTCTTGCGTGGTATGAGAAGGACGCGGGACAGACGACCGTCCGCGAAATCGCCGACCTTTTGGAGCGCTGACATGTTGTATGCGGTCGTCCTGACGATTCACTCGTGGCTGCGCTGGGGTGTGCTGCTCGCCGGGCTGATTGCCTTCCTCCGTTCAGCGGTCGGAGCGTCGCGCCGTGCGACGTGGACGCCGGCCGACGACCGGGCAGGCTTCTGGCTCAGCATGGTTCTTGATGCGCAATTTCTGCTCGGCCTGATTCTGTATGTCTTTCTGAGTCCTTTCACGCACGCTGCGTTTCGTGACATCGGCGGAGCGATGGGGAATTCGGGCCTGCGCTTCTGGCTCGTCGAACACGTGTTCGGAATGATCGTCGGTCTTGCACTCGTCCACGTCGGGCGCGTTCGTGCCCGCAAAACCGACTCGCTGCGGCGGCACCGTGTTGTCGCGATTTTCTTTGGGCTCGCGCTCGTCGCGATTATCGTCTCGATCCCGTGGCCGGGGATGCCTGCCGGTCGTCCTCTCCTGAGGTGGTAGATGCGTGCGTTCATTGCCGCCGCGCTGATGGCTTTCTGGTTCCTCACTTCTCAATCACCGGGTGCTCAGGGCCGCCGGGCGATGACGATTGACGATCTGCTCGGCGCCGTTCGCGTTACCGATCCTCAGCTGTCGCCTGATGCTTCGCGGGTGATCTTTGTGCGCACGACGACAGACTTGAAGTCGGGCGAGCGCAACGCCGACATCTGGGCCGTACCCGCCGATGGATCGGGTCCGGCGAAGGAACTCATTGTCGGCAGCAAGACCGACAATACGCCGCGGTTCTCTCCCGATGGCAGGAATATCGCGTTTATCTCGACACGTGATGGAGCGCCGCAGGTGTATGTCGCTGACGTGAAAGGCAGCAACGTTCGCCGCATTACCAACGTCTCGATGGGGGTTCAGCCTCCGCTCGTGTTCTCGAACGATGGATTACGTGTCGCGTTTGTTTCCGACGTCTACCCGGAGTGCTCGGACGAGGCGTGTAACAAGCGGCGGGGCGAAGAGGCGGAAAAGAATCCCGTCAAGGTACACCGCCTGACTCGCTTGCTGTATCGCCATTGGGACGAATGGCGCGAGGACGTCCGTCACCACATTTTCGTCGCTGAAGTGGAAAGTCGCCAGGCCATCGATGTGACGCCTGGAGATTTTGATTCACCGCCCGCGCAGCAGGAGGACGGGGCGATGGCGTTTTCACCCGACGGGCGTGAAATCGCATTCGCATCCAACCGAGACGGCGGCGATCGCGAGGCGTGGACGACAAACCACGACATCTGGATCGTTCCTTCTGCCGGGGGCAGCGTGAAGAAGATCACCAGCAACCCCGCCTCTGACCTGCAGCCGCTGTTCTCTCCGGACGGGCGCACGCTGTTCGTACGAGCCCAGCGCCGACCCGGTTTCGAATCCGACCGATGGTATCTCGACGCCTACGATCGCTCGACTGGAACGAAGCGCACGGTTTTTACATCGCCTGACATCTCACCTACCGATTACGCACTGTCGCCGGATGGATCGACGATGTGGTTCACCGCCGCGCGGCAGGGTCACGAGGAGCTATTCAGCGTTCCAAGCGCCGGCGGTGTTCCGGTTCGCGTCGCTGGTGGCATCGGATCGGTAACAGCTCCACGACCAGCCGGTTCGTTCGTCGTCGTGTCTCGATCGTCGCTGACTGCTCCGCCAGAAATCTTCCGAGTATCGACCGACGGGAAGTCCACCAACCCACTGACACAGGAAAACTCACCATGGCTCAAGGACGTCGCCTTTTCAGAGCCAGAGAGTCTGACCGCAACCAGCACGACTGGTCAGAAGGTTCAGTACTGGCTGCTCAAACCACCGCAGTTCGACCCCGCGAAGAAGCATCCCGTCGTGTTTCTGATTCACGGTGGGCCGCAAGGAGCGTGGGACGATGCGTGGTCGGCGCGCTGGAATCCATCGTTGTGGGCGGCGCAGGGCTGGGTGATTGCGGCGCCGAATCCACGTGGTTCGTTCGGTTTCGGTCAGCAGTTTGTCGATGACATCAGCGGCGACTGGGGCGGACGGGCGATGAGCGACATTGACGCGGTGGTGAACGCTGTTGCGAAGATGCCGTTCACTGATTCACAGCGAATGGGGATTGCTGGAGCGAGCTACGGTGGCTACGCGGTGAACTGGATCCTTGGCCACACCAACCGCTTCAAGGCTGCGGTGACCCACGACGGTGTGTTCAACCTGGAATCGATGAGCATGGCGACCGAAGAACTGTGGTTCCCGGACTGGGAGTTCGGCGGCCCGCCGTGGAATCCAAAGGCGCGCGCGCAGTTTGCGAAGTGGTCGCCGCACCTGTCTGCCCACAACATCCGCACTCCGACGCTCATCATCACCAATGAACGCGACTTCCGTGTACCGGTCGATCAGGGCCTGCAGATGTTTACCGTGCTGCGCCGCAATGGAGTGCCCAGTGAAGCCCTCGTCTTTCCCGACGAGGGCCACTGGGTGTTGAAGGCATTGAACAGCCGGGCCTGGCATGAAGCCGTGTTCGGCTGGCTGAAAAAGTATCTGGCGACCTCCTGATCCGAGGGACGCTTACTTCTTCGTGATTCTCACGCCCCCGTTCGACGTTCGCACGCGAAGTGTCGGACCGCCGCTGCCAAGATCAGTCGAGAACGATTGGCTGATCGTGCCCTGAAACGTTACGGGGAAATCGATCCGAACGTTGCCGTTCTTCGTGCCGGTCTCGAGGTGAGCGTTGTACTGCGCGGGAACCGCGAGCCGCACGCCGCCGTTTGTCGTCTGGAGATCGAGTCCCGCTCCATTCCACGTCGTGCCTTCGAGATCGACGTCGATGCCGCCATTCGTCGTCCGGCCTTCGACATCGCCCGCCATTCGCGAGAGCTTCACACCGCCGTTGGTCGTTCGCAGCTCCGTACGACTGTCCACGGCACTGACGGTGATGCCGCCGTTGGTGGTGGTGAGTGTCAGTGGTGTGTGCGTCGGGACCGCCAGCCTGTAGCTTACGCTCCAGCTCTCTCGCCGACCGAGGCCTCGGGGACCGTCAGCATCGACCCGTGCGGCCGTTGCCACGACCTGGACGCGCGAGGCAATGGATTTCGCTTCTTCTTCGGTGGCCGCCGTTGCGACAACGCGCGCTTGAACGACGATGTCGCCGCGGGACGATCCCTCGACCGAGATGCCGCCGTTCGGCGAGGCATCGACGGTCATCGTGCCTCCTGAGGCCGGAACCGAGTATTCGCGGACTTCACAGAAGCCTTGCCGGTCGTCACCCCAGTTCTCGTCAGCGCACCAGTCGCCGCCAGTGGCACGCCGCTGAGCTGCGAGCGGCCCGCCGGCCAGCAACAGCGCGGTCATCACGACGCCGACCCCTCTCACACGTGCAGATTTCGTCATTGCGACCTCATGAATGAACCGTTGAGCGAGCGGAGCCGTCCGCCCAGAGCCTTTGACGAGAACCACGGGCACGGAGTTGATGGGTCTTCGCGATTTCCTGCGTTATCATGGCCAACACCTCGCGTGCAGCTCGAGCTTCCGTTTCTTCTCGTTCCGGCGAACGAATCGGCTCGATCCGGGTTTTCAATCGAGTTCGTCCGAATCCGGCGTGCCCGTCGCTACATTGTCCGCGTCCGCCACGACGGCAACGTGCGCGTCACGATCCCCCGCGGCGGATCCAGGGCCGAAGGCGTCCGATTCCTCCAGAGGCAGGCGAAGTGGATTGAGCAGGAGAGGACGCGGGTCCTCGACGCACACGTCACCCCGACGTGGATCGACGGCGCGACGATGATGCTGCGAGGCCAGATGGTCAGCGTGAGCGTCCGCCACGACGCCCAGGGGCGGGCGACGATTCATTATGGGAATCGCGCGGTTGCGTTTTCGCGGCCCGACGGGATTCGTGCCTGTATCGAGGCGGATTTACGCGCGCTCGCACGCGAAGAGATTGGCCGCCGCCTGTACGACCTGGCGGATCAACACCAGCTCGTCGTCTCTGGGTTGACGATTCGCAACCAGCGATCGCGGTGGGGATCCTGCTCGCGCGCCGGCCGGATCGCGCTGAACTATCGGCTGATTCAGATGCCTTCGGCGGTGAGCGACTACATCATCCTGCACGAGCTGATGCACCTGAAGGAACAGAATCATTCGCGTCGCTTCTGGCGTCTCGTCGAAACCGTGTGTCCGGATTTTCGCGAGGCGGAGAAATGGCTGCGTCGGCATGGGCCGGGGCTACTCTGACATTTGAATCTTGCCGAGCAGGTGCAACCGTTGAAATTGCAAGGAACGCACTGCACGTTACGTCTCTGGCGCATGGACGATGCCGAGTCTCTCGTGCGGCAGGCGAATAATATCAACGTGGCGCGACAGCTCAGGGATCGATTTCCGCATCCCTACGGCCGCGCCAATGCGAGTGCGTTTCTGAAAGCCGCAACATCGGCGCCCGAACCATCGAATCTGGCGATCGAGGTCGACAGTTACGCGATCGGCGCGATCGGGTATGTCGCCGGGGTAGATGTGGAACGATACTCTGCGGAGATCGGGTATTGGCTGGGCGAAGCCTACTGGGGGAAGGGCATTGCGACCGAGGCCTTGACGCTGATGACGGCCCACGTGTTCGGGTCGATGAACTTGCTGCGCCTGTTTGCCCTGCCGTTTGCCGACAACGCCGGCTCGATTCGCGTGCTCGAAAAGGCGGGCTACGTCCGTGAAGCGACCCTGCGATCGAGCAGCGTCAAGTATGGCCAGCCACGCGATCAGTTGTTGTACGCGCGCGTGAACGAGACATGGCGCGGTGTTAGCGCGTGAGGATCTCCGCCTGAGGGAAACCCGGCGCGTGTTTGACCTGTTCGGCCTGCCACAGATGCCGCCGATCGTGCGCCGCGATCACGAAGAGTCCGGTGGCAATGCTGAATCTGACGAGCGGGAGGAATGGATTCCTGAACCGCGCGTGATTGGCATCGATCGTTACCGCGCCGACGATTAATTGACGAACGAGATCATGTCCCGCGCGATAGCCCTCGAGGATGGCGCGCCGCTCTTTGGTCGGCGCCGGTCTTGACTGTCTGGGCGCCCGCAATCGCCGTCTGACCGGCGGCTCCATCGACTGGACGAACTTTCCGCCGATGAACCCGGGTTGCGCTGGCCCCTGACGTTTGGAGCCTCTGGAGCGCGCGGTATCAATCCCGCTGCGAATCGCCGTCCCATAGACGACGTTCATGACGCCGAGATGATCGAGACACTCGGCGATACTCCACGCGTCACCGTCTCTCGGCCGCCAATAGAGCTGCTCGTCAGTGCATGACGCGGCGATTGATTCGCCGCGGCGATCGGCCTCATCGATGTCGTCAAGAAGGCGCTGGAGTTCCGGTGGCAGGAGCATGAACTCTATTCTGAATCACTAATCACTGATCACTCATCCTGAATCCTCGAATCGCTAATCGTTGAATCATGAATCCTTGGATCCTTGGATCCGGGGATGCGAGGATAAGTGATTCACGATCAGTGATTTCAGGATGAGTGATTCAGGATAAGTGATCAGTGATTAGCGATTCCAGGTTACCCTCCGCGCTGAGGGCTCTTCATTCGCGCAATTACCGCCTGTTCGTCGCCGGGCAGCTGATTTCGCTCATCGGCACCTGGATGCAGAGCGTCGCGCAATCCTGGTTGATCTACCGGATCACGGGATCGGCAGCTCTCCTCGGCCTGATCGGTTTTGCGGGACAAATCCCGATCTTCGTGCTCGCCCCGTTTGGCGGTGTCGTCGCGGATCGATTGAACCGCCATCGTGTGTTGATTGCGACGCAAAGCACGATGATGGTGCTGGCCTTTGTTCTCGGTGTCCTGACGCTCAGCGGTGTCGTTCACGAGTGGCACATCTTCGTTCTCTCGACCCTTCTCGGGATCGCGAACGCCTTCGATATCCCGACGCGGCAGGCTTTCCTCGCCGAGACGGTGCGCCGCGAAGATATCGTCAATGCCATTGCCCTCAACTCGTCGATGTTGAATGGTGCGCGGATTGTCGGACCCGCGATTGCTGGACTGGTCGTCGCGGCATTTGGCGAGGGCTGGTGCTTCATGGTGAACGGGGTCAGTTATATCGCCGTGATCGGCGCGCTGTGGGTGATGCACGTCGATGCCGCACCGCATCCTCATGCCCACGTGTCGGCCTGGGACAGCATCGTCGAAGGATTCGCCTACTCGTGGAATACGAAACCCGTCCGCGCCTTGCTATTGCTGCTCGGCCTGGTGAGCGTGATGGGCATGCCGTATAGCGTGCTGATGCCGGTGATTGCCGCCGGGGTGCTGGGGGGCGGCCCGAACGCCTATGGTCTGTTGATGTCGGCCTCTGGGGTTGGCGCGCTCGCCGGGGCGGCCCTGCTGACATTCCGGCGGCACATCCGCGGTCTGGGACGATGGGTGGCGATTTCTGCCGCCGGTTTCGGAGTCAGCCTGATTGCGTTTTCATTCTCGCGCCGGCTCTGGCTATCGGCGGCTCTGCTCGTGCCCGCCGGGTTTTTCATGATGGTTGAAATGGCCGCGTCGAACACGCTCATTCAGTCGATGATTCCCAACCGCTTACGCGGACGTGTCATGTCGGTCTACTCGATGATGTTCATGGGGATGGCGCCGCTTGGCGCTCTGGTTGCGGGCGCACTGGCGGCACCACTCGGCGCGCCGGCGACCGTGGCGCTCGGCGGCGCGATCTGCTTCGCCGGCGGGCTGGTGTTTGGCGCGGGCCTGCCGCGGCTGCGCGGACCGGCGCGCGAACTCATCGTCGCGCAGCAACTCGCCGCCGGATCGCCGGCCGAGGAGGTTACGCCGTTGCAGGAATAACGACGTATAGTAATAGATCCGTGGAATATCTCATCAAGCAGTACGGGCTTCAGCAGGGAGCGCTCGAGATTCAGTACATTGAGGAGTTCTTCCTCGATTTCCCTCGAAAGAAGACGGCAACGGAAGTCATTCAACGCCTGTCAGATCGCGATCATCAGATCCTGATGGCGGAGGCGGCGCTGCCTGACGATCCCGGCATGATCGTGCCGGTGTCGTTCAAGGTCGCGCACGAGCTCCGCGCCGCCGAACGCGATCCGAAACTCGCCGATCTGGTCGCCTCGCTCGAGGATGTCGTCGAATTCGATGGCCGCCGGGTGCTGTATCACTGGATTGGAGGCACGCGCTCGGACTGGCGCGGTCAGGGACACTTTCGCGCCCTTACCGAGGAACAGGAAGTGTGGGCCCTGGCAAACGGCTTCGACGAAATCATCGTCAAGACGAAGAACCGGTTCTATGAGATGCGCAGCACACTCGCGCAACTGCACTTTGACCTCATTCGCTTCGTCCAGCATCCGTTCGACCCGGGCGAGTCGAAGCTGTTTCTCAGCAAGCGACTGGGACAGCACGTCATCGATCGCCATCGGAGCCGCCGGTCAGTCGTTCGGTCGCAGTAAGGGTCGAATCGATGAATGACTTCAGCCCTGCCGATTCGAAAGAGCCGCAAGTGCGATACCGGCGGCGACGACGACGTTCAGTGAATCGACTTCCTGGACGATGGGAATTCTCGCGGTGGCTGTCGCTGCACTGATCGCTCTCGGAGACAACCCTGGCCCTTCCGCTCCCAGCATCAGAACGACCTGTCGGTCCGGTAATCGTTTGCTGACGTAGTCGGAGAGATTCGGGGCCGAGACATCTGGCGTCAGCGCAACAACATCTCCACCGGACCCCCGTATTCCAGCGAGCGCATCGAGCCACCGTTCCGTCTGCGCGAATGGCACTCTGAAGACGGCGCCCATCGACGTCCGGATAGCCTTGCGATACAACGGATCGCCACTCGTGCCATCGAGTAGGATGCCGTCGGCGCCGAAGGCGGCGGCCACTCGAAACACACCGCCGACGTTGTCCGGATTGCCAACGCCCTCCAGTGCCAGTAAGCGGTGCGATGATTGGAGGCGGTTCACGGGTTCACCCGCGTGCGGACGTTCGCCGATCGCGAGGCAGCCTCGGTGAAAGTTGAAGCCGGCCAGCTGGTTCATCATGTCTTGCTGGCACACATATATGGGACAGCGGGTCGGATCGAGAACATCGGCGAGTGCTGCGAACGCAGTGCGCGTGACCAGCACAGACCGCACTGTAAACACGCGATTCAGGAACAGCCGCCGCACCACGAGCCGCCCCTCGGCAACAAATAATCCTCGCTCGCGCAGCCAGTCAGGTTGACCGACCTGCGCGTAGTCGGACACCCGCGCGTCAGTCAGGGTGGTTATCTCAATCACTGTGAATGCAGGCAGTCGGGATCCGGGATCCGACGATAGCGATTGACCGATTCGCGATCAGCGATCAGTGATTAGCGATTCAGTTTCTTCAGCAGAGCCGTCGCTCGATCGACGTCTGCGGTGAATGCGTTCACCGCAGACGTCACGATCGGAATGAACGATCGAGCTTCGTCCCACTGCTTCTGTTCGATCCCCTCGCGGATGCCGGGCAGCGTTTTGACACCGTAGCCGGTGTAAAGCCCCGGCGCATAGACCAGGTGTTTGAACCATTCGCGCTTTGGGAGGCCCGCTTCATGCCGGAACGCGCGCTCCGTGCGATAAAGCGTTTCGTTCAGGGCGGCGAGCTCCGAGCGAACGCCCTCACGGTCCTTGTCGATGCGATCGAGTCGTCCAAGCGCCTTCTCGTACGACTCGGCGGCCGACGTGAGTTTCTCGACCGCGGTTCGCAACGGACCGATATCCAGCTTCCCCGAGACACCGGGCATCCGCGCGATCTCGTCAGTGTAATTCCTTAATGCGGTCGCGGTCCCGTTGAATCCAAACGGCAATACATCCGCATCCGCCAGTCTGAGCAGCGCCGTGCCGATGACGCGCGAGAGTGCTGCGCTGTGCGTGAAATCCCCGTCTGAAAAGTGCGTGAACCAGTAGTACGAATCGTAGATGGAGTGATAAACGCCGCCGCCCCCGTCGCCGCCAAAACCGAGATCAAGCGACGCGATCTGAAGAAAATCGAGAAACGCCGTGTAGTCGGAGCCTGAGCCGAGCGCCTCGAGCGAAAGATCGCGGCTCGCTTTGATCTTTGCGCGCGCGGCATCATCCGCCGCCTGGTCGACGAGTCGGGTCCGTCGAGCCTCCAGGACGCTACTGCCGCTTCCGCGCGGGTCCTGAACGTCGCGAGCCACACCGTTGATGAACGCTTCAAGCGAATGCGAGCCGCCCATCGACAGCCAGCCTTTTCCCGTACTGTCGCTGTTGATGTAGACGACGGCCTTGTGCGTCAGCTCCTCGCGATGCTTTTCCGCCCACTCAGTTGATCCGAGCAGGCCCCACTCCTCTCCATCCCAGGAGGCGATCACGATCGTGCGGCGCGGCCTCCAGCCGGACTTCAGGAGCTCGCCGAGGGATCGGGCGGTCTCCATCAGCACGACATTGCCGCTGGTTGGATCTGACGCGCCGTTGACCCACGCGTCGTGATGGTTGCCCTCGATGATCCACTGGTCCGGAAACTCCGTCCCTTCGAGGCGCGCAATCACGTTGTACAAAGGACGGATCTGCCATTCAAACGTGAGTTTGAGGTGTACCTTCGCTGGGCCCGGGCCAAGGTGATACGTCAACGGCAACGCGCCGCGCCACGCCTCCGGCGCAACCGGTCCTTTCAAGCTCTTCAACAGCGGCTGCGCATCCTCATATGAGATCGGCAGGACCGGGATCTTCAGCAGGGTGGTGGCGGCACCTCGCTCGAGCCTGCGACTTCCAGCTTCGGACGGCCACCCGGGCGACAGCGGATCGCCGGGATACAGCGGCATGTCCATGACGCTGCCTCGCTGCACGCCACGCGGCGGCCGCCACGCACCCTGTTCGTACACGTCTCCCTGGAAGAACCCATCGTCGCGCGGATCCGAATAGATGATGCAACCGACTGCGCCATGTTCTGCTGCGACCTTTGGTTTGATCCCGCGCCAGCTTCGCCCGTATCTTGCGATGACGATACTGCCTTTGACATCGATGCCAAGCTTCGTCAGCTGTTCGTAATCTTCCGGCGTCCCGTAGTTCACGTAGACGAGATTGGCCGTCACGTCGCCGTCAGCGGAGTAGGCGTTGAAGGTTGGAAGCTGTCCAGCATCGCCAGAATCGGGATCCTCGGGGGTGGCGGGCTCCTTCAGTCCGGCCACGAACTTCTCGGGCTCGACAAGTTCAACCACCCGCTCGGTTGGGTACGGCATCAACGCTTCAAACTGCTCGATGGACGCGTTGAGTCCCCACGATTTGAACTTTCCCAGGATGTACTCGGCGACTTTTCGACTGCCCGTGCTTCCGGCGTGATGTGGCTCAGCGGTGATGGTCCGCATGTAGTCGCGGAGATTGTCTGCGGCCGGCAGCGTCTGAATCCGCTGTTCGTGCTCGCGCTCCGTTGGGACGTGCGCGCTGGTAAACCCTCGGATGCCGCTCGACTGCTCCGATCCAGCCGAGAGCGAAGCCAGCGTGAAGAGGCCGGCGAACAGGAAAATCTTGAGTTGGAAAACCGGCAGGGTGGTTCTCACTCCGCGCAGCCGCATCGGCCTCCGCCGCACATGGGTGACGACGGCATCGCGCACCCCTCGGAGCGAGGTGAGGCGACGCCCACCATGCCGAGGCGCGACAGCAGCTTCCTGAGATTGGTGCCCTCGCAGGATGGGCACCTGGCCGCGCGATCCGCCGTCACAAATGCTTCAAATGGCGTATTGCAGTCGCGACATTCGTATTCGAATAGAGGCATATCTCACACCTTCGCAACGGCTACTGATGCCGGTCGAAGAACTTCGTCGCCAATGGTGTATCCGTGGCGAATGATACCCACGACGCGGCCATCGTCTTCGGGTTTTGCTGCCGGGACCGTACTCACCGCCTCGTGCTTGACCGGATCGAAATGCGCGCCTTCGCTGTTAATGCGTTTGACGCCGAGTGATTCCAGTTTCGAAAGAAACTGACGACGGACCATTTCGACACCTTGGAGCAGTGCGTCGGTAGGAGGCGTTTTGCCGGCGGCTTCGATCGCCCGATCGAGGTTGTCGAGCACCTCGAGCAGGTCGGAAATCACCTCACGACGGGCACGCTCGATATCCTTTGAAATCTCCCGGCGCAGCCTGAGTCGGGACTCTTCGAACTCGCTCGCCGCCTGGCGGTATTTGGCGATGTACTCCTGCGCGGTCTTGTCCTTCTCCGCAAGCTGCCGCTCCAGTTCCTCTACGTAAGTTGGTTTGCTCGAACGTTCGCCCGCGGGCGCGGCGCCGTCGTCACCACGCGCCCACCATCGACGATCGACAACCTTGACGGGAATCTCTTCTCCTTTGGTGCTCACCAGTTCACCCGTGCGATCCGCTTGCTTTCCCGGTTTCCGAGAACGCAAAGCCGAGGTGACCGTCGACGAGATCGATCGTCACTGTGCCGCCGTGTTCAAGCTTACCGAACAGAATCTCGTCGGTCAGGGGATCGCGCACGTCCGTCTGAATCACCCGTGCAAGCGGACGCGCGCCATACACCGGGTCGTACCCCTTTTCCGCCAGCCATGCACGCGCTGCCGCCTCGAGTGTGATGGCGATCCGGCGTTCGGCCAGCTGTGCTTCGAGCTGGAGCACGAACTTCTCGACGATCGTTTCCATCACCGCCGGCGTCAACGGATCGAAAGAGACGATCGCGTCGAGGCGATTGCGGAACTCCGGGCTGAAAACTTTTTCAATCGCCTGCCGCGATCGCTGTTGCGCGGCCTTCTGGCGGCTGTCGACCGCTCGGGCTGATGCGCCGGACTCCCAGAAACCGATGCTCGCGTTGCTCAGTTCCCGCGATCCGGCATTGGACGTCATGATGACGACGACCTGGCGGAAATCAGCCTTGCGGCCGTTGTTGTCGGTCAGCGTCGCATGATCCATGACCTGCAGAAGGATGTTGAAAATGTCGGGATGCGCTTTCTCGATTTCATCGAGAAGCAGCACGGCATACGGATGCTGCCGGACGGCGTCGACGAGCAACCCCCCCTGCTCGAACCCGACGTATCCAGGCGGCGCGCCAATCAACCGCGCGACCGCATGCTTCTCCATGTACTCGCTCATGTCGTAGCGCATGAACTCATTGCCGAGATGCAGCGCGAGCTGCTTGGCGAGTTCTGTCTTGCCGACGCCGGTAGGACCGGTAAACAGAAAGCATCCCGCCGGTCGATCCGGTTGACCCAGACCGGCGCGCGAGCGCTTGATCGCACGAGCAACCGTCCGCACTGCCTCCGACTGACCAAAGACAACGCGACCGAGCGACTCTTCAAGGCCCTTGAGTCGATCCTTGTCGGAGGAGGATGCCTGTTTGGCCGGAATCCGCGCCATTCGCGCGACGACCTCCTCCATCTGTTCGACACCAATCTCGACGACCGTTTTGGCGCTCGCCTGTGCGCCGCGCGGCGAGCTGGTGCGGAGACGCATCTTTGCGCCCGCTTCATCGATCAAATCGATAGCGCTATCGGGCAGCTTGTAATCGCGGAGATGCCGCGCCGCCAGCTTGGCCGCCGCTTCAAGCGCCTCGTCGGTGTAATGCACGGCGTGGTGGCCTTCGTATCGGGAGCGCAGACCGTGCAGGATTCTTACGGTCTCGGGAATTGACGGCTCATCGATCGTGATCTTTTGAAGCCGCCTGGCGAGCGCGCGATCCTTTTCGATGTGCTTGAACTCTTCGTGCGTGGTCGACCCAACGACGCGGAGCTGACCTGCAGTCAGGATCGGCTTGATGAGGGTGGCGAGATCCATCGTGCCACCCGTCGTGGCGCCGGCGCCGACGGTCGAATGGATTTCATCGATGAAGAGGATCGGCATCGGCCGCTTCGCCAGCGAGCTGATCACCGCCTTGAACCGCTCCTCGAAGTCGCCGCGGAAGCGCGTGCCCGCGAGGAGCGCGCCGGTATCGAGCGAGAAGACCTCCGCGCCTTCGAGAAGGTCGGGCACGTCTTCGCTCAGCAGGCGCGTCGCCAGTCCCTCGGCGAGCGCCGTCTTACCGACACCGGCATCACCGACGAACACGGGATTGTTCTTGCGTCGACGACACAGGATCTCGATCGTGCGCTGCAGCTCTTCGCTGCGCCCGATGAGCGGATCCAATTCACCAGCACGCGCGCGGTCCGTCAGATTCAACGCATACGCGGCCAGCGGATCGCGAGCCGTTGCGCCGCCACGCTCTCCCTGTCCGGCTTCGGCCTCGTCGCCGCCGTGATCCGGGCCCGAGCTTCCGCCGCTCGACGGCACCTTGCTGATGCCGTGCGTGATGAACTCGAGCACGTCGAGCCGCGTGATGCCCTGACCGGCCAGCAGCTGCGCCGCATACGACTTGTTCTGCTGCAGTGTTGCCGCGAGCACGTCGCCTGATTGAACTTCCTGCCGCCCGGCGCTCTGCACATGCAGCACGGCGGTCTGCAGCACACGCCGGAACGCCAGCGTCTGCTCCGGCTCTTTCTGTTGGCCACGGCTGAACTGCTCGACTGATTCCTTGAGGTATTTATCGAGATCGCGGCGGAGCTGCGGAAGATCCGCACCACACGCCGCGAGGATCCGTTCACCATCCTGGTCGTGCGCCAGGGCGTACAACAGATGCTCGAGCGTCAAATGCGTGTGACGCCGCGAGGTTGCCTCGCGATACGCAACGGTCAGAACGATTTCTAAAGCTTGACTGAACAACCCTTTTCCCTTTTCCCTTTTCCCGCTTTTCCCTTTTACTCGGGTTCCATCGCAGCACGCAACGGAAACCCGTGCGAGCGAGCCGATTCCAGGACGGCGTCCACTTTCGTTTCCGCGACCTCAAACGGATACACGCCGCAGAGCCCTTTGCCCTGGGTGTGCACCATCATCATGATGCGAAATGCTTCCGCGGGCTGCTTGTGAAAAATCGATTCCAGTACTTCGACCACGAACTCCATGGTCGTGTAATCGTCGTTCAGCAGCACCACCTTATAGAGGTCGGGCTTTTTCGTCTCCTGCTTGGTCCGCTCCAGTATTTCGCTGTCGGTCCGACGGTCAGTTCCGGCCATGGCTGATAAGCCAATTTTACCAGCAGGTGCCTCGCAGTGCAGACGATGGGCTGCGGGGACGACTCATATTCCCCGGATATAAGATCGGAGTTCAATTATGCAGACGCTGGCTGCGGGGCTTGACTACCTCGACCTCAACTTTCTCGGCAGTCCTGAAATCATTGCGACAGCGGTACTCCACGGCGCCGCCGGTGTCGCGCTCGTCGATCCAGGACCATCGACCACCCAGGACAACCTGAAGGCCGCACTCCGGCGAAAGGGGATCGGCATCGCTGACGTTCGCCAGATTCTGCTGACGCACATTCACCTCGATCATGCCGGCGTGACCGGGACGCTTGTCCGCGAAAATCCCGCAATTGAGGTCTTCGTGCACGAGCGCGGTGCGCCGCACATGATCGACCCGTCAAAGTTACTGGCGAGCGCTGGTCGCCTCTACGGTGCCGACATGGATCGGCTGTGGGGAGACTTCGTGCCGGTGCCCCCCGGTCGCGTCAAGGTGCTCAAGGGCGACGAGCACATCGTTGCCAGCGGCCGCGAGCTGCACGTGGCGTATACGCCTGGCCATGCGTCGCACCATGTTTCGTACTTCGATACCTCGAGCCGCGTCGCCTTTGTCGGCGATACCGCAGGGATCCGTCGCGGGACTGGCAGCTACGTCATGCCGCCGACTCCGCCGCCCGATATCGATTTGGACGCCTGGCGTCACAGTGAGGATCGCATCCTCGCGTGGGATCCCGACACGCTGTTCCTGACTCACTTCGGCCCGTTTCACGGTGCCAGGGTCCATTTCCAGGAATTGTCCGCACGGCTCCAGACCTGGAGCGCGATCGTTCGGCGCCTCGTAGCCGATACCTCGCTCGACGAGCAGGGGCGTCTCCAGGCGTTTGTCGACGAGGCCTTGCTCGACCTCAAACGCACAGTTGGCGAGCAGCAAGCCGAGCAATACAATCGCGCCGGCCGGCTCGACTACTCGTGGCAAGGGTTAGCGCGTTACTGGCGGAAGAAGCTTTTGAAGTAATGTTCAATGATCAATGTTCAATGCTCAATGAAAGCTTCATTGAACCCTGAGCATTGGACATGGAACATCAAGACGGGAGGGGATGTCATGCGAAAGACACCACACGTTTTCCTCCTCGTGATTCTGGGTCTTGCCGCGACGTCCCCCGCGGTAGCGCAAATCACGATGCATTCGACGCCGCCGCCTTCGGTCACGGCGGAGAACGAGGCGTGGTACGTGACCAACGAGCCGGTCGTCTTCGCCGGCAACAACTACTATCCCGCGGGACCATCCATTCACTTTCTCTCCAATGAAATGGTCCTGAGCGGTTTCTTTCGAGGCGTGCCGCTATATACGCGGACAACGATCGAGCCTTACAGTGTGGTCTTCGTGCCCGTTGCCGGCGGATTGATGCGTCCATTTGAACGCCGGCGGTCAGGCGACTTGGCCGGGACGACGGGCAGCTCTGTGCCTTCGCTTCGCGTGGAGATCCCGACCGCGTTCAGTCCTGCCCCGCGAATCCAGGCGGCCGGTCCGCCCTTTGTCGAGACCTCTCCCATCGTTAGCGAATCGCCGGCGGAGCCGCCGAGTGTCGAGCCCGAATCAGGACCGTTGTCCGATTCCGGTGGCGTCGCAACGGGCGGGCGATTAACGGCCCCCCGCGGCAAGCGCGTTGGTCGGCCGCCGGCAAATGGCGTCTACGTCGAATTCAACAATCAGCGCTGGTACAGCAGCGTCCCGCTCGCGCCGCTCGATCCTGCGACATTTCGGCAGGTCGGGGAGTGGCACGGTTTCCCGGTTTACACGTGGGCGCGCACGGGCCCTTCGATCATTTATATTCCTGTCGCTCAGGGAAGCGATGCGTACGCCGCGTATTCGCGAAAACAGTAATGTTCAATGATCAATGTTTAATGTTCAATGACGGTCGAGTATTCCATTGAACATTGAGCATTGAACATTGATCATTGAGCGTTGAATCGCCCCAGCCTGATTCGTCGTCTTGTCTTCGGCAACGATCCGCGACGCACGTCGGTGCGCATTGTCGTTCTCGCGACCCTGAGTTTCATCATTTTCAAGTGGGTCTTGATTCCCCTCCGCGCTGAAGGCATCAGCATGGAGCCGACCTACCAATCCGGCTCGCTGCATCTTGTGAATCGCCTTGCGTATCGGTATCGTAAGCCCGCGCGCGGCGACATCGTCGGGATCAAACTT
>DATJKH010000042.1:0-11555 GCA_035491715.1 Vicinamibacterales bacterium | reverse complement strand
GTGAACTTGAACCCTTTGACCGGATAGTCCGCCAGGTTGGGCGAAGGAATGATCGTCAAGAAATCCTCAGCCAGCATGTCTGCGACGCCGGCATACGTCTGTACCGGGGTGCTCCGCTCGTACCGCACCCCGAGGCTCAGCGTCAGGTTTCGTCTCGCCTGCCAGTTGTCGTTGATGAAGAACCCGTTGCGCCAGCCACCGACGTGCCCCTGAATCTGGTCGGTCGGCGGAATCACGGTCCTCGGAATCCCCATCATGAAATCTGCCACCGAATACCCCGACATGTCACCAGTGAACGAGAACAGCCCGCGCGCATCGTTGGCCGCCCGCCGGCCGGTCGCCAGCCGGCGCAAATCGAAGCCGGTGCGAACGTTGTGCGAGCCGCGGTTCCAGGCGAGGACGTCGGATGCCTGGAATGTCGTGTCGAACTGATACCAGTTCGTTCCACTCGTGGACAGGCCGGAGAAGTTGCTGATTGTGAAGCTCGGAATCCCCGCATTGTTGTACTTCGTATCCCCGTCAAACCCTGGGATGCCGAGTGCCGTGCCGGCACCCTGCTGATTATTGACCTCGAACGGATTCAGGGTGTCGAAATCGAGACGGTGGTAGCCGATACGAAAATCGTTGAAGAGATTGGGCTTCAGTGTGTGCGTGTAAGTGACAAGCGTGTTCTTGTTCACCCGCGGCTGCGTCACGCCAAGGGCTGGAGTCGCACCGATATTTGTGTTGAGGCTGTCATGCCAGTTGTAGCGCACATACAGCCGGATCTTGTTGCCGACGTTCTGGTCGACGCGGCCGAGGAACTGGTCGATATTGTCCTCGTTCGACCCGGTCGTCGCCAGGTTACTGGCAGTCCCGGTTGTGTTCGCCGGAGGGATGTACTGCAGCAGGTTCAACGAAACCGGCGACAGCATCGACTGCGGAATGATGTTGCCCGGGAAGTTCTGTCCAGTGTATGGATTCTTGATGGGAGTGCTGACTTCGGAAAAATTTCCTTGTCGCATCAGTGCGGTCGGAACTGAAGCGGTCGCGGGGCTGAGCGATTCGGCGCGCACGCCTTCGTATGCGCCCATGAAAAACGTCTTGTTGTGGCCATCATAGAGTCCAGGAATCACCACCGGCCCCTCGACCTCGAAACCAAACTGATTGCTGCGCAGGGGGTTCTTGGGATTCGCCGGGTTCTCGAACCATCCGCGCGAATTGAGCGCATCATCCTTGAAGAAGTTGAAGGCGGCCCCGTGCAGGGTGTTGGTGCCGCTCTTGGTGACGACATTGATGCTGACGCCGAGATAAGCGCCATACTCGGCGGAGGTGCTCCCGGTCTGGACCGTGACCTCTTCGACGGCATCGGCGATCGGCCGCATGCTCGTCGAGGCAAGAAGGTTGGCCGAGGAGTTGATCCCGTCGAGAGACAGACTGTTCTGGATCTCGCGCTGGCCCGCGCCTCTGAAGCTCAAACCGATGTCGCTGTTGATGCCAGCGAGCACCCCGGGCGTCGTGCTGGCAAGACTCCACACGTTCCGGCTGCTGAGCGGCAGCTCCACGATCGCCCGCTTGCCAATCGTTTCCGAGACGACCGCGCTGTCGGTCGCCAGAACTTGCGCTCTCGCTTCGACGTTCACCGATTCGGTGAGGCCACCGACTTTGAGGACCGCATCGGTGCGAACGACCTGGTTGTTCCCCACCTGCACGCCGGTTGCCTTGAACGTCTGGAAGCCGGAGAGCGACACAGTGATGTCGTAAGTGCCCGCGCGCACAAACTGGATGTTGTAGTACCCATCGGAGTTCGTGGTGGTTTCGTACGTATCCTTCGTACCGGTGTTGACGGCGCTGACCTGTGCACCAGGGACGACGAGATTGCCGCTGTCGGTGACGGTACCAACCAGCGCGGTTTGAGAGGCCAGCTGCGCGAACGCGCTGGTCGCGAGAAGGAACCCGAGACCCAGGAACGCCGATACCCGACGTAGCATTCTCTTCCTCCTTGTCGAATTCACTCCGAGGGGCTTCGCCCCTCGGACTCCCCGACACGCTCTCTCGCGAGCCGCTTCGTCGGCTCGCTCCGTTCGCGTGGCTCGCTTCGCTGCGCTCGCTCGCGTCGTCTTCCGCACCGGCTTGCCTCGCCGTAGCACCGGTCGATCGCGTGTGCGAAGGCGGGTCGCGCCCGACGCGCGGCCGTTACAGGTGACTCATGCCTGCTTTTTCCAACTCCTGACGCAACCGGCGGGCGACAATCTTTTCTTCGCCGGAGCGCATCATCCAGACACCGATGACCAGTGACTCCCCTTCCGATCTGATGGCAATCGACGGCTCGCCGTCCTGCATCGCCTTGACGACGGCGGCGGCCTTCAACGGCTTCGACGCGGCGTCCCACGTCACGCGCACGTGCGGCACATGGTTGGCGACGTCGGGAACGAATATCTCCGCTTTCACTGCCGGGACGGCGGCGGCACTCCTGCGGATTTCCTCCGCGCGCCTGTCGTACTCCAGACCTTCCTTCGCGTGATCTTTCGCCACGAAGATCTCGACCGCGGCAAGCATGCCGACCATTTCTTCCTTATTGACCTTCATTCCGCGGCCGATTGCCGAACCGTTTGGCGATGCGTTCATGCGCGCCGCGGCGATGAGCGGCTTCTTCCCGAGCAGCAATCCCGCGCTCTGCGGACCGCGAAGGCCCTTGCCGCCGGAGAAGGCGACGAGATCGAATCCCATCGCGGTGTACTTCCACAGGTTTTCGAGCGGCGGCACATCGGCCGCTGCGTCATTCATCGTCGGAATGCCGTGTTTCTTTCCGAGTTCGGCAAATTCCTGATCCTGGATACGCCCTTCCTTATTGTTGTTGTTGTAGAACAGCATCAGCGCGGTCTGGCCGTTTACCGCGCGTTCGAGATCCTCGCGAGTTTCGACCTCAACGAAACGCACTCCGCAGTTGCGCAACGCGCGGTCGTATCCGAACCGATGCGCTTTCTGGATGATGACCTCGCTTTTCATCGCCGCGAGATTCGGCACATCGCTGATCTTCTGACGGTCGGTGCCGGTGAGAACACCGGCGGTCCCCAGGGTCAAGGCCGAGGCGGCACCGCAGGTGACCATCGCGGCCTCTGCGCGGACAAGCGTCGCGATCCGTTCGCCGACGCGATCGTGAAGTTCGTCGAGCATCACGTAGTGCTTCGACGCGTAGTTGATCGCGTCCATCACCTCAGGCAACATCAACGACGCGGTCATGGCCGTGTAGGTGCCCGCCGCGTTGATGAACGGTCGGACGCCGAGTTCCTTGAAGTAGTCACGGCCGCCTTTTGCGGCGGTCACCGGCGACGTGTAGGGCGCGGTCTTGAGACCGCGCCGGGTCGCGAGCAGATCTCCGACCAGAGGCGTCGCGGCAAGGCTCTCGAGAAAGCGCCTACGGCTCCACATTTTGTGGCTCCTTGGCTGGCGCAGTTGCCAGCTGCCAGCTGCCAGCTGCCAGTTTCCAGGTCTCCAGTAAAACTGGAAGCTGGAAGCTGGAAGCTGGAAACTGGAAGCTGGAAACTACATATTAGAAACTCACCTTCACCGCAAGCTGCCACTGCCGGGGCAGTCCATTCTGCGCCGTGATCGTGCCGAGCGCGGTGCTCGTGGTCCCCGTGTTCGGGTTCTGGAAATTGGCCCGGTTCAGCGCGTTGTAGGCCTCAACGCGGAACTGGAGCTGGCGCGAGCCGCCAAGACTCACGTTCTTCAAGAGGCTCAGGTCGAGCACGGCATAGCCAGGTCCACGCACTTCCTCGAAACGGCTGGGCTGTGTGCGCACGTTGGACACGAGCTGCTGTGACAACACCCGGTTGAACGCGTTCACGTTGAACCACTGATTGACGGACGGATCATCCGCCATGATGTCGTCGACTCCCATGCCGTCGGCGAACAGGAAATTGCCGAACCCCAACGGCGCTCCGCTTTGCGCCTTGAAGATAAAGCCGACCTGCCAGCCGCCCAACACCGCATTGGTCACACCGGATGCGCCGTTTCCCCAATGGCGACCGTGCCCGTACGGCAGTTCGACAAGGCCGCTTGTCACGAACGTGTGTTCACGATCGAACGGGCTGACCACGCGCTCGAGTGTTGTGTCCGAGTCATTGAGATAACCAGTCTCGACCATGGAACGCGACCACGCGTACGCCATCTGCACCGTGAAGCCGTTGGCCATCCGCCGCTCGACTCTGGCCTGGAGGCCGTTGTAGTCGCCCTGTCCATTCGTCTCGGTCGCCTGCACCGACGTGAATTGCGGATACGGACGCAGGAGCTGGCTGCGCGAGACATTCGTGCCGGTCAGACCGGTCGGCACCAGCCCGATAAACGGGTTCGGCACCTGCTGCGACAGCCGGTTGTTCGTGGCATCGTCGCGCACCGGCGAGGTTGACAGGTACTGCTGCGGAACGGGATTCAGCTGACGCAGCACCGGCAGATGTTCGGAGTGAGACCCGACGTAGGTCGCTTCGATCAGCATCTGCCAGGGCAATTCGCGCTGAAGGCCGAGCGACCAGCGATGCGTGCTGGGGTTGTGGACCTCTCCAACATACGGAAAGCTCACGCCGAGACCAACGTTGGTCATCAGTCCAAGCGAAGAACCGACCGGTTCGAGCAGCCCGTCCGGAAATGGGTTGGCCAGGGTGGCCCGGAATGTTTGTCCGTTGTCAGTCGACGGCGTCAGGGCGGTGTCGCGCGAATATCCGACCTGGTTGACGGTTATTCGGTTCGTGCCAAGCACGTCGTAGAAGATGCCATAGCCGCCGCGCACCGACGTCTTCGGCGTCGCCAGCCACGCGAAGCCAAGGCGCGGCATGATGTTGGACGCATTGAGATCCCAGGCCGCTTTCGGTCCGCCTGTGTCGGGATACAGCAAACCACCACGAACCTTCCACTGACTCGCGGGGATTTCGGGAATCGGGTTCTGCGCATACGCGGCTTCAGCGGCAGGCGCGATCGAAGGCGGCGTCGTGAAATCGAACCCGCTGACGTAACGATTGTCCGCTTCGGTCAACGGTTGCTCGATCTCCCAGCGCACGCCGAGATTGAGAGTCAGATTGGCGTGCACGCGCCAGTCGTCCCCCGCGTACAACGAGGTGATGGTGCTCATCTCACGATACGCGGCAGGCCGGCTCATCGTGCCGCCAGTTGGCAGCCCCAGGAGGAATGATGCGAAGTCCTGGCCGAACGGCGCCGCCGTCGAATTATCGAGCGGTCCCCGCGTCCAGGTATTACTGAAGTTGAGCTGCGGCGCCGATGCGGTCGAGAACCGGCTCGAATCCTCGATGTATTTCCGGTACTCGGCGCCGTATTTCATGTTGTGCGCGCCGACCAGCCACATCGCGCTGCCGGTGATCGAGTACACATCGGTGGTGAACCATCCATCGCCGGATTCCGAGACACCGAAGTCCTGGAAGCCGTCGTAGTTCACGAACGGAAACGACGCATTCTCCGGTGCGAGTGCGACAAGGGTCGGCGAAAAACCAAGACTCGCGAGCTCGAAAGGCATGCTGCGACGCCGCTCGGGGAACATCTGTCGCGTAAAGCCGCCGCGGACGTTCAGCAGCACGTTGTTCTTGAGGGTGTAGGCATCGTCGATTCCCAGGATGCGGTTCTTGCGATTCAGGAAAATTCCGGTCGCGAGATTGTCGAAGCGGTCGTCTTTTTCCTCTTCCCAGAAGTCCCAGCTGAATCGGCCGTAGAGACGGTGCTTCGAGGAGAAGTTGTGATCGACGCGGCCGGTGGCCGTGTAGTAGGTCTCGAATGCCACGGCGGTGGGGTTCTGATAGTTCTGTTGTCCATCCGCCGTACCGGTCTGGTTCGGCAAGGCAAAGAAGTCCATGATTTTCTTCGCCACCGGATCGATCATGCCCGGGGGGATGATGTTGCCGGGGAACGGGTCGCGCACAAAGCGCCCCGGGGTCGTCGGACTCGGACGCGTCGTGAATGGGTTGTAGATCTGATACTGCGGACCCAGGGCGAGAAGATCGGAAAAGTCGCCGTTGCGCATTTTCTGGGTCGGCACGGTCAGGATGTTCGGCGAGGGCACCTGGAATGGATTCGCCTCGAAGTTGCCGAAATAAAACGTCCGGTTCGTTCGGATCGGCCCGCCCACCGCCACGCCGAACCGGTTGTCCTGATAATCGCGCTTCGGCCGGTTGTTGATTCGGTCGAAGTAGTTCTTGGCATCAAGCGAGGCGCCGCGGAACCATTCGTAGGCCTGTCCATGCAGCGCATTCGTTCCGCTCTTCGTGACCAGGTTGACGACCGCGCCCATCGTGTTGCCAATCGCGGCGTCGTACGAGGTCGTGTGGATCTTGAATTCCTCGACCGAGGCTGATGGCGGGCTATAGGCCACGCGGTCGTTGGCGACGTTCGACACGCCGTCGATCGTGAAGTCGTTCTTCTTCTCGCCAACACCGTCGGTCGAGAACTGCGACAGCCCGTTGTTGAATGCCGCCTTGCGCGAGCGGAGGTCGGTCGTGACCGTGACGCCGGGGGCGAGGATGACCAGTTCGACGGGACTCCCCTCGCGGATGGGCAACTCGGCGATGCGCCGCGCGTCAACCACCTGGCCGAGTTCCGCCGTCGTGCGATCGACGGTTGCGGCAGTCGCAGTCACCGTCACTTCATCGGTCAGCGATCCCACCTTCAGCGTCGCATCGACGGTCAACACGTCAGCGACGTGCACCTCGATCTGATCGCTGACAAACTTGTTGAATCCGGAGAGGCTGACGGTCACACGGTAGTTGCCCGGATTCAGCAGCGGTGCACGATAACTTCCTTGCTCGTTGGTCACACTGGTGACCACAACGCCGGTGGCAAGATTCAACACTTCCACGGTTGCGCCAGGAACCGCCGCGCCGCTCGGATCGGTCACGCGGCCCTGCAATGTGCCGCGTGATTCCTGGGCAGGAACCGTCGCGGCGAAGCCGAGGATGAAGCTCCAGAGAACGAGGCAGGAACGAAACTGCTTGACCATGACATGCACGTCCTTGAAAGCACGATCGACCGCACGGGTCCACGGTCGCTCTGAAGTCACCGAGTATACAGGGTCTGGGTAGCAGCCGGATCCAACGAGAGAGTGCCCAGACACCGCAACGCATATTGCCCCGATGTGGCGAAGCAGAGGGCCGAGCCTGGGCGAGGGCTGGTAGGTCGCGGTGGCCCCCGCGACAAACTAAAAAAGATTATTCTGAGAGGTCATGACACAGTGGCTAAGTCCCGTCCCTGGTCTCCCCGACGATCACTCACGCGCAACGCTCATCGGACGCGTCTGGCACACCGATTTCGCGGGCCCGGCTCTGGTCTGCCTCCGAAATGATGAGCTGTTCGATGTCTCGGCGGTTGCACCCACGTGCAGCCAGCTGCTCGAGCTGGTCAATCCGGTCGCGACCATTCGCGCGGCCCGTGGTCTCCCGCGAGTCGGGTCGTTCCGCGATGTGTTGGACAATTCCAACGAAGTGACACGGAACCCGAGTGCGCCGTGGCTACTCGCTCCATGCGATCTGCAAGCCATCAAGGCAAGCGGCGTCACGTTTGTCGCGAGCCTGCTCGAGCGAGTGATCGAGGAGCAGGCGCGTGGCGATGCCAGCAAGGCCGAAGCCGTGCGGCAGGCGATCGTCGCCGTCATCGGCAACAATCTCAGAGACATCCGCCCGGGTTCTCCGCAAGCGCAAGCCGTCAAGGAGGCACTGATCGCGCAACGGGTCTGGTCGCAGTATCTCGAGGTCGGCATCGGACCCGACGCCGAGATCTTCACCAAGGGTCAGCCCCTGTCGGCCGTCGGCACCGGCGCCGACATCGGGATTCATCCAAAGTCGCAGTGGAACAATCCCGAGCCGGAGATCGTGCTCGCCGTCAACAGCGCCGGCAAGGTGATGGGAGCCACGCTCGGTAACGATCTCAACTTGCGCGATTTCGAAGGACGAAGCGCGTTGCTGCTCGGCAAGGCGAAAGACAACAATGCGTCCGGCTCGATCGGACCGTTCATTCGTCTGTTCGACGACCATTTCACGATCGACGATGTGCGGAAATGTGATGTGGCGCTGCACGTCAAAGGGCCGGATGGGTTCGAATTCACGGCAGCAAGCTCGATGTCACAGATCAGCCGCGACCCGATCGAACTCGTTGAGCACGCGATGGGCCGCCATCATCAGTACCCCGATGGCATGATGTTGTTTTTAGGGACGATGTTTGCACCGACGATCGACCGGTTCGCCGCAGGTCAAGGCTTTACTCACGCCGTGGGCGACATCGTCACGGTGTCGACGCCGGCCCTTGGTGCGCTCGTCAATCGCGTCAACCATACCGATCGCATTGCGCCGTGGAATTTCGGTGCGGTTGCGTTAATGAACAATCTCGCGCAGCGCGGTCTTCTCGCCGCGGCTGCATCCCGAACGTCGTAGAGCATATGGCCAACCGATCTCAGAACTACATCAACGGTGAATGGGTGAATGGACCGTCATGGACACCCAACCGGAATCCATCGGATCTCAGCGACGTCATCGGCGAATACGCGCAAGCCGACAAGACGCAGACGATTACGGCGATTGAGGCGGCCAAACGCGCATTTCCGGCCTGGTCGGTTGGATCGATCCAGGAGCGCGCCAACCTGCTCGACAAGGTTGGGTCCGACATCCTCGCGCGAAAGGATGAAATCGGCCGGCTGCTGTCCCGCGAAGAAGGAAAAACGCTGCCGGAAGGGGTGGGCGAAACCGTTCGCGCCGCTCACATTTTCAAGTTCTTCGCCGGCGAAGTGCTTCGACTCACCGGCGAAAAGGTCCCGTCGGTGCGCCCCGGCGTCGACGTCGAGATCACACGCGAACCGATCGGCGTAGTCGGCCTCATCACACCGTGGAACTTCCCGATCGCGATACCAGCATGGAAGATTGCGCCAGCGCTCGCCTTTGGCAACACGGTCGTTTTCAAACCAGCACAATGGACGCCCGGTTGTGCGTGGACACTGACTGAAATCCTCGCCAACGCCGGCGTTCCCGCCGGCGTGTTCAATCTCGTGATGGGAACCGGGTCGGTCGTCGGCGACACGATCGTGAACCACCCGGATATCACTGCGCTGAGCTTTACCGGATCGATGGAGACCGGCCGCAGCATTGCGCAAAAAGCCATCGCGCGGATGGCGAAGGTGCAGCTCGAGATGGGCAGCAAGAATCCGCTCGTGGTGCTCGATGATGCGGATCTCGCCACCGCGGTCAACGTCGCGGTCCAGGGGGCGTATTTCTCGACCGGCCAGCGCTGCACGGCCTCATCACGCCTCATCGTGACCGAAGGGATTCACAATCGGTTCGTCGAAGCACTCACCCAACGATTGTCGACACTGAAGGTCGACAACGCGCTCACGCCAGGGACCGAAATCGGTCCAGTAGTTGAACAACCGCAGCTCGATACCGATCTGGAATACGTTGGCGTCGGTCAACGCGAAGGGGCGCGACTGGTTGCTGGCGGCGAGCGTGTCAAGCGAGCCACCGATGGCTATTACATGGCCCCGACACTCTTCGTCGACGCGAATAACTCGATGCGCATTTCGCGCGAAGAGATCTTCGGGCCGGTTGCCTGCGTGATTCGCGCGAAGAATTACGACGAGGCGCTCGCCATTGCCAACGACACCGACACCGGTCTTTCATCCGGCATCGTCACCACGTCGTTGAAGCACGCGTCGCACTTCAAGCGCCATGCGCAGTACGGCATGGTGATGGTCAACCTCCCGACTGCTGGTGTCGACTATCACGTCCCGTTCGGCGGCCGTAAAGGATCGAGCTACGGTCCCCGCGAGCAGGGCCGTTACGCGGCCGAGTTCTACACGACGGTGAAGACCACCTACATCGCGCCATGATTCACGGGTTCCTGTCGGCGGCGTCGTTCGCCGTCGTGGCGGCAGTCGCTCAACAGCAAAACCCGACCGCACTTGACACGCTCGCGCAGCTTCGCGCTGCCGCCCAAGCGACACCACGCAACCCACGCGGTTGGTACGAGCTGGGACAGGGATACAACGTCATCAAACAGAACGCGCTGTCGACATTCACCAGCCCAGCAGATGCGCCGTGGCGCGCATTGCTGTCTGCCGACGCGTTGCTCGAGAACGGACAACTCACGGATGCGTTCACGTTGTACCGCGCGGCACTCGAATCGCTGCCGTCCATGGCGAATATTCACGACTCTGTGGCGCGCATTTACGAGCGCAGCGGACACACGCAGTGGGCAGTGACCGAACGCGGGAAGATCGACATGAGCGCCGACGACTGCGTCGCGCGACGCGCGCTCTGTGAGTTCCGCGCTGCCCGCTATGATGCAGCGCTCGAGGCCGCCATGAAGGCGTCGGATGCCGAGGGACGCTACTGGACGGCGCGTGCGGCAAACGAACTCGCGCTTGCTGCGTTCATGCGTCTCGACACGCTGCCGGATTCAGTCGAACGCCGATCGGTGCGTGCCGCTGTGGCTCAGGCGCAAGAGCGCCACACCGATGCGGTAGCGGAGCTGAAAGCGGCAGTTAGCCTCGCGCCGCAGCAACCGGAAGTGCAGTATCAATTGGCGTCTGCCTACTACTCGGCGCGCGACTACGAAGCGTCGCTCGCCACTTTGACGCCGCTGCTGAAGGCGTATCCGGACGATGTGCGGTTGTTGACGGTGAAGGCGCAGGCGTTGTCGCAACTGCAGCGCGCCGACGAGGCCCTGCCGATTCTGAAGCAGCTCGTCGACCGCAATCCCAACAATTCCCGGATGAAGCTCGCGCTCGGCCGCGCGTATTTGCAGACGAGTCACTACACGGAGGCCATTCCATTACTGCAGGAACAGCTCTCTTCTGATTCCGATGGAAGCCTGCACATGCAACTGGCGCGCGCGTACTCAGCAACGAGTCAGCATGACAAGGCGGCGCCGTTGCTGGCGCGTTCAGAGGAGTTGCGAAAGGCTGACGAGGAGCGACGCGCGGCGACAGCGACCAATGTGATCACCGCGCCGAAGTAGACCAGCTCTTAGCGACGGATGGGCTCCTGCACGTCGAGAAGGAACCAGCCGTCTCCCAGAATGTCGGTCGCCTCGATCACGCCGGATCACTCTTCGTCCGTCGTGAGAAAACTGCGTCCGCCAGGCGAAAAGCGATCAGGATCATGCTGTGCAATCAGCACGAGGGAGTAAGTCCGACTGCGAACGTGAGCATGAGCGCAGGACACGCAAACCGTTTGAGATTTTTGAACATGGAACCCTCCCTGGGATCCCCATCGGGAGCCCTTTTTGGCCGACGCGGATTGAAGCACCGCTGCCAATTCACCCCCCTTCACGTTTCTGGCATGCGGGCAATACACACAAATAGGACCGCCGCTCGTTGGTCGGGCGGGTCTCACGAGGCAGCCGAGAGCGACGCATTGAAGAGCCGCGGAGAGACTCCCATCATCTACCTCGGCGAATAGAAGAAGCTGTGCTGACCATTCTCGTCCGCGAATCGCCCGGCGGCTTCTCCGGCCGCGTTGGCGCCAACCATAGTGGTGGCATTGTCACCGGGGTAATCGATAACGATCAGACCTTTCGGACTCTCGAGAAAG
>DATJKH010000041.1:0-4206 GCA_035491715.1 Vicinamibacterales bacterium | reverse complement strand
GGACCACGCTGAATCCCCCGGACGTGACATTGAAGTGGCAAGGCTGAAACCAGACGCCATCGGCATACGGAACCCAGCGACGATCGTCTTCGAGATCGATGTTTGTGATGAAATGTTCACGGCTTCTCCGACTCGGGTCGACGCCGTCGGTGAAACTACTGAAAGAAGTGATCGGCAATGTGTTTCTCCGTGTGGATAAGCGGCAACAGGCCAAGGTTCCATTTGAGCCGCAAATTCAGTGGTGCATCCCCAAGCGAGACATCGGTCTGTCAGACGTCGATCTAACTACTATTAAGCCAACCGAGCATACCTCGGCCGACGCTGTAAGGCCCGCTGCATAACGCCAAACCTGCCAGGTTGAGGGGCTGGCGCTCGCAAGAGCGTGAAGGTTCGAGTCCTTTCTTCCGCACCAAAGAAACGGCCCGCTTACGCGGGCCTTTTTCTTTTGGCGCGATAGAGGGATTCAGCCAGCCGCAACGAAAAAGGCCGCCAAGCGAGCTACATCGTATCTGCGAGCGCCACGTCCGTGATGGCAATCGGATGATTCACGGCGTGGAACGACATCCGTGACAGCCCCAGCACGGATCGCAACCGTTCGGATTCGACTCTCATCGGTCCCGGAGAGGGGGCCATCCCCGGTGCCGGCTGCGGAAACGCCGTCGACATGGCGGTGTGAAATGACACGTGTCCTTCGACCTTCTGCATCACTTGGTGGATATGTCCGTTCAGCACCGAGACCGATCCGAATCGTTTCAGATAGGCGAGCGCCTGGGCGCTGTCGTCCGTGCCCCATCCCCACTCCGGGTACACAGACCAGAGCGGGATGTGCGCGAAGACGACGATCGGTGTGCTGCTCTTGAGATGCTTGACATCCTTCTCGAGCCACTCGAGCTGGTCACGCCCCAACGAGCCGAGCCCGCCTGCCTTGAGATCCACGACATTCACCAGGCCGATGAAGTGAACGCCGTCTTTGTCGAAGCTGTGCCAGCCGGCGCCGAGCGTGCCTTTCCCGTAACGCTGCAGGAAGCTCTTCCCGTCGTCTTCGAGGACGTCGTGTTCGCCGGGCACGTAGAAGACCGGCAGCGACAGCTCGGACATCAACTGCTGCAGCGTGTCGAATTCGGACGGCTTCGACAAGTGTGTCAGGTCGCCCGTGTGCAGCACGAACGACGGCTGCTCTGGCGACCCCTTGATCTTGGCGATCGCCTCGCGTAGCGTCGCGGTGACGTCCGTATTCGCCGGCTTGTCGAACCCGATATGGCTGTCGCTGATCTGCACGAACCGCAGCCCGCCAGCCATCTTCGCCGCGCCGTACGCCGACGCCTCCAGTGGCGTTCCTTTCAGCACACCGCTCGCCATCGTCCACACTGCACCGGTGCCGACCCAGGCCATGCACTCCAGGAATCCGCGCCGGTCCATCCCTTGTTCGTCGTCTCTTGTCGCCACAGCTGCCTCCTTACGGGTTGACCACGATCTGCCCCGTCATCCGTGGATGCAGCGAGCAGTAATATTTGAATGTGCCCGGCGTTTCGAACATGTGCGAGAACTTTTGATCGGTGTCGAGCACCGGCGATTTGAACGCGTTGTCGGTGCTCACCACGTTGTGGGGCACGTCGTCTCTGTTCGTCCACGTCACCGTCGCCCCGACAGGCACGGTGATCGTCGGCGCCGCAAACTTGAAGTTGTCGATCGCAACCTCGCTCACCTGCGTCGGCGTCGCGATCGCCGCGAAGACCAGCACCGCTCCCAGTAATTTCATCGCTCCTCCACTCACAACCGAAAGAAATGGGCGCCCCAGACGAGCACGCCCCCCAGATGTCCAGTGACGCCGACGAGCGCCGCGGCCGCGCCCAAAGCCGAACGATAGATCCAGATTGATCGCGACGAGCTCTGCGCGGACGACCGCGCCGACAGGACCGCGCCGACGGCTGCGAGCGTCGCGCACGCACCCGCCCAGCGATGCCACTCGAGCGACGGCGACGCGTCGACCATCGGCGACCTGGCGAAGATCCACCCGGCGATCGCCGACCCGACGGCGAACACGGCGCCGATTCGCAGGTTCGCGACCGCGGCCACGTGCCATTCGCGCAACCGCGTGGCCATCGACACGAGCTCGCAGCCGAACGCGGCGACGATCAGGGCGATCGGAAAGTGCACGAGCACGGGATGGAAGCGGCCAATCAGCGCCATACGGAGATACAGACCGGCCACCACCGGAATCTATTCCGGGGAATAGAACTGCCGGCCGCGCAGTCTGTGCTGTTAGGCGCTATAGATGGCCCCTCGGGACTTCGACGCGGTCGTGGCACCGCATCTGGATGCCGCGTTCAATTACGCGCGATGGCTGACGAAGAACGATGCCGACGCGGAGGACGTGCTGCAGGATGCGGCCATCCGCGCGCTCCGCTTTCTTCCATCGCTCCGCAATGACGATGCGCGCGCCTGGCTGCTCACGATCGTACGGAACACTTGGTACGGGCGCGTGGCGAAACTGGGTGACGCGCGTCGTGTGACGCCGTACGAGGAGACCATTGACGAGCGACGCGACGACAGTCTCGGCCCCGAGGCGCTGGTATTGCAGCAACAGACGGTCGAGCAGGTGCAGAACGCCGTCGAGTCGCTGCCGGTCGAATTTCGCGAGGTCATCGTGCTCCGCGAACTCGAAGGGCTCTCATATAAGGACATCGCCACGATTATCGGCGTCCCGATCGGCACCGTGATGTCTAGGCTGTCGCGCGGGCGCGAGCGGCTGATCGCCATCCTGAAACCGGCCATTTCCACTGGAGGCAGCGCATGAACTGTCACGAAGCGGCGCTCCTGATCGATCCGTACGTCGATGACGAGTTGGCCGAGGCTGAAGCGGCGTCGGTCGTGGAACACACCGAGGGATGCGCTCTGTGCCGCCAGCGAGTCGGGGATCGCGAGACGCTGCGACGGCTTGTCCGCAGCGTGCCATATCTTGCGGCCCCGACCCGGGTCAGGATGTCGATTGCGAACCGGCCGCGGCCGTTGCGAATGTCCTCGCACGCCCTGGCCTTGGCCGCGGGACTCGTGATCGCGGTGACCGCTGCCGGTACGATCGGTTTCCGCGCGCGACAGACCGGGCAGGCGACCACGGCGCTCGCGCGCGACGTCGTCGATCGCCATATCAGCGCGCTTGCGAGCGAGCATGTCTTCGAGGTGCGCTCGTCGAATCAACACACCGTCAAGCCGTGGTTTCAGGGCAAGCTGGATTTTTCGCCGCCGGTTGCGGATCTGTCGTCCGCAGGTTTTCCTCTCATCGGTGGACGCCTCGATACCATCGACGGCCGGCGCGTGGCCGCGCTCGTGTATCAACGGCGCGAGCACGTGATCGACGTGTTCGTCTCGCCGGCTCGCGGCGGCGTTGCGACCAACGATCGACGGACGATTCGAGGCTTCCAGGAACGGCACTGGATCCACGCGGACCTCACGATGTGGGCGGTGTCGGATCTCAACGACCGCGAGCTTGCCGAATTCGTCCAGGTATTCGAGTCGGCAACGCAATAGGCGCGTACCGGCTGTGATCAGCCTCGCGCGGTGAAATCTCTCCGCCTCCTTTGAAGGGCGTGAAGGTTCGATGGCCTCAGCCACGCGGTCTTCGCGCTTCGCGCTCGACTAGCGGGGGCGAGTCCTTTCTTCGCGGACCAGATGCGACCTCAGTTCACCGCTTCAACCCCGCCTGCCAGTTCAACACGATCGTGATTGGCGAAGACTGTGTCGCCTCGCTCTCGACGGGTGTGTTGAGGAGAAAGCGTCCGTCCGGGCTCACGTCATACGGGAAGAAACCGACGGTTCTGGTCTCAAACAGAGGAACGGCGACGCCGGGTTCGAATGGCGGTCCAAGCTTGACCGGCACGGCCATCATCTTGCGGTCGGGCGCGAGGTAGTACAACTCCTTCCCATCCCTTCGCCATCGCGGCTTGTCTCCACCAGCGGTCGACATCTGCCACTTGCCAACCGCTGCAGCGGGCACATGATCGGACGCAAACCCCTGCACGTACACTTCGCGTCGTCCCGATTCGTCGGAGCTGTAAGCGATCCACTTGCCATCGGGTGAGAACTGACCAAACGTCTCGTCTGCAGGGGTGACGAGAAACGGAATCGGCTTGCGCTCTCCGTCAGGCGAGGGTGCAAGCGGAAGGATCCACAGATCCTGCCGCTGCGCCGTGTGATCGTCGTAGATCA
>DATJKH010000040.1:0-2825 GCA_035491715.1 Vicinamibacterales bacterium | reverse complement strand
CGATCCCCGGCTTTGATCTCCGCCTCTTCAAAGGCAGGATGTCATGCGGTATTAGCGTCCCTTTCGGGACGTTATCCCCCGCTCGAAGGCAGGTCACCCACGTGTTACTCACCCGTTTGCCACTCTACTTGCCCCTTGCGGAGCTTTCGCGTTCGACTTGCATGTGTTAGGCACGCCGCCAGCGTTGATTCTGAGCCAGGATCAAACTCTCATGTTTAATACGTTTGTCCGCCGTAGCAGCCAAAGCCGCGAAGGCGGAAAACCATCAACACGAAAAGCCGATTGCTTTGGCTCTCACGTTGTTCATTACTAGTTTGTTGTCAAGTTGTGAGTGGTTCATCGCTCGCGCCCGGGCCCAAACCAGAACCCAGGCCGCTACAAAGCGCGATGCCACCCGCTGATAACTCGACGGGTTTTTGTGCTTGTACGCTCTATCTAGTTTTCAAAGAACCGACGCGCACCGGGCCGGAATCCCGATCCCGGTGGCCTTCCCCGTTTTTGACCGTCTTTAGGGGAACCTTCTGAGGTTACTACAGAGGACTTACTCTGTCAACACCCAGCGACGTTACTTCCCGCATCTATACGTTCAGAGACAAAAAAAAATTGCTCCGTATCTTCTTCGGAGCAACCAGCCGGCACCTTCGCGCCGGGTCTCGCCAACCGAATGTCTACGTTCGAATCGTTTCAATACACGCGCCCGGGGCGGGCCTAAACCCCATTCGGCTCTCGACGTCAGCGGATATTGGCTGAGCAGGCCGATCGATGCCGAACCCCGCGCGCGCTATCTGACCCGCTCCGCTGCGGCGTATCTTCGGCCGTCAACCTCACGAGCTGGGACAATCATACGGTACCCGCCCGAGGCGGTCAAGTTTGCGCGATTATCCTTCGATTTTCACGATCCGGCGCTCGCGCTGTCCCTTGCGCAGCACGATCACCGCGCGCGCGATCGCGTCGGCCAGCGTCACGTGCCCGCGCTCGTCAGTCAGCCGTCGATCGTTGACATACAACCCGCCCTGTTTGATCAATCGTGCCGCTTCACCTTTCGACGCCGCGAGACCGGCCGAGACCGCGAGCTCCACCGCGCCGATGCCGCGCTCGAGCGCTGCCGACGTCACCGAAATCGACGGCGCATCGTCGAAGACCATCAGGATGTCTTCGACGTGGGCGCTGGCGAGCGGACCGCCGAAGAGCACCTCCGCCGCCCGCTCGGCTCGCGCAACCTGATCGGCGCCGTGCACCATAGCCGTCACCGCGCGTGCCAGCTCGCGCTGGGCTTCGCGACGCTCGGGGTGTTCGTTCGTCTCACGTTCGAGCCCCGCGATCGCGTCCTGCGATTTGAAGGTGAAAAATTTCAGGTACGTGATGACGTCGCGATCGTCCGCGTTGAACCAGAACTGATAAAAACGGAAGGGCGACGTGCGTGCGGCGTCGAGCCAGACGGCGCCGGCTTCGGTTTTTCCAAACTTCGTCCCGCTCGACGTCAGGAGCAGCGGCGACACGAGCCCGTGGGTCTGCGTGCCCCGCAGCTTGCGGATGAGGTCGGTCCCGGCGACGATGTTCCCCCACTGATCGCTGCCACCCACCTGCAGCCGGCAGTTGAAGCGATCGTGCAGCACCAGAAAGTCGTACGCCTGCAGCAGCGAGTAGCTGAATTCCGTGTACGAAATGCCTTCTTCGCTCTCGAGACGCCGCTTGACCGACTCCTTCGCGAGCAGGTAGTTGACGGTGAAGTACTTCCCGACGTCGCGCAGGAATTCCATCGCGCTCATCGAGTTCAACCACTCGCCGTTGTCTACGAGTCTCGCGGGATTGTCCGGCGCCTGGAAATCCAGAAAACGCTCGAGCTCCGCGCGGATGCCACGGACGTTCGCTTCGATTACCTCGCGGCTCTGCAGCGTGCGCTCCACGGTCTTGCCGCTCGGGTCGCCGATCATGCCCGTACCGCCGCCGACCACGGCGATCGGCGAATGGCCCGCGCGCTGCAGTCGCGCCAGCGCCATCACCTGCATCAGGCTGCCGGCGTGCAGACCAGGCGCCGTCGGATCGAATCCCACGTAGGCCGTCAGCGACTCGCGCGCGAGCGCGTCCCTGGCGCCCTGAGTGACGTCGTACACGAGACCGCGCCACGAGAGTTCGGAGAACAGATCGCTCATTGAGTCCATTATCATAATGCGGTGCTGGTCAGTCGGCGTGCGGCGATCAAGACCCTGGTAGCGGGCGGCATCGGCACGGTCATCGGCGGCGCCGCCTACGGCGTCGCGTACTCGCGGCATCAGATCCAGATCCTGCGCGCCAGCGTACCGGTCGCCGGCCTCAGTCCCGCCCTCGACGGTCTGCGCGTGGGCCTCATTACCGATCTCCATCACAGCGAAATGGTGCCGGCGCGCGATGTCGCCCGCGCTGTCGTGTTGATGATGGGAGAGCGGCCGGATCTCATCGTGCTTGGCGGCGACTACGTCACGTGGGGCAATCGCGAGTATGTCGTGCCCTGCTCGGAGGCGCTCGCCGGGTTGGTGGCGCCGTATGGCGTCTTCGCCGTGCTGGGCAATCACGATGACGACCGCGATATGCCGGCCGCGCTCATCAAACACGGCTACGAGGTGCTGCGCGACGCGCGCACGACGGTCGAGATGCGGGGCGAACGCGTCGATCTCGTGGGTGTGCGGTATTGGACGCAGCGCGGGCGCGACATCGCCCGGTTGGTCCGCGACGCCGAATCGACGGTGATTCTGCTCGCTCACGATCCGAGGCGGTTGGATGAGGCTGCCGAGCTGGACGTGCCGCTCGTGCTGTCGGGCCACACGCACGGTGGCCAGGTGGTGCTG
>DATJKH010000039.1:0-54918 GCA_035491715.1 Vicinamibacterales bacterium | reverse complement strand
GCGCGTATCGGTGTTGGTGAACGGCGACGGATACCGGTCGACAAGCCGATATCCAAACTTCACCTGGTGCCGTCCCTTCAGCCAGACGAGCGCATCTTCGATCTGCCAGTGGAACTGCTTGGGGTTCACCGGCAGGAAGGCTGGTCCGCCGGAAATGCCAGTGAGGTCCTGCACGTTGATGTTGGGGAGTCCGGTCGTGAACTCGGTGACGTTGATGCCGTGGATGCCGAGCGATTCGGCCGCTTGAGTGCCGAAGTCGGACTGAAACGTGAACGGCACAGTCTTGGCGTAACCGGTGCGCAGTTCATTCACCAACGTCGGCGAGATCACCCGGGAGTAGTTGAATGCCGCCCCATGCGTGGTCAGCCGCGTGTTCTGGATCCCGGCAACGAACGGGCCGAGATCGAACTTGGCGGCGGCCTCGGCCGGTGTGGGAAGGCAACACGCGGCCTGCCCCTGCGGCGCATCGAGCTTGAACTTGCCCCAGTTGAAGCGAACGAAGAACGAGTCCTTGTCCGATCCGCGATGATCGACGCGCCCCGAGAAGACGTTGTCGGTGACATCGCGATTCACCGTCGACGTGTAGTTGTTGAAATTCCCTGCGCCGTTGGGAAGCGGATAGATGCTGGCGACATTTCGGCCGACCGCGTTGATCCGGTTCGGCGGAATGATGTTGCCGGAAAATGGATCGCGGAGGAACTGCGGATTGGTCGCACTGACCGGCCGGCTGGAATCGAAATTCGGATTCAGTCGCGTCGTCAACGGATCGTAGATGGTGATCAGATTGCCGCTGGTGTCGCGGAAATCGCTGAAATCGCCGACGCGGGTCTGCGCCGTCGGAACCGTGTTGACGAACACCTGGCCGCGCTTTTCTTTCAATCCGGCGTAATCGGCAAAGAAGAACGTGCGGCTGCGTCCGTCGTAGAGTCCGGGAATCAGCAATGGGCCGCCGACGGCGCCGCCAAACTGATGGCGATCGAGCGGCGGCTTGGGATCTTTCTGCAGGCCGCCGTTCGGCAGCGGCACCTTTCGCACGAAGAAGTTACGCGCATCGAACGCATCGTTGCGGAGATACTCGAACACCGTGCCGTGAAACGTATTGGTTCCCGATTTGGTTGCGACCGACACGACGCCGGCGCCTCGACCGAACTCAGCCGAGAACACGCCGGACAGTACTTTGAATTCGCGGACTTGTTCGACCGACGGCGCGATGATCAAGGTGTTGAAGGTGTACTCGTTGTTGTCGATGCCGTCGATCAACCAGGCATTGGCATTCGCCTGATGGCCAAGCGCGTTGAAGTTCGATGCGCCGCGCGGATTGAACGTGCTGGCCCCCGACAGGTTCTCTCCGGCCTGTCCGGGCGTAATGCCTGGCGTCAGATACACGAGCGTCGCGAAGTTCCGGCCGTTCAGTGGCAGCTCCTTGATCGCGCGCTCTTCGATCACCGTGCCGACCTCGGAGGAATCCGTGCGAAGAAGCGGCGTCTCCGCCACGACGGTGGTCGTTTCTTCGAGACGGCCGATTTCCAGCGACACATCGATGCGCGCGCGCTGGTTGACCTGCAGGATGATGCCGTCGCGCACCCACTTCTTGAAGCCCGAGACGTTCACTTCGACTCGATATGTGCCGGGCGTGAGGAATGGTGCCGTGTAGCCGCCGGCCGAATCGGTCACGAACGTGTCCGATGTGCCCCGGTTGACCTCGGTGATGGTGACGTTCGCACCAGGCACGACGCCGCCGGGATCGGTCACCGTGCCAAGGATGCTTCCGGTCGTGACCTGCGCGGCGATGGGAATTGTGAGAACCGCCCAGATCGCCGCCGACTGAAGGATTGCAAACACGTGCCGCTTGGTCATGGGGACTCCTCCCAATCAACGTCATTCACGGTCATGCGGGTTACGAAACTTCCCGCACGCGTATATTCCGGAACTCGATCGGCGATCCTTCTGCCTCGAGGCACAAGTAACCGGTCCGCGGCTCGGCGCCGCTGCCGCCGGAAACCTCTTCGCCGTTCACCCACAACCGCACTTCGCCATTGATACCGCGCACGTAGTAGTGATTCCACTCACCCACTCCGCGGCTCAATTCCTTGCGCGGAAAGCTGCGCGAGCCATTGGGCGAGACCGGAGCAAACGGCGTCAGCTTGGACTTGCCGACGGCAAACACGTCACCGTGGGTCGTGAACCAGTCCCCCTTGCGGCCTGCCTTCTCGTACTGATCTCTGAACCCATGGTCGAGCATCTGTATTTCGATCCCGTATTCGGGGAGCACTCCCGGCTTGAGCTGCGCGAGCGCCTGGTCCGGCACCCATGCGAACACGCCTGAGTTACCTGCCGGTTTCAAGTGACGCCACTCGACCACCAGCTCGAAGTTTGTGTACTTCTGGCGAGTGCGAAGAACGCCAATCGGCACACCAGACGACACGAGGATGTCCCCTTTCCAGGTCCAGGTATCGGCATTACCGTTGACGCCTGCGAAGTCGGTTTCGACGAGCGTCTTCCAGCCCGGGCCCGTGCCATCGATGAACGCGCGCCTCGCAGCCGAATCGGATTGGCGATCCTGCGGCACGTTCACGAAGGCAGCCAGGCAGAGCACGAACACACTAAGGCGAGGGGTAATCATGGCCGAGCATTCTATTCGTTTCTAACTCGTCTGTCTTTCACAGCAAGTAAGGTCGTTACCCCGGTTGTAATCAGCCGAGCTTCGACCGCAAAACGATTCCTTCCAGAATCGGAGATGTGTGTTCGGGCAATGAACTTGCCCTCGGGTTCAGCGCTTACCCCACGGCTCTCACCACAAGGAGGCGTATGAATCCGACACGACAGATCCCGTTCAGGCACATAGTGATCGCGACCGCGCTCGCGGTCTGTTTGCTCGTGACGCGCGAGACCGGCGCTCAAGTGGTTGCGCCCACGCTCGTCGATCCGCAGCTCGGCGTACGCACCGTAGCGTCGGGCTTGGTCACCCCGGTCAGCGTGGCGTTTCTCGGCGCAAAGGACATGCTGGTCCTGGAGAAGAATACCGGCAAGGTCCAGCATGTCGTCGACGGGGCGATCACCGGCACGGCGATCGATCTCGCGGTCAACAACAACTCCGAACGCGGTCTACTCGGCATTGCGCTGCATCCGAACTTCCCCGGTACGCCGTTCGTGTATCTCTATTGGACGTGTCGCACGGCGACAGCTCCAACCGACCTGTTCCAGCCGTCCGCTGAACGCTGCGACGACAGCCTGATGCTCGGCAGCGACAGCGGTGTCGTTCGACAGGTTCCGCTTCGCGGTAACCGGGTCGATCGGTTTACGTGGGACGGAACTTCGCTCACCTACGACCGCAATCTGATCATGCTGCACGCCTACCAGGCGGACGGTGCCCCTGAGCCACCGGGACAGGGAGATTCGGCGCAGAACGCCGCCGGTAACCACAACGGCGGAGTCCTCCGCTTCGGCGGCGACGGCAAGCTGTACATCATCATCGGCGACAACGGGCGGCGCGGGTGGCTTCAGAATCTCGCGAACGGACCAACACCGCCGACCGACGATGACCAGTTCGGTGGACCGGAGCCGGATAACGCGCACCTGACCGGTGTGATTCTGCGGCTGAATGACGACGGTTCAGTACCGACCGACAATCCATTCACTGCAGCCGGTGCCTCGATACCTGGCGAAGCCGGTGCGAACGTGCAGAAAATCTTCGCCTACGGGATTCGCAACAGCTTCGGGATGGCGGTCGATCCGAAATCGAGCTCGCTCTGGATTCAGGTCAATGGCGATGACACGTTCGACGAGATCGAGCGGATCGATGCCGGCGAGAATTCCGGCTGGGTTCAGATTATCGGGCCGGCAAATCGTATCGCGGAATTCAAAGGCATTGAAACGACCCTCGGTGGACAGAATCTCCAGCAGCTGCGCTGGCCGCCGACCAATCTGGCCGACACGCCGCAGGAAGCGTTGTCGCGCCTGTTCCTGCTGCCCGGCGCCCATTACAGCGATCCGGAATTCAGCTGGCGGTACGCGGTGGCCCCCGGTGGTATCGGATTCCTCAACGGCGGCGCGCTGGGTCCGCAGTACGATGGCGACCTGTTTGTCGGCGCCGCTCGAACCACACTCGAGGGCGGCTACCTGTTTCACTTCAATATCACCGGCAACCGGCAGAAGATCGGCGTCGACGATCCGCGGCTCGACGATCGTGTTGCCGACAACAATGCCAAGTTCGACATCACTGAAAGCGAGAGCCTGCTGTTTGGGCGCAACTTCGGCGTCGGCACCGATGTTGTGACAGGGCCAAATGGAAACTTGTACGTCGTGTCGCTCGACCGAGGAGTGGTTTACGAGGTGTTCAGGAAGTAGCTCGTGGCTGTGGCGGGGTCTCGAGACCCCGCCAACTCACGCCAACATCTTCTCCACGACTTCGCCGTGGACGTCGGTCAGGCGGAAATCACGTCCCTGGAATCGGTAGGTCAACTTCTTGTGATCGATGCCCATGACGTGAAGGATCGTCGCCTGGAGATCGTAAACGGTCACCGGGTCGGCGACGATGTTGTAGCTGTAGTCGTCGGTTTCACCGATGACGCCGCCATGCTTCATGCCACCACCGGCCACCCACATGCAGAAGTTGCGCGGGTGATGATCTCGGCCGTAGTTGGCGTCGGTAAGCTTGCCCTGACTGAACACGGTGCGGCCGAACTCGCCGCCCCACACGACCAGCGTGTCGTCGAGGAGGCCGCGTTGCTTGAGATCGGTGATTAATGCCGCCGTCGGTTGATCGGTGCCGCGACACTGCAGCGCCAGATCGCGTGGCAGATCCTTGTGCTGATCCCAACCGCGATGATAGAGCTGAATGAACCGCACGTTGCGTTCCGCCAGCCGCCGCGCGAGCAGGCAATTGGCCGCGTATGTTCCCGGCTTTCGCGATTCGGGTCCATACATCTCGAACACCGAGTCGGGCTCTTTCGACAGATCCATCAGATCTGGCACTGACGTCTGCATTCGGTAGGCCATCTCGTACTGACGGATGCGTGTCTCGATCTCCGGATCGCCGTATTCCGCGTGACTGATTTCATCCAGCTTGCCGAGCGCGTCGAGCATCTGCCGCCGCGTCGTCTTGCTGACGCCTGGAGGGTCGTCGAGGAACAAGACCGGCGCGCTGCCGGCGCGGAAACGAACACCCTGATAGCTGGAGGGCAGGAACCCGCTCGCCCACAGGCGCGAGAACAGCGGTTGGTCGGTGTTGATCGCGTGTGCCTGAGAGAGCAGGACGACGAACGCCGGAAGATTCTGGTTCTCGCTACCGAGTCCGTAACTCAGCCAGGCGCCCATGCTGGGACGTCCGGGCTGTTGAAATCCAGTCTGAATGAAGGTGATCGCTGGATCGTGATTGATCGCCTCGGTGTTCATCGTCTTGATGACGGTGATGTCGTCGACGATTTTCGCCGTATGCGGAAGCAGCTCACTCACCCACGTTCCAGCTTGCCCATGCTGCGCGAACTTGAATGTCGATTGCGCCACGAGCAGCTGCGACTGCCCCATTGTCTGCGCCACCCGCTGCCCCTGACGCACCGAATCAGGAATTTGCGTGCCCTGGAATTTCGCAAGCATCGGCTTGTAGTCGAAGGTCTCGATCTGCGAGGGCCCGCCCGACTGGTGAAGGAAGATGACGCGCTTCGCCTTCGGCGCAAAGTGCGGCACGCCAACCAGTCCGCCGGTCTTGGGATCGCGCGCTTCGTTGATAGCGGCGGCGAACGCACTCAGATCCGGTCCGAGCAACGTCGCCAGCGCACCAATACCGATACCCTGGGCCGAACGTCCGAAAAACTGACGCCGCGTCAGGTGGAGATCGATTTCGTGTTTGCAGGTCATTGCTTGCTGATGGTTTCGTCGAGATTGAAAATCACGCTCGCGACCGTTGTGTAGGCGGCCAACTCGGCGATCTCGAGCTTCGGATTCAGCGCCGACTCGCCAACCGACAGAAGCTTCATCGCACCGGGACGATCCAGACGATATGCCTTCAGCCGTCCGTCGAGCAGTGTCCGGAGAACTTTGATTTCCTGTTTGCTGGGTTTGCGCGCGGTCGCGAGACGAAATGCGTACGCGATTCTCGCATTTGCGTCCTTCGGCACGTCGAGCAGGGTTCGCTGCGCCAGCGCCCGCGATGCCTCAACGTAGGTTGGATCGTTCAACAGCACGAGCGCCTGCAGCGGCGTATTCGTCTGCGCACGCCGCGCCGTGCATTTCTCTCGATCGGGTGCATCAAAGGTCGCCATCGAGGCGGGTGGCGCTGTGCGTTTCCAGAGGGTATACATTCCGCGTCGATACAAATCGCGCCCGTGGCTCTGTTCGTAGGCTTGGCCCGAGAAGCCATCGCCGAACGCAAGTTCCTCCCAGATCCCTTTCGGCTGGTACGGCATGACGCTCGGTCCGCCAATCGCGTCGTTCAATAACCCGCTCGCTGCGAGGGCGGTGTCGCGAATCAGCTCGGCCTGCAAGCGAACACGAGGTCCTCGTGCGAGCAGGCGATTTTCCGGATCCTTCTCGCGCAGTTCAGAGGTGACCTTCGACGATTGCCGGTAGGTGGCCGAGGTCACGATGAGCCGCTGCATGGCTCTGACGTCCCAGCCGGACCGCACGAATTCGGTCGCGAGCCAGTCAAGCAGCTCTGGATGGGACGGCGGCTCTCCCTGGACACCGAAGTCCTCCTGCGTCTTCACGATTCCATATCCAAAATAGGTCTGCCAGTAACGGTTCACGGCGACCCGGGCGGTCAATGGATGACCGGGCTCGACCAGCCACTGCGCCAGCGTCAGGCGATTCAGCGGCGCGTCCTTTGGAAGCGGCGGCAGAATTGCCGGGACGCCTGGTTGAACCTTGTCGGTCTGATTCCGATAATCCCCTCGCGCGAGAATGAACGTGTCGCGCGGCTTCTTCATCTCCGCCATGATCATCGTCGTTGGGATCTGTTTGACGAGATCGTCCTTCTGCGACTGAAGAGCCTTGAGTTCGCGGTACGACGTCCGCAGAGTGTCAGGCGCCGCATGAGTGAGGAAGTACGTGCGCGTCCGATCGGCTTCGTCCTTCGTCGGTTTCCCGGTCACGCCGGACAGAATGACGCGCATCGGGTGATGAATCGCAAGGTCCTCGACCTGTTGCGGCGTCAGCGCCCGGTTGTAGAGCCGCAGATCGTCGAGCTGTCCAACGAACGGTCTGCCCAGCGCCTTGCTGCCCACTCGAAGCGGCGCATCACTTGCGCACGTGCCGCTGAGCGCATCGCGTGCGACGTCGGTGTCCAGGCGGACGCCGTTCAAATACAACCCGAGACCGGCAGCCTTACCAGAACCATCGTAGGTCAGCGCAACGTGATACCAGTCACCGAAGCGGAGCCGTTCGCGCGTCCGAATCTCGATGGCCTGATCCGGAGAATCACCCGCGATGCGCACGGAGAGCCGGGCCGCCCATCTTTGAATGCCGACGAGTGCGATGTCGCTGAGCATCCACTCGAATCCATGGCGACCGTCGCCATTGTCGATTTTCTGGAACACCGAAACTGGCAGATTCCCCTGGCCTTTCAGCCAGACGGCAAGAGTGAATGCGTCTCCGCGATCGAATCGCCCGACGTTCCCGAAACTGACTTCGGTGTCGCCATCAAACGAGACAGCCCGCCCCACTTGACCGGCGCCAAAGGTCGGCTCACCAAGAACAGTGCGCCCATGCCGATAGCGTCCGGAGATGTCCGAGAAATTTCCATCGAGTTCGTAATGCTCGGTGAGCCCGGTGACATCGGGCTCCGCTGGCTTTTCTGAGATTCCCTTCTCCCACTCGCGCTGCAGCGGCGCAACGACGGTGTCGGCGAGCGCCGTTTCGCGAGCCTCGATCGCGGCGTTGAGCTGATCGAGGCGCGCCTGCTGCTCTGGATTTGGCAGTGGCAGCACTGGCACGGCGTTGCCCGTCCGGCCGTCCAATCCGACCTCCGGCACGGTGTTGAAAAACGCGAAGAACTGATAGAACTCCTTGTGCGTGATTGGATCGAACTTATGCGAGTGGCAGCGCGCACAACCCATGGTCAGGCCCATGAATGCGTTCGACGTGGCTTCGACACGATCGACGACATACTCGACCTGATACTCGTCTGCAATCGCGCCCCCTTCGAAATTGATCATGTGATTGCGATTGAAGCCGGACGCAATTTTCTGTTCGCGCGTCGGATTGGGCAGCAGATCGCCGGCGAGCTGCTCGATCGCGAACTCGTTGAACGGCATGTTCCGATTGAACGCATTGATCACCCAGTCGCGCCAGGGGGACATCGAGCGCAGACTATCGATGTGGTAACCATGCGTGTCCGCGTAGCGGGCGGCGTCGAGCCACGGCATGGCCATTCGCTCGCCGTAGTGCGGCGACTGCAGCAAACGATCGACCTGCTTCTCGTACGCGTCAGGCGACGAGTCGGCGAGAAACGCGTCGATCTCCGGCGGCGTCGGCGGAAGACCTGTGAGATCGTACGACAGGCGCCGTAACAGCATTTCCTTGCCCGCTTCGGGCGATGGCTTCAACCCTTCATGTTCCAAACGGGCGAGGATGAACTGATCGATGGGATTGCGAACCCACGAGGTCTGACTGACCACGGGGAGTTCCGGTCGCTTCGCCGGCACGTACGCCCAGTGCGTGTCCCACGTCGCCCCTTCATCAATCCAACGGCGCAGCAGGCCGATCTGCTTATCGGTCAGCGCATGGCCTGACTCGAGCGGCGGCATTCGTTCCTTGGGATCCGGCTCGGTGATCTTTTCGATCAGCAGGCTTTCTTCGGCGTTACCGGGCTCGATAACCCCCTTCTTGAGGAACATGCCTTCCTGCGTATCGAAATGAAATTTCGTCTCACGCTTCTTCTCATCCGGCCCGTGACAGGCGAAACAGTTGTTGGCGAGAATCGGAAGAATTTCGCGATTGAAGCTGACCGGTGTCGCGGATGGGGCCGGCCCCTGGGCGCTGACGACTCCTATCCGCGCCAGGGCAGCAGTGAGGCCAGACGCGAGAACAACCGAGCAAACCGTCAGCGGCCCGGCTTTGGGCATGAGGACATCTTAGGCCACTGAAGAACAGGGGACAACCTCGGACCACGGAAGAATATGGATAAAACCGAGCCACGGAAAAACACGGACTAACACGCCACGGAAAAACACGGAGGAAACACGGAGGAATCACGGAAACACGGATTAACACGCCACGGAAAAACACGGATTAACACGGAGGAATCACGGAAAACATGGACAAAACCAAACCACGGAAAAACACGGATTAACACGGATATGGATAGAGATGCGGATCCCGGACCCCGCACAACGCCGTCCCGGCCGTCGTGAGCAGTCACCGCACCAGCAGCAAGGCTGTCGCAACCACCAAGAGAATCGCGACGACGGAGATTGCGAGCCATAAGTACCGCCGCCTCCGGCTCTCGGCGAGTCGTAACTCCGCAATATTGGCCCACAGAGCCTTTTCCAGCCGGATACCAGTTGCTCCCATCGGGATGAACGAGTGCCGGGGCTGCTGTTGCCCTGGAGCCGAGATTGGGGCGATGAACCTATGGCCCCGACGAGGCACCGTCTCTATATAAAGAGGACGGTCGGCTTCATCACCAAGGGCATCGCGAATCTGCTTGACCGAAAAGTTCACCGACTGATCGAAATCGACAAACGTGCCGTCAGGCCACAGCTCGCGCCGGATCTCCTCACGGGTGACCAGTGCGCCGTGCTTCCGAACAAGAAGTAGCAGGAGCTTGAACGGTTGCGGCTGGAGTTTCAGCCGACGGTTCTTTCGCCGGAGTTCGCCGGCATCAGCGTCGAGTTCAAATTCACCAAAACAGAAGACTTCCCGGGTTGGATTCATGGTCAACGGTAGAACGCGGGTCGGCCACCACGTGCGTATGAAATGTATCACGCGTAACCAGGGACGAGGGAGCACCCAGACAGCGCGATCAACGCCTGAACATCTACGCATGAACGGCCACAACGTACTGAATTCGAAGCGGTTGCGTCCTCATTGCATGCTCAGGGTTTACGCATTTACGCCTTATGGCAACCCATACGTGCACGCCGTATGGTGACGCAGAACGAACGAACGAGGACCACCGTGGAGGATGCGATGACAGCCCAGGAGCAGGATGTGCCGACCATACCGTGGCTAGACCTTTCGCACGCAGTCCGGTCAGATGCGTGCGTGCTTTTCACCGGCGACGAGGAAACCGCCGAAGTGCTCGCCCGCCGCGTTCACGTCCTGAGCGGTTGGCGGCAAGGGCCATTTGTGCCGGTGGACTGTGGTCAGCCCGCAGACGCCCTCGAAGCCAGCCTGTTCAAGTTGCTCGACGTCGAGAATGGAAAGCCGGTCGAGGGTCCGTGGCCGACATTGTCGCAATCGGGGACAGTCTTTCTTCGTGATGTCGGCCGCCTGCCCCGGAGTATTCAACTGCGGCTGTCCGAGCGTCTGGCGGCAATCCGAACCGGTCCAGGTGAGCCGCGGCGCATCCGGCGCCGCGTCATCTCGTCGACCCCAATTCCCCTGATCGACCGAATCGAGGAGGGGACGTTCGACGACAGCCTCTACTACCGGCTGAATGTCATCCATCTGGTGATATCGCCGGAGGAGGGGTAGGTCTTCTTGCCTGTGATGATTCAGAGATGAAACGACTGCTCTGAAATAGCACAACTTCCATTCGTCCCACGCGTTTGGCGGAATTTGGGACGCGCCAAATTCGGAGCGATGCAATCCTCTGCCGTTCAGATAGTTAGCAGGACGGCAGAGGACTCCAAAAGTGGATGCCTGCTGGCGGCCAGCTCAGGCATCAGGATTGCCTCGTTCACCGGCCGTGACGCTTCTGTCTTCCTGTACGAGTTGGCACATACGTGTGGAAACAGAACGGCGGCGTTCCGACGCCGGCCGGTGGCAGATGCTCTGCGCACGCGTCCCTGGCCTGTTGATGGAGACGTTCCGGGCTGAAACGAGGCCCGAGTGACGGCGCGGAAAGCCGTCCTCCCTCAGTTCGCGGGACTGCCGCCGGCTGCCCGCGCCTACGTGTGGGCGGTGGTGGTCGCGGGGGCCCTTTGCCTGATCGATGCGACCACGCGACTGCATTTCGATCAGCCCGGACTCTTCGCGTTCCTGGCTGCGCTCGGCATTGCGACATCGGCGATCAAGATCGATCTGCCGCTCGGTCGCAGTCAGTCGAACCTCTCGCTTTCACACACGATCAACTTCTGGGCACTGTTGGCGCTCGGGCCGGGGCCGGCGGTATGCATTGCGACGATCAGCGCCTGGACGCAGTGCACGTTTCGCGTCGGCGCCCGCAATCCGGCTCATCGCATCCTTTTCAACATCGGCTCGCTGACGTTGACGGCGTGGGTCGCCGGTCTGCCGATCGCACTCGTGATGGATTGGGGTGCACCTGGTTTTGCCGCGCTCGCGCGAACGGCAGCCGTCATCGCGCCGCTCTACTTTTTCTCGAACACGATTCTCGTCGCCGGTGCGATCGCCCTGTCGACGCGCCAGCCGCTTTCACGCGTCTGGCATCGCAACTTCTTGTGGAGCGCACCGAGCTACCTGGCCGGCGCCGCCCTCGCCGCGCTGGCAACCGCAGCGCCGCCGCGCGGCTGGTTCGGATGGCTGTTGCTGCTTGCCGCTCCGCTCTACCTCGTCTTCCGCAGCTATCACACGGTGGTTGCTCGGCTTCGCGAGGAACAGGACCAGACGCGGCGCGCCATGGACGTGCAGCTCGCGACGATCGAAGCGCTCGCGCTCGCCATCGAGGCACGCGGCGGGTGTACTCCCGAGCACATTCGATCGATTCAGCATTATGCCGCGACGCTTGCCGAGGCGGCGGGCCTCTCCGATGCCGAGGTTCAGGCAGTGCGCACCGCCGCGCTCCTGCACGACATCGGCAACATGGCAGTGCCCGAACACATCCTCTCGAAGCCGGATGCGCTGACTCCCGAGGAATTCGATCGCGTCAAGATCCACCCGCGCGTCGGCGCAGAGATTCTGCAGAACGTCCCGTTCGGCGGGCCGGTGAGCGACCTCGTGTTGAGTCATCACGAACGGTGGGATGGGCTCGGCTATCCGGCGGGATTGCGCGGCGAAGATATTCCCGTGGGTGCGCGGATCCTGGCGATCGCAGACTGCTTCAGCACGCTCCAGGCGGATCGTCCCTATCGTCCGGCCCGCAGCGAAGGTGACGCGATCGCGCTCCTGCGAGAATATTCCGGCTCGGCATTCGATCCGGCGCTCGTCGACCTGCTCATCGCGCGGTTGAAGATGGATCAGGTCGACGCGACCGACGCCAGCCCGCTCGAGGGATCGTGGAGCGGCGTCGAAGAACTCGACGCGCTGCAGGACATTGCCGGCGCGCATCGCGAAGAGCAGACCCTCTACGAAATCGCGCAAGCGCTGGGCTGCAGCCTTGGCGTTTCCGATGCGATGGCGCTGATTCAGGAAAAGGTCAGCCGGCTCGTGCCCTTCGTGACCTGCGCGTTGTTCCTCGGCGACGACGAGGACGGCTACGTCTGCAGGTACGCGCATGGTCCGGGCACCGAAGCGCTGTTCAAGTGGGAACCGAGGTCGTGGAGCGAGATTTCGCTTCGTCTGCCAGCATGCGCGGACGGCCGCGGTGCGCATGGCGAGGAGCTCACTTCGCTTCTGCCGTGCCCGCTTCGATTTGAAGGACGGCTGATCGGCGGGCTGGTCATTTACCACTCCGTGCCGAACTGCTTCACCGACGAACATCGCCGCGTGCTCGGCCGCGTGAGTGAACAGGCCGCGGCGGTCATCTTCAATTCAACGCGATTCGAACAAACTCAGCACGAATCGCACACCGATCCGCTGACCGGCCTGGCGAACCGTCGATCGCTCGGTCGGCAATTCGAAACGGGTCTCGCGCACGCGACTCGCATCCGAGCCACGATCGGAGTCGTCGTGCTCGACCTGGATCGCCTGAAGGAAATCAACGATACCTACGGGCACGAGGCGGGAGATCGTGCGCTGCGGACGATCGGATCCGTGCTGAAGGCGACGGTCCGGCAGAACGATCTCTGCGCCAGGTTCGCGGGCGACGAGTTCGTGGTCGTCCTGTGGGACTGCCCGCCGGAGCACGAAGGCCGGCGCGTCCAGGAATTGCAGAACGCTGTTGCCGCCCATCCGTTCGAGCCGCGCCCGGGCGTGCGGCTGTCGCTGTCAATCAGTGCCGGCCCGGCGCGCTTCCCGGACGATGGACATACGTTCGACGAACTGCTCGCCGCTGCCGACGAACGGATGTATCGCGACAAGGCCGTTCGCCGCTCGCGGAATGTCACCCGGCACGGGTCCGCGGTGGCGAAGTCTGAGCTGGCTTAAGGGTCAGGAGCGATTCTCAGTTTACCCGCGATGCTCCGGCGGGAGCCCTGAGCGCGCTGCCTACGACCTGGAGCAGTCGATCGGCATCGACCGGCTTCTCGAGATGCTCGGCCTGCAGATACACGGCCTCGCGTCGAACGATCTGATCGGCGTACCCAGTAATCACGATCGCCTGCAGTCGCGGATTGACCATCCGTCCCCGCATCAGCAACTGCAAACCATTGTAGACACCAAGGCGCACATCGGTAATCAACAGATCGGGCATCGCGGCCAGTTCCTGCCGTCCTTCCTCATAGGAGGAAACGCCTCTCACCAAATAGCCGGCACTCCGGAGCAGTTCGACCCATCCTGTCAACGTGCTCTCGTCGTCCTCGACAATCAAAATGTTCCGTCCCGCTCCAATCATCACGTCGCGTGCTCCCGCTTCTGCACTAGGGCAAAGCGGGTGCCACGCGAGTTCTTGAAGGGATTGTGTGAGAAAACGCGGGGATACGCGGGAATCCCGTTACGGAATTGAAGCGGGTTCTCTTTTTTGTCTTCACGCCTTTGTCGCTTCCGCCTTCAGCGGGAAGAACTGAGCGCTACGCCTTGAACCGCTTCCAGTCGATCCCCAGTTTACGAACCTTGTAGTTGACGATTCGTTCGGTGGTCCGCAGGAGGCGCGCGGCTTTGGCGCGATTGCCGCGGGCGCTCTTGAGCGCGTCCTGTAGCAGATCCTTCTCGTACGCCGCCACCGCATCGTCCAGGGCGATGCTCATGACCGTGCCGGACGCTTCGGCCGTCTGCAACGTCGGTGACAGATGGTGTGCGTGAATCACGTGGCCATCGCACACGAGGACGGCCCGTTCGATGACGTTCTGCAGCTCGCGCGCATTTCCGGGCCAATGATACGAGGTCAGCATGTCGATGGCGGGGGTCGCCAGCCGCCGGATATCTCGTCCATGCTCCGCCGAGAATCTCTGAAGGAAATGATCGGCCAGCAACAGCACGTCCGGTTTCCGCTCACGGAGCGGCGGAATGAAAATCGGAAAGACGTTCAGACGGTAGAACAAATCCTCGCGGAATTTTCCCTGCTCAATGGCGCGTTCGAGATCCTTGTTGGTCGCCGCGATCAGGCGCACGTCCGCCTTCAACGTTTCGTGCCCGCCGAGACGTTCGAACTCCCGCTCCTGCAGGACGCGCAGCAGTTTCACCTGCGTCGACAACTGCACGTCGCCGATCTCGTCGAGAAACAACGTTCCTCCCTCGGCAAGTTCAAAACGTCCTTTCTTTCGCGCATCGGCGCCGGTGAACGCTCCCTTTTCGTAGCCGAACAGTTCCGATTCGATCAGCGTGTCGGGCAACGCCCCGCAACTGACCTTGACGAACGGCTTCTTCGCGCGAGCGGAGTTGTAGTGAATCGCGTGGGCGATCAGTTCCTTGCCAGTTCCCGACTCGCCGCGGAGAAGAACCGTCGTCCCGGTGCGCGCCACCTGCGCCACCTGCTCGTACACGCGCTGCATCGGGCCGCTGTTGCCGACGATCCCGGCAAAGTCGTAGCGCTCCTTTAATTCCTGGCGAAGGTGCGCGTTTTCGTTGACCAGCCGGCGGTGCTGTGCGGCGATCAGCCGTTGCACCTTCAACGCTTGTCCGATCATCGATGCGACGACGCTGAAAAACGCGCGCGACCGCTCGAAGTTGCGATCGGGCTTGAATTTCAGGTTGACGCCGAGGGCGCCGACCACTTTGCGGTCGTACCCGATCGGCACGCAGATGAAGCTCGATTCCTCTTCATGCGCGTCGTCGCGGCTCGGCGCCCGAAACACGAGCGTTGGCTCCTTCGTCACTCGAGGCACGATCACCGCTCGGCCCGACTCGACGACCTTTCCGATCACCCCTTCACCGAGCGCGTAGTGGATGTGATGTGACGGACGATTGAGCCCGTGCGCGGCCTCGACGTGCAACTGCTTGCCGTCTTCGTCCATCAGCACGATCAGGCTGCGCGCGATCGCGTGCCGCCGCGCCAGAATCTCGAGCGCTTCCTGAAAGCCGGCCTTCGCATTCAACGTGCTCGAGAACGCCTCGCCAATCTGCAGCAGCGTACCCAGTCGCTCGTGTTCGGTACTCGGGCTGTCTGGCGGCGTGCTTCGAGTCGAAACCTTGGTGGTCGATGTCATCATATCGGAGTTGACAAAAATGTCGTTCGCAATCATCGAGCTAGGCGATTGTCGCCTGCCACCTAGTCGGCAGTCAACCTGTAAGCTGCAAAAAACACGCGTCTTGTGGCGCAACACAGCTGAGACATCGCCGGATTTCATGACACGAGTTGTTCCTCGGCCAGCTTAGATCAGACAAAAATGTCAGATTGTGCATGGCGACATTTTGGGCTGTCGATCGAATTTTTCCGCTAAGCGATTGCGGTTTCGCAACTTCGGGAGTCGGCGCGTCCACCCGGGGTCATGGCGTCCTGCTTGCTCACTTCGCAGCACGTCCGCCGGACCGTTTCGTTCGCCGTTGGTGGAGACCATCGTGATCGTCGTTGCGCCCGTTGCCCTGGTTCTGACTCTTTCCGCTCTTGGTTTGCATCCCGCCGTGTTCGTGGCACGGACAACCGCATGGCGCGAGTTGCCGCCGAATATTCGAACCACCGAGGATCTGCGGCCGCTGATTGAAGATTTGCTCGCGCGATCGCCGACACTGCGCGAGCAGACGGCAAGAATTGCTATCGCGAGAAAGACGTGGGTCTCGGTCACACTGAGTTCGGGTCGATTTCCGTCATTCACGCGCGCGCGTTCGACGGCGCGCCGATATCACACCGGTCTGCTCGTCGTCGACGTCGAGATTCCGTCCGCATCGGCGGACTTCGCGGAACTACTCGCGCATGAGTTAGAGCATGTGACCGAGTTCATTGAAGGTGTCGACTTCAAGCGGCTCGCAAGAACACGAAACGCCGGCATCGTCCAGTGCGGCGGCGACGGCAGTTTCGAGACGGCACGCGCCCAGAAGGCGGGACGAACGGTGAAATCTGAAGTTGACGCCACGCGCTAAACTCCCAACCCTAAACACCTTACCGTGGCTAACCGTCTCGCCCGTGCCAGTGGTCTGACTCCAGGTAACCCGGAGTCAGACTCCGGTCGGTAAACTGCACGCTTCCCGGCTGCGGGACTCTCCCGCAGGGTTGTTACAATTACTGAGCGATTACGCAGAGAACAGAGGACTGTTGCGCGGATACCTGGAGCTGCTGCGACCGCCAAATGTCGTTACGGCGATCGCGGATGTCCTTGCGGGATATGCTGTTGCGGGCCGCGCCCAGCCGCGGGCGCTTCCCTGGTTGATCGCCGCGTCCGTCTGCCTGTATGCGGGCGGCGTGGTGCTGAATGACTTTTTCGATCGTGGGGTCGACACGATCGAGCGTCCAGAACGGCCGATTCCGAGCGGCAGGGTTTCGTCGTCGCGCGCGGCAGCGATCGGAACGGCACTTCTGCTTGCCGGAATCGCGGCCGCCGCTGCGGCTGGGCGAGTCAGTGCGGGGGTTGCCACTGCGATCGTCGCGTTCGTTCTCCTGTACGATTCGCGCGCCAAGCGACACGCACTCGCCGGTCCGATTTGCATGGGCGTGTGTCGCGGACTGAACCTGCTGCTCGGCGTCAGCGCTGATGCGACGGTACTTCGTGCACAATGGCCGATCGGGTTGCTCTCGGTCCTCTACATTGCCGCGGTGACAACGGTCAGCCGCGGTGAAGTGCATGGCGGGCGGACCGGAGTGGCGACCTTTGCTTTGATATCGTTAGGGCTGGTGCTCGCGGGACTCACAGCGGTCGCGCTGACGTCGACGACCGGACGATTCCCGGCGCTTATGCTCGTCGCCGTGCTTGCGTACCGCGTGTTGCCGCCGTATTGGCAGGTAAGAAAGGATCCGCAGCCGGCCGTGATCCGCCGTGCCGTGAAAGCCGGCGTACTCTCGCTCGTACTGCTCGATTCGAGCATCGGCGCGGCGTATGCCGGGCCGGTTTACGCCGCGATCATTCTCGCGACCGGGCTGGTCGCGGGATCGCTGGCGAGGTTGTTTTCGGTAACCTGACGATGGATGTCATCCACCAGGAGTTTTTCGTTCCGGTTCGATATCCGGTCTATTTCACGAGCGGTGTCTTCGCCGCGTCCAATCGGCTTCTGCGCGACATCGTTGCGGGCGGCGCCGGCACCGGAACGCGCGAAGAAGACAACCTGCCTGCGAAAGTCGTTGTCGTCCTCGATCGCGGTGTTGACGAGACCCATCCTGCGCTCCCGGACTCAATTGCGGCGTATTTCGAGGCACATGGCGACGCGCTGACGTTGGCCGCGCCGGTGCTGGTAGTGCCGGGCGGGGAACAAATCAAAGAGGATCGGCGGCATACCGAACGGATCATCGACGCGATCAATGCCGCGTCGCTGTGCCGTCATTCCTACGTCATCGTGGTGGGCGGCGGAGCGGTACTCGACGCGGCCGGCTTCGCCGCCGCAACCGCGCATCGCGGTGTCCGTCTCATCCGTGTGCCGACGACGGTTCTGTCGCAGGACGATTCGGCCGTTGGCGTCAAGAATGGCATCAACGCGTTCGGCAAGAAAAACTACCTCGGGACATTCACGCCGCCGTTTGCGGTCATTAATGACCGCGCGTTTCTCTCCACGCTGTCGGATCGGGACTGGCGAGGCGGAACAACCGAAGCCGTCAAAGCGGCACTCATTCGCGATCCGCAGTTCTTCGAGTTCCTCGAGCAGCACGCGCCAGCTCTCGCCGCTCGCGATCTCGAGACGATGACCAAGCTGATCCGTCATTCGGCGATGCTGCATCTCAGGCATATCGCGACCGGCGGAGACCCATTCGAACTGGGATCCTCACGTCCGCTCGACTTCGGTCACTGGGCGGCGCACAAACTTGAACAGACGACGAACCACCGGCTGGGGCATGGAGAAGCGGTTGGCATTGGAATCGCGCTCGATACGACATACTCCTACCTGGCGGGGTTCCTGCCCGAGCCCTCCTGGCGTCGAATCGTCCAGCTGCTGGCCGCACTCGGTGTGGCGGTGTACGATGGCGCTTTGGAGCATCATCTCGACACCCCGGACCATGCGGATTGCGTCCTGCGCGGGCTCGACGATTTTCGCGAACACCTCGGCGGGCGCTTGACTATCATGCTACTGAAGGAAATCGGCCAGCCCTTCGACGTTCACGACGTTGACGCCGAATTGATGCGCCAGAGTATCGCGACGATCAAAACACTCGAGGCGGAGCGCATCCAATCCGCCGCGAAAAAGGCATCCTGACATGAAGACTCACGCACCCGGCTGCCCACTCACAGGAACGCAGGTCGTCGATGAGTACTTCATCGAAAACCGGACGCGGCTGCTCGAGATTGCGGCGTTTCTCGACCGGGTGGATCGCGTCGATGCCGACTGTGCGATGAAGGATTTCCGGATGCAGGTGTTTCGCGACGCCGTCGACGCGCTCGGCACACCGGGCGACCGGCTCAATCGGATTCAGATGCTCCTCAGCGACCCGACCACCGAGCCGCTCGATCGATTGGATCGCAAGAGCGCGCTTGGCGCATTCGATCGCGGTTCGAAGGAGGCGCGCTCGTGAAGTACATCGACCACCACGCGCACATGGTGTCGCGGACCACCGACGACTATCAGCAGCTTGCGCTGACCGGATGCGTCGCGGTGACCGAGCCGGCGTTCTGGGCGGGCTGGGATCGAAGCTGCGGTGACAGCGTCGAAGACTATTTCCGTCAGTTGACGGAATTCGAGCCGCGTCGCGCCGCGCAGTACGGCATCCAGCACTACACCTGGATGGCGATCAACCCGAAGGAAGCAGACGATCGCAGTCTGTCGCGGGAAGTGCTCGCCCGCATCCCGAAATTCCTCGAGTGTCCGACGGTACTGGGCATCGGCGAGATTGGGATGAACCGGATCACGCGCAATGAGATCGCCACTTACACCGAGCAGGTCGAACTGGCCCTCGAACACCGGCAGCTCATTCTGATTCACACGCCGCATCTCGAAGACAAACTGAAAGGCACGCGAATCTCGGTCGACGTTTTGCGCCGATATCGCGACATCAATCCCGGACGCGTGCTCATCGACCATGCCGAAGAGCACACAATCGAGATGATTCTGGAGCATGGCTTCTGGGCAGGACTGACGCTCTATCCACAGACGAAGATCTCGCCGCAGCGCGCGGTAGACGTCATCGAGAAGTACGGCCCTGAGCGCATCTGCGTGGCCGGCGCGTGCGACTGGGGACCGAGCGATCCGATCGCTGTGCCGCGCTTCGCGATGGAAATGCGCCGCCGGCGCCATTCCGACGCACTCATCGAGCGGGTGATTTTCGACAATCCCGTACGTTTCCTGAGCCAGTCGCCCAAGTTCAAGGTGACCGCCACCGGTGCTGCCGAACCCGCTCGGGTCGGCTAAAGCGGCGTACTTTGCAAGTCGCCCCGGACGTTCCGCTCCATCTCACTTACTGCACGAATATCCATGCAGCCGACGGATGGGCTGCCGTTTTGGCCAACGTGCGGCAATTCGCGCCTGCCCTGAAGGAACGGCTCTCGCCCTCCGCCCCGTTCGGCATCGGCCTTCGCCTGTCCGCTCGCGATGCAAGTGAGTTACTGCAGGACGACGGGGTCGACAAGTTCCGCCGGTTCCTCGACGAACAGGGACTCTACGTCGCCCTGATCAACGGCTTTCCCCACGGATCGTTCCATCGCACACCTGTGAAGGCGGAAGTCTACGCGCCGGACTGGCGCGACGACGAGCGTGTGCGTTACACGCTGGACCTTGTCAGCATCCTCGAACGACTGCTGCCGTGGGGGATGGACGGTGGAATTTCGACAGCGCCGCTCTCGTATAAGCCGTGGCTCGCCGATGGAGACACTCGTCCCTTCATCAAGAACCTCGTCCAGGTCGTCGCGGCGATGGCGCGATCGAAGCACCAGACAGGCGCAACACTCCATCTCGACATCGAGCCGGAGCCTGACTGCGTGATCGAAACCAGCGATGAGTTCCTGGAATTCTTTACCCGCCGCATCATTCCCGATGGAGCGCCGCTGCTGGCGTCGGCGCTCGGCTGCGACGTTGACGATGCGAAGGCCGGCCTCTACGAACACGTGAGGATTTGCCTCGACTGTTGTCACTTCGCCGTGGAGTACGAAGACCCCCGACGAGCGCTCGACCGCATCCGCGACGCCGGCATCCAGATCGGACGAGTGCAGCTCAGTTCGGCGCTGAAGGTGGTATTTCCGCGGGACGAAACCGCATGTGCCGGAATCATCGAACGGCTTCGGCGATTCGCCGACGCGACATATCTTCATCAAGTGATCGAGCGGCGCGGCGGAACGGTATCGCATTTTCCCGACCTCGACGTCGCGCTGGATCGGAGCAGCTCGCCTGCCGGCGCGGAATGGCGCGTCCACTTCCACGTGCCGCTCTTTGCCAGTGAGTACGAGGGGCTTGGCTCGACGCAGGACTACGTTCGCGAGGTGCTCGATCTTGCGCGTCGCACTCGTTTCGCGCATCACTTCGAGATCGAAACCTACACGTGGGACGTCTTGCCGCCGGGACTGAAGATCGATCTGTTGGACTCGATCGAGCGGGAGTACAGATGGGTGTTGGACAATTTCGTGTAATCCCGGGATCCGGCGTTTGAATGCACAAGACAGCCGTATTAAACGTCGTCGGCCTGACGCCATCACTGATCGGCGACGACATGCCGGCGCTGTCGGCGTGGACGCGCGAGGCGACGCTGGCGCGGATTAAGTCGTCGTTTCCCGCCGTCACCTGTTCGGCGCAGTCCGACTACATCACCGGCACCTACCCTGATCAACACGGCATCGTTGGCAATGGATGGTATTCACGCGAAGACGCTGAGATCCGGTTCTGGAAACAGTCGAATCACCTGGTTCACGGACGCAAGATCTGGGAGACGGCACGGGCGCTCGACCCGTCGTTTACCTGCGCGAACCTTTTCTGGTGGTTCAACATGTACTCGACCGTCGATTATTCCGTCACGCCCCGGCCGATGTATCCAGCCGACGGCCGGAAGATCCCCGACGTCTACACTGCGCCCGGTTCGCTTCGCGACGAGCTTCAGTCGAAACTCGGTACGTTTCCGTTGTTCGAGTTCTGGGGCCCACGGGCCGGGATCCGCTCGACGCGATGGATCGCCGATGCCGCCATGCTGGTCGATCGGCGCTTCAATCCCACGCTGACGCTCATTTATCTGCCGCACCTCGATTACAACCTTCAACGAGTCGGACCAGGCGCCGCTGTGAAGAACGATCTGCGGGAAGTCGATGCCGTGTGCGCCGACCTGATCCGGTACTACGAGTCCCATCGAGTGCGTGTCGTGGTGCTCTCCGAGTACGGTATTCGCGCAGTCTCGCGGCCTGTTCACCTGAATCGTGTGTTGCGCGAGCACGGGTTGATTGCCGTCCGCGACGAGTTAGGTCACGAGATGCTCGACCCGGGGGCCAGCGCTGCGTTCGCGGTCGCCGATCATCAGGTGGCACATATCTATGTCAACGATCGCTCGAGACTGAATGACGTGCGCGCGATCGTCGAGCGAGTCCCCGGTATCGAAGCGGTCCTTGGCGCTGCCGAGAAGCAACTGGCCCACGTCTCCCACGAACGCGCCGGCGACCTGGTCGCCGTTGCAGAGGCCGACAGCTGGTTTACCTACTACTTCTGGCACGACGACACCCGTGCGCCGGACTTCGCGCGCACGGTGGAGATCCACCGCAAGCCTGGCTACGATCCGGTCGAGCTGTTTCTCGATCCCGCGATTCGCATGCCGCCGTTGAGCGTTGGATGGAAACTGGCAAAACGGAAGGCGGGGTTTCGATCGCTGCTTGATGTGATTCCGCTGGATGCGACGCTGGTCAAGGGATCACATGGTCGTCAGACTGACTGGGACGAAGAGGGGCCGGTCTTCATCACCAAGAACAAGGACCTGGTCGCCTCGACAACCATCGGGCCAATCGATGTGCACGCGCTCCTTCTACGGCACCTCTATGACCGCGTGCGCGATGATGGAGGAGAATTGAGGTAGCAGGCGCTACCTCTCGCCGCCGAGCAGATATGCCCGCCGGCGCTCCAGGAAACCACGCAGCGTGCTCTCCGGAGCCTGCCCGGCGGAGGCGCCGTACCCGACATCAGCGTAGAACGCGTCAGTGTCGTAGATCTTCCTCGTATCAACCGTCACGTCGGGCTCGATCAAGGCCTGCCATTCCCGGACCAGCGGTTGAACCGTACGCCAGTCAAGCCACTTCTCGGCAATGTCGTGCACATAGCGTAGATAGCGCTCACGCAATGCGGGCACGGCGAGCAACTTCGATCGAAGCGGCTTCCGCGCATCGTCCAGCCCCACGAGCGGATCGAGTTCGGCTGTGGCGGGAATGCCGCCGCCAAATCCACGCCCGCCAGCTTCGGCACCGAACCCTTCGTTGAAGTCATGCGGCAGAACGTGAAATTTGCCGTGCTCGTCGAGGTAGATGTTGAAGTCGCTCGCGCGCGACCAGTAGCCGTCGCCGTTGACCAGCGCCACATCAAGCGCGAGAAACCGGAGCGCGCCGTCGATGTCCAGAATCGGCCCAAGCGCAGCCTCGAGCCTGACGGCCGGCGTTTCATTCAAGACCCGGCACAGGTCGATGAATGCCTTCCAGGACTCCGCGTCATCCTTGCTCTTGATCTCGTACACGCCCTTGTATGCTGACGCGCTGTCGCCGAGATACTCGAGACCGCCGCGTCCGCGTGGGCTGCCGGGCACTTTCCACCGTGCGCCCTTCGACGAGCCGAACCACTCGCGGACGAAGTCCTTATTGAACTGCTGCGCATTGATGTACACGCCCCAACTCTCGCCGTTGATCACGACGCGCATGTAGTTGGTGAGCGCAATCGGCAGGTAATGGCGCGCGATCTCGCTGTAGAGCATCGTGCGAACGAAGGTCGCGTCGTTGTTGGAGTTCAGGAGATTCAGCGTTCGGTACCCTCCGATCTCCTGTTTCGGGCGGGCAAAGTCGAACGCGAGATTCAGCGAATGCTTGAGCGATTGGGGTACGGTGCGGTACGACGAGTTGCCGCGGAAGTGAACCCCGACGTCTTGATAGGTCTTTCCATCGACGATGACCGTTGCCGGGACGTCGACATCGGTGCGATAAAACGCCGCCAGTTCCTCCGCCCAGTCGGTGCTCTCGAAATTCAGGAATAACGTGCGCAGCGTTCGCGTGTCGTATAACGGCGCATCCGGAAACGCGCGCACATCTTTCGGTCCGAGACGGATCCCTGGTTCAGGATTCGCGGCCATGCCGCGTCCGAATCGGCCAAATCCAGTTCCCGCTTGGGTGCGAAGCCAGTCGCGCGCAGCCGCGCGCTCCGCTTTGTCGAGACTCTTGTCGCCGTTTTTGTCGAAGTCTTTGACGATCTGTCGGTCGACTTGCGGCATCCCGCGCATGCCCTGACCGCGCCCACCACGTGCGTTGAATCCGCTGCCCCCGACAAACCGCGTCACTGGCCTGACTGGCTTCGGCTTGAATGCCTGGATCGCAACGTACCCGCACAACACGAGCGCCACGATCAGCAGTACCACCTGGACGATCGTGACCCATCGCCCGGACTTGCGCGGCGCATCGGGCGAGTCAAAGAGGCCTGGCACTTCTGGCACTTCTGGCACTTCTGGCACCCCTGGCACCCCTGGCACCCCTGGCACCCCTGGCACCCGATTATTCGTGCTTCACACCCTGGACATGCTCGCGCAGGAGATCGCGGCCGAAGTCGCCGTTGAAGTCGCGCCACACAGAATGGACGTGGTTGCCGTCGTTCTGAGTGTTGTCGTACTCGATCAAGAATGTCGGACCCTGCACGCGGTAGTAGTGCTTCTTCCCCATTTCCGATTCGCCTGCCCACGCAAAGGTGATTTTCTCGAGTCCGGCCTGCTTGAGCTGCGCCAGCCGTTCCGAAGCGATGTCGGGCGACATCGACGATGTGTAGCTTTCGATAACCGACATCAGAAGTTCACGCTGCTTCGGCGTCATCGCGGATGACGCGATGCCGGCCGGCGACAATGGATCGACCTTCACAGCCGTCTTGGTGATGATGTCGCCCGGGACAACGCCGTCGAGAGTCGCCGACTTCCGCTGCGTCTCATCGAGCGCATTCAGCAGCGCGCGTGCCGTATCCTCGCGGTCCCCAAGCACGCGAAGGCCCTTCTTCGGTCCATCGACGCGCACCTCGGCCGGGTTCGATCCAAAGAATGTCGGAGCGCTGGCCACCATCGATCCACTGGCGACGTTGAAATGGAGGGACAGGTGATGGCCGTTGACCCGCCATCCCCACACGCCCTTCGCGGCCGGAGTGCCGAAAACGGAAAATGCATACTGTTCCGGATCGCGCATCGCGGCGCCGTTCTCCAGCACCTTCAAGATGTTCTCGAGATCAACCATGATCGTCGTCGCCTGGGTATAGCCGCGCTGGCTCAGGCCGGTCTTCATCAACTCGTGCGCCAGACCGCGTTGCGTTTCGTTCATCGCGCGGATCGGGAGACCGTTGCGGGGGAACTGCATTGCCGGGACGTAATGCCAGCGCGTGAGTTCCTCCGAATCAGTGGCAAACGTCGCCTGCTTCCGCTGTTCGTCGGTCAAGGACCCGAGGAACTTGTTCGCCGCATTCGCCATCGACGATGCGGAGCGCTCCGAGGCGATCGTCACGCCAGCCACCCAGGCAGCCGCGATCATCGGAATGAGGAGCAAACGCGCGAGAGTTCGAGTTTTCATGAGCATTAACCTTCCAATTATTTTTTCGCCGAGGCGAGCTGCTTCTCTTTCTTTTGGATTTCCTGGAGCAGCCGGCCATACACCGGATCGCGCGGGGCACAGCCCGCGGCGTACTGCCCGAGTTCGTTCCCCTTCGCGCGCATCAAGGAGGTGCAATAGCTGACTGTGATGCACACCTTTCTTTTGTCCATGTGCACATCACGCGCGAAATCCGGATATGCGATCGCGCCGCGGCCCATGCCAACGATTGAGACGCGATCATCGCGGAGGTTCGCTTCTCCCGCCTCAACGGCGTACTGCCGCAGGTAACTGTATCCCGTTCCGACGACGGGGATATCGGGGCAGGCACGCCGAGCGGCTTCGGCAAGCCGGAAGTGGCGCGCGACGCCGACGAGTTGGTTTTCAGGAGCGCCGTATCCGTCCGGAGGCTCCTTGTCCGCCGGACGGCCAACATGTGGATTGAAGTAGGGACATCCGGCGGTGACGTTGACGAGCTGCAATCCCGCATCACGGAAAATCTTGAGCGCCTCGACCGCGTCGTCGACATCGAGGTAATTCTCCGTCGCGCCGGGTATCGGCTCACCGATCCCGGTCGTTGGATTCTTCGCGTACGGCACGCCATCGTAGAAATTCATCCGGCTACCGCGGATGAGATCGGGCACCTCCGCGGCAAGACGCCTGAGCAGCTCGCGCACGAACCGTGTCCGGTTTTCGATGCTGCCGCCGTATTTTCCTGGACGCGTTTTCGCCGCCAGCATTTCCGACAGGAGATACCGATGGCACTGTTTGATGTCGACGAAATCGGCGCCAATATCGCGCACGCGCCGCGAGGCTTCAACGTACTGATCCTGCAGCCGATCGAGCTCGTCGTCGGTGATGATCCGGCCGTTGCTGCGGAGCGCCGGATCGTGAAACATCACGGTCGGAGTTGGATACGACCAGCGTCCGGAGTGCGTGAGCTGAATGCCAATCAGAAAATCGTTCGCCGGCCCGTGCTCTTTGCGCGCCAGCGCGACCAGCTGCTCGAGCGACGACAACGTGTCTTCCGCGATCAGGAGTTGCCGCGTATTCGCGCGGGTGTTGGGATCGATGGCGACGGCCTCGCCCCACAGGAGTTTCGCCCCTCCTGCGCCGAACCGTTGCCAGCGGCGGAACGTCAGCTCGTCGGGCTTGCCGTCCAGCGTCCCGTCGCAACCTTCCATCGGATGGATGGCAAATCGATTTCCAACCTGGCGATTGGCAATGGCGAGTGGCTGGAGTGACGCCTGGATCTCGCCCTCAAAACGAATATCGAGCCCCAGCGACGCGACTTCGTTTTCAAGCGCGCGGCGATCGGCAAAGAGTGTGTGACTTGCCATCAGCGTCCAGTGCAGCCAGTCGGGCCCGACAATCCCAACGCCCAGGCGATGGCATTCTCGAGCAGCCGCACGTGATTCGGCTCCGAGTAGGTTTCCGCGGCGTGTCCAATCGCGGAGTAGAATACCGGTCCCTTCCCGACGCAGTGCGTCCACACCATCGGATGGTCCGCACCCATTGTCGATCGACCCGGATCGTAGGTGGTCTCGTCGGCGACCGCGAGGATGTGAAACCCAGGCTTCGCACGCGGATTGTCCTTGAACGCATACCACTCGTCACGCACCGTGCGCTGCCACACAGCGGGCAACCCTTGTGTGATCGGACTCTTGGTGTCCTCGATGCGAACCGTCCCCAGCTGCTGAGTCGAGTGACTCGTGAATTGCGCGCCGATCAGCGTCTCGGGATACCAGGGCCACTCGTACTTCGGATCGCCGCCTGCGCCGTGGGTGCCGACAAACGCACCGCCGTTTTCCATCCAGGTCTTGAACGCGGCGCGCTGCGGCTCGGTGAGCAGGTCGCCGCTCGTGTTGTTCCAGATTGCCAGCTTGAAGCGTCCAAGTTGCTCCGCATTCATGACCGCCGCATTCTCGGTCACGAACGCCGGCCAGCCGCGCTTCTTCGCGATCGCGGCGAGCGCGTCGTTCGACGCATCGATCGCCGGGTCTTCACGGTAGCCGTTCGTCTTGGAAAAAATCAGGATGGTGTTCTGGCCTTTGACGTCGGCCGGTATCTCAGGTGGAACGGAGTCGTAAACCGGGGTGACGAATCGTCCCCTCCCTCCGCCCCGCTGTCCACCGGTGGGATTTTGTGTTGGTGCCTGAGCTGCGATGGTCACCGCAAGGGCCGACATAACTCCGACCGTGATTGTCAAAACGTTGTTGCTGCGCATAGCGTTCATCGGTCAACCTGTCCGCTTTCATTTATGCGCGTGGGATCCCCACGCGCTCTCGCTCGCGGGCGCTATTTATTCATCACGAACGCCCAGAGCATGTCGCTCGCGCCGACGATGACGTATTGGAGACCGTCCAGTTCATACGTTATCGGGCCGTTGCTGATCGCCGCGTTCAACCGTGTGTGCCACAGGGCATCACCGGTCGTCGCGTTCAGCGCCACCATCGAATTGCCGGGACCCGCACTGAACAGAAGATTGCCCGCCGTGCTGAGCAGACCCGATCGCGCGGCGCCTTCCCACTTATGGCTCCAGCGAATCTTTCCCGTCTTATAGTCAATCGCCTGAACCAGGGACTCCGTGTAGCCACCGCGATCGGCACCGCCCCACCCCTGCGGGTTGTCGCCCGGATCGTAGAGATAAAACATGCTGAAGGTGCGAGCGGCCGGCACATAGAACAGGCCGGTCGCCGGACTGAAACTCGGCGGCTGCCAGTTGGCGCCGCCGCCGGCGGCGGGTGAGACGAGGGCGCCGTCAACCTGCGGCATCTTTGCTGGATTGGGAACCGGCTGGCCCTTCTCGTCGTAGCCGAGTGACCAGTTCGTCTTCACGTATTCGGCCGACACGATCGCCTTCCCGTCTGTGCGATCGAGCACGAAGAAGTGACCGTTCCGCGCTGCTTGCGCGATCAGTTTGCGCGGCCGGCCGTTGATGTCGCCATCAAAGATGACCCCTGGCTGCGTCGAGTCCCAGTCATGCGTGTCGTGCGGCGACGATTGAAAATACCAGACCATTTTTCCGGTGTCGGCGTTCAGCGCCACGAGCGACGCCGTGAAGAGGTTGTTCCCCGGGCGATTCTTGTGTGCGATGACCGGCTGCGGATTTCCCGTCGCCACGTAGATCAGGTTCAACTCGGGATCGTAGGTGATCGGCTGCCATGTCATGCCGCCGCCGTGGCGCGCCATCTCTTCGTTCGGCCATGTCTCCGATCCCGGATCCCCTTTTTTCTGCGGCACGACCCACCAGCGCCATTGCAGTTCGCCGGTTTCGGGATCGCGCGCGTCGAGATAACCAGGGATGTCGAGATCGTCGCCGCTCACGCCAACGATAACGTGATTCTTGACGATGACGGGCGCGACCGAGCCGTAATAGAACTGATTCAGATCGGCAACCTGCTTGTGCCAGCGCTCGGTGCCATCCTTGACGTTGAGGCAGATGAGATAGTCGTCAGGCGTTTCGAAGTACAACTTGTCGCCGAGGATCGCGACACCGCGGTTGGCGAGATGATTCCCGCCGGTCGACTTCCACAGGTAGTGCCACATTTCGCGTCCAGTCCGCGCATCGACGGCCCACGCGTGATCGGGCGTGCTGAAATACAGCACGCCGTCGATCATCAGCGGCGTCGACTTAATCGTCGCGGAACTCCCAATCACCGGCCCGCCGCCAAGATTCAGGCGGTAAACCCAGGCGAGGCTCAAGGCGCCGATGTTGTTCGCGTTGACCTTGGTGAGCGCGCTGAATCGACGCCCGGAATAGTCGCCGTTGTAGGTCGGCCATGAATCCGTGCCCGGCTTCAGCAGCCGCGCCGGGTCCAGTCCCTGCGCGCTCGACACGAGCACTGCGGCACACACACCGGCGACGAGCACACACGTGAACCGCTTCATTTCAGTGTCTCCAAGTACGCAACGAGGTCGTGGATGTTCTTGTCGGTGATCGTCTCGAGCAGGGCGTGATGTGCTTCAAGCGGATCGGTCTTCTGCACTTTGAGTGCTGGCGTCCGCTTGAATGTGCGCGGCACACCCGTCTCGTCCTGCAACGTCACCACGAAGTCGTCCATGTAGACGAGCACGCCGGAAACCGGGGCGCTGCCTGAGGGCGAGACCGAAACTCGGACCGCGCTCTTCGGCGGAGGGCCGCCTCGCCGACCGCCGCGGCCGCCGCCGGGGAAAAGCATCCGCTGCTGAATGTCCACCGTTTCGTACTTGCCCGCGATGCCGGCAAGATCGCCAGTGGCCGAGTGACACGTCGTGCACTTGCCGGCACCGTTGAAGTACGCTTCACCCGCCTTCGCGTCGCCGGACCGGATGTCCTGCACCGTGAACACTGCCGCACCGCGCAACGTGTCGTTCAACTGCTTGCGCAGGAAATGGGAAAGGTTGGTGATCTGCTCGTCGGTCAGGCTCGAGGCCGGTTTTCCGCTTTGCAGCGGATGCCCTTTTTTCAGAAAAGGTCCAATTTCGTTGCCGTAGCGATCGCGAAGAAACAGGACCGAGCGCAACAGGTTGGGACCGGTATCCGTGCCGCGCGCCTGGGCACCGTGACAGGTGACGCACTCGGCAATCCAGACATCCTTGCCTTTGTCGGCGAGCGCAAAGTCGACGAGCGGCTTGTCGGCCGGTCCAGCCGCGCCGCCGCCCCCACCGCCGCCACGAGAAGGTGGAGGGTAGGTTTGTCCTCGGCCCGGGCCACCGCCTCTCCCAGCCGGGGGAGTCTGCGGCTGCTGAGCGCCCAGAGAGACGACGATCATCGTCCCCGCGATCAACCCGACTACGCCATGTCTCATAGAGCTCTGCTGCTCCCGGTGAAACCTAAGTGGAGAAACAACGCATTGTAGCAATGCTCAATGTGCAATGCTCAATGTTGTTCAATGCCGAATGAGCCGAAACATTGGACGTTGAATAGAGTCCTCGCGGTCGTGCTTTTCACCGCCACTCACGTCACACTCGCCTGCGGCGGTGGCAGCTCGTCAAGCCCGATGCCCCCGACGTCGCCGGGTACGGCGACCAATCCCAGCGGCCTGCAGGTCGATCCGCTCCGAGATGCGGCACGCTCCGCAGGAAAACTCGTGGGTGCCGCGGTGCAATCAGGACTGCTCGCCGACGGCCGCTACAGCGGTGTCTTCAACCGCCATTTCAATTACGTGACCGCCGAGTACGAAATGAAGTGGGATCCGATCGAACGCACTCGCGGGACCAATGACTTTGGCGGGGCGGATGCGATTGTCAGCGACGCGCTGGGAAATGGCATGCGAGTCAAAGGGCACGCGCTCGTCTGGCACGGATCAGTGCCGTCGTGGGCGAACGGTCTGTCGCCTGCGGACTTCCGCGTCGCATTCGAAAGCCACATCCGCTCGGTGGCCGAACATTTCCGCGGTCGCGTCTACGCCTGGGACGTCGTCAACGAGGCGGTCGCCGACGATGGATCGGGATTGCGCGATACGGTGTTCAGGCAGAAACTCGGTGATCAATACATCGCCGACGCGTTTCGGATCGCGCGTGAGGCCGATCCGCAGGCTCTCCTCTTTTATAACGACTACGGCGGCGAAGGACTGAATCAAAAGTCGAACCGCATCTACGAGCTGGTGCAGAACCTGCGCACGCAGGGCGTTCCCATCGACGGTGTGGGACTTCAAATGCACATCACGGCTTCGAATCCGCCGAGTGACGTGAACGTCGCCTCGAACATGCGCCGCTTGGCGGCGCTCGGGTTGTCGGTAAACATCAGCGAGATGGACGTGCGCATCCGTGATCTCCCGGCGCCGACGAAGCTCGAGGCTCAACGGTCGGTGTATCGCTCGATCGTGGCAGTCTGCGTCGCCGAGCCGCGCTGCGACGGCATCACCCTGTGGGGCTTCACCGACGCGCATTCGTGGATTGATGCGCAGTTCGGGGCCGATGATCCACTGATCTTTGATGATCAATACGGCGCCAAGCCCGCGTATTACGGCGTCATGGATGCACTGTTGCGGCGCTAGCCACGGAGCACTACGGATTAGATCAGCCACGGAAGAACACGGACGAACACGGATTAAACAAGCCACGGAAGAACACGGATGAACACGGATTAAAAAAGCCACGGATGGACACGGATGAACACGGATTGATGTTTCGTGTCCCTCGGCCGCGCTGGCGGCCATTTATCCGAGCGTGTCAGAAATCTTGTGTGTCGGGCATAACATGAGGAGCCGTTATGCCACGACCTCGCCGTAAGACCCTGGTGCGCGAAGCACCACTGACGCCCGTCCCGTCGGAGATTCTCGATCAGTCGCCTGACTGGATCAGCACGGTCACCGACGGGATCGTGGCCGAAGTCAGCGCCTGGCAGACGCGGCCGCTCGACCCGATGTATCCGGTCGTGTTTTTCGACGCTCTGCGCGTGAAAATTCGCGATGAAGCGACGGAGATGCGCAAGGCCTGTCTATCTGGCCTTGGCGATTCTGCCCGATGGCACGCGTGACATCTTGTTTGTTGTTCGTTCCAGATAAAATGCCACGCATCATCGTCAATGCGCCCTACACACAAAAAACCTGACACCCGCATCACTCTGTGCACGCCCTGCACACACAAAGCCTCTGACACGCACCGTGACGACCGCGGGTCACGAGTTCACCCGTGGCTGTTTTGATCCGTGTTAATCGGTGTTCATCCGTGGCTGTTTGGATCCGTGTTCATCCGTGTTCATCCGTGGCTGTTTGATCCCGTGTTCATCCGTGTTCATCCGTGGCTGTTGGATCCGTGTTCATCCGTGTTCATCCGTGGCTGTTTGATCCCGTGTTCATCCGTGTTCATCCGTGGCTGTTTGATCCGTGTTCATCCGTGTTCATCCGTGGCTGTTTGATCCCGTGTTCATCCGTGTTCATCCGTGGTTGTTTGATCCCGTGTTCATCCGTGGCTATTTGATCCGTGGTCATCCGTGGAACGAAACGCGGGAAACGCGGCAGTAGTATTGTGCTTCGTCGGAAAACTTCCAGGCGGCAACAATGACGATTGATACTCCGGATGACCTTCCCGATCGGCGAACCTTCGTGAAGACCGTGGCCGCCGCCGCACTTGCTGTCGGTGCCAAAGGCTTACCAGCTGTCGCTCAAACTCCGTCGTCCGCGGTCCGGTTCGGGCTCGACATGTACAGCGTCAACCAGCAGAACTGGACGCCGTTTCAGCAGCTCGACTTCGCCGCAAAGTGGAAGGTAAAGGTCGTTCACTTCAGCGAAATCCGGTTCCTGGGATCGCTCGAGCCCGACAACCTGAAACGCGTGCGCGCGCGGGCCGACGAGTTGAACATCGATCTCGAGATCGGCATGCGCTCGATCTGCCCGTCGTCGAGGATGTTCGACAAGGCCCAGGGCACCGCCGAAGAACAACTCGGACGCATGATCGACGCGGCCAAGATCGTCCGCTCCCCGATCGTCAGGGCGGTTCTCGGCAGCAGTGCCGATCGAGCAGACGGAATCGATACGCACATCGACGACATGGTCAAGGTACTGAAGACCATGCGGTCGCGACTGATGGACGCCAACGTCAAAGTGGCAATTGAGAATCACGCAGGAGATATGCAGGCGCGTGAGCTGAAACGTCTCGTCGAATCCGCCGGACCGGAATATGTGGGTGTGTGTCTCGATTCCGGCAATCCGGTCTGGACAATCGAGGATCCGCACCTGACGCTCGACACGCTCGCGCCGTACGTGCTCACGAGTCACGTCCGTGATAGCGCTCTGTGGAACACACCACAAGGAGCCGCGGTGCGCTGGACGCGGATGGGTGAAGGCAACATGGGCATGGAGGACTACCTCCGCAAATACATCCAGAAATGTCCCGGCCGGGCCGTGTCGCTCGAAGTCATCGTGAGTGCGCAACCGCGGATGTTCAACTATCACGACCCAAAGTTCTGGGATAACTATCGCAACACGCCGGCGTGGGAGTTCTCACGGTTCCTGGCGCTCTGCGACCGCGGCAAGCCGGTTCTCGAGCCACCGGCCGATCCGGCCGTGCCGCAGGCGACGCGTCAGATCGCCAACGTTGAAGCGAGCATCAAGTGGACGCAGGAGTTTCTGGCGAAGGTGTAATACTGAAACTGCTGATTGCTGATTAGTCTTCGTAGCATTCGAGCAGTCAGTTCGAAGCAATCAGAATTCCTGAGACATCCTATGCAATCAACAATGAGCAATCGAAAACCAGCAATTTCAGCCCTCACGGTTGCGCTCATCCTGGCCAGTGCCCATTTCGCCGCGGCACAACCGCGCTACTCAGCCAAGCAGACCGGCGACATCGTTCAGCTGCGCGACACGAAGACGGACACGACGGTCTCGGTGATGACCTCCGTCAGCAACGCGTACGAGATGGTCGTGAAGGGTCAGGACCTGATTCGGATGACGTTTGCGACCGTGGATGATTTCCGGGCGCGGCCGGGGCTGAACGGCATTCCACTCCTCGCGCCATTTGCCAATCGGCTCGACGAGCCGGCGTTTTATGCCAACGGCAAGAAATACAACTTCGACATGGAGCTTGGAAACGTTCGCGGGCCGATTCCGATCCACGGCTACCTGTCGGGCGCGAAAGACTGGAAGATGGTCGAAGCGAAGGCTGATGGAAACGCCGCGTGGGTAACCAATCAGCTCGACTTCTATCGGAATCCGCAGTGGATGCAGCAGTTTCCGTTTGCCCATACCCTCACGATGACCTACCGGCTGCAGGACGGCGTCCTCGAAGTTCACACGCGCATCGACAATCTAAGCGTCGAGCCGATGCCGGTCGCGATCGGCTTCCATCCGTATTTTCAGTTGACCGATTCGACGCGAGAGGGCTGGACGTTGTCGATCGGGGCGAAAACGCACTGGCTGCTCGCGCAAAACAAGATTCCAACCGGCGAGACCGAACCGATTGAAAAGATGTTCCCGGATCGGCGCGCGGTTCCTTTGAAGGACTTCGACCTGGACGATGTCTACGGCGATCTCGAGCGTGACGCGCAGGGGCGAGCGGTCGTGAGCGTCAAAGGCAAGGGGCAGCAACTCGACGTCGTTCTTGGCGCGAACTACAAATCGATTGTCCTGTATTCCCCCAACCCGGCGAACGCGCGCGGAGGCGCTGCCGGTGGTGGAGGTGGCCGTGGTAATGCACCCGCGCCGCCACCGTCGGCAACGCCGGCAGCGCCGAGCGTACCGCTCACTGGAACGAACCTCAACGTGCCGAATCGCGGATTCATTGCGGTCGAACCGATGGTGGGCATCACCGATTCGATGAACCTGGCGCAGAAAGGCGTGTATAAGGAACTCCAGAGCATTCCGCCCGGCGGCAAGTGGGAAGAGAGTTTCTGGCTGCGACCGAAAGGATTCTGATCTGATCGCCGACCTTGCGGCCCGCACTCTGACAATTGCACTCGCGCTCGTATTCGTGGCCGGCGAGCGTCGGTCATCGTGGCAGATCGCACCGGCCGCGACACCGGTTCAAAAGACGCTTGCAGAGACCGATTGCTCCGCGTCCGTCCTCGGGAGCGCGGTTCCAATTGCCGCGATCGAGGAACCCGTTTCAGGCGTCACGTTGAATCCGCCGCGCTGGACCGGGGCCAGCGGGCCGACGCCGCCGTATTGCGCAATCGATGGAGTCATCGCCCCCATCGATCGGCGGCCGAGCGCGAAACCGATCAACTTTCGCGTGCTGTTGCCGGCGTCCTGGTCGGGGCGCGCCGTCCATCTTGGTGGCGGCGGCATGAACGGCACGATTCCGAACCTCGTCGGCGGCGGAGCGGATGGCTCGATGCTGCTGCGAGGCTTCGCGACCTATGGCAGCGATTCCGGTCATCAAAGCGGGCCCGGATTCGTTCAGGGTCCGACCGATTGGACGACGAATGATGAGGCGATCAAGAACCTCGGATACATGCAGCTGAAGAAAACGCACGACGCGGCGATGGTGATCATCGAGCGCGCGTATCACGAGAAGCCGAGGTTCAGCTATTTCGTCGGCACCTCACAAGGCGGACGCGAAGGTCTCACCGTCACCCAGAGGTATCCGGCCGACTACGACGGCGTGGCCGCCAATGTCCCGATTGTCAGCTTTTCGTCGTTGATGCTGGCGCCCGAGCTGATCCGCATCCAGGAAAAGCCGCTGGCCAACTGGATCACGCGCGCCAAGGTGAACGCGATTCGCGGCGAGTTCATGCGGCAGTGTGATGCGCTCGACGGCCTGGTGGACGGAGTTATCAACAACTACATGGCGTGCCGCGCGCGGTTCGACATGAGTCAGGGATCGGCCGAACGCAATCCGTGGGAGGCGAAGCGTTGTGCCAACAACGTCGATCCGAATCCGGCCGACACGAGCGGCGCGGCGTGCCTCACTGACGGCCAGATCGCGACGCTCAAAGTGGTCTACAGCCGCTATCGATTCGCCACGCCCCTGGCCAATAACGTGCGCACGTTTGGTATGTGGCTGCCGAACACCGATCCGTCAGGCAGCGGTTTGATTGCCGACACGCGATTCAAGGGGCAGGAAGGCGCGGCGGACAACGCGCCGATGCACGCGCATCTCGGCGTGCTCGGCGTCACCGGCTTCCTGATGGGCGATCCACAGGCAAACCCGCTCGAGTACGTCGAAGGCGGCGCCCTCGATCGACGACGGCGCGAATTATCCGAGTGGCTCGATTCGACAAACCCTGATCTTTCGCGGTTTGCCGCCCGCGGCGGCAAGCTGATTGTGGCGATCGGTACCGACGACACGCTGGCGTCACCTGGTGCGCAGCTCGACTACTATCAGTCGGTCATCGACACAATGGGGCGCACGAAGGTCGACGGCTTCGCGCGCTTGTTTGTGATTCCGCAGGTCGGGCACGGCTTGCGCGGCAACACCTATTCAGTCGATGGCGAAGGGAAAACCGTCCCGGTGACGCCCATCCCGAGCGCCTTCGATCGCGTCCAGCTACTGATCGACTGGGTGGAACGCGGCAGTGTTCCTGGCAAGTCGATTACCGTCACTGCCGGCGACAAGAGCATGCCGATGTGTTCGTATCCGATGTTCCCGAAATATGTGGGACGTTCGTTTGCCTGCGCGGAGAATTGAGGATTCTTCACTGTCACGCTGAAACGAACCCACGGTTTATGGCGAAGATCCGAAGATGCGAAGATCCGAAGCTGCAGGTACGCGTCAGTCGCCGCCGGCCATCGGCCGGCCTCCAGGGAGTCAGAGAAGCGCACATACAAACAGCTTGTGATCATGAGCTGCTTGTATGTGCGATTCTCTGACTCCCTGACGCGCGAAGCGCGTGGCGACGGACGCCACATCCGTGACCGGCTGGCGTGTGCGCCAGCCGGTAATCTCTCTTCGAGTGCTTCGACTCTTCGAGCCTTCGACGAAAACCCGTCAGTCCGTGACAGTGTGACAGTAAACCGCGGGGAAACTCCACGGCCAGACTCGAGAACTTCGCTTCTTCGTTTCCTCGTTTCTTCGCGCTTGACCGTCGGTGCGATGCGAATCACCCCAACCCGAACAACCGCACCGCGTTCTCCTTCAGGATCAACGGCCTCACTTCATCCCGTATCGCAATCTTCTCGAAGTCTGCGAGCCATCGATCGGGCGTGATCCACGGGTAATCGGATCCAAAGAGGACTTTGTGCTTGAGCATCGTGTTCGCGTACTGAACCAGCGTCGGCGAGAAGTATTTCGGTGACCAGCCGCTGAGATCGATATACACCGTCGGCTTGTGCAGACAGACTGAGATCGCCTCGTCCTGCCACGGGAACGCCGGATGCGCCATGATGATCGGCATCTCAGGAAAATCGACGGCCACGTCGTCGATCGGCATCGGATTGCCGTATTTCAGCCGTATGCCACCACCGCCAGGCATCCCTGTCCCAATCCCGCTGTGACCGGTGTGAAACAGCACCGGAAGTTTCGCTTCCGCAAAGACCTCGTACAACGGATACGCCATGCGATCGTTCGGGAAAAATTGCTGCACCGGCGGATGCAGCTTCAAGCCACGCACGAGCCCGGCATCGACCAGGCGCCGCGCCTCGCGCACGCCTTCTTCTCCGCGATGTGGGTCGATACTCGCAAACGCGATCGCAACGTCGGGATTGTCGGCAGCAAAGCGGGCAACGACCTCGTTGGGAACGGGGGGACGGCCGGTGAGGCGTTCATCGACCGAGAACACGACGCATGCCATCTTGCGCGACCGGTAGTACGACGCAACGGACGCCGGATCGCGGCCGACACTCTCGCCGCCGAAATATTTTCTGGCAGCCGCGTCGGTCGCCGTGTCTGCGGCGCTGTCCGACTCGAGATGGACGTGCGTGTCGATGGCCACCAGACGCGCGGCATCGAGCTTGTCGTATTGAGTCATTGAACGACTGCGACCTCGATGACATCGGCTGACGGCGGCTCGGCAAAGAGCAGGTCGACGAGCGCCGCCCTGTTTGCGAGAACCGCCTTCTGATTGATCGACCCCTTTTCGGTCGTTTCGTGCGCATCAATCGATGGCGGCTGCGCCATCAACATCGCCCGCGCCACCGACGTTGACAGGCCGGTGCTGCTCCGAGCGACATCGGCGAGCGCGCATCGAATCCGCGACGTGATTGCAGGACTTCGGATCACCTCAACGATCGGCAGATCACGCGACCGGTCTCCGCAGGCGGCGCGGCAGGCGTCGGCGTTTGGAAAAATCAACGCCGCGACAAAGTCGCGATCCGGCGCGGCAATCGCCACATCGTGCACCAGATCTCCGAGCGCGGCGAGCAAGCGCGCTCTGAGCGGGCCGACGCGAACCCAGGTGCCTGTAGACAGTTTGAAGTCCTCAGCGATCCGCCCCAGGAACGTGAAACCCTGACGTGGATCCGCGGGATCGAAAAAGCCCAGCGCGTCTCCCAGCTTGTAGTAACCCTCGTCGTCGAACGACGCGCGCGTCAGTTCGGTGTCCGCCCAGTAACCGGGTGTGATGTTTGGTCCGCGCAACCGACCTTCCATCTGCTGACCAACTTGGGCGAGCTTGAGCTCGACGCCGGGTACCGGGACGCCAACACGGCCGCCCGTAAAGTCCGCATCGCCGGCACACAACGCAAACGGGGCACTCTCAGTCGCCCCCAGTCCTGTGACGAACGGAATTCGCGTGCCTGATGCGGTCGTCGCAAGTGCGGTGAGGTCGTCGGCGATCTGTTGGCGCAGCGACGCCGCAGCACAAAACAGCAGCTTCAGACGGCTGACGAAGTGCTGACAGAACTCCGGGTCGGCGCGAAGCCGCGGCACCAGCAAATCGTATCCCCGCGGCACATTGAAGTATGCCGTGGTCGCGATCTCACGGAGATTCCGCACTGTCGTTTCAAACCCGGCCGGCGTTGGCTTGCCGGCGTCGATGTAAAGCGTCCCGCCGTTGTAGAGGACGATGCCGAAGTTGTGATTGCCGCCAAACGTGTGGTTCCACGGCAGCCAGTCACAGAGGGTCGGCGGTTCCTCGGCGATGAGCGGCAACACCTGCCGCACCATTTCCTGATTCGAACAGAGCATCTGCTGTGTGTTGATAACACCTTTGGGCCGGCCCGTCGATCCTGACGTATAGAGCAACTTCGCAATCGTCGACGGCGTGATGCGACTGTGCGCGGCATCGACCGCTGCCGTCGCTGGCGTCGCCTCGAGTTCATGAAACGAGGTTGACGCCAACGATTCCATCGGCGCGCACGTGACCAGTTCGGGGACGTCGACCGATCGGAGAGCCCTGTCGAACGGCTCTCCCTCTGCTGCGAATACGAGGCCGGGATGCAAGCTGTCCCACATCGCACGCAGCGTCGTGAAGTCGCGCGCGATCAGCGAATACGATGGAGCGACCGGGACATACATGATGCCCGTATACATCGCGGCGAGCGCCAGGATCCCGTGCTCGATGGTGTTGCCCGACAGGATCACGACCGGGCGATCGTTCGAAAGTCGCCGATCGATCAGGGCCTGCGCGACGCTGCGCACACGACCAAGCGCATCAGCGTAGGTGAGCGTCCGCCAGTGGCCATCGCCGTTCCGCGCCGCGAGAAAGACGCGACCAGGCGCTACCTCCGCCCAATGCTCGAGACGCTCGGTGATCGTTCTCGGATACCGCCCCAGCGCGTGTGGCGAACGCGCGAGGATCGATCCATCGGATCGGTATTCGATAGACGTGTCGGCTGGAAGAATCCTGGACATGTTGTGCATGCAGCAGCAACGACAAGAGCCGAATTCTATGGTGAATTCCGGCGCAGGCACAATAAAATGCATGCAATTGCCGGGAGCTGGAAGTAGAATCCGCGTTTTGTATGCGCCTGAAAAGCGACGTTGTCGGCAGCCTGCTCCGCCCTCTTTTCCTCATGGACGCGCGACAGAAGCTCGAGGAAGGGGCCCTCACACCGGCGGAGTTCAAATTCATCGAGGATCGCGCCGTTCGCGACGCGGTCGCGATGCAGGAGACCGCGGGTCTCGACGTCGTGACCGATGGCGAGATGCGCCGGTACGCGTTCTTCGGACACCTGGCCGAAGCGCTCGAAGGGTTCGACAAGTTCGGTGGCTGGTCGATTAAGTTTCACGACACTGAAGGCCACGACTCCATGGTCCAGCGGCCGGTCGTCGTCGGCAAGCTTCGCTGGCGGCGTCAGATGGCGGTCGAGGAGTTCACCTATCTCCGCGGGCGGACGAAGAAACCGGTGAAGGTGACGCTCCTCAGCGCGCAGCAGGCGGCAGCATATTACGACCCGGAAAAGTCCCGGAGTGCCTATCCCACGCGTGATGCATATCTCGCCGATCTCGTCGATTTCACCCGGCGCGAGATCGTGGAGCTGAAGCGGCTGGGATGCCAGTACATCCAGATTGATGCACCCCAGTACGCCGCACTGCTTGATGAAACGATTCGCGAAGGGTACCGCCAGCGCGGCAGCGATCCGGACAAGATGCTCGACGCGTGCATCGAACTGGATAACGCGATCATCGAGGGACATTCCGGCGTCACCTTCGGCATTCACATCTGCCGCGGCAATTACCAGAGCATGTTCTATGCGTCGGGTGGCTACGATCGCATCGCCGAGAAAGTCTTCGGCCGCGCGCGCTTCAATCGGTTTCTCCTCGAGTACGACGACGAGCGGTCGGGAACATTTGAACCGCTTCGGCACGTTCCCGAGGATCGGACTGTGGTGCTCGGCCTGGTGAGCTCGAAGAAGCCGCAGATGGAGGCACGCGACGCCCTGCGCGCGCGCATTGACGAAGCGGCGCGGATCGTTCCGCTCGAACGACTGGCACTCAGTCCGCAGTGCGGGTTCGCCTCCACGCACGAAGGGAATCGGCTCACGCCCGAGGACCAGCAGAAGAAACTCGAGCTGGTCGCACAGCTGGCGAAAGAGGTATGGGGGTAGCCGGGATCCCGGTTGCTCATGAGTTCTGAATCGCGTACGCAAACCGAGCGCGTCGTCCTGACGCTGCGGGAGATGCTGCTCCGAGGCGACTTCAAGCCCGGAGAGCGGCTGACCGAGTTAGCGCTCGTACCGCTCCTCAAGGCATCGCGGACACCGGTTCGTCTCGCCCTCGATCGGCTTGCCAACGAAGGCCTGCTCGAGGCGCTGGCGACGACGGGATTTCGCGTGCGCGCGTTTGCGCTCGCCGACATCTGGGACGCGATCGATATCCGCGGGGTCCTCGAAGGCACGGCGGCGCGAATGGCGGCAGAGCGATTGAACAGCGCCGACGAACTGGCCGCGCTCAAACTGCATTGCCGGCAGGCCGAAGAGCTGCTGCCGATGACCCGCGATCGCTTCGTTCGTTACATCGAGATCAACGAAGCGTTCCACGCCGGCGTGTGGAGACTGGCGAAGAGCCCGATGCTGCGCGCGTCGATCGAACGGATCGTCGCCTTGCCGTTTGCCGCCCCCGGCGCGCTGGTGTTCAGCTGGCCCGATTCCGAACGCGGCAATACCGAAGCAGTGATCGCAATCGAGCAACATCGCGCGCTGGTGGAAGCGATCGAGCAGCGCGAAGCGGGCCGGGCGGAGGCTCTCGCGCGCGAACATTCGCGGCTCGCGCAACGCGCGCTCAAACGCGCGCTCGAGTACGCGGGATCGTTCGAGAAACTTCCCGGGGCGACGTTGGTGAAAAGGCCGGACTAATGCAACATTGGACATTGAACATTACCCGCGCGAGTTGCCCGACACGTGTCGTCGGACGACCGCGAGCGCGATGAACGTGGCGAGCATCGCGCTGGCAATCAACGCGAAAAACGACGCGCTCCCACGATAGCCAATCGCCCACGACCCGGCGTAGCCACTCAGAATCGCGCCGATTCGACCGAACGCCACCGCCGTTCCCACCCCGGTCGCACGCACCGGTCCCGGATACACATGCGCCGCCAGCGCGTACATCGTCGTCTGCACACCATTGATCATCGCGCCGAGCAGCGTCAGCCACGCGATGACGACGACGCCTGCGGTTGGTGAGAGAGACATCCGGCTCAGCACCAGGGCGGCGACGATCGCGACCGACGCCATCGACAACATCGAGATGCGCGATCCAACGCGGGCGATGGCGATGCCGCCGACGAGGGCCCCGGCCACTCCGCCGAGATTGAACGCGGTGATTCCCGTATTTGCAGTCGACGGCGTGAAGCCTGCGCCGCTCAAAAGGGTCGTCAACCAGCTGAACCCGGAATAAACGGCGAGCAGACAACAAAAGAAGGCCGCCCAGAGCGCGATCGTGTCGAGACGAAAATCGCGTCCAAACAAGGCCCGGACCGACGCGCGCTCGACTGCTCGCTCCGTCAAGTCGATGAACGTCGTGCGCTCACCGACGGTATGTCCCATTCGCGCCAGCAGCCGAACCAGCTCCGGCCAACGCGATCGGTCGCGCGCGAGAAAACGCGGAGACTCCGGCAACAGTCGCCAGAGGATCGCCGCCGCCACGAGCGGGACAACGCCTCCCGTAAGAAACAACACGCGCCATCCAACAACCGGCAGCAATCGGATTCCAAGCAGACCGGCGATCGTCGCGCCAAGCGGAACGCAGACGATGGTGACGGTGACGGCGATTGGCCGTTGCCGAAGTGGAACGAATTCCGCCACCAGCGCCGCCGCGTTCGGCATGGCACCGCCGAGCCCGATCCCTGCCAGCAAGCGCAACCAGCCGAGTTGAGCGGGTTCGGTCGCCGTCACGGCCGCGAGCGTCATCGCGCCAAACACCGCCATGCTCCCGAGCAGTGCGGTCCGCCGTCCGAGCCGATCCCCGGCGACGCCGGCAATCGCGCCGCCGATCATCATGCCGAGATATCCGAGCGAGACGAGCGGCGCGAATGCGCTTCGCGGCACGCCCCATTCGCGCATCAATGTGGGGATGACGATGCCGAGGAGTTGATTGTCGATGCCGTCAAAGACGATGGTCAGAGCGGTGAGGAAGACGACCCAGCGCTGGTAACCGCCCCATGGCGCGTCGTTGAGGACGTTACCGATGTCGATGGAATTACTGATGGGCGATTGCTGATTGCTGATTGAAGAACTCATTGAACCCACAAAAATCAGCAATCAGCAATTTCATTTCGTACCGCCAGCGGCAGCACCAGGCTCATACAACTTGAGCCGCTGAATGGTCCACGGCGCATCCGCGGTTCCTGACTGCGTGATGCGCACGAACTTCGCGCGCGTCGGCGCAAAGACGATATCGGTCAGCGTGCCGCTTCCTTTCCCACGCGCAACCGGTTGCCCCCATGTCGTCCCATCCATCGACACCTGGACTTGATACTCACGCGGGAACCCCAGAGGAGGCGGAGGCGGCGCGGGCGCGCCGGGTGCACCGCGACCACCCGGAATGCCGGTTCTCGTTGGGGCGCCGGGCACAATCGGGTTCGTATCGACCGGCAAAGCCGTCGCGTTGAATTGCATCTCGGTCAGCGTCGCGGGCTGCGGCAGTTCGACCTGGAACCACATCCCGGGTTGTTGCGCGTGGCCCGACGTCCACGGATTGATTCCGAGCGCCTGCGAGGCAATCGCGGGATTGTGACTCGCCGTCAGCTTCCACCCTTCCGCCAGGACGAGTTTCGGCAGCGACGATTCCAGCTCACTCGTCGTCCACGGCTTGTTCTTGCGACTGGCGGTCGCCGCGCGGACGCGAGCGACATCTGCGGCAGTGACAATCGACGCGCGATTGCCAAACGAGTTGCGCACGTACGACGAGATGGCGGCGATCCAGTCGTCGGGACTCTGGCCCATTGGCACCATGACCTCGGTGTAGGTCGCACCGCTGACCGGCCCGGTGAGCCCGTGCAGCAACGTCTTGATCACGTAGTCCTGGTGACCGACCACGCGCGGCGATGACGCCAGCGCAGGAGCACGCGTCGTCCCCGCCGGTGCCCCAGGCATCTGTTCCCCGCGACCATCTTCGCCATGGCAGGCGAAGCACACTTGACCGTAGATCTCGCGGCCCTTGTCGACCGTGCCCTGTTCCTCCGGCGTGAACGCTGTCGCGCCGAACGACTCGAGCCCGCCGCGGCCGGCATTCGCAGGCGGATTCAGCATGGTGCCCGCCACGAGCTGAACACCCTTCGCCTGGTTCGAGTCCATCGTGGTTTTAATCGTCGCGGACGCGTCGGCCACCTTCAGCGTGTTGAGCGTCATCACTGCCTGCATGACGACGTCGGTGTCGGTGTCGCGCGCCAGCGCCTTGTAGTCGTTGCCGAACGATTTGTCGCCGGCCTTGTACAACGATTCGCTCGCACGCATCGCCTGGATGCGGATTTGCGGATCGGCATCCTTCATCAACTCACGAAGAAACACGGCGTCGGCAGAACTCAGTCCTTCGAGCGTCCAGATCGCGTGAATGCGCGCCAGCTGATTCGCACTCCGTGCCAGCTGCTTCAGCGCGGCAACCACCGACTTGTCCTGTTTGAGCACGAGCAGCTGCTGCGCCGTGTCGCGCCACCAGCCGTTCGCGTCGCTCAAGTGCGACAGCAGCTGCGCCGGCGTTTCCTGCAGCATGCGCGGCACGTCGGTGCGGCGCGGCATGCCGTCATACGTCAGCCGCCAGATACGTCCATGACGCACGACCTTGTCGAGCGCATATTGATCGATGCGTTGACGTAGATATGTTCCCGGCCCCGACCACTGCGACTCCTGGATGATGCCGCGATACATATCCGTGATGTACATCGTCCCGTCGGGGGCAGTGGTGAGGTCAACCGGACGGAACAGCGGATCGGTCGAACGGATAAACTCTGACAGCGGATAGACGTTTTTCAGCTGCGTCAATCCGTCGGTCTTCACTGGACGGAGCCTCCGGACGATCCGTGCCACGACCTCGCCGTAGAAGTAATCACCGATCATGTCCTTGGGCAGGCGATCACCGCGGAACACGTCATTGCCGGCCGCGCCGGTTGCCGTCGCGAGCGATCCATCGGGCATGCGCACAGCGTTCATGCCGCCCTGCATGTCGGCGATGCGCACCGGCGCACCCCACGTGTAGTTCAGCTCGTCCTCGAACTGCTGCGGATAATTGAAATTGCCGTAGACGATCGGTGTCTGGAAATAACCGGGCATCCCGCTCGCGCCCGCCTGAAACCAGACCTTGCCGTAGTTGTCCTGCGTCACCCCCCACTGGCCCTGATTCGATCCCGTGGGCTCGCGCAGAACGCCGGTCGGAGTCCATCGAATGCGAGCGGAATTGATCGTGCTGTAGATCCAGTTGTCGAGCGCCCAGACGAATCCGCTCTCCTGGTGCTCGACGTTGAGCAATCGGCCAAGCCCGGTGGTAAACAGTTCCTTCTTGTCCGCGACACCGTCGTTGTTCGTATCGGTGAACTTGTAGACCTCGTCGGAATTCGATTCCTTGGAGAGGATGGCGTTGCCACCGAATGGCAGCACGAAGCGCGGGAAGATCATGTTGTCGACGAAGACGTTGTGCGTTTCGTAGCGGCCGTCACCATCACGATCTTCGTGCACGGAGATGCGACCGACCGGATCGAGTTCCCCCTTCGCGTCCGCGTCCTGCATGTAGCCGCGCAGCTCGAGCACGAACATCCGGCCATTGCCATCGAACGCGACCTGTGCCGGCTCTTCGATGTCGGGATCGCTGAGCACAGGCTCGAGCTTGAAACCAGGCGGCAGCCAGAACCGCTTGCCTTCTTCCTCCGGTGTGAGCGCGACGACCGGCGGCTTCTTGCTGAAGTCCGGTTCCATCATCGAACGTCCGCGCCCCGGGAACTGCCCCTGACCGGCAGTCTGACTTCCGCGGCCCTGGCCTGCGGCGCCCGGGCCCGGCGTAGTTCCAGGAGCCGGCGAAGGAGGCTGCGTTTGCGCGATCAACGTTAACGACGCGACGGCGAATGCGCCACCGAACACGAGTGCGCGAATGGGTACAGAGGTCATTGGAATTGTTGGGGAAAGGCGGGGTCTAAAGACCCCGCCCCAATTGCATTTTGGTCGTTTCGGCAATTGCAGTATTACGTCATTACTTCGCGGCGCTCGTCTTCGTCCCCGGCTTCACACTCGGGCTGTCGTCCGCCTTGAGATCGCCGAGCGCGTACTGAATGCCGGCAAGCAGATGTTCGAGCAACGGCGTCACCGCATAGTTGCGCTCGTGATGGCCGTGCGCCATGTAGAACAGGCGTCCTTTGCCTTCGTGCCGAATCCAGCTCAGCGCATAGTCATGATCCGTACGCTGGTTCGATTCCTTCGCCTTGTCCTCGTCGCTCATCTTCGCGTAGTCGATGCTCGTCAGCACGTGCACGTTCTCGCGCGAGAACGACTCCTGGTTGAAGGTGTAGGTCTCGTCTTTGACAACGAAGCCCGGCTTGAGCATCTGTGTGAGCGGGCTCTTCGGATCGTCGATCTTGTAGACGATCTCCTGCGGATCGTTCCAATGGAACTTGAAGTAGCCGCCGATGATCTTGTTCCACTCCGGCCAGAGCGGCTGACCGCCAGGCTGCGGCGGCGGGGCGTTGTTGCCTGCGGCGGCGTTGGCACGGCCGCGACCGAATTGCGGCGCCGGCATCACCGACGCGAGACGCGTTCCGAAATCGGCCTGGGCCACGCTGCCGGTCTTCTGCGGATCGAGTTTGTCGAACCAGGCATCGGCGACCGCGGTCATTTCAGCGCGGGTCAGCTTGTCGTCCTTATTGCTATCGGCATCAGCGAAGAGGGCGCCCGACAACGTTGCGCCTGCGCCACCGCCACGGCCGCCGAACCCGCCTGCGGGCGCGGCACCGCCGGCGGGTGGCCCTGCCGGACCGCACGAGTTTCCGTGATACGAGTCGCTGGCCGCATGGATTCCTGCGATGCCCTTCCCGCTGCGAATGAACTCGAGCAGCGCCGCACGGCGCGCGTCGGTCGCGGCCTTGTCGTTCGGATCATCGAGGAAGCAACCGGTCGTGCTATCGACGAACACCAGGTCGTACTGCTTCAGGTTCTCGGTGTTGATGTCGGCAGGGTTGTAGGTGGTCACGGTGGTCCAGGTTCCGAGCTTCTTCCCCATCTCGTCGACCGTCGCGGCGGCCAGCGGTATCGACGAGTGCACGAACCCGGAGGCATGACCGAGGACCAGGATCTTGTGCGGCTTGGCAGATTTTGCCGGCGCCTTTGCGGGAAGCGCCGCCTTCATCTTCTCGACATCGGCCGCACACGGAACCTGCGGATTGCTGCTGCGCCCGCCGCATGGATCACCCTGGGCCTGTGGAGGAGGGGCTGCGGGCAGCGCGCCGGTTATGACCGTGGCCAGCTGCGCCGGAGTGACGGAACCGGCGTTGGCCGTATCAGCCGTCGTGTACCACTTATCAAAAGTACCTTTCAATTCGTCGCGGCTGACAGCGCCGTCTTTGTTGCCGTCGGCAACGGTGAATAACGCCGTACCCACTGCACCACCGCGGCCGCCCCCCCCGCCGCCGCGAGCGCCTTGCGCCGGAGGGGCCTGGGGCGCTGCTTGTTGCGCCGTTCCGCTGATGGTCATCGCGAGCATTGCACCGCCACAAAGGGCGATTGCCTTTCTCATACATCCTCCCTCACCGTCAGCAGACGGCGTCCACCATGAGTCCAGAAGTTACCAGTCACCCGTTTCCAGTGCACAGTTCTGCATACGGAGAATTCCCAGTTCGGCGCAATGGCCACTGGAGACAGGAAATTGAAACTGCCCAAAGTCAGCACACAACGAGAGCATATACGCGTCAAATGTCGCGCCTCGTTTACCGGCGCGACACCCTTGTCTGTAATATGCCAAAAGTCATACGCCAAAACCCGCCGAGTAACGGTTTACATCTAACAGAAACGACATTTTTGCATGGATTTAACCCGGGTGCGACGTTTCGTTGACAACCCCTCGTCGGCATGGTAAAACCGCCCGGCTTACTCACAGTTGAGGAGTGATCGGACATTTTCCGTTGTGGGCATGTCCGACCGGTACGAGGCTCGTTTGCCGGAGGTGGAGTGTGATCAAAGCGTGTGGGCGAGGAATGTTCGCGGCGCTGGTTGTGCTGCTCGTCGCAGCCAATCCCGTCTCGGCCCAGATTACGACCGGTAACGTCACCGGCACCGTAAAAGACGCACAGGGTGGTGTGGTTCCCGGCGCAACCGTGATTCTTGTCAGCGAAGCGCGCGGGACCAAGAGTGCTCCTGTGACCACGAACGAAGTAGGCGTCTACGTTATCCCCAACGTGACTGCTGATACCTATACCGTGGAAGTTTCCATGGATGGGTTCAAGACCGTCCGACGCACGGGCATCAATGTCAGCGGCGGTGACCGCGTCGCGGTCCCGGCGATGACGCTCGAAGTCGGCGGCGCCACCGAAACCGTCAATGTCACGGCCGAAGCTGCGCTCGTGCAGTCGCAGAGCGCGGAACGGTCCTTCGCAGTTTCAACCGAGCAGATTGAGAATCTGCCGATCAGCCACGGGAACTTCATCAACTTTACCCAGTTGACTCCCGGCGTCCAGGCCGGCGGTGCATCGGCAGGTGCCACGCGTATTGGCGGCGCCGGTCAGAACAACATCATGATGGACGGCATCTCGGCCATGGATACGGGCAACAACGGCCAGATGCTCGCGCTGAACGTCGAGTCGATTGCTGAAGTCAAGGTCCTGACGCAGGGGTATCAGGCGGAGTTTGGACGTTCGAGCGGACTGCAGATCACCGCGGTCACCAAGAGCGGTACCAATCGGTTCCGCGGATCGGGCTACGACCTGCTCACCGACTCCGACTGGAATTCCAACCGAAAGCTCAACGAGCTGAATAAGGACCCGAAACCGAAGGCGGATTCAAAAACACTCGGGTACTCAATCGGCGGTCCCGTTGGCAAACCGGGCGGCAATAACAAGCTGTTCTTCTTCTACAGCCACGAGTATCGTCCGACCAACAACCCGATCAACAACGGCAACCCGGTCCGTCTGAGAGTGCCGACCACCCTCGAACGAGCGGGAGACTTTTCGCAGACGCTCGACAACAACGCTGCCCTGTTCAACCTGATCAAGGATCCGAATTCGAGTGCTGCGTGCAGTACAAGCAGCACGGCGGGATGCTTCCAGGATGGTGGCGTGGTTGGCAAGATTCCGGCGAATCGGCTGTATCCGCTCGGCATGGCGATCCTGAATCGCTATCCGGCGCCGAACCTTAGCCAGGCAGCCGGAACGAACTACAACTATCAGGTCGGCGGCGCCGGGTTCCCCGATCTGCCGCGAGTCGATCAGTTGACGCAGCAGCCGGCGATCCGCCTCGACTACCAGATCTCGTCGAAACTCCGCGTGACGGGCAAGTACTCTGGCCAGCGTGCGCGCGCGCTGACGACGCCTGGCCTGATCCCCGGCTTCACTGACGTGTTGTTCCCGTATCCGTTCATCACCAACTACGCGATCACGACGAACTACGCGATCAATCCGACCACGTTCTTGGAAGGCACCTACGGCTTTATCCGTAACGAGCTGACCGGTGGAAACGAGAACGGCATCCTGATGAACGACTCGTCGAACCGGCTGAACGGCCTCGCCGGTTTCCCGCTCATCTATCCGGAGGCAGGCAACGTCCCGAAGGAATCGTATGCGTTCGAGGTCCTGGAGGACACCAAGCCGCCATTCTGGGACGGCTCGCGAATGAACATGCCGCCGGTGTTCGGCTGGGGCGGCCGCATCGGCGCGGCGCCACCCAACCAGCGATATCCCGGCTGGCTGAACATCAACCGCACGCAGGACGTGGCGGTTTCGTTGACGAAGGTTGCAGGCCGCCACACGTATAAGGGCGGTTTCTACAACAACCATAGCTTCAAGGCGCAGAACGTCGGCGCCGGCGGCATCGCGAACCTGACTTTCCAGGGGTTCGTGGACTTCGGCAACAACGTGAACAACGCGCTCGACACCGGCTTCGGATACGCGAACGCCGCCGTCGGCGTGTTCAATCAATATCTGCAGGCCTCGAAGTTCGTCGAAGGCAGCATGATCTACAACAACACCGAGGGCTACATTCAGGACAACTGGAAGGTGAACAGCCGACTGACGCTGGACTACGGCCTGCGCATCACGCATCAGCAGCCGCAGTACGACCAGTTCCAGCAGATGTCGAACTTCTTCCCTGAACAGTGGAGCGCGGCCGCCGCGCCGTACCTCTATGTCCCCGGATGCATCGGCGCATCTCCGTGCTCGGGCAACAACCTGAACGCCATGGATCCGCGAAATAACCAAATCCTCACCGTGCCGGGCATTCCGAACACCTCGGCGGCGATCGGCACCCCGATCCCGGGAAGCGGCAATGCGCTGAACGGCATCAAGCAGGCAGGCGACGGCATCGCCAAGACCGGTTACACCTGGCCGAACATGGTATTCGGACCGCGCTTCGGCATGGCGTACGACGTCAGCGGCAATCAGAGCCTCGTGTTCCGCGGCGGCGCGGGTCTGTTCTACGACCGGCCGGACGGCAACACAGTGTTCTCGATCCCGGGCAACCCACCGATCGCCACGTCGACCGACCTGCGTTTTGGCTTCCTCCAGAACGTCGGACAGGCCGGCGGACTTGCGTTCGGCCCCGTGCCGGCGATGGTGACCTTCCAGTACGATGCGAAGGTGCCCGCCTCGGTCCAGTGGCAGGCCGGATTCCAGAAGACGCTGCCATGGGCGTCGGTTGTTGACATCTCGTATGTCGGCAATCACGGCTACAACCGCCTGGGTAACTTCCAGGGCGGCCAGACGGTCAACCTCAACTCGATCGACTTCGGGACCGCGTATCTTCAGCAGAATCAGGACACGACCAAGGGAGCGCCGGCATTCCCCGCGCAGAACTCCCTGACGACGAACCTGCTGCGGCCGTTCCGCGGGCTCAACACCATCGCGCAGAACACCACGGAGTACTTCGACGACTATCATTCGCTCCAGGCGAACTACAACCGTCGATTCCGGAACGGGTTCTCGTTCGGTGTCAACTACGTCCTGAGCATGTCGTTCACCGGCAACACCGGCCTGCAGCAGCGCCTGCAGCACGCCGCAGACGGAACGATCTCGACCCGGTCCGATCAGGGTCAGTACGAGCAGCTCAACGAGATGCTCAACCTCCAGCGTCACCTGGTGAAGGCGAACTGGGTGTGGGATCTGCCCGACTACAACACCGACAACACCTCGGGAAAGATTCTCGGAGCAGTGATCAACAACTGGCAGGTCTCCGGTCTCTTCACCGGAGGTTCCGGCAACCGTTACGATCTGGGCTACAACTACCAGAGCGGTATCGGCGCCGTGAACATCACCGGTACGCCCGACTACAACGGCCGCGTCGTCATCAATGGCGATCTCGGCAAGGGCTGCTCGAGCAACCCATACATCCAGTTCAATACTGGGAGCGTGGCTGGGCCGCAGTACAACAGCGTCGGCCTCGAATCAGGTCGTAACTACCTGATTGGTTGCCCGGATCACACGACTGACCTCGCCATCGCGCGCAACTTCCCGTTCGGCGGCGGCCGTCAGTTCCAGGTGCGGCTGGACGCCTACAACGCGTTCAACGTGGCGATCATCACCGGCCGGAACACCACGGCCAGCTTCAACAGCCCGTCCGACATGACGCTGCGCAATCCGCAGTACGTCGTCAACCCGGGCGACACGACGCTGGCGCCTGGAGCGACCGGAACGGTGCTCGCAGCAGGACGCGACCTGCCGCGAAACGCCGGCTTCGGCGCGGCCAACAACTGGTCGACCAACGCCATCAACAACAACTACGGGCGGTTCATCCAGTTGACGCTTCGCGTGCAGTTCTAGCGCGCGTCAGACGACAAAAAGAAGGGGCGGGCTTTCGGGCCCGCCCCTTTTTTCTGTGCGGTCGTCGCTACTCGCTATCCGCCCGGAGAAAAGCCGAGGAAGCGAGAAGCAAGAGCCAGCAGCGATCACTGCCTATCAAAAACTGTCTTCAGCTCTTTCGACACCATCGTCATACTCTCTAACTTTGCTTTGAGCACCAGCCGATTGTTCTGGTCCACTTCCCACGTTTCCCGGAAAGTGGCCTTCGGCGTCGAGAACTCCTGCTTGAGTGCGTTCTTGTCCCAGCTGCTCTTCACGTTCACCTTGGCGCCCGCAATATCCAGGGTGACCTTTTTGCCGTTCACGGGATACGTCCGTTCGCCGCGAGCGTCGCTGAAGCTGACCGAATCGACCGACGCCTTGACAGTAATTATTTCGGAGACCCGCTGAAGCTCGCGCATGGCAGCTAGTGCGGCGAGTTCGTCGGGTGTGAGATCGGAGTTTGTGGCGGCATCAGCACCGCCACCGCGCTGAGGCGCGATAGGTGTCGCTGTAGTGAAGAGCGCACCGCCGCGTCGGCCGCCGCGTGCCGGATCTGACAACGCGTCGCTGAGCTCACGATTCACTTTCCATGTACCGGACAGGCCGGCGGCTACCTCGGCCAGGCTGGTCTTCTGCGCTTCCACGCCTGTCCACGTGAGCAGCAGCACCGAGGTCGCGGCCGCTGCAAATCGCGTACGATTCGTCCTTGCTGGTTTCACATAAACTCCTTCGAGGTCGAGGTGAAGATTATATGTCCCTTGACTTCGGGTTTATGCGAGCCAATCATCGCAAACAGGTCTCCCTGCCAAATGCTGATGCGCTTTGCATTCGTGCTCCTTGTCGTCCCGCTGTCGGCGGTTTCCGCTCCGTTGGTAAATGCGCAGGCGTCACAGAATTCGTCGAACGCTCCAGTTCAAGAACGACTCAATCGCGTTCGCGCCGATCTCTTCTCCGCAACCCCGCACTTCACCGACGACGTCGCCGCGCTGAAAGGTGTGCTTGCCGACGATCCGAAATCAGTCGAGGCGCATGTCCTGCTGGGATTGGCATATCGCGGACTCGGGACGCAGGAGATGCTCGCCGAAGCGATCGCAGAGTTGCGTCAGGCGATCGAGATCGATCCAGGGCTCGCACCGGCTCGCTTCTACCTCGCTCACATCTACCTGGACATGGGTCGTCCGCCGCGAGCGAAGGAAGAGCTCGAAGCGGCGCTCGAAAAAGCGCCGGGCAATCCGCAATTCCTGGCGTCGCTCGGTGAAACCGAGCGTCGGTTGAAGAACCCGCGGAAGGCGGTCGAGATCCTGCGTCAGGCACTGCAGGCAGACTCGTCGTTGCTCGAGGGACGCTATTACCTGGGCCTCGCGCTGTTCGATCTCGGTCAGACTACAGACGCGATGAAGGAGTTGGAGCAGGTCGTCAATGCCAACGCCGGCAAGCCGGAGGCGTATCTGGCACTCGGCACGGTCTACAACCAGGCGGGTCGTTTTGACGATGCGATGAAGGTGCTGTCGCAAGGAACAAAGCTGGATCCGTCGCGTGCTGACTTGCGGATTCAGCTCGCGCGCGCGTATCGATCGAAGGGCCTTCTCGAGCGCGCCGAGGCTGAATTGATCCGCGCACAACCGAAACCGAACGCGTCGCTCGCCGCTTCTTACGTCGAGCACCAGCAGCTCGAGTTCGATCTCTATCTCGAGCTCGGATTGGTGAAGATGAAGCGCGGCCAGCTCGCCGCTGCGGCCGACGCGCTCAGGAAAGCGCTCGCCGCGGACCCCGCTCACGGGTTGGCCAACAACGCCATCGCGCAGGTTTACCTGCGTCAGGGGCAATTCAAGCTCGCGTCCGAGCATGCGGCCCGTGCCGCGAAGGGCGGTGCGCCGCTCTCCGAGAGCGATCGAAAGCTCATCGACGCGGGACTGGCGGCGAAGAAGCCCGGGGTCCGCGAGTGACGCGGTCGACACACCTGGCCGCGATTGCGTGTGTGTTATCGCCGCTCCTGCTCACCGCGCAAACGCGCGGCAACAAACCGGCGGTTCGCCCGCTGTTTGCCGATGTCACGGCGAAAGCCGGGATCACGTTCGCGCACAAATCCGGCGCATCGCCTGACAAGTTCATGTTCGAGACGTTCGGCTCCGGTCTCGCCTGGATCGACTACGACAACGACGGCTTTCCGGACTTGTACTTCGTCAACGGTGCACCAGGCACACCAAATGCGCTCTACCACAACAACAGGGACGGCAGCTTTACTGACGTGACCGAACGCGCGGGCGTCGGCGCAAATAGTGGCGGCAAGGATGGCCCGGCGGCGAAGGCCTACAAGACGGGTGTTGCGGTCGGGGACTACGACAACGACGGGAATCTCGATCTCTACGTCACCGCGTTTGGACCGAACATCCTGTTTCACAACAACGGAGACGGCACGTTCAGCGACGCCACGGCCAAGGCCGGCGTCGCCGGCGGTCCGAACGAATGGAGCACGAGCACCGGGTTCTTCGACTACGATCGCGACGGTCGCCTGGATCTGTATGTCGTCAACTACCTGGACTATCGGCTCGACGAGAATCCCTACTGCGGCCTCAAGAAAGGTGGCTACCGGATGTACTGCCACCCGACGCAGTTCGACGGCATGGCCGATCGACTCTTTCACAACAATGGTGATGGCACGTTCGCCGATGTCTCGAAACAGGCAGGCATCGCCAATCCTGCCGGCAAAGGACTCGGCGTGACGTTCTGCGATTACGATCGCGACGGCGACACCGACATCTATATCGCCAACGATACCGTGCGTAACTTTCTCTATCGCAACAATGGGAACGGTACGTTTACCGACGTCGCGTATGCCGCTGGCGTCGGGTTCGATTCGAATGGCAAACCGCAGGCCGGGATGGGCGTCGACTGCGCCGACATTGACGGCAATGGCTATCCCGACATCTTCGTGACCAACTTCTCCGAAGAGTTGAACGCGCTCTATCAGAATCGTGGCGATGGCACGTTTGAAGATGTGTCGGCGACGGCCGGAATGGGAGCGGCATTCCTGCCGTTGGGTTTCGGCACGAAGATGTATGACTTCGACAACGACGGCGATCTCGACATCCACATCACCAATGGCCATGTGATCGACAACGTCAGGCTCTATCAGCCGAACCTTACCTACGCGCAGAAGGATCTGCTGTTCGAGAACATCGGCGGCAAGTTCAGGGATGCGACCGCGGCCGGCGGTCCGGCGCTACAGGCCGAACGAATCGGCCGCGGCCTGGCGGTTGCTGATTTCGACAATGACGGCAATCTGGATGTTGCGATCTCGGGTCTCGGCCAACGCGCGGTGCTGCTCAAGAATCAGGGCGTGGGAGCCGCAAACTGGATCACCATTCGCGCCAGAGGGAAGAAGAGCAATACATTTGGGCTGGGCGCGCAGGTGAAGATTCAGGCCTCGGAAGCCCTGCAGGTCAGAGAAATCAACAACGTCTCGAGCTATTTGAGCGCCAGCGAGATCCGACTGCACGCAGGCGTCGGGACGGCGCGCACGATTCAACAGATCGAGATCATCTGGCCCAG
>DATJKH010000038.1:0-74127 GCA_035491715.1 Vicinamibacterales bacterium | reverse complement strand
ACCGGGAACCACCGACGAGAGGTCGCACTGCACGTCCGGCCTCGTCTTTCGCACGGTCATGGCCGTCGAATTGAGCTCCACTCGGCCCAGGCCCACCGCCTGCCGCAGCCGCGCGATCTCGTCGTTCGTCGGCAGCGTTTTGCGCGGACCGCTGGGTCCGAAACCCCACGCGTCAACCAGCGGTGCGACCGTAACGTCGAGCGCCCCGCCCGTAACACTCCCCACGTCGAGTGACCACTTGAAGACGGCGAACGTCTCTGGCGCGACGGTGAATGGTTCGAGGCTGGTGGATCGGTTGAATTGAGAGAGCTCTGAGTCCGGGTCCCAGGTGGACATGAGCCCTTCAATCCGATCGAGGCTGGAACGGAGCACCCGATCAACATCCTGAAGACCGGGAGTCTCCAGTTCGTCTTTGGGAGTCACGATCTTCACCGAAAAGGTCCCGCCCATTGTGAGACCACGAAACTCGCTTACATGCCGCTCCCTGGCCGGCTGTTCCTGCGCTTGGGGAACGGCAAGCGGCAAGAGAACAGGCAGAAGGGAAAAGGCGCTCCAGAAAAGGGGCCACTTCACGGTTTTCGCCCTGGGCCTCTACGCCATATCGATGCCGCGGCGTTATGACTTGCGCGTCACCGCGGACAGCATCCTTTTGGCTGCGCCGCGCACATGCTCCGGTTGGGATGCGTCGGTCAGGCCTTCAATCAGTGAGATCGCTTGACTACGATGGCCGTCAGCCACGAGCCGGTCGGCGCAAATCAGCGTGCCGTCCACGACGGCCTGCTGCACCGGCGCGGGTCCCTTCCCGCGAGCGGCGGTGAGCGCTTTGGCCGCCTCGGGCGTGCCGATCTCTCCCAAGGCCTTGGCGGCTGCCGCCGCGGACGCGGGGTCCTCGCCCAGGATTCTGATGAGGACTGGCGTGCTCGCCGCATCCCGTCGCGCGGCGACGGAATTGATCACACCGATTCTCGTGCGTCCCTTCGCTTGGCCGAGCGCATCGCGGAGGGCCTTCTCGGACTCTGATCCAGGAATACGCTCGAGCGCATTGCGGGCATGGACCGACAAGTCCTCGTCGAGGACCAGGGGCGTCACCGCGGGCACGGACGCCGCCGATCCGATGAGGACCAGTTGGCGGCAGACGAACGAGCGGGTCACGGAGGAGTAGGAACTGCCAAGATACGCAACGAGCTGCTTTTCGAGCGCGGCCCGCGCGGTCTCATTCCCATGCACCTCCATGACCGCCCGCTCGATAGGGATCAGACCCGTCGAGTCGGTTCCCAACTTGAACTCTTTCAGCAACTCGAAGGACTGCTCCAACGTCGGCAGCGGAGCCGCGGGAGTCTGGGGCGGACCTGCTGGAGGTGTCTGCGGAGCCGGTGCCGATGTCTGGGGTGCTTGCGCCATCGTTTGTCTCCACCGAAGCTATTCTGCCGCTACACCGTCCACGGCGCCCGCATGGCCCTCTGCCGCATGCGATTGGCCGTGTCGTCGCCGATGAATTCTTCCTTGATCGGATCCCACTTCAGGGTGCGGCCCGTCCACGTGGCGATGTTCGCGAGGTGCCCGACGTTGGTCGATCGCGTCGCCGCCTCCACGTTCGACACCGGCTGCGAGCGGAGCCGAATCGACTGAATCCAGTTATCGTGGTGCGCGTAACCGCGCGCCCGATAAATCATCTCGGCCAGTTGCTGCGGCGACGTGGCACCAGTCTTCGCGTCGGGGGCCTGCAGCGGCTCTGGCGGTGTCAGCTTCACGTCCGCCAGGATGGCAGGGTTTGAGGCCTGCAGCGGGCCCTCACGTCCGGCAACGATCCATCCGCGGTCGCCGACGAACAGGATCTGCCACTGGAAGCGCGTCGCGGGATCAAAGCCGGCCGGAATCTCCTGGAACTTGGGATCGAGCCGGCCCTGGAACGACTGCACGAGGACGCCGTTTGCGTACTTGTAGTCGATGATCCGACGCTCGGGCGTGCCGGGAACGATCTCGATAGGGCCGCTGTCGTCCATTCCCATCACCCACTGCGCGATGTCCAGGTGATGCACGCCATTGGACGTGATGCTGCCCCCTGCGAAATCTCGCTGGATGTCCCAAGGCACAGTTCGCGAACCCCGCTGACCGACCGGGTGGTAACGGCTGTTGAAAGGATGGTACGGCGACGGGCCGAGCCACATATCCCAATCGAGGCCGGGAGGTGGAGTCTCCGGGGGAAGATTGAGGACCTGGCTCGTTCCGTACCAATTGCAGTAGATGATCTTCAGCTTGCCGATCTTGCCGTTCTGAATGAGGCGGCGGGCGGCGGCGAAGTCGTCGACGGAGCGTTGCTGAAAGCCCCCTTGGAGGATCCGATTATGGCGACGGAAGGTATCGACCATTACCCGCGATTCGTGAATCGTGAGGGAAACGGGCTTCTCGCAGTAGACATCCTTACCGGCCTTTGCGGCCATCGTTGAGATGACCGCATGCCATCGGTCCCCGGTGGCAATCAGAACGGCATCGATATCCGGACGCGCCAGGATCTCACGGAAGTCCTTGGTGGCCATGCAGCCCTTGTAGTTCCCATGCTTGGTTGCGGCCGCGTACGCGGTTTCGACCGTGTCCCTTGCGTCATTCAAGCGCCATTCGTCGACGTCGCACACGGCGACTACCTGAAGGTCAGGGTTACTGAGCATCCGTCGAAGGTTCCCGTTACCCATGATGCCGATGCCGATGGAAGCGACATTGATCCGCTCACTGGCCGCCTTCAGACCGATCCTCGGCAAGACCCACGACGCCGCGAGCAGTCCGGCGCCCCGTTTCAGCAGCGTCCGACGGTCCATTCCATTCTTCATCCCAGTACCCCTACGTCTCTGTAGGCCCACTCGGTTCGCCTATGCTTGCGTATGGCGAAAACAGCTTTGCGCACCATGGGCCCGCACACTATAGTGACGCCGTTTCACGACTGTCAAGGGAAGGCGGTTTACGTGTCACAGCCCTTGGCCGCCTCGCCGGTGCTGAATCAGACCTGGGCGCTCGATTTCGCGAACGACGAGGGCAATGGTGAACGACTGAGGTGGCGGAACAGATCCTTCTTGACCTCGGGCGTGCTGATTTTCCAAACACAACCATCGATGAAGTAGTGATGAATATTGATGAGGGCCAAAAGAATCATGGCGCCAAACGGTAAGGTCTTGCCTGGAAGCGCGTCGGGTCCAAGGAACACAAAAGCACCGGCAGCGATGAGGGCGAGCACGTACAGGACGATATGGTTTCGCTCAGCGTGGCTCTCTTCAATGTTGCAGCGATTGATTTCCACCCGTAACGGGAAAATCAGGTATTGCAGCGCATGGCAGACCTGCAGGAGCAACAAACCCGCATAGCCGCGGGTAAAGACCAGATACCCGAAGTAGAGAAGTGGGATCGGCACCAACGCCGAGAGCGGTGGCACTCGTTTGGTTCGGTAACCCATGCGAACGAAGACCGCAATCGTGACCACCATCGCGACGTGGGCGAAGGGCGTGATGACCTCGAACAGGCTATCCAAAAAAGGCTTCAGCTCCGGTACGAACAGTGTGTATTTCGGCACCAGATGGTTGGCGATCGCGACGTGCCAGGCCACGAACACGAGAAGAACGGTGCGTAGCATCTGCCGTTCGATCTTTTGAATCTGTACGCCACCGAGATAGGAGAAGGAGGCCACCATTCCCCAGGTCTGCCCCGCGTAGTGGGCGGCCAGATACATACCGGAGATCAAGTCGGCCAGCTCCGAGTACTTGGCGTTGACCGGCTCGCGGAACACAACCGGATGAATCAACGAAAACAGCAAATATGAACCGAGCACGATCGGTAGGTAAATCGAGGCCCACTTGTAGCGATAGACAATCTCTTTGGATTGGTAGAGCAGGCGATAGGAGGCGATGAAGTGCGGGAAGTTGAACAGGATCTGGAGACCCAGGATCGTCGCGGGCCAGTAGGCATAGGACGCAAAGTCCCTAGGACTCAGAGCGAGCGCCGCCAGGGCACAGATGCCAATGCCGCCTACGCATAAGAAATCGAGCGTCGGCGAAAAGATAGCCCGTACCCCGGGCGCGGTGAGTGGTGCCTCCGTTGCGGTCGCTTTCGGCGCGGCCTTCTTCGCTTTTTCTAATCGACGCGCCATGCCTCACCCCACCCGACCACACAGCTTCACGACAAGGAAACGCCTGGAAGAAGTCTCGCATAGCCTCGCGCGTTCCCCACCCAGAATCGTCCCTGCGTCAGCTACCGTTCATCGATCTGCTCGTCGACACAAGACCGAGCTGTTGGAATTGCGGCGAACGGCTCGCCAGTCATACCGACGCGAACGCTCAGTTGTTCGACTACCTCGAAGTGTTCTATAACCAGCGACGCTGGTGGAACCGTTCATCAAAATCGCGAAAGTGCTTGGAGAAGGCGAGGGCGCATGAGGCGAATCTTGATCGGCCTCCTCGTGGTCACAACGTTGCTGGTCCCGGCCTGTAAGAAGAAGATCGAGGGGGGCAACGTCGTGCAACTCGGCGCGGACGACCCGGGCCTTGTGGCCGCGGCTGCTGAAGCCAAGCGCCGCTGGCCCGAGTTCGTTGCGGCGTTCAACGAGCACCGGCCAGGGCGAAAGTGCGCTGTGAAATACTCTGCGCCCATCAAGGGCGGGGGCAACGAGCACATTTGGATCATAGTAACCGCCTTGGGGAGCGGCACGATTTCCGGCGCACTTGGGAACGATCCCGTCGAGGACATCGGGCTGAATCTCGGTGATGCCGTAACGATCCAGACGGACGACGTCAAGGACTGGCTGTTCACCGACGGACAATCCATGACCGGCGGATTCTCGGTCGCGACTCTGCGGAACGCCGCGGGCAAGCGAGAGCCGTCCACCGACGGACAGTCCATGACCGGCGGAGTTTCGATCTCGACTCTCCAGAACGCCGCGGGCAAGCGAGACGGTAAATGAACATCGGCGGCAGGCTCGCTGATCAGCGCGCCGCGCTCGAACGGCACCAACGCTCCAGTGAGGAGTTGGCGCGTGCGATGGTCCTGCCGGGCATTCTTGTCGCGTGCGATCGTCAATTCAAATCCGGAGTGGAGGGCCTTGCGTGACTCCGGCTATCGATGGATTCCCGTCTCGGGCGCGCAAGTCGGCGGGTACTATGCAGCGCCGCCAGGGCGAAGGCGTTGACGCACGGCCTCAGGAGCTTGTGGCCGCAAGGTCGTGAAGTTCAAATCCTTTCTTCCGCATTACCCTTCAATTCAATGCTTAGGTGGCGTTTCGGGTGGTTGCGCCCGTGCTACGACATCGACGATTGCCGCACCCGCGGCGGGAGCCCCGGAATACGCACCAAGGACGGCTCCGCAGGAATGAGACGTACAGCGGACCACGAAGACGCAGTAACATGACAGCTTGCAGCAGAGGCAGAGGCAGGTCCGACCGGCCGCTACCGTGGCGCTCTTGGCTCTCGCCATCTCTACGACGGGATGTCACAGAGCGCGGCCTGTGTTCGCCGCCAGCCTGGTGCCGACCTTTGGCGCCCCGAGCAACCTCGGGGTCGTGGTGAACACGCCCGCCAACGAGCAACGACCGAGCATATCGCCCGATGGGCTTAGCCTGTTCTTCGGTTCCGATCGACCCGGATCTGTCGGGACCGTTGAGCACTCGGATTTGTACGTTATCCAGCGTCGATCACTCCGCGAGGCGTGGGGGCCGCCGCGCAAAGTCGATGCGCTGAGCAGCGCCGGCGACGACAACGCGATCACGTTCTCGAACGACGGCCGGCTGGTCTTCTTCGGCAGCGATCGTCGAGGCGGCTGTGGCGGCACCGACATCTGGTCGGCCCGCCGGGCGGATCCACACGACGACTTCGCATGGGAGGCGGCCGTCAATCTTGGCTGCACCATCAACTCTCCGCAGGACGACGACGGCCCAACCTACTTCGAGGCCCCATCGGGCGAGAAGACGCTAATCTTCTGCAGCTTCAATCGGCCTGCGGCGGTCGCGGCGGGGTACGGCGATTGGGACATTTACGAAGTCCGCGGCGTCGACGTCTCCGCGTTCGGCGCCGCGACACTGGTCGCCTCGGTCAGCTCGAAGGCGCGAGACACTCGAACCGCGCTGCGAAGCGACGGGCTCGAGCTGCTCTTCACCTCAAGTCGACCGGGCAGCCTCGGTAAGAAGGACCTCTGGAGCGCGATCCGCCCTCGCCTCGACGCGGGCTGGGCCACCCCGGTCAATTTGGGCGCGCCGATCAACGTTCCGGAGGATGACGGCGCACCAGCCCTGGCCAAGGACGGCCGCACCCTCTACTTCGACTCCGACAGGCCCGGAGGGCAGGGCGGGCGCGACCTGTATGTAGCCACCGCGCCGCGCCGCTAACGCGCTGGTCCAAACGCGGCGGCGAACCGCGGCCGACACCGCCGGTGGGCGACCTTCACGGACCTGCGGCCACAGGCCATCGATCATCGCGTCGAGACGTCCGAGTTCCAACGCGCGCACCTCCGTCGCCTCGCCGACGACTGCCTCGCGGACGTCAGCGAGTTCGTCGGCGACGTCGCCGTGTGCGGTGTGAACGTCCACGCGTATCAGCAGTTTAGTTGTGACGGTGGTCGGGGCCACTAGATCGAGTGGTGCTCAACCAACTTGCAGACTTCGACCGATTCCTATTAACGGCTCGATCAGAGCACCCTACTGCTGCCCCGGGCCCACCAGGCCGGTCAGCTTCAGCAGACCATGCGCTCTCGCACGTTCAAGCCGCAAATCTAGAAGAAGCTGAAAGAACCGATTGAGAATCCCGGCGCGCCATCACTACGGAACGGAGACTAGAAACGTGTGCGCCGATTACCATCCGAAAGCAGCCCCGACGCTGGCGCGCACGTGTGTCCACCGACCGCTTTTGTAGAGCGTCACGTCCGGACGGAGCGAGGCACGGCGCCCCCCGACTCGCAGACCGCCACCGGCAACGACTGCCATGCCGCGATGACGGCCAAGCGACTGCAGCGCGAACGGTGGACGGTTCGGGAAGGGCTGCACGTTGTTGACGATTAACAATGAATCCTGGTAGAGCGCCGCACCGCCCGAGACGTAGGGCTGCACGCGGGATCGCCTGAAATAGTACTGCGCCTTCGCGGTTGCGATCGTGGTGTCGACGACGCCTTCTTTGCCGTCGCCGACGCAGTTTACGATCGGCGCCTGCTGGTGACTGACGTTCGCACACGAGACGGTGTGCGTTGCACGCCCGACCGTTCGAGTTGCGTCCAGCGCTAGTCCGAAACCGGACGTGTGCTGTATGAACCATCCCGCGCCCAGGCTCGGTGGGCCGATGAGGCCAGCGCCGAACATCCTCGATCGCGCCACACCGAGGTTGAGGCCGATCTCCGGAGAGAATTCGTGCGGCATATCAGGCATGAGGTCGAGCACGGTCCGATGGCGCAAGCCGTCCATTCCCGCTCCAAGCCCCGCACCGGCTGCGGCGCCAATGCCGGTGAGAAAGAGCACCACACCGGGACACGCTCCTGTTTCGTTCACGCAGACCGCGTTGACCAGGAGACCGCCCGTTGCGCCGATGGCGGCGCCCGTGCCAAGTCCAATCAGGAGACCGTTGCGGATGGAGTCCTTCACGACAATACGTTGGACCTGCTCGGCACGCAGGGTTCGCACTCCATCGGCCGTTTCGATCGCCAGTGATGCGGCCGTCAACGCGCGGAGGCGGCCGGTCATCCGCGTTCCATCGCTGGTTGTGACCAGGAGTGTTTCCCCGGGACGGACCTCATTCTCAACGAACGCGAGGGTGGGCTGCGCGGGCTGTCCATACGCGATCGCTGGCGACAGCAACGAACCCAGCAGGATCGACCCGGATATTTTCATGATGCTCTCCATACAGGAGGGCGAAATATCCGGCTCCATCGGCTCAAAGGTCCTGGGCATCGCGTTTGGCTGGAAAAACGATTCAAACCGGTGCCCCAGCTTAGATCCTGCGCCAAGTGGCGGCCGTTGCCGTCAGCGAGCTTGTGGCCGCAAGGTCGTGAAGGTTCATATCCTTTTCTTCCGCACCAGCAACCAAATTCAACGACCTAGGCACGTCGATGCGAGCGCGAGCGAAAGCTGAACGATGCGCTCGGTTCGGTCAACGCAATGCAAATGCAAAGTCGACGAATACCCGCGATGCAACCGCCTTCCCCTCGACGCGTGCTGGCTTGAACCGCCACGCACTGAGGGCTTGTACAGCCGCGCCGTCGAGCCCGAGTGATGGGTCGACCGACTGGATAACCGTCACGTCCCTGCACACGCCGCTCTTGACGACCACGCACCGTACACGAACAGTGCCCTGAATCTTCGCTTGTCGCGCGGCCATGGTGTATTGGGGCGTCAAACGGGCAAGGGGAACTGGCGGCGTGACACCGGGCCCCAAATCGTAGACGTGGGTCGCTGCGCGCCAATACATGGCCGTGGCCAGCACCAGTGCGCCAATCGACATCGCGACCATCACTGCGTCAGCGGCCGTCGGGGTGTGCGCCGCACGCATACCACGCTTCGCACGATCGATGCTTCCAAACCGGTCCCGCGCCCGGCGCGCGGCTGCCGCGGGATCCATCTCTGCGACGAGATTGCGGCGGGCGCGCTCCTCCAGATGAAAGCGAATTTCATCTTCGAGATCACGCTCGATAGACCTCGCGCGAAACAAACTTGCGAAACGTCGGAAGGCGCCCACGTCAGGCCTGCTTCAAGACTCGCGTCACCGCTTCTACGTGCGCCAACCAATCTCGCTGCACCTGGTCGACGCGCTTTCGTCCGCGGCGCGTGATGCTGTAGAAGCGCGCACGTCGGTTATTGTCCGACGCTCGCCAGTCGGACGTGACCCAGCCGGCCTCCTCCATGCGGTGGAGTGCCGGGTAGAGGGACCCTTCCTCAACACGCAGTGCATCGGCCGAAATGTCCGCAATGCGATCAGATATGGCGCAGCCGTGCAGTTCGCCGCTGGACGCGAGCACTCGGAGCACGAGCATTTCCAGCGTGCCTTGCAGCTTGTCCTTGCCTTGTCTCATAGATGTCTATGTGACATGCTGTGCGCGGAGACAGCGAATGTCAAGGTCACTGTTTGCCGTCACGGTATTCGCGCCGCTCGTCATCACAGTCAGTGTGCTCGCGTCGTCTGCGGCAGTGCAGTCCGATCACCAAGGTGAGGTCAGGCTGCCAGCCAAATTGGACGCAGAAGGTGCGTCGCAGATGCTGATTCCGGTCCGCGTCAAGGAACACACGTTCTGGTGCAATGCTGATTCTGGCGGCAGCCGAGTGCTGTCCCTTGATCTCACCAAAGCGCTGAATGCGGGTCTTGAGGCGAATGCCACGGGGACGAACGCGGGCGTCGGGCCAGAGGTCAGCCGCGACCAGCGCGTCCGTGGCGTGACCGTCGAAATCGGCTCCATCGTTCTGCACGATGCGACGCTCGTGTTGGTGAACAGACCGACCGTCGTTCCCGACATCGATTGCGTCCTCGGCCTGGGACTCCTTCCCGACTACGCGATTGAATTCGATTATCTGACGCCTTCGGTGCGTCTGATTCCGGCATCCGGGTTCCGCCCCCCCGCAGGCGCCGTCGCAATTCCCATCACGATGGACCGGTCTGCCACGCCGTCAGCGAAGGTGCGCATTCGCTTCGGTGGCACTGATCCAGTCGAAGCCACCTTGATGATCGACACCGGCGCGTCTTACTACGACCTGGTCCTATTGAAGCCATTCGTGGACGCGAACCGCGTAGGCGACCGTATCGGCGCTGTGTTGCCGCGGTTCAGCGATTCGCCTGGCATGACGATCGGAGCCGGTCGCGCGTCAGCGGTCACCCTCGGGCCATTCGAGATCACCGGGCCGGTCGCGGCGTTGATCGCGACACCTTCCGGCGCAACATTCAGCGTGGACGGGCTGCTCGGAACGGGGTTTCTGAGGCGGTTCACACTGACATTCGACTATGGCCGGCAGCAGCTATGGTTGAGGCCGAACGGACGGCCCACCGGGCCACAGCCCTTTGATGCAAGCGGCATCGAACTAAGGCCGACCGAAGCCCATGAATTTGCGATCGTCGCAATCGCGCCCGACTCAGCCGCCTCAATCGCGGGGCTTCACGTCGGTGATCTTCTCAAGCAAGTGGACGGCCGACCCGCGCGGGACATGAACCTTGGGCAGATTCAAGATGTCTTCAATCGAGTCGACGAAACATGTACGGTACAGATCGAGCGAGGCGGAAGGCTGCAAACGGCGAGGCTTCACCTACGCCGTCGGCTGTGACGCACAACAGCGCCTGATGAGGAGACCGCGCACGTAGGGTCGCGCCACGACGCGGCCTGACCGAACGCCAACAGCGCGAGAATCACAAATGCCGAACTGAACATGGCGACATCCTAATATCTGGCCGCTCCGGTCGATGAATGCCCAGCCGGATGTCGACACAGTCAGCCCTGTAATTCCCATGTCGATCCTCGGTGTTTCACTACATGCGCGATGCTCGCAATCCGCTCATAGCATGACACTTACAAATCTGTAGCCAAGGGCATGGCGGTTGCACACTGGTGAAGGGATGGAGGGCAAAATGCGACGACTGACGTTCTTCGTTGCGCTTGCAATCGCGATCGCGGTTTCGACGAGCGAGGCCGCCAAGCCGACGTCAAATCGGCCGACCGCGGGAAAGCCGACGACCACCAAGGTGCAGACGCCGAAGAGCGGCACCACCAGGCCCGGTACCGTTAAAGTGTCAGGCTCGAAGGGTTCGACAGCGAAGGTCGCGAGCCCTTCAGGCAGTAAGTCGCTCAAGCCGGCGAAGACAACTCCCAAGCAAGTCGCGGGCGGCAGTCCGAAGGCGTCAGGGAAGTCGCTGAAGTCTGCAAAGTCCGACACCAGAATCTCGACGGTGGACAAGACCGCAAAGGGCGCAAAGGGAAAGAACACTTACACGAATTCGGGCACTTCGACCTCGAAGACGTCGCCGACGATCATCGATTTCACCTCAACGTCCGTCGGGCAGAAGCTCGAGAAGAACAGCGCCCTGCGCTCCAAGATCGAGGCGAAGTTGCAGGCGGCCGGCTATACCGGCACAGTGTTCGAGGCTGCCTACGGGTTCAAGAACCAGGGGCAGCTCAATGCCGCGACGAACATGGTACAGAACCATGGTTACTCGTTCGATCTGCTGAAAGTGCTCATGACGGGCACCTATGTGGATCCGGTCACACACCTTGTCTATCGCACGCAGCAGCTGCCGAACGGGACGACGCAACTTGTGAGATCCGAGCTCGCCACCAACTCGGCGTCGACGCTCAGCCTCGGGCAGGCGAAGCAGGCGATCGCAGGAGGGACAGTGATGCCGGAGATCGTGGTTGGTACGACGTCAACGACCACGGTCCGTCGCCCCACGGGTTCGCGATAACGGCGAAATCGCGGCGGCTTCTGACTTTCGCTCGACCGGAATAACCAGCAATCGCCGTGGGCGGCGGCAGCGGCCGCCGCTCACGACGACAAACTCACGACCACACGCAAGGGGACGTCTCGGTTCGCGGCGAGTGCGGACACGAAATCGGCCTCACTGATGTACTTCGTCCTGACTTCGGCCAGGCATAGCTTCTTGGTTTTCTGGTCGCCCAGCTGAATCCGGTCAGTGACAGGACGTTCTGCGCGCACACGATCGCGCTCGCCGTCAGCGCGATCAAGAGAAGACCCGGTGGAAGCGGTGTCAAGTCACGGTTCGATCGCGCCACTGCGGCGCAGCATCCCAACCGCTGCCAGGAGCCAGGCGGCAGCGAGAAACCCAAAGCAAAGAAAGCCCAGCGTCAGCGTTTCCGCGATGCCCTGATACAGTGCGGGGACTGGAAGGTGCCCGTCCGGAGTCGCGGCAACACCCGCGAGGACGATGGCCCAGCCAGACGCAAGTCCGCTCACGGCCGCGAAGATCGCGGAGAGTGACATCGGGCGCATCAACAGAAGCGTCCGCTCGGTCGGCCGGATTGCATACCAAACACCGAGACCGAACGTGACGATCGATACCGCTATCGTGAGCTTGGCGAAAATACTGATTTCACGAAAGAGAGTGATGACGTCCACCGATCCTCCTTGACGGCTGGTACAACTCTCGTGGGCTGCTGTCGTGACAGTGTCACGCCAGGCCGGCTCACGCGTTATGACAAAGATGGGTTCGGAAAATGACCGCTCGCTGGTGGCGCGGCTGCGCGCCGGCGATGTGGCTGCGTTCGATCGCGTCTACGACGACTATCGTCCGAGAGTCTTCGGCTTTCTTTTGCGAATGAGCCGCAGCCGGACGCTTGCCGAGGACCTGCTCGACGAAACGTGGCTGCGTCTCGTCCGACACGCGCCAGCGCTCACGCCTGACACGAACATCGGCGCATGGTTATTCACGGTCGCGCGGAACTTGTACTGGAGCCATCGGCGCGCCTCGCTTGTGGAAGAAGCAAGCGCTCCCGAGCTGATCGGGTTGTGGCCGTCGTCGATGACGTGGCCATCTCCTTTCGATCTCGCGGTCGCGGATGAACTCGAGCGGCGGGTTGAGGCGGCGCTTTCAGTCCTGCCGCCGCAGTACCGCGAGGCCGTGTTGCTCGTGGCGCATGAGGGGCTGACACCCGGTGAGGCTGCGCACGTGTGCGGCATCCGGCCCGAAGCATTCCGACAACGACTATCGCGGGCTCGTGCCGCGCTCGCGGCAACGATCGATTTGCCAGGCGCGATGCCAGACGCGAAGAGGAGATACGGGACATGACGTCAAATGGAATCGAGAACGATCCGCTGTTTGCCGCGATTGCCGCGCTGAAGACGCATGATGTGCATCACCGCCGCCGCGATGCGCTACGGCGACGTTGCCATACTCGACTGCGCATGCGGTCACAGGGAAATCCCTCGCCCAGCTTGCTCGCTCGTGTCTCATTTCGGCGAGCGGTTGCACCCGCCGTCGCGCTTGTGTGGTGCGTCGTCTACTTGATCGGGATCATTCACCGCGCTGCAGTCGTCCACCGGTTCTGAGTACGGCGACTGACGTGATCTGCCCAGATCCTAGCTGCCGCCCTGGCGGACCACATAGTTCTCGTCACCAATGGCGATGAGACCCGTTCGCGGCGGCCCGCTGTTGGCCGGGACCACGAACTGAAGCAGCCCGCCGCCCGTGGCGGTGCCACCAGCCGTAATCTGAATCCACGAGACGTTGGGCACCGCTGTCCAACTGCATGCGCCGCCAACGACGAAGACCAGGACATTGCCATTGCCGCCCGACGCTGGGAACTCGTGCGATGGAGGCGCGAACAGCCAGCGGCACAACGATGGCTGGGTGATCGTGACTGTCTGCCCCGCAATCGTGACACTTCCGGTACGCGCCGCCGATGCGTTCGGCATCACCGTCAGAGTGACCTGCGTGACATCGCCGACGCTCGGTGAGGAAATCGTAATCCAATCGACACTGGAACTGGTGCTCCATGGGCAACCGGCGCCGGTGGTGATTGTGACGACGACGGTGCCGCCCTCGCCGTTCACGCGCTGCGACAATGGTTGGACGGAATAGGTGCAGCCATTGGCCTGCGCAACCGTCAACGAGCGCCCCGCGATGGTGATCGCCGCCGATCGCGCAGTCCCCTCATTGGCTGCGATCGCAATCTGCACTTGACCCCGCCCGGACCCGCTCGATCCACTTGCGATGGTGATCCACGGGACGCCGCTGGTTGCGGTCCACGCGCAACCGCCACCGGCTTCGACTTGAACGGCGTTGCCGCTTGCCGACGCAGGGACGTTGAGGCTTGATGGTGCGATGGCGTAAGTGCAGGCAAACGTGGCAAACGTTTGCGTGACGGTGATGGTGCGTCCGGCGACGATCAGCGTACCGGAGCGGCCCGGGCCGTCAGCTGGCGTGACGTGGAAGCCGACGATTCCAGGACCACTTCCGGTTGCGGCACTCGTGATCGTGATCCACGGCGCCTGACTCTGCGCGGTCCACGAGCAGCCCGTGGGCGCGGTGACGGCAACCTGTCGATCTCCACCCGCCGCATCGAGGCTGAAGGTATCTCCGCCGATTGCGTAGTTGCATCCCGTCCCTTGATCCACCTGCACGTTCTGTCCGCCGATCGTCACGTTCCCCGTGCGCGGAGGGCCGGTGACGGCATCGACGTGAAAGGTGACGGTGCCGTTGCCGCGACCCTCACGCCCCGTCACGATAGAAATCCATGGGACGCTCGAGCTGGCAGCCCACGCACACGAGGTTGCACTCGCCCGAACGTTGACGCTCAGATCACCGCCGGCGCCGTCTACCGACTCGTGATTTGAGGACACCGTCAGTTGACACGGGCTTCCTGCCTGTGCAATCTCCAGTTGCTGATCGTTGACCGCGATCGCCGCCTTGCGCGAGGCGGGATCCGTGTTGGCGCCCGCCGAGAACCGCACCGATCCTTCTCCCTGGCCTTCCGTCGGCGCAGCGATCGTCAGCCAGGATGCGTCGCTCTTCGCCGTCCATTGGCAATCGCGATTCGTTGTGATCCGTACCGAACCTGAGCCGCCCGATGCAGGAACCGACGGATTATCTGCAGTCGCCTGCAAAGCGCATTTCGTCGAGGATGGCGCTGTGAGCCTCTCGGTTTGCGAGGAAGATCCACAGGCGGAGGCGACCAACGCGGCGATGACGAGCGTCGCTGACGCTGTGAATGGAAGAGAGGGGCCCCTGAGGCTTACGGTTGCCACGGTTGTTCGCTGCGCCTGAACCCGACGCGACGGGAGCAAGTCATGTGCCGCAGAGCTCGACGCAAATAGCGAGGAGATCGCCAGCGGCGCGAGGTTCTGTATGAAAAAGACTAGCCACTTTAGGCAAACACACGGAGGAATGCCCGCTCGCTGGCCAAGGTCGCTTGCGCTAGTATCTCGTCACCGTTGCAACGACGGTCATCACCGGCGAGGACAGGAACGATGTGAAGCGCCGCTAAGTCACAGGAAACAGCACCGAAACAGCGCTGTTGTATTCTCCTTCCATCAGCTCAGCTCGAAACACGACCTGCCAGCGTTCCGGGCATGAGCAAAGGAGAAACCATGCGCGAACCGTTCACCATCGAACATACGCCCGGCGGACGAACGTTCCTGCGAGGCGCGGGAACACTCCTTCTTCTGATTGTCGTTGCCGTGCTCGCGTTTTCATCGACGTCGTGCGTCCGCACCGGGCACGTCGGCGTCGTCAGCATCTTCGGACGTGTGACCGGCCAGACTCTCGGCGAGGGGATTCACATTGTCAATCCGGCCGCGACCGTTACCCAACTCAGCGTCAAGACGCAGGAAGAAAAGGAACGAACATCAGTGCCGTCGAAGGAAGGGCTGATTATGGGACTCGAAGCATCGATCCTGTATCACCTGGATCCGAAGCGTGCCGCCGAGGTCTACCAACAGATCGGCCCCAACTACGCCGAAGTACTGTTGCAGCCCACGTTCCGATCGGCGATCCGCGCGATTACGGCAGGCAACAGCGCGGCATCGTTGTACTCGGATGCGCGCGAAACGATCGCGCGTCAGATCCTGGAAGACGTCACGAGACAGGTGGCGCCGCGAGGGATCACCGTAGAAAATGTGTTGTTGCGCGATCTGCAACTGCCCGATACCCTCAAGCACGCAATCGAAGCGAAGCAGCAGGCGCAGCAGGAAGCGCAGCGAATGGAATTCGTCCTGCAGCGCGAAAAGCAGGAAGCAGAACGTAAACGGGTCGAGGCCGCCGGCATCAAGGATTTCCAGGACATCGTGACGCAGGGCATCAGTGAGAAGCTGCTCGAATGGAAAGGCATCGAAGCGACGATGGAACTGGTGAAGAGCCAGAATTCGAAAGTGATCGTCGTCGGGAATTCGAGAAATGGCCTGCCCCTGATCTATGCCGGAGAGAAGTAAGACCGTCAGGGGCTTGCCCTGAGCGAGCGCACGATCACGGCGAGTCGAAGGGGCCCACGCGCAGTGCGCGCGTCAGCCCTTCTGGTGGTGTCGCTGTCGTACCTGTTCTACGTCTTTGACATCTTCCACCGACGGTTCTGGACGGTGGGTCTCGGCGACTGGATCGATCCGTACTTCATCAACTACCTGCTCGAACACTGGTATCACGCACTCTCGACTCTCAGCGATCCGTTTTCTCCGCCGATGTTCTATCCGGCGCAGAAGACGATCGGGTACTCGCATTCCCTGATTCTCTACGCACCCTTCTACGTTCCACTCCGGGTGTTTTTCCATCCGTTCCAGGCCTATTCACTGAGCCTGCTGGTGGTCATCGAAACGGGAATCATTTGCCTGTATGTCGTTCTTCGCAGATTTCTGCAGCTCACGTTTGTTGAATCACTGCTGTTGACCGTGTTGTTCTTCAGCTCGCCGAATGTGATCAACGGAACGATTGGTGTGTGGTCGCAGCGAGCGTCGGTCTTTCTCGTGCCGCCGATGCTTCTGCTGATATTGCTCTCGTGGCGCGGTCGTCCTGGTCGCCGTCGATTCGCCCTTGCGGCGCTTTCGGGATTCCTGGCAACGCTGCTCTTCCCGCATGATTTCTACAGCGGATTCTTGGCGTTCTTTTTCGCCGCAGTGTTCGGGATCGCCTGGGTCTCGGTCGAAGGACACGTTTCGAGTGCAACCTGGCGGCCTCCATGGAGCTCATGGTCAGTGACGGAGAAAGCCGTACTCGCGGCCGCAGCGGCGAGCGGAGCGTGGGCGGCGTATCTCGTCGGAAGCGGTGGAGTCAGGACGCGAATGCTCGGAATCAGGATCGCGTCGCAAGATTGGCGCCGGCCAGCAGTGCTTTGCTTGCTGTGTGTGACTGTGTTGGTCTGGCTCCGAGGCGCTTCACGCCTTCGCCTAGATTTGAAGACGGCGGTGATCAACACCCGGCTCGGATCGTCGCCCTGGACCCGAGCGCTCGCCCTGGGCGCGACGGCCGGCGCTGCTGTGTTTCTGTGGGGCTATCTCCCCGCGTATTCCGAACATCCTCGCTTTCCAGAGCAGGATCTTTTGAACCAGATCAGAGTTCGGACGTGGCAAGGATGGACGGGTATATTTCACGATCTCAACGCGTACGACACCACCCGGTCATTCAAACTGGTCGCTCTCGTCGCGATTCTTGCGTGGATGCCGTGGTTCAGAATCGACCGCAAGACGCGGTTGTATGTATTGTGGGCGCTTGCGGTGTCAGTCCTGGTTTTTGTGATGCCGCTGCAAGTTGGCGGCTTCTCGATCTGGCTCTCGTTCTTTCGTCACGTTCCTGGCTTCTCTGTCATTCGCGATCCGACGCGGGTCGTCTTTCTGTACGAACTGGCTGTCATCCTGGCGGGCGCGCTGCTGCTGACACGACTCCGGCAGCATCCTGGCTATCGCGCAGCCATCTGTGGGTTATGCGCGTGCTTTCTTGTCGCTGACCATCGTGTCGACGTTCTGGGTTATGAACGGCCCGATGCCGTTTTCGAACGTTGGGTCGAGGCCCCTATCGAGATCGATCCGGCGTGCCGGTCTTTCTACATCAAGGGGGCCTCGCCGGATTACATGTCGCGGTCGCCGAACAAGTGGGCGGTTTATGCGGGAGATGCGATGTTCATTGCCTTGAAGCACGGAATTCCAACGTTGAACGGATATAGCGCCTGGGGCCCTGAAGGCTGGCAATTGACCAACCCACAGGAGCCGACCTACCCCGAACGTGTCCAGGAATGGATTCGAAGGAACAGCCTTAGAGACGTCTGTGAGCTCGATATCGAGTCGCGAACGATGCGCGTGGCCAGGATGAATTAATTCTGGCCGATGTAACGCGTTGCAAGAGGGTGGCGTATTCGTATCTAATTCGGCGGCGGGGTCTGAAGACCCCCCCACGACATCTTATGGTCTTGGGTACGTGTTCTTCTGGAGGAGGATTCGCGTGATCGCACGTAACCTCGGTCGCTTTTTGATTGCGGTCCCGGCCGCGACGCTGATGCTGTCGCTCGTTCTACGTCCCGGCGTGTCTGCGCAGCAACCCGCGGCCCCACAAGGCGGACAGCCCCCGCAGGGAGCACCGCCGCCGCAGGGTGCGCCAGGCGGCGGTGGCCGCGGCGGCTTTCAGTTACGCAACGTGCAGGTGTTGAAAGACGTCCCGCCCGATCAGTGGCAGCTTGTCATGCAGTACGTCGCGGCGTCGCTCGGCGTGCAGTGCAACTACTGCCACGTCATGGGTGATAACGCGAGCGACGACAAAGACACCAAGAAGACGGCCCGCAAAATGATGCAAATGGTGGCGGACCTGAACAAGGAATTCTTTGCCGGCAAGCCAACGATCAGCTGCGCGTCGTGCCACAACGGGCATCCGAAACCGTCAAAGGTGACACCCCTGGCGGTCAACATGACGCAGGACGAAGCCGCCGCCGCGGCCGCGGCACGTGGACGACGAGGTGGTGGTCCCGGCGGTGGCGGTGCTCCCGGCGCTCCGGGTGCCGGTGCAACGCCACCGGCTGGCGGCGCTCCCGGTGCGGCGCCGGCTGGTGCAGCACCCGGCCGCGGCCCTGCAGGTCCTCCTCCGCCACCAGCGGTCACCGAGACCGTCGATCAAGTCGTCTCAAAGTACGTGCAGGCGCTCGGTGGGCAGGCGCTGCAGAATGCAAAAACGCGAGTGATGACCGGCACGGTCACAAATCGAGATCTGACGACGGCAAATGTGACGGTCACTGAGAAGAGCACAGGCGAATCGCGAATCGAGATTGCAACCCAGCCCAATCCAACCATCCGCGCAACCAACGGCACCGCCGCGTGGCAAATCGGCGGTGGCGGTTTCGGTGGCGGAGCGAACGCGCGCGACATCACCGGATTCCAGGTGCAGCAGGGATTCCGGCTCGCGGATTTCGCCTTGCCGCTCAATCTGAAGCAGCGCTACCAGAACCTCTCGGTCAAGCCTGCGTACGAAACGATTGATGGCAAGCAGGCGGTGGTGCTGACTGGAACCGCGTATCCGAATGTGACCGAGGATCTCGCGTTCGATCGGGATGCAGGATTGCTCCTGCGCCGGACCGTTACATCTGGTTCGACGACCGGCTTTGGCATTTTGGCGCTCGCGGAACAGATTGATTACAGCGACTATCGGGACGTCAGCGGCGTCAAGGTCCCATTCACCGTGAAACACTCGACGTGGAATGCGGTGACCACTGAGAAATTCACTGACGTGAAAATCAATCCGCCCGTGAACGACTCCATCTTCGCGAAGCCCGCGCCGCAACAATGATTCGACAGCACGCATGGGAGGAAGCACTTCGACATCCTCCCATGCGTGCCTGACTCACTGGCGTCTGACGAGGGTGCCGGTCGCCTGTCCTGACACGCCGCTATAGCTCCACCGCCACGTCCCTGATCCATCAGTCGGTCCGTAGTATTCCAAGGTCAACGTTTCGACGTTTCGCGTACCCGCCACGATGTAGACGTTCCCCGGCGCCTGAGACAGGATCGGGAAGGTCTGGCTGCCCGCCCGCACGGATCCACTGACGATTTCGAGCTGAAAACGATCCGGCAGTTTTGGCACGTCGAACCAATGCGCATTAGTCGTCGAGCCATCGAACGTCCAGCTTGGCGCCGGCGATGGAGGTACAGGCGCAGGAGTTGGAGTCGGTGCCGGTGTCGGCACCGGGGTCGGCTCCGGCGCTGGCACTGGTGGCGTCGGCGGCGCGGGCGTTGGAGCCGGACTCGGCGCGGGAGCCGGTGCGGTTGCGACGACATCCACCTGGCCCGATGGTCTGGTGGTCGGCGCAGTAGGACCGCCGCCACATCCGAGGGTCAGAAACGGCAGTGCGACTGTAATTAAAGTATTCGCACACAATAATTTACGCACGTTGCACCTCGCCGTATCTCTAGTGCATCGTGCATGCCGGAAACCGCTCAGCCGTGGAAGTTACGGCTGTGCCGTCATTTACTTGCTGAGCTTTTACCTGATCCGGTGGAAACCGAGGAAACGATCTGAGGCAGTGATGGTGTTTCTTACCGTCCTGACCAGCACCTCAGCCGCGAGAAAGCCGAACGTCATCCCGTTGCCGCCATATCCCAATGCGAACAGGTGACGAGGGTAGTGTCGGTGCGTGCCGATATAGGGAAGCCCATCGCTCGTGGTTGCGAACAGCCCGTCCCACGCGTAATCGATCGCGGTATGTTCGAGGGCTGGATAAACACGCGAGAGATCCGCTCTGAGGTGTTCCGTCTGCCGCGAAAGCATACTGGCGCGCGCGCCTTCGGAGACCTTCGGAATGTCCCGTCCGCCGAACAGCAGGCGGCGATCGGGTGTCCACCGCGAATAGTGATACGGCGTTTCCGTGTCCCACCACATCACGCCACCGCCCAGCCTGCGGTGCAGGCCAAGATCGAGTGGCGCCGTGGTAATGACGAAGGTGCTCGACATTCGGAATCGCCCCGCGAGCGGTTTGAATTCACGAGTCGCATACCCGGTTGCGATGACAGCCCACTCAGCGCCTATTTCCCCGTTATCGAGTTCGATCCTCACTCCGTGCGAAGACCCGCGCACGCGCCGCACTGGACTGCGCTCGTAGATCTTCACGCCCGCGGCGCGTAGCCGTTCTGCGAGTCCGAGGCAGGTGCGATAGGGATCGACCACCGCGTTGCCGCTCGTCAGGATGCCGCCGGCGCCGGCGACGCCGATGAGCCGCGACAACGCTCGCTCGGTCAGCCATCGTCCCGGTATGCCGGCGCGATGACGCCGGCTCAATTCGCCTTGAAGGTCTCTGACGCTGGCCGTGCGCGATGTCCAGTACGCCGAGCGGACTTCCTGCAAATCCGCCGTGATCCGGAGGCGACGGATCAGCGCGACGAGGCCGCGAACCGATTTGGCGCTCTGCAGCCAGATCGCTCGTGCGCGCTCAGCTCCATAGCGAGTGGCTAAATCACGAAAGTCCAAGTCGGGTTCCTGCATCAACAGCGCCGTGCTTGCTGCTGTGCTGCCGCGCGCGATCCGGTTCGCCTCGAGCAGCAGCACTGAGAACCCCGCGCGCACGAACGCATGCGCAGCGAGACAACCTGTGATGCCGCCCCCGATGACGGCGATGTCGACATGATGCGCGCCTTTGAGCACCGGATGTTGCGGCGCCGTTCCGGTGAATTGATCAATCCAGTAGCTGGTTCCGAGTCGGAGCTTATCCATTGAGGCGTATGGCGAGACGCTTGCTTCTTATGATGTCCGCTTGCTGTACCGGTGAACGAGAGGAGAAGGCCAAGTGGAGAGACGACACACCGCCGCTCAGCTGGACGTCAAGCCCTACTGGCACGACTCGTCGCAGATGCCGAGGTTTGAACCACTCGCACGAGATCTCCGCGTCGACGTGGGAATCATTGGCGCTGGACTCACCGGACTCACTGCCGCGTATCTTCTGAAACGCGCTGGGAAAAATGTCGCGGTCATCGATCGCGACCGGATCGGCGGCGTCGACACCGGGCACACGACCGCACATGTGACCTGCGTCACCGATAGCGATCTCGCCAGCCTTGTCGACGATTTCGGACGCGATCATGCGCAGGCCGTCTGGGACGCCGGTCTCGCAGCGATTGCCGAGATCGACACGATCATCGACAGGGAATCGATCGATTGCCACTGGGCGTGGGTTCCTGGCTACAAGTTCGCGGCATTGGACGGCGATGCCGAGCGTGAGGCGGATCGGCTTCGGAAGGAAGCGGCGCTGGCGACCGCGCTCGGCTTCGAGGCCACCTTTGTCCGTGCGACTCCATTCTTCAACCGCCCAGGGATTGAGTTTGCCGGACAGGCACGCTTCCATCCGAGGAAATATCTTGCGGCGCTCGCGACGTTGGTCGATGGCGACGGTTCGCACGTTCACGAGCATACCGAATCGGAGGAAATCGTGGACGACCCGCTCTCGATTACGGCGGGCGGACACACGATCACCTGCGACTACGTCATCATCGCGACGCACACCCCGCTCATGGGGAAAACGAACATCCTGAGCGCGACGCTGTTTCAGTCGAAACTGTTTCTCTACTCGACATACGTGATCGGCGGTCGGGTGCCATCCGGCACGATTCCAGACGCGCTGTTTTGGGACACTGCCGACCCGTATCACTACCTGCGTCTCGACCGTCGGGGCGACCACGACGTCGTCATTTTCGGCGGCCGCGACCACAAGACGGGACAGGCCGAGGATACCGCAGCGTGCTACACCGCGCTGGAGCGCACGATTCACCAACTCATTCCGAACCTCACCGTCACCCATCACTGGTCCGGACAGGTGATCGAAACCGCGGACGGCCTTCCTTTCATCGGCGAGTCATCGCCGCGCCAGTTCATCGCGACTGGTTACGCGGGCAACGGCATGACGTTCGGAACGGTGGCGGCGATGATGGCGCGCGATGCCGTGCTTGGCCGCCGTAATCCATGGGACGAGCTGTTCGATCCGGCGCGCAAGAAGATCCTCGCGGGTGCGTGGGATTACGTGAAGGAGAATGCCGACTATCCCTACTACCTCCTCAAGGATCGGATCGGTAGCCCCGACGGCAAGAGTCTTCGCGACTTGCGACGCGGCCAGGGAAAGATTCTCGAGATCAAGGGAGAGCGGGTCGCTGCGTGGCGAAGCCCGGGCGGGACGGTGACGATGTTGTCGCCCGTTTGCACACATATGGGTTGCGAGGTCGACTGGAACGACGCCGAGTCGACGTGGGATTGCCCGTGTCACGGTTCGAGGTTCAAGCCGCGAGGCGCGGTGTTGTCCGGGCCGGCGGAATCGCCATTGGCAAAAATGTAGGAGCGGGTCTTCACCGCCTTCCGCGCGGTCTAAAGAGCGCGCGCCGACGACGGGCGCGCGACATTCCTGCCCTAAAGCTATACTGCGACAGCAGGAGGCGTGAAAGTGGCTGTCAGACGAGGCGTGTGGATCGTACTCGTGCTCATCGTCTTCGCGATCGCGATTTCGGCGATGGGCCTGGTCGCGATGGCGTTGTTCGTCGGACGCGAACCGGCTGTTGCCGGCAACTCCACGCTGGTCCTGAAGATCGGCGGGGACTTGCAGGAGATTGAACCGGGTGGCGTCATCGGTCAGTTCTTCGAAGCGCCGCCGACTGTCCGTTCCCTCGTTGACGCGTTACGGAAGGCGAAAGTCGACCGGCGAATCTCGAGCGTCATCATCCGGCCCACGGATGCCGCCGCGTTGTGGGGAAAAGTTCAGGAGATTCGCGACGCAATCGTCGACTTCCGCCGCTCGGGCAAGCCGATCATCGGCTACCTGGAACACGGTGGCCAGCAGGAGTTCTACCTCGCGAGCGCGTGCGACAAGGTCTACCTGCTGCCGACCAGCACGCTCGATCTGACCGGGATGGCCAACTACGAGCTGTTCCTTCGCGGGACGCTCGACAAGATCGGCGCGTATCCAGACACGCTTCACATCGGCGACTACAAGACCGCCTCGAACACGTTTACCGAACATACCTTCACACCCGCGCATCGCGAGATGGCCGAATCGCTCAACAAGGATCTTTACGACCAGTTGATCAAGGGGATTGCCAGCGGCCGGCACAAATCGGAGAAGGACGTGCGGTCGCTGATCGATCACGGACCATTTCTTCCCGAAGACGCCGTCCGCGCCGGCCTCATCGACGATGTCGCGTATGAGGATGAACTCGACGACAAAGTGCAGCTGTCGAAAGGAAAAGGGAATTTCCTGAACGAGAGCGAATATCGTCACGTCTCGCCCACTTCGGTTGGGCTCAATCGGGGGCCGCGAATCGGCGTCATCTACGCCACCGGCGTGATCGCCTCGGGCGAAAGCAACTACGACTCTCCGTCCGGTCAGGTTGTCGGATCGGAAACGATGGTCGACTCACTGCGAAAGGCGCGCGCCGATTCATCGATCAGAGCCATCGTGCTCCGCATCGACAGCCCGGGCGGCTCCGCGATCGCGTCAGATGTCATCTGGCGCGAGGTGATGCTGACGAAGAACGTCAAGCCGGTAGTGGCATCAATGTCGGACGTTGCGGCGTCCGGTGGCTACTACATCGCGATGCCGGCGCATGCGATTGTCGCCGAGCCCGCGACGCTGACCGGATCGATCGGCGTTGTCATGCTGAAGTTCGTGATCGACGGCACGCTCAAAAAGCTTGGAATGAACATCGAAGGGGTGACGAGCGGGCGATATGCCGACCTCTACTCACCCGTTCGAGCATTCACCACGGAGGAGCGCGCCAAGATCCAGGAGCAAATGCAGGCAACGTACGACGCCTTTGTGGAGAAGGCAGCCCAGGGGCGCAACACGACGCCGGAGCGGATCGACGCGATCGGTCAGGGAAGGGTGTGGACCGGCGCGCAAGGCAAGCAGCTTGGTCTCGTCGACGAACTCGGAGGCCTCGAGCGCGCGCTGGCTGTCGCGAAACAGCGGGCGAAACTCGCGCCGGATAGTGAAGTGGAGATCGTCGTATATCCGAGCAAGAAGTCGTTCTACGACATCGTCCGAAGCCCGTTCGGCGCGTCAGATCGCGCGACCGCGCTCGCCGTGCTGCTCGGCATTCGTGACCCGCGTCCGTTGCAAACCTTAACGGCGCCTCTCCAGGTGTTTCGTCGGGGCGAGCCCCTGGCGATTATGCCGAACGTCTTTGTTCGCTGAGACGCGCGGAGCGGTCATAGACCGCGCCACCTACGCAACCAGCTGCGCGATTAACTCGCGGTTGATATTGACCTTCATGCGCTCGCGCGCCTTGGTCATGTAGGATGCGTAGAAGCGGTTGCGGCGCTCGTTCACGAGCTCTGTTTTGAGCGTGGTCTTGCCCGTCGCCACGTCGGTGGCGGGTGGATCCTGCCGCTCGAGCACCTTCACGATGACCGTGCCGTTGTCGGTCACGATGGGGTCGCTGACCGCATTGGGCTGCATCGCAAAGGCGACGCTGTCAACCGCCGGACTGACGCCAACGTCGCCAATTGGCGCGCCGCGCAGGATGAAGTCGGTTGTCTTGACCTCGAGCCCCGCGGCTTTTGCCGCGGCGTTGAAGTCGCCGCTTTTCATTTGGGCGCCAATCGTGGCCGCCTTCTGCCGCGCAACGTCGGTCGCCTTCTTCTTGATGACTTCGTCGCGGACCTTCGCTTTCACCTCGTCGAGCTTCGGCACATACGCGTCCTGCCGACCCGTGACAGTGATGAATGCAAACCCCTGCGGCGTCCGGATGGCTTCACTGACCTCGCCGTCCTTCAACTCGAACGCCCGTTGGCTGATGGCGGGTGCCATGCCGAGGCCGGCTATCGGCTCGTCCTTGGTGAAGAGCGCCGACTCGCCGACAGTCAGGCCGCGCCCTTTGGCGAAGGTGTCGATGTCGGCCGGCTGCTTCAGGCTCTTGGCGACGTCGTCGGCGATGCGCTGCGCCTCGGTCTGTGCGCGATCCCACTTGATCTGATCTTCAATCTGCGCGCGGACCTCGTCGAGCGACTTCGTCGTGGCATCCTTCTTCTCGGTCAGCTTGATGATGTGATAGCCGTACTGTGTCTTGACGAGATCGCTGATCTCGCCAGGCTTCATCGAAAACGCAGCCTTGTCGAACTCCGGAACCATCTGGCCTTTCCCGAAGAAGTCCAGATCCCCGCCCTTCACCTTGCTCGCGTCGTCTTCTGAAAACTCGGTTGCGAGCTTGGAGAAGTCGGCCCCCTTCTTGACCTTGGCGAGCAAGTCCTCAGCCTGTTTCTTTACCGTCGCATCGTCCTTGCCTTCGGTCTTCAACAGGATATGGCTCGCGCGTACCTGCTCGGGCGTCGAGTACTGTTGCTTGTTATCCTCGTACGAGCGCTGAATGTCTTCCGCCGACACTTGAGTCCGCGTGCGAATCGCCTGCATGTCGACAAGCGCGTACTTCACTTTCCGCTTTTCAGACACTTTCAGTTCGTTCTTGTGCGCCTCGTAATAGGTATTCAGCTCGGCATCGGTGGCGTCGAGCCCTTCGCGAAATTTGTCGGCAGGGAAGGACACAACCGCGAGCTTCACCTTCTCGTTGCGCCGTTTGTATTCATCTTCGAGTTCTTTGTCGCTCACCGTGATCCAGTTGGTGAGCGCCGCGTGAAGCTTCTGCAGCGTCACGCCACTTCGAATCTCTTCCTCGAACTCCTGCGGTGTCATGTTCTGCAGCTGCAGAAGCTGGCGATATCGCTGTTCGCCGATGAACTGGCCGTTCTCGGTCAACCCGGGCATCGCTGCGATCCGGGCCCGAACCTCTTCATCGGTCGCCGTGATTCCCAGTCGCGAGGCTTCAGCCAGGCCAGTCTCTCGTTCGATCATCTGCTGGACGATGCGCTGGTCGATGCCGAGTTGCTTCAGCATCCGTTCGTCGACGTTGCCGCCGAATTGACTGCGATACGCTTGCATCTGCCGCTGGTATTCCTGGCGGAACCGACCAACGGTGATGTCGCGCCCTTCGACTGATGCGACGACGTCGCTATTACCGGCGACGCCCTGGTTCATGAAACTCGGTATGTAAAGGATGATGAACGCGAGGATCACAATGGCAAGGCTCCATTTGAGCCAGCCCTTGTGTCGGCGCATCCGGTCGAGCATCGTCATGTTTTCGGTAAGCCTCGTTCGGAGATGTAGAAACTGTAATTATGACATACAGCTCGGGATGTTGTCGGGATCCGTTGTCCGGGATCCGGGATCCGTTTCCGAACCAAAAGCTAGGTGCGATTTGGTCGGATCCCGGGTACCGGATCCCCGATCGGGGCGCGGATCCAGACGCTTACTGTGCTATATTTTCGGTGAATAGAAGGACTTAGAGGGACTCGCCATTCCAACAGGACGCAGAGCCGATTGACCGCGACAGGTCGGAAGCCGCGCGCCCGTCGCGGACCCAGCAACACACGCGCGGTGGCCGTGCGCCGGGACCTCGCGCGCAGGCTCCGGCCTCTTCAGGCGCCGCTCAAGCGTCGGCTTGCGCGCGCCGATGTGCTAGCCGACATGATCCGGGCGGTGAATGCGAGCCTCGAGCCGGAGAGCGTTGCCGAGGCGCTCGTGTCACGGGTTTCCTCCTGGATCCCCGCGCCCGGTTGGCTCGTGATTGCCGACGATGGTGGAGGGCAAACGCGACAGATGGCGGCAGATGGCCTCGAACCGCCGTTTGAGTCAGCCGCTCACGCCGTCGCGGCGTGGGTGATGCGGAGCGGCGCCGTCTATTCAACCGGAGATATTGCCACCGACCGTCGCGTCTCCGATAACGCGTCGGCGGCCGCCGTCGGATTTCCGCTCTCTTGCCGCGGCAACATCATCGGCGCACTTGTCGCCATCGACCGGACGCCGAGCAAGACCGCGCCGCGTTTCGTCGCATCCACGTTGGCGCAGCTGCTGGCGAGCATCGAGCCGGGGGCGATCGCGCTCGAGAACGCGCTGCGCGTCCAGCGCGCCGAAGCGCTCTCGGTCACCGACGATCTGACGCAGCTATACAACTCGCGCTATTTGTCGCAGGTGCTTCGGCGTGAGACGAAACGCGCCTCGCGCAGCGGCCGTCCGTTGTCGCTCCTGTTTGTCGATCTCGATGGCTTCAAGTCGATCAACGACACACACGGGCATCTGTTCGGCAGCCGCGCGCTGGTTGAGGCGGCGAGCGTGATCCGCGCCAGCGCCCGCGAGACCGACATGGTGGCTCGGTTCGGCGGCGACGAATTCGCGTTGATTCTGCCGGACACGGGCAGCGAAGGAGCAGCGGCCGTCGGCGATCGCGTGCGCGATCGCATCGCCGCATTCAGTTTCCTCCGCAGCGATGGGTTGAACATCCGACTGACGGTCTCGGTCGGCGTGGCGACGCTGCCCGACGTCGCCGCCACGGCCGATGGGCTCATCCAGGCCGCTGATGAAGCGATGTACTGGGTCAAAGACCATGGGAAGAATGGGATTCATATTGCCGGCAGTTGATTGCGGACTGCGGATTGATGACTGTGGATTTTCTGAATGGCGATTTGAGATTGAGATTGTGGATTGTGGATTGGCGCGCCTCAATCAGCAATCAGCAATCAGCAATCGGCAATCTCAATCGTCAATCAACAATCCAAAAATCGGCAATCGCCATTCCGCAATCCGCAATAAGGAGTAGTCGTTGAGCCTGCGTTCTCTCTTCTCGCTCTTCTCGAGCGATCTCGCGATCGATCTCGGTACCGCCAACACCTGCGTGTATGCGCGCGGCAAGGGGATCGTGGTGAACGAGCCGTCGATCGTGGCGATCAACAAAGTGAACGGCCGGATCGAGGCCGTCGGCAAGGACGCGAAAGACATGCTCGGGCGAACCCCGGGCAACATCGTCGCGATCAAGCCGATGAAGGATGGCGTGATCGCCGACTTCGAAGTCACCGAGAAGATGCTCACCTACTTCATCAAGAAGGCACACAACCGCAACGTCTGGGTGCGTCCCCGGATCGTGATCGGCGTGCCGTCCGAAATCACACAGGTTGAGAAACGCGCGGTGAAAGACAGTGCGTATCGCGCGAAGGCGAGCGAAGTGCACCTGGTCGAGGAAGCGATGGCGGCGGCGATCGGCGCCGGGATGCCGATTACTGAACCGTCCGGCAACATGATCGTGGACATTGGCGGCGGGACGACCGACATCGCGGTGATCTCGCTCGCCGGGATCGTCTACAGCAAGGCGGTTCGCGTCGCCGGCAACGAGATGGACGAAGCGATCATTCAGTACATCAAGAAGACGTACAACCTGCTCATCGGCGAGCGTACGGCTGAAGCCATCAAGATGGAGATTGGCTCGGCATTCCAGCTCGAGGAGCGGATGACGATGGAGATCAAGGGCCGCCACCTGATCGAGGGGGTGCCGAAGACCATCACGATTACCGACGAGGAAATCCGCGAAGCACTGGCCGAAACGGTCAACGTCATCGTCGATGCCGTCCGCGTCGCCCTGGAGCGTACGCCGCCGGAGCTATCGGCCGATATTGTGGATCGGGGCATCGTGTTGACCGGGGGAGGGTCGCTCCTCAAGAACCTCGACAAGCGCCTGCGCGAGGAGACCGGACTGCCGCTCGCAATGGCTGAAGACCCGCTGTCGTCGGTGGTGCTAGGGGCCGGTAAGATGCTCTCGGACTTCAACTTATTGCGGAAGATATCTATTGACTAGTTTCCAGTTTCCGGTTCCCAGTTTTTCGTAACCTGGATGAGCCCTGAACTGGAAACTGGCAACTGGAAACTGGCAATTTGCTGGACATCAGAAGACGAACAGGCGTCCTGCTCCTCGTCATCGTCGTGGGGCAGCTCTTCCTTATTTCGGCGCAGGTGCCGTCGAAGTCGGGTGTCCCGGTATTTCAAGCGGTCACGTTCGGAGCCTTTGCCCGTGTGCAGGGTGGGGCCGCCGGGTTTCTCCGCGGTATCGGGAATATCTGGGGAAATTACGTATGGCTGCGCGGCGTTCGCGGCGAAAATGAAGAACTGAGAAAGCAGGTGACCGATCTCTCAGTGCGCCTCCAGGAGCAGCGCGCGCTGGCACAACGTGCGACGAGATTACAGGAATTATTGACGCTGCAGACGAGCACGGCAGTTCCGACACTGGCCGCGGACGTCATCGCGGGAAACCCGAATCCCGGTATGTTGACGATCACTATAGGCAGAGGGTCTGCTGACGGCGTCCAACCGGATATGGCGGTTGTGGCCGCTGGCGGCGTTGTTGGACGAATCATCGGGCCGACCGCTGCGCATGCGGCGCGCGTGCAAGTGCTCATCGATCGGAACGCAGCGGCCGGGGCCTACATCGAGCGGACGCATTCCGGCGGAATGGTGGTTGGCGTCGACCACGACCCGCCGCTGTCGATGGACTTGGTGTCGAACATGGCGGACGTCAAGGCCGGGGACATGGTCATGGCATCGGGAGTTGACGGCATTTATCCAAAAGGATTTGCTATCGGCCGCGTCGAGTCGTCCGAGCGCGGGTCGGGGCTGTATCGGGCGATTGCGGTGCGTCCATCGGTGGATTTCTCGAGTCTGGAAGAGGTGCTGGTGGTCCTGGTGCCGCCTCGCTCGGCAGTGCCAGAGGATTCGGTGCCGGCTCCGGCGGCGACAGTCGGAACCGGCAAATGAAGACTCCGATCGTGATTGCGGCGCTTGCAGTTGCGCTGCTGCTCCAGAGCACCATCGCCGGCATGTCGTTCACGGCTGCCAGCCGGGTCAACCTCGTGCTCGTGGCGGTTATCTACGTCGGGCTCGCGTACGGTGCAGTGACGGGAATGCTTGCCGGCTGTGCCGCCGGGCTTGTCCAGGATGCGATCGCGGGGGGTATTGTCGGGATTGGCGGGTTGTCGAAGACGATCGTTGGATTCTTTGTCGGCGTCCTCGGGGCGCAGTTCATTGTCTCGACGCCGGTCCCAAGATTCCTGATGTTCTTCGGCGCGTCGCTCGTGCACGAGCTTTGCTTTCAGGCCCTGTACGCGCTCGTCGAGGCGCACAGCATTCGGTTGCAGATTTCCGGGGCGTTGATTCAGGCGCTCGTCAATGGGGCCGTCGGCATTACCATTTTTATGCTGGCTGAACGGGGGCCGGAGATGATGCAGCGAGACAACTGGCGGCGTTCATCGACAGTCCGAAGAAGGTATTGAGCTATGTCGTCCACCCCACTGATGCCGGACGATCGTCGCAGCCTCACGCAGCGGCTGACCGTCATGCAGTACGTCGTCGCGGTGGCCTTTGCCGCGCTGGCCATCGGCTTCTGGATCTTTCAAGTCGCGCAGCACGAGAAGTTCCGCGAAATGGCGGAGGAGAATCATCTCCGCAAGCTGCCGCTGCCGGCCCCGCGCGGCGTCCTGCTCGATCGCGATGGCCGCGTGCTCGTCGACAATCAGAGCAGCCGCAATATCGCGCTGATACGCGAGCAGACGCGCAACCTCGATCAAACGCTGCACATCCTCGCGCAGGCGACCAACACCGACGAAGCCCAGCTTCACGAAACGGTCGAACGCCGCCGCCGCGACCCACCGTATCGGCCGATCGTCTTGATCGACAACGCGACGCAGGAGCAATACATTGCGGTCATGGCCAGGCGCTTGGAATTGCCGGGCATCATTCCGCAGGAAGTTCCCTCGCGCAAGTATCCGGGCAGTCAGGTCGCGGCGCATCTCTTCGGCTATGTCGGAGAGATTCGTGAGGATCAGCTTGCGCGCGCCGAGTACACCGGCGTAGAACCGGGTGCGGTGATTGGCCAGGCGGGGATTGAGTACGCCTACAACAAGTACCTCATGGGCACCGACGGCAGCAGGACCGTCGTCGTCAACAGCGTTGGGCGTGAAATCGGCAAAGAGCTCGACCCCGTGCTGCCCCGCGAAGGGCGGCGGATCCAGCTCACCATCGACGCCGATGTGCAGCAAGCGACCGAAGACGGATTCGAAGCAACGGGGTTCAACGGCGCCGCTGTCGTCCTCGATCCGCGGAATGGTGAAGTGCTCGCGTTCACCAGCCGTCCGGCCTACGACCCGAACGCATTCGCCGTGGGAATTGATCGCGCCACCTGGGCGGAACTGAACACCGACGATCTTCACCCGCTGCAGAATCGCGCCCTTCAGGGACGCTACTCGCCAGGTTCGACGTTCAAGATGGCTGTCGGGCTCGCCGGCCTCGAGGAACGGGTGATCACGCCGGACTTCAGAGTGTTCTGCGGCGGCGGCCAGACGTTCTACGGCCGCTTCTTCAAGTGCTGGGAGAAGGGTGGACACGGCAGCATCGATCTGCGACACGCGATCGAGCAATCGTGCGACGTCTTTTTCTACACCGTCGGCAACATGCTCGGCGTCGATCGGATTCACAAGTGGGCGACGCTGTTTGGCCTCGGCGTGAAATCGGGGATCGATCTGCCGAACGAACTGCAGGGCCTCGTTCCGTCAGAGGAATGGAAGGCGCAGAACACCAAAGAGAAAAAATGGTACGCCGGGGAAACGATCTCGGTGGCGATCGGGCAGGGACAGGTCTCGGTCACGCCGGTTTCACTGGCGGTGTATACCGCGACGCTGGCCAATGGCGGCACGCGCGTGACGCCACATCTGGTCAAGGCGATGGACGATGGGAACGAACTCAAGCCGGTGCCGCCGCCGCCGCCCCAGTCGAAGGTCGAGGTGACGAGCGAGAAGCTGCAGGCCATCCGTGACGGCATGTGGCTGGTCGTGAACGGCGACCGCGGAACGGCCAGGAGAGCAAAAATCGCCGGCAAGGACGTGTGCGGCAAGACCGGCACGGCGCAGGTGATTTCAAATCAGGGGCGCACTGCCGCGAGAACGACGAAGAACCTTCGCGATCATGGATGGTTTACGTTCTTCGCGCCTCGCGATAATCCGGAGATTGCCGGCGTAGTGTTCCTGGAACACGGCATTCACAGCGCGAATGCCGCATCGGTCGCCAAGCACGTGCTCGAAACGTACTTTGCGAAGAAAGACGGAAATCCGCTGCCGCCGCCGCCCACTCGCGAGGACATGCGCCTGGATTTGCGTGATCCATTCGCGCGCGGCACCGGCCCGGAAGGAAACAACAACTAACCACCATGTTCGAACGGCGGTTGTACTTTCACATCGACTGGTTGCTGCTGGCAGCCGTGCTTCTCCTGGCTGCGCTCGGCCTGACGATGATCTACAGCACCACATATGTGACGCTGCCCGACGGCGCCGGGCATCCCGGGGCCCGCTTCTGGGTGCAACTGTATGCGGTTGGTCTCGGCGTGCTCGCGCTCGCGATCTTTCTCGCGCTCGACTACCGATTCATGGCGGAGCACTCGCTCGTCCTGTACATCGGTGTTGTGCTGCTGCTCTTGTATGTGCTGGTCGCCGGCGTCAAGGCCGGCGGCTCGCAGCGGTGGATCTCCCTTGGTGTCTTTAACCTGCAGCCTTCCGAGTTTGGCCGTCTCGCGCTGGCGCTGATCCTCGCCATGTACTTCGGCGAGAACCGGCGCGGCGCGCGCAATTACGGCGATCTCGTGATTGCCGGGCTGTTCTTCGTGGTTCCATTCCTTCTCATCGCGAAACAGCCGGACCTCGGAACGGCGGTCACGCTGGTGCCGGTCTGCTTCGGGATCGCATTTCTGGCCGGTTTGCGCCTGCGGTTCATCGCCATCGTTGCCATTGCCGCCGTGCTCCTCGCGCCGGTGGCGTGGAAGGTCGCGCTGAAGGACTATCAGAAATCACGAATCACGACGTTCCTGGATCCGGAAAAGGATCCGCGCAACGCCGGCTATCAGCAGATTCAGGCGCGGATCACCGTCGGGTCCGGCGGCCTCCAGGGTAAAGGGTTCATGAAAGGCACGCAGGGACAGTACAAATTCCTGCCCGTCGCCGACAACGATTTCATCTTTTCGGTCCTCGCCGAGGAGCAGGGTTTCATCGGGGTGCTCGTCGCGCTGGGCCTCTATTTGTTCGTTATTCTCAGATCGCTCGAAGCGGCGCGGCTCGCCAAAGATCGCATCGGAGCGTATCTGGTTGGAGGCATTATTTCGGGGTTTGCGTTCCAGGTGATCTATAACGTCACGATGTCGGCGGGGTTGGCACCGGTCAAGGGGCTGACGCTGCCGCTCATGAGCTATGGCGGCTCGTCGATGATCGCGACGCTGGCCGCCTTTGGCCTCATCCTCAATGTCAGGATGAGGCGGTTTACAAATTGAACATGGCCTGCCTCGCCGTAGTCTTGGCGAAGGCGGGGTGGCTTCCGCCTTCCACCTTCGCCACGGCTCCGGTGGACCGCCGTAGCTTTTAGCGGAGGCTGGTTAGGCGGAAGGAGATTTCGATGCTGTTACTACTGATTGCGCTTTTCGCGTGCTGGAGTGCCGCCTGGTTGTTCGCTGCGGCACGGGTGCACGCGTACGCAACGCAGCATCCAATGATTTCTTGGAGTTTCGTAAATGAACAAGGAGATGATCATCTCCGCGAACGATCACGACACACGAGTCGCGATCCTCGAGGAGGACCAGGTCGTCGAGATCTTCATCGAGCGCGAACGTCAGCGCGGTGTGGTTGGCAACATCTACAAGGGCCGGGTGTCCAAGGTGCTGCCCGGCATGCAGTCCTCCTTTGTTGACATCGGCCTCGAACGCGACGCGTTTCTCTATGTCTCGGAAGTCGTAAACACCGTCGAGGAATTCGACCGCCTCGAGTCGGGCGAGGAAGACGAGCCGGTGATGGCCGCAGTGGCCGAGCCGTCGCCCGACGCCGCGATCCCTGTTGGTGCCGGCGAACCGGCCGCTACGCCACCTGGTAACGGCCACGGAGTCGAACGCCGCGCGACTTCACGCGGCGATTCACGGGCGCAGTCACGCGACGATCGTCCGCAACCGAAGATTGAGGACCTCCTCAAGGAAGGGCAGGAGGTGCTCGTTCAGGTGGTCAAGGAGCCGCTCGGCACCAAGGGCGCGCGGCTGACCTCCCACGTCACGATGCCAGGACGCTTCCTGGTCTTCATGCCGACCGTCGATCACGTCGGTGTGTCGCGGAAGATTGATTCACGGGAAGAACGTGCCAGGCTTCGCGGCATCGTGCGCGAGTTCCGCGACGAGCATGGATTCACCGGGGGGGTCATCATCCGGACCGCCGCCGGCGCACGTTCCAAGGAAGACATCGTCAGCGACCTGACATATTTCCATCAGGTCTGGACCGAGATCCGGCAGCGCATGGAGAACAGGCGTCCTCCTGCCGTTCTTTTCCAGGAGCAGAGCCTCGTTACCAAGCTGATCCGCGATCTGCTGACCGACGATTACAGCGCGATCCGTATCGACAACGAGCAGGAGTATCGGCGCGTCGTGACGCTGGTCGAACGGATCATGCCGAACCTGCTGTCGCGGGTGAAGCTGTACTCAAAGGAATTCCCAATCTTCGAGGAGTACGGCGTCCAGGCGGAGATTGACAAGGCGCTGCGAAGCAAGGTGTGGCTCAAGTCGGGCGGCTACCTGGTGATCAATCAGACCGAAGCCCTGGTCGCAATCGACGTCAACACCGGTCGCTACGTGGGCAAGCGCACTGGCCGGCTCGAAGACACGATCGTCAAGACCAACCTGGAGGCGGTCAAGGAGATCGTTCGCCAGATTCGTCTGCGCGACCTGGGTGGCATCATCGTGCTCGACCTGATCGACATGGAGGAGAAGAAGAACCGTCAGAAGGTCTTCCAGGAAGTCGAAAAGGAGCTGCGGAAGGATCGCTCGCCGTCGAAAGCGCTGCAGGTCTCCGACTTTGGTCTGGTGATTGTCACACGCAAACGCGTCAAGCAGAGCATCGAACGGCAGCTCACTGACCCATGTCCGTATTGCTCCGGCTCTGGCTCGATCAAGTCCGCGTCAACGATTTGCTATGAGATCCTCACCGAGATGAAGAAGATCGGCGCGGACCTTGAAGGTCAGGGCGTGATTCTGCGCGTGAACCCGGATATTGCGCGCGCGCTGAAGGAAGAGGAGAGCGCGCTCTTGCGCGATTTGCAGCAGACGCTCGGGAAGTCCGTCACCGTCAAAGCCGACACACACCTGCATCACGAACAGTTCGACGTGATGGCGATCTGAGAAAGGAAAAAGGCAGGAGGGTCCCTTTGCCTTTTCCCTTTCTAAAAACTACGACGCTGCGGTAGCTGGGAAGTAGATCAGGTAGTGGTTCCCGCCCTTGTTGAACCACACGCGCAGGTAATCGTTCCCTTTCAGCAGCTGGACCTTGGGTGCGCCGTTTGCGGCCGGCGGCGCGTCCTTGACCACGTTCTTGACTTCGTTCTGCGGGACGATGCTGACGACCTCGCGCCCTTTGACGGTGCCCTTCTGCACGAATTCGACCCAGCGTTCGATGTTTTCGCTGGCGCCCTTGGCATCCGGCTTCGCTTCCTGCGCGGTCAGCTTGACCTGATACACCCCTGCAGGCAGCGGTTTACCGTCGGCGGTGGTCGCCTTCGTAAGGTGGACGCTCCCAAGGACCAACTCACCGGTCGGGACAGTTGGCGCCGCGTCGGTCCCCGGCTGCTGATTCGGCGCCTTATGTTGCGCCAGCGCCAGGGTGGGGGCAGCCATCAACGAACCGGCCAGGATCCCCACTAGAACCCACTGATTTCTCATACGACATTCTCCATCGCAACAGGTTGGATGGCCCCGGCAGCCCGGGGGTTCGATCTACGTATCGGCCTCGGGTAGCGCACGGCTTTAGCCCCGCCCTCACCCGTTACCGGCATTATACGAGGAACCCCTACCGGAGCGGGATTGGCCAATGGTCCAGCAAGGTGGGTGCCACGGAAGCCCATTATTGACCGCCCGGAGAGGGCGATCGGAGCGTCTCGGATTCCGACAGATGCGTAACGTCTGCCGCTACTTCTTGCTAATCACGACGCTGCCGGAAAACGTCGTCACGCTGAGCACAGCGCTTCCGTCGCCGTAGACGCCCTGCATCGACCGGCGTCGCCCCACGTCTCCTTGGAGCTTAATCGGAAGGTCCGATCGAATGTTGCCGCTGAAGGAACTCGCCTCGAGTTCGAAGCCAGTCGAACCGGCGAGGACGACGCGCACGTCGCCTGAGTGGGAGTTGAATTCGTAGCGGCCGCCTTTCGCCAGTGAACCGCCGAACTCGACGCCGCCGCTGACCGAATGCGCCTCGACGCGATCGCAGGTAATGTCCTGCACCGCGACCGATCCGCTGACACTGCCGATGTCAATCCGTCGCGCCGCGACCTTGCGCAGCGTCACGCCGCCGCTGACACTCTGGACCTCGATGGCTCCATCGGTCTGCGTGTCGATGATTTCCACATCGCCGGATATCGACTTTGCCGCGGCGATGCGTCCGCCATTGGCGACCCGGACAGTGCCGCTGATCGAGTTGGCGGAGATATCACCCTTGATGTCCGATACGCGGATTGACCCGGAGATCGAACTAATCGTGAGCCTCGTTCCGGCGGGCGCGGCGACGGTGTAATTCACCGAGACATTGACGTTGCGGCGGTTGTTCCGGCGCATCTCGTCGCCTTGCGGGTAAACCGTTTTCACTTCCGCGCGTCCCGCGCGTTCGGTCACCGTGACGTTCACCAGCGCGAGCAACTCACGCGCTTCGTCCGCGGTTCGCGCGCGCGCCGTCTTCACGATCTCAATCGTCGCGTCGCTTCCATTGGCGCGAGTCACGACGATGTCGCCGGAGATATTCGAGAGCGACAGCTCGCCGTCGGCGCCAATCTTGACGGTCCTGGTTTCGCGGCTGGTTTGTTCCTCGCGTCCCTGTTGATAGCGGACCGCGCGCATCTCGACGCGTTCGCTGATGATCGCGCGGATCCGTTCGGGCAGCATCTGCGCCTCTGATCGCGATGCCGGCGCGATCAGGGCCCCGAGGGTCAATATCGTGATGACAATCTGTCTCATAGATATTTCTTGTAGCTCCCACCTTTAGGTGGAAGGTCCTTATTACGACTTGTTCAATCCATCAACGATCTGCGCCGAACCGGCGGAATTGCCTTTCCGCATTTCGTTCATCAACGCAATCGTGTCCTGCAGCAGCGCGACCTTGCGCTTCAGCGCGTCGAACAGACTGTCGCGTGCCGACGCGCTCAGCGGCTCCGATCGAAGCGCTGCCCGGCTCTCGGCGATGGCCTGATCGATCACCTGCAGACTCTTCTGCAGCATCGCCGCGGTCTGCGGATCGAGTGCGTTGTCGCCGCCAGACGCCGCCTGATCGAGCCGCGCCGCCTGTTCGAGTTTGGCAATCGCGTTCTGGTAATGCTGTTCGGCCAGGCGGAACTCTGCTTCGACGCTCTCGACATCGACGGTCTCGGGCGGCGCGTTCGGCGCGGCTGCCGTCGGGGCCGCGGCAGTGGTCTGCGCGGGGCCGCTCGGCGTCCGGAATTGCGTCACCAGCAAACCGATGGCGATCCCCACGGCGAGGACAAGCGACGCGGCAATTGCGAGCACGGCATAACGGGGCGCGCGCGACGGCGTCGGCGTCGGCAGCGCCTGCACTCGACCTTCCTGTCGAAGCCGTCCGGCAACCTGCAACCAGACGCCATCTGGAGGGTCGAGCGGTTCGAGCGAGTCGGTAGCCTGACGGATGGCTTTCATGTCGGCCAGAAACGATCGACATTCCGCGCACTCGTCGAGGTGACGCTCGAGCTCGGTGCGGCGAATCGCGCCGATCGTGCCGTCGATCAGCTCGTGAATCGATTCGCGATATGTCGTATGCATTCGTTTTCGCGGCGACGCACGCATCTTGTGCGGCGTTTCAAACTTGCTTGTCGGACGCGGTCTTCAGACCGCGCCTCAAACCGCGCCTCCACCTTCGGCCCCGCTCAACAAGAATCTCAATCGAAGGCGCGCCTTGTGTACCTGCGACTTCGATGTACCTTCAGCAATACCTAGCGCCTCAGCCACCTCGCGATGTTCAAGTCCCTGCACATCATGGAGCAGGAACGCCGCGCGGCACCCATCGGGCAACTGGGCTAGCGCGCGTTCGAGATCCATCCTCGTAATCGACCGCTCCGCGAGCCCTCCGCGTGCCGGCTCGAAATGCCCGCGCTCATCGTCCAGTGCATCGGTGAGCTGACTGGTTCGGGCGGCGCGGCTGCGCAGATAGTCGAGGCAATGATTCGTCGCCAGCCGATACAACCACGTTCCCAGAGCCGCCTCGCCGCGGAAGCCGTCGAGCTTCCTGTGCGCCGACAGGAAGATCTCCTGCAGGAGGTCCTCGGCATCCGCCGGGTTCCCCAGCATCCGGCAGGCGACGCTGAACAGTTTGCCCGCGTGGGCCTTGTATAGCTCCTCGAAGGCTGCCAAATCCCCCCGCCGGCAGCGCTCGACGAGCGCCATCTCTTCTGCCCGCGCGGGGTTAGCGCCCCTCAATGAGGGATGCTCTGTCACCTTAGACGTAGCCACGACCGGTCCACGTTGCCGTTCGACTCGCCTGAATTATGCGGGAACTCATCACGCGAGTCGAAGGACGCCATATATGAAAGACACCCCAGAGTTAACGGAATTTGCGTCCTTTAGGTTTCGTCCGCCCTTCGCGTCGCTCCCAGGCGTCCGCTGGTTTCGAGCGAAGGCGCGCCCGGTGCGCGCTGAAATTCCGGATGGTCGTCGATGAAACCTGCAATCCCTCGGCACGGAGCAGCGCGCGCTTCAGCTCGAGATTCCCGCCAAAGCCGCCCAGTTTGCCCGCTGCGGCGACGACGCGATGACAGGGAATGTCCGGTCGCCGGCAGTCCCGCATGATGTTGCCGACGGCTCGTGCCGCTCGTGGTCGTCCGGCCGCTTCCGCAACGTCGCCGTAGGTTGCGACGCGGCCGACAGGAATACGTCGAACGACCGAAAGGACAATGTCTTTGAAATTCAGAACAGAACCCGTATGCCAACTCCGCCCTGTAACCCGCCAGCCTTCATCGTGATGCTGCGGCCCTCGACGGCTGCCAAATCGACATCTGCGCGCGTGTAGCGGACGATTCCCCCGATACCTACCGATTCGGCGAACAGCCAGGTCACATCGATCCCGGCGTTGAAGCCGGCGGCCGAAGCCTTTGTCGACTTGGTGACCGCCCCGCCAAATGCAGCGGTGTCGTACGGATACGACTCGGTCACCGTGACGTCGGTGACGACCTCGTGCTCGATGTTCAGCCACGACGGCCCGCCCTCGAGGGTGAAGTGCAATCGGCCGGTTGCCGGGATCATGTATTGCAGCTGCACATGCACACCCGTTTCAGAATGCGCGATATCGCTCTCAGTGCCTGTCACGGTTCGGGGCTGGTTGAAAAAGAAAGGATGCGGGACACTGGCCGTGACCTCAGCGTCCCCTTTTCCGCTGGTGACGGAGACTGCGACGCCGACGCCGACGTTCTTCCACACGCGATAACCGGCTGCGAGATCGATCAGTGCCCACGGTTTCATCGGGTAGGTGACGTCGACGGTTTCGGTCTCCACATTCTTTGGGAAGCTGAAATGATCGGAAACCTCCTCTGCGGCTTGCTCGACGCCGCCGCTGACTGCGATGGTGAAACGCGTAGGTTTGGCCGCCGCCTGGGCCATGACCAACGGAGGAGCAGCAAACAGATATGCCGCTGCGAGACTTGTGACCAGGTGTGCGCGGGCAATCATCAGTTGACCCCCACGGCGGTCCATGCGGCCGTAACTGCTCGTTCGGCCGCACTGTTTGCGCCGTAGAGGTCGCGCGCGGCCTGAATCGTCGCAGCACGCGCCACTGAGAACGTCGAATTCGCAGGCATGAGTTGTGTGAATGCGCGGTAGAACACCTTTTCGATCTGCTCCCGGTTCGCGCCGCCAACGCCCGGCACCGCGATCCCCGACGTGCGGTTGGTGCCGCTTTCAATTGCCAGATAGAAGGCCTGATTGGGAATCCCGGAATTGATGTGCACGCCCCCGTTGTCTGCCGAGCCGAGGAACCGCTTGGAGTAGTGATCCGGATCGCCAAACGATCCCGGGTCGGACATCGAACGGAGTCCGCCTGGTCGAACGACGTCTTCGGCGATCAGGTACTCGGCACGAAGTGGTCCATTGCCGGCTGCCTGAAAGAAGAATTCGACGCTCGTGCCCATGATGTCTGAGAACGATTCGTTCAAGGCGCCGGATTCATTCCGATAGAGAAGGCCGGAGGTGTAATCCGTCACACCGTGCGAGAGTTCGTGCGCGACGACGTCGAGCGAGCCGGAAAGAAAGTCCCATGTCTGACCGTCGGCGGTCACGTTTGGTGGCAGGCCCTCGCCGTAGACCATCACGCCGCCACCGTCGTAGAACGCGTTGACGAAGTAGTCTTCATAGTCGCGGATGTAGATCTGGAAATCGGACCGGCGTACCGGGTGCACCAGGTTCTGCATCCTGATATCCGCGTTGTTCAGCCCCTTCCGTCCGAATCGCTTGAAGTAGTAGTCGTAGGTGTAACCGGCATAGACGTGCGCGTCGCCAATCGCGCCATCGGTCCAGTCGTTGTCGGAATCAGATCCGAGATCGCTCGACGAAAGATTGACCCGGCCGCTCAGAACGTTGTCGGTCCGCACCGGGTCACCCTTCATGTCGTAGGTTTCGATTGTCGGCGGACGCAAGTCGTCCCTCGCCTGGAACTGTCCCGACGCGCTGCGCACGCTGATCTTCTTGGCGTCCCCGAGCACGCCTGTGGCCCGGCCCACCGCTGCCTGCGTTTTGCGATCGCTGTACTCGAGCCGCGTCGCACCGGTCGTGGCATCAATGAAGTACTGCCGCGTATCGGCGCGTGCGGTGACCCGGAACCGCCACGTCAGCGCGTATCCTCCTGCATCCAGCGGCAACACGACCAGTTCCGGCACGATCCGATCGTCGATCTCACGACCGAGGCGCGTCGCGAGAATCTCGCGCGCCCGATCCTCGTCAATCGTCGGAGCAGGATCGAGGTTGATGCCTTCGTAGATCGTACCGAAAACCGATTCTGTGGTGCCGCCGCGGAGTTGCCGCGTGACGTCCGCGCCAAACACTCTTACTCCGCGATAGTACTGATCGGCACGCTCGTGCGTCCGGTCCGGCACCATCGGGTCGTCGCGCGTCTGGCGCAACCGCAACTCGCCGGTGCGCAGCATGCTGTCGATCCTGGACGTCCACACCCGTCGCTCGGCGCTGGTCTCGGCTCGAATCGTCGTTCGCCCGCGGACGCTCTCGGCAACCTGACCGTGGATCGGCTGAGTGACTAAACAGACGGCGAGCGTCGCCATCGGGACTATCGCCCAAAGCACCCGGACGCGAACGTGCATGCTCGACTCCTTTTATCGTGTCGACACCGCGACAGCGAACGCCTCTTTCCGTTCGCGTCCGTCCGTCGTGCGGAACGGAATGCCGACGAGCGCGGCTAATGTCGGCGCAATATCAGCCGGAGACGCCTCGACCGCGAAGCGTCCTTTCTTCACACCGGCGCCATAGAAAATCACCGGGACATGTTGATCGTAGGGATAGAGCGTCCCGTGCGTGGTGGCGCTCGTCGATAGAATCCAGTTTTCACGTGGGACGATGATGACATCCCCGCTTCGTCCGGGAAAGTAATTCAGTGCCGCGGCACGTTTGAGCGAATCGGATGAGGACCGCGCGCCGGATGCGCTCACTTCGTCGGCGGTGTACGCGGCGGCGATACCGGTCATGCCGCGAAGGGCATCAAGGGCTGCGGTTCGTACTGCCGGATCTTTTTTCATCCGCTTCAGCGCCGCCTTCTGCAGGTAGATGTCCGTATAGGACGCGTTTGCGACGTGCTTTCCAGGCCCGAGTAACGGCACCAACGCCTTCTCGATCGCCGCGGCGGTTTCCACGTTCGTCTCGCGGCCGCCGCGCTTGGTCTCCTCTGGGATCTGCGCCACACCGTGATCGGCGGTGAATGCGACGACGTACTTGCCGGCACCGACGGTGCGATCGAGGTGATCGAGTAGCGCGCCAATCGTGACGTCGAGACGAGCCACCATGTCCTGCACTTCGTGGCTGTCGGGACCGTAGGCGTGACCAACGAGATCCAGTGCGGAGAAACTCACGCCCAGAAAATCGATCTGGGGTCCGTTGCCGAGGCGCAACGTATCTACCGCCGTCGCCGCGAGTCGTCCGAGGTACTCATCCGACAGCGGAGATCGCATCCAGTGACCGTAAAACTCCTCGTCCGTCTTTCCTGATTTCGATCCGATGACGTGAGGGAACGTTCGTGTCCACCCGGTGGGTGCGCGTTCTACCGAATCGTCGTCGGTTCCCTGGTACGCAGACACGTCGTAGAGCCGTTCCCAGGCCTGCCCGTACGCTGACTCGACGCGATTGTTCGCGATGTACTCCTGAACGAACGGCGTTGGCTTTTTTGTAAACGCCGTCGACGTCTGCCAGCCGCCGCGTGTGTCGAACCACAGCACGATGGCACCGCCATGGCCCGCCAGTCCGATGGCGGAGCGCGCCTTCAACGACATGGTCACGACCCGGCCGCGCTGACGGCGAACCGCATCGGCGAGTGACGGCGCTCGTATTCGTCTGCCGCTATCGCCTGGCCCGGTCAAGCCGTTGTAGTTGATTTCCTTTTCCTTCGCGTCATCCGTGCACTCGGTCGTCTTTCCCGTTTTCCGGTCCAACCACGCATTCAGGATCATCCCGTGCTGATACGGAAACGTGCCGGTGCCAATGGTGGAATGTCCCGCGCAGGTGATGGTGTTCAGATAGGGATACATGGCGCGCTCGAACCACGCGCCGTTCTCCATGAGACGCCGGAGACCGCCGCTGAACTTGCCCGAATACCGCTCGAGATAATCGGCCCGCATCTGATCGGCGACGAGTACGACGATGAGTTTTGGTTCTCCTGTTGCCTGCGTGCGGCGAGCTGCGCCGTGCAACGGTGTCGGGACGGCGGTCGTTGAAAACAGGAAAGCGACCGTGAGCAGAATGGATGTGAGATCCCGGGACATGTCACCGCCTCAATATCGGGAAATAGCAGAGGGCGCCGATGTAGACATCGTACACGGCGCACCAGATGGAATACCATCGCGGCGCCACCCCGTCGGGGAGAGGCCAGCCCGGCCGGTGAGCGACGTCGAGGATCGCGTGCGCGGCAAAGGCGAGCGCGAGAATCGTCAACGCTTGCCGCGGATCGCGCACCATCGTACTGGCCGCGACGACGAAGAATCCCGCCGCCAGAGCGATGTCGAAGCCCACGCCCGGCAGCGCTTCGTGCGCGACCGCAAGTCCAATGTATGCGCCGGCAGATAACGCCAGCAGGAGTGCCGCGAGCTGCGCCAGCCGCAGTTCCGCAACGAGTCGATCCGGGGAGCTGACCGAAACACGCGCGGATTGGATCGCCTGCCAGGTCACACCCGAGCCAATCAGCGCAAAGGCGACGATGACGGACGGTGCGGCCTCACTCACGGCCGGATCCGTGCAATTGGTGAATTTGTGAATTGGTGAATTCGTGAATTGACAGACTTGTCACAACGTCCTCACTCGGGCAACTCACCAATTCGCCAATTCACCAATTAGTTCTGCAGGTAGGTCAACGGATCGATGCCGAATTCATTCGGATCGACGGGAGCCACGATCGATGCCTGCTCCCCCTCGCGGGTGGTCTCCCACAAATTGCGATCGTGCGGAAGATCCAGGCGTGCTCCCTCTCTGTTGATCACGAGCCGCACACGCGGGCGAAGCGGATCCGGGGCGTGAACCTGTGTGACGACGGCGATTTCACCTGACGTCAGTCGGACCAGATTGCCGGGCGGATAAATGCCAAGAAGCTGAACGAAACGACGCACGAGATTCTGATCGAACTGGGTGCCGTCGTTGCGCTTCAGCACCGCGAGAATACGATCGGTGGGGAAGGCCTGCTGATAGGCTCGCTGCGAACGCATCGCATCGTAGACATCCGCGATGCCGCACATCATCGTGCCGAGATTGAGTTCGGTTCGCTTCACGCCGAACGGGTAACCCGTGCCGTCGTTGCGGAGATGATGCTCGAACGCCACCACTGGAGCGAGGATGGGCATTTCCGGTGTGCGTCGCAGGATCTCGGCGCCATCCACCGTGTGCCGCCGCATGACCTCGAACTCCGTATCGGTGAGCTTGTCGGGCTTGTTCAGGATTTCCTTGGGCGTGCGTACTTTGCCGATGTCATGCATCAATGCCGACAATCCAAACTCGCGAAGCAGCCGTCCCTCGATGCCGAGCGCTCGCGCCTGTCCCATGGTCAGAATCGATACGTTCACCATATGCGTGAACGTGTAGTTGTCGTAATTGCGCATCGCCGTCAGCGCAACGAGGGCGGTACGATTCTGCGTCACCGCATCGGCCAGTCCTTCGACCGCCTGGAGCGCCCCGGGAAGATCGGGTTGCCCCTCTGTCGCCGCGCTTTCCCACACCGCCTCGGCCGCGGTCACCGTCTTCGCGTAGAGCTGCCGGATTGCCGCAATGTCGCCGCTGATGCCGTCCGAGACACGTTCTTCGGTAACGATGCGCCCCACCCGGATGTGGGGAAATGACAACGCGGCATCGGCGCTTTCGTTCTTCCCGAGTGCCGCAACCGCGTGCATGAAGGCACCCGCCTCGTCCGCCGTGACGCCGCGTTCAAACGAGATCCGCTCGATCTTGTGATCCTTGAGCCGTTTGATCAGTTCAGCCATGCCGGAGCTGGCTTTCGGCATCGGTGTGTCGGACACGACCAGGTGATTGCCGACGATACCGATCGCGATCGAGGCCTGCAGCGTGTGCAGCGGCTTGAGGACAGCGAGCAGTCCCTCGACGTTGCGGCCAATCAGCGGATGGTCCGATGCATAGAGCTGCGCCGCGCGAACTCCGGATGCGAATCGGCGGAGCAGTTCGTCGTATTGGGCGACGCGGCTTTGGATATCAGACATGTGTGAATCTCTAATCACTGATCACTAATCACTGATCACTGATCACGAATCGCGAATCTGCGAGCCCAGGAGCCGATCACTCAATCAACTCCAATTGTGCTTTTGCCGCCGCACGCGCGCCGCGTGGACCCCGATCGGAAATCTCGCGCAGCGCGTCAATCGCTTCCGGCGTGCCAATCGCGCGCAGCGACGTCGCCGCCAGGGCCCGCAGCCTCCGTGTTCGGATTGGTGCCCACAACTCCCCCTGGTGTATGGCAACCTTCAACGCCTGCACGGCTTCCGGCGTCTTCGAGGTTGCGAGTGCTTCAACCGCGGCGGCGTAGACCTTCGGGAACGCCGCGCGCTTCATGTGCTTGACCAGGTAGCCGTAGAGCGGCGCCGCACGTTCATCCTTCGTCGACAGGAGCTCGTTGGCGAGTGTTTCTCGCGTTCGACCACTGGCGGTGGTCAGCGCACGCAGAAGGATCGCCGACGCCGCTTCGCTGCCATTCATGATGAGGCCCTGCACGGCTTCGCGCTGGACGAGCGGTTCCGTATCGGTGAGCAGCGGAATCAGTTCCTTGAGCCCTTCGGTGCCGCCAAACTCGCGAAGCAGGAACGCTGCCGTCCGGCGCACTTCCCAGTTGGGCGCATTCATCAACTTCTGCACCGACTCCCGACCTTGTGCGCCGAACCCGAGCAGGATGTCTCTGAGCCGGCGTCGCGCCCGTGCGTCCTGTTCGCTCGAGAGCGCCTCGGCGAGCGGGGCGACGATGGCGGTGCCGGCGGCGTGGCAAATCCGCTTGAACCGCTCGTACCCCTCATCGCTCGTGCCGCGCAGCTGCACGGCCGCGTGCTTGAGCATTGATCCGCGCGCAAATTGTTCGAGCGCCGGCGTGGCATGCGGCTGACGATCGGGCCGTGCGGCCGAGCGATCCGCGACGGCTTCCGCCAGCAGCCAGGCCTGCTCGAAATGGCCGACCCGGACGAGATCGTCAGCGTGGGTGGCGACCGTTTGCGCCACGTCGCGCCATCGCAGCGGATCCTCTTCGATCGTCAGCAGATCGACCAGCAGTTGATAGTCGAGCGTCCGCAGCGCAGAGTCGCTGACCGTTCCGAGCCAACCGGCCATCCGCTCCGGCGGGTCATCGCCCACCCGCTCGACGTCAACGGCACGCGTCCGCGCGCTCGACAGTTCGCGTCCGTAATCGGAGGAGACATAGGCCGCATCGGTGTAGGACGTCAGCATGCCTTCGACGTTGGTCCAGAGTTCGTCGAACGAGGCTTCCTTGCCCATGTCGGACTGCTCGACTTCCTGCTCCGCGAGTGCGAGAAGCTGCCGCTGGCGATCGTGTTCAGGCACGAGCGCCTGAAAGGCATGCGCGAGCCGACCGGTTGCCCCGCGCTCGGTGATCACCGACTCGGCGACGACGTGTGCGATAGACTCGTCCGACATGCGCTCGCTCATCGCCGCCACCACATCGGTGGTCCCCGCGATCGCGGGTGGTCGATCGCGCTGTTTGAGGAGCGCGACGATGCCGTCGAGGGAGAAGCTGGCCGCGGCTTCCCCCATCTGCTTGAGCATGCCGTCGAGTTGATCCGGATTCGTCCGGGCGAGGTATTCGGTCAGGTTGCGGACGAGATTCAGAAACGCGGCAGTCTTGGCGTCAATCCCACCCGCGGCGGTCGCTGATTCCAGCTGCTCGAGCAACTGCTTGAATTTTTCCGGTTCCCCGACAATCGCGAGCAGCGCCTGAAGCGCTGTGTCGTCAATCTTGACCTGCGGGCCGGCGATCGCCGCTTCGATGATCTCATCGATCGTTGCGGCTTGACCTTCCTTCTCGCGCAGCACCTCCGCGTAGTCGATCTCGACGATATCGAGGCTTGGTCCTCCCGCCGTCGCCCACAGGCGCGCCATGCCGCCGTCACTGCGAACCTCTTCCGGCGTCCGCGCGAGCAGCAAGAGCAGCGTCCGCCAGGAATTCGCGTCCGCCGCCGGATTGATGGTGAACGCGCCAATGGTGTGCCGGTACAGCACCTCGGCCAGTTCGCCGATCGCCGGGTCGGGACGCACTGCGGCCCCGCCATTCAGCAAAAGCGAATTGGCCCGGACCTGGAGCGTGAACGGAGCGTTGTCGCCCAGACGCTGCGCGGACTGGACGAGTCGCGAGAGCGACACGCCAATCGCCGGATGGGTTCCAGGATAAAGCGCCACAGCGCGCGCCGCCGCTTTGCACGCACGTGCGAATTCCACGAACTTGGCGGTAACGTCGGGCGAAAGCGGAGAAGGGGTAGCGGTTTCGGCCATCGTTTACATGAATGACAGCGGATCGGGCGGTTCCTTTCCAACCTCGGACGCATTGACGACCGCGTGGATGATCATGTCAGGCATGTGCTGGGGGTCAGCCGATGATTACTGCTAATTGTAATCTATAGTAGAGTCCCGATTTAGCTCTTCTTCCTCCACTGCTTGATGCGCGCGGTCGATCTCATACGGCAGAAGCGGGATGGCGGCGCGCTCGATGACGCCGCTATCGACTTTTTCATTGCCGGCGTCACCGACGGCACGCTCCCGGACTACCAGGCCTCAGCGCTTCTGATGGCCATCGTGCTCCGGGGGATGTCGCCCGAGGAGACCGCCGCCTTGACCGAAGCGATGGTCCGTTCCGGGATCCGCGTCGAATACCCGGCAATTGGCGGCACGCCGGTCGACAAGCACAGCACCGGCGGCGTCGGCGACAAGACGTCGCTCATTCTCGCGCCGCTCGCGGCGGCGTGTGGCGCGTACGTTCCGATGATGTCCGGTCGGGGACTTGGCCACACCGGCGGCACGCTGGACAAGCTGGAGGCGATTCCCGGTTTCCGCACCGGACTGTCTTTGCCGGAACTTCGCCGCGCCTTGTCGCAGGTCGGCTGCGCGATGATTGGGCAGACCGAAGAGATCGCGCCGGCCGACAAAAAGCTCTATGCCCTGCGCGACGTGACCGGCACCGTCGAAAGCATCCCTCTCATCTGTGCATCAATTATGAGCAAGAAGATCGCCGAAGGGATTGGCGGTCTCGTCCTCGACGTGAAAACGGGCAGCGGAGCATTCATGAAAACGCTGCCGGACTCGCGTCGTCTGGCACAATCGCTCGTCGCCATCGGCGTCGCATCCGGCGTCCGCACCGAGGCGCTGATTACGAACATGGATGCGCCGCTCGGGCGGATGGTCGGCAATTCGCTCGAAGTGGTCGAATGTATCGAGACGCTGAAAGGCCACGGGCCGCGCGACGTCGAAGAGTTGTCGGTGTTGCTGGCGGCGCGGATGCTGATCGTCGCCGGGCTGGAGCAGGACGAGTCGGCCGCCGTCACGCGTGTTCGTGCGTCCCTCGCGTCAGGGGCGGGCGTCGAAAAACTGAAGGAGATCATTCAATTTCAGGGCGGCGATCCGCGGGTGGTCGATCGCTACGACCTCTTGCCGTCGGTTCCGGAACGTCACGACGTCGTGGCGAAGGAGGACGGCCACATCTCGGCGCTCCTGGCCGAGGAGATTGGTCGCGCCGCCGTTATGCTCGGTGCCGGACGGGGAAAACTGGACGATGTGATCGATCCCGGTGTCGGCATCGAAATCGTGGCCCATGTCGGCGATCCGGTTCGGCGCGGGGAACCGGTCCTCCGCGTGCACCACCATGCGAATCGCGGCCTGTCTGACGCGCTTCCGTTACTCGATCGAGCGGTGCAGATCACGGACACCCCACCACTGCCACGACCGGTGGTTGTAGAGCGTGTCGGGGAGGATTGATGCCACACACTGGCGAAGGGGATGCCCTGCACGTTGCGCCTCCCCGCGTGCCCTATGACGCACGCGACTTCTCGATCATCGCCGGCGCGGCCGCGATCGCGGCCGTGCTCGCGCTGATCGCTCAATTCGCTGTTCCACGTCTTCAGCCTCTCGTCGGCCTCATCGTCATCATGACGATTGCCTATTCGATCTCGACCAATCGTCGTGCGATCGATCGGCGAACTGTGGCCTGGGGCCTGAGCCTGCAGATCCTGTTTGCCTTGATCGTCCTCAAGACCGCGACAGGACAGCGCGTGTTTCACACCCTTGGCACGTTGATCAATCGACTGCTCGACTTCGCGGGGGTCGGCGCCAGCATGGTGTTCGGTCCGCTCGGCGACAAGAGCGTGTGGCCGCGGATCATGAACAACGTGCTCGGTTCCGAGGGCGCTCAGTACGCCGTCCTGTTCGCGTTTCAGGTACTTCCGACGATCATTTTCATCGCCGCGCTGTTTGCCGTCCTTTACTACTTCGGGGTGATGCAGCTGGTGGTCCGCGGCTTTGCCATTCTGATGCGACGGGTGATGCGCGCCTCCGGAGCGGAATCGCTGAACGTTGCCGCCAGCATCTTCATGGGGCAAACAGAGGCGCCGCTGACGATCCGTCCGTATCTGCCGCGCATGACCGAGTCCGAGCTGATGACGGTGATGACGTCCGGCATGGCGCACATCTCCGGCGGCATCATGGCCGCCTACATTCTGTTCGGTATCGAAGCCCAGCACTTGCTTACCGCCGTCATCATGACTGCGCCGGGCACGCTGATGATGGCGAAGATCTTCGTTCCCGAAACCGAAGTGCCCGAAACGACCGGGACCGTCAAGCTGGAGATCGAACGCACGGACGTCAATGTCATCGACGCCGCGGGACGTGGCACCAGCGAGGGGCTGCAACTGGCGTTGAACGTCGGCGCCATGCTGATCTCGTTTCTCGCGCTCGTCGCGCTGGTCAATGCTCTGCTCGGCCTCGTCGGGCTCAGCCTGCAGCAGATTTTTGGCTGGGTCTTCGCGCCGGTCGCCTGGAGCATGGGCGTGCCCTGGCGTGACGCGCCGACGATCGGCAACCTGCTCGGGACGCGAATGGCGTTGAACGAATTCGTCGCGTACTCGCAGCTCGGAACGATGAAGGCGACGCTCGATCCGCGCTCATTCACCATCGCCACCTTCGCGCTCTGCGGCTTTGCGAACTTCAGCTCTATCGGGATTCAAATTGGTGGTATCGGGGCGCTCGCCCCGACGAGGCGGCACGATCTGGCGCGGCTGGGTTTTCGCGCGATGCTGGCCGGCACGCTGGCGAACTTCGTCACCGCGACCATTGCCGGCTTTTTGTTATGACGGATCAGTACGCGAAGGCAGAACGCGCCGCGACGTTTCTGCGCGGCCGCCTGGGTGAGCCAACAGCCAGACGCCAACAGCCAGCAGCCAATCTGGCTATCGTCCTCGGCTCCGGGCTTGGTGACTTTACCGAGTCGCTGCAGGATGCCGTGTCGATCCCTTACACCGACATCCCGGACTGGCCTGCGTCCGCCGTCGTTGGTCATGCCGGCAAGCTCGTCGTCGGCGCGATCGCGGGCAAGCGTGTTGCCGCCTTATCCGGACGAGCGCATTTCTACGAGGGACACGCGATGTTGGTGGCGACGTTTGCCACTCGCGTCATTGGGCTACTTGGGATTCGAACGCTCATCCTGACGAATGCAGCCGGCGGGATCAATCTCAACTTCAAGCCGGGTACGCTGATGGTGATCGACGATCACATCAACCTCATGGGCACCAACCCGCTCGTGGGATCGAACGACGATCGATTTGGTCCGCGGTTTCCCGACATGACCGAGGCGTACTCGAAACGGCTGCGGGAGATCGCCGATCAGGCCGCCGCGGCGCGTGGCGTCTCGATTGCACACGGTGTCTACGTGGCGCTCCATGGACCGAGCTACGAGACCCCTGCGGAGATCCGATATCTGCGAACGATTGGCGCGGATGCGGTGGGTATGTCGACAGTTCCCGAGACCATCGTTGCGAGGCATATGGGAATGGAGGTGCTCGGGATCTCCTGCATCACCAATCCGGCGGCCGGCGTCCTGCCCAAGCCGTTAGTGCATGACGAGGTGATGGAGGTCGCCCGGCGCGTGCGGGGAGAGTTCTCGAAGCTGCTGGAGGCCGTCATTGAGCGAGTCTGACAAGCGGACGAACCGGATGCCGGAGAAGAAGGCCGATCGCAGGAGCGGTGCGGATCGGCGCACGATCAGCACCGTTCGGCCGGCTCGAGAAGCCAGCATCCCGCCCGGGGATCGGCGGAGTGGCAGCGATCGCCGTGACGACGCCTCGTGGCAGCCAGTCTCAATCGAAATGGCCACCTCGGCGTCGGATTCGGACCTGGCGCTTCTGGCGGCGGCCACCGACGCACGCACGCACGCGCAGGCGGCCTACTCGCATTTCCAGGTCGGCGCCGCGCTCGAGACGGCGGACGGACTGGTGATTGGCGGTTGCAATATCGAGAACGCGACCTACGGCCTGACGCTGTGTGCCGAGCGTGTCGCACTCGTCAAAGCGCTCTCGGATGGTTATTCGATCTTCACGCGCATCGCTGTCGTCGCCGACACCGAAGCGCCAACTCCTCCCTGCGGGCCGTGCCGTCAGTTGCTCTGGGAGTATTGCGGCGACATCGATATCATTCTCGGTAACCTGAACGGTCCGACCGGCCGCGTCCGGCTGTCGGCTCTTCTGCCGATGCCGTTCGACCGTCGGCTGCTGGGGTGAGCCATGGCAATGGTCAATGTTCAATGCTCAATGTTCAAGGCTCAGGTGATGAACATTGAACATTGGACATTGAACATTGAACATTGATGGAATAAACGCATGCTTCCGACAATTGATTGGCAGGGCGACACGATCGTAATGGTCGATCAGCGTAAGCTGCCCGGGCAGGAGATCTACGTGCGCTGTCGCAACGCGCAGGAAGTCGCGCGTGCGATTCGCACGATGGTGATTCGCGGCGCACCGGCAATCGGGGTCGCCGCGGCGATGGGCCTTGCGCTCGGCATGCGGAAAAGCGCCGCCAAGGGCACGCGACAGTTTGCCGTCGAGTTCCAGAAGAGCTGCGAGATGATGGCGGCCACCCGACCGACGGCGGTCAATCTGTTCTGGGCGATCGATCGGATGAAAGCGGCGTTCGCGGCAGGCGCGCACGCAGGCGAATCGCCCGAGGAGATTGCCGATCGTCTCGAACGCGAAGCCCGTGCGATTCATGACGAGGACGTCGCGAACTGCCGGCTGATGGGCGGCGTTGGCGCCGAAGTCGTACCCGACGGCGGCCGAGTCTTGACCCATTGCAACGCGGGCGCGCTGGCGACGGCCGGTTACGGCTCGGCGCTGGGTGTGATCCGGGCGGCGGTCGAGCAAGGGAAGAAGGTGGCGGTCTTTGCCGACGAGACCAGACCGTTCATGCAGGGCGCCCGCCTGACAGCGTGGGAGCTCATCCGCGACGGCATCAGTACCACCGTTATCACCGAGAGTATGGCCGGTCCGTTGATGAGAGCCGGTGAGATCGATGTCGTCATCGTTGGCGCGGATCGCATCGCGGCGAATGGTGACACGGCAAATAAAATTGGAACCTACACGGTCGCCGTCCTCGCGCACGAACACAAGATTCCGTTCTACGTCGCCGCGCCGGTATCCACGATCGATCTCGCGACTCCCGATGGCGACGCGATTCCGATTGAGGAACGCGATCAGCGGGAAGTCACGCACCTCGGGACGTCGCGGCTGACGCCGATCGGCGCGAAGATTCGAAATCCGGCGTTCGACGTGACCCCGCACCGATACATCGCGGGAATCATCACCGAGCGAGGCATTTTCACGGCGCCCTACATCGAATCGTTGAAGAAAGCCCTCGAGGCCCTGCCATCGCCCAGCGCCCGATGAATCTGCTCGCGATTGAGACATCCTGCGACGAGACCGCGGCGGCGGTAATTGCCGAGACGGGAAACGTCGCGATTCCGTGGCAGATTCGCTCGAACGTCGTCGCCTCCCAGGTCGCGATCCACCGCGAATGGGGAGGAGTTGTCCCCGAGCTGGCGTCGCGACAACACGTCCGCGATATCTGCGGAGTCTACGAGGCGGCGCTCGAACAAGCATCGGTCAGCATTGACAATGTCGGTGCAATCGCGGTTACTCGAGGTCCCGGCCTCGTCGGGTCGCTGCTCGTCGGTGTCGCATTTGCGAAAGCACTGGCATGGTCGCGCGGCCTTCCAGTTGTGCCCGTTCATCATCTCGCCGGGCATATCGAGTCGCTCACGCTTGCGCACGGCGAGCTTCCACTGCCGGCGGCGGTGCTCGTTGTTTCGGGCGGTCACACGAGCCTGTATTTCATCAAAGAGCCAGGACGGTACCAGCTCATTGGACGAACGAGAGACGATGCGGCAGGCGAGGCGTACGACAAGGTCGCAAAGCTGCTTGGGCTCGGATATCCCGGAGGCCCTGCGATCGATCGCGTGGCCCGTACGGGGAACGATCGCGCCTACGATTTTCCTGCCGCGCGGCTGACACACGCCGATCGCAATGCGCCGAGAGCGACGGCCGATGGCGTCCTTCCAGCCGATGTCGCGCGTCGAATTGATTTCAGTTTCAGCGGGTTGAAGACTGCCGTGCTCCGGCTGGTTCGCGGGCGAACGGGGATCAACCCCGACATCCGTGCGATGAAAGCTGCCGCATCGGACGAGGCTGGCGCGATGCTGTCGGCCGCTGAAGTCGCAGACATTGCTGCCAGCTTTCAACGCACAGTCGTTGATGCGCTGCTCGATCGTACGTTTGAAGCTGCCCGGTGGCTGGGCGCACGAAGCGTCGGCATCGCCGGCGGCGTGTCGGCGAATAGCCGGCTCCGTGCCGAAGCCGAAACTCGCGGCGCGAGCTTCGGGATTCCCGTCTTCATTCCGCCACTTGCCCTGTCGACCGATAACGCCGCGATGATTGGTGCGGCGGGACTCCGGAGATTGAGAAGCGGCGGACCGGGCACGTTGGATTTCAATGCTGAGTCGTCGCTCATGCTCGAATGATGTCGTTCCCAGTTCCCGGAGTGCGGAACAAACTGGAAACTGGAGACTGGCAACTGGAAACTTCAAAGTGACCATTTTCACCGACTATCTCTGGTTCAACACCAAGTCGCGCCAGGAATTCGTGCGCATCACTGACGACGTCTCCAGCATGGTGAAGAAGAGCGGCGTGACTGATGGAATCGCGCTGGTGTCGGCGATGCACATTACGTCTGGCGTCTACGTCAACGACTGGGAGGACGGCCTGATCCACGACTTCCAGGTCTGGCTCGAGAAGCTCGCGCCCGCGGGGTTGCCGTACCGGCATCATCAGACCGGTGAAGACAACGCCGACGCGCATTTGAAGCGCACAATCATGGGACACCAGGTTGTGGTGCCGATCACTGCGGGAAAGCTCGACCTCGGCCCGTGGGAACAAGTGTTCTACGCCGAGTTCGATGGACAGAGGAAGAAGCGAGTCATTGTAAAGGTGATGGGAGTGTAGCCCGGAGCCAACAGCCCAATCATGTCTTTATCCAGAGACGACGCCTACGCGCTCATGACCGAATACACGCAGAGCGAGAGTCTGCGAAAGCACATGCTCGCGGTCGAAGCGTCGGTCCGCGGCTACGCGCGGCTCTGGGGAGAACCGGAAGACGACTGGGCTGTGGTGGCGTTGCTGCATGACTTTGATTACGAGCGGTGGCCCGACCAGGAGAACCATCCATTTCGCGGTGTCGAGATTCTCCAGTCGAAGGGCTATCCCGAGTGGGTGACGCGCGCGATTCTGTCGCATGCTGAGTACTCTGGGGTTGCGCGCGAGTCGCGCCTTGAGCACGCGCTTTACGCGTGCGACGAGATGTCGGGCTTCGTCACCGCGTGCTCGCTCGTCCGGCCGTCGAAGAGCGTCCTCGACCTGGAGGCCTCATCGGTCATGAAGCGGATGAAGGACAAGGCATTTGCGCGGGCGGTGAGCCGGGAAGATCTACGAAAAGGGGCGGAAGAGATTGGATTGCCGATCGATCAGCACATCACTCACGTCATTGCGTTCATGCGCGAGCGCGCCGACGTGCTGGGGTTGCGCGGAACGCTGTGATTCCACAGACCGTATAGGCTAAGACTTGGACACCAGTAACGTCATCACCACGCGCGAGCGACCACAATCGTCTCCCGACACGCCGGTCGTGCTGCTCGACAACGTCACCGTCATCTACGGCTCCAATCGCGCGCTGAAAGAGGTCTCGGGCCGTTTCGGTGCCGGGGCTGTTGGCCTCCTCGGCCCGAATGGCGCGGGAAAAAGCACGCTCCTTAAGGCGCTTCTGGGTTTCATCAAGCCTGCCGCCGGACGAATGACGGTGTTCAACCTCGACGTCGCCAGGCATCCGCTGGAGATTCGCGCCCGCATCGGATATATGCCCGAGAGCGACGGGCACATTCCCGGCATGAACGCGGTGTCGTTCGTCGCGTACTGCGGACAGCTGGCCGGCCTGCCGGCTGTCGACGCGATGCAGCGGGCGCACGAGGTGCTGTATTACGTCGGCCTCGGTGAAGCGCGCTATCGGAATGTCGAAACCTACTCGACCGGCATGAAGCAGCGGATCAAGCTGGCGCAGGCTCTTGTCCACGACCCTGATTTACTGTTCCTCGACGAGCCGACTAACGGCATGGACCCCAAGGGTCGCGACGAGATGCTCGAACTCATCCGCGATCTCGGCCACAACAAGAATGTGAACCTGATCCTGTCGTCGCACCTGTTGCCCGACGTCGAATACACCTGCGACGACGTCGTGGTGATGGATAAGGGACAGGTCGCCGCGCAGGGCCCGATCGCGCAGCTGAAAGGCCCTGCCGGCCGCGTGTTCGAGCTGCGGATCAAAGGGGATCTTCCGTCCTTCATCGAGGCCCTTCACGCCGCGGGGATGGAGTGCACGTCGACCGATGAAGATGTGATGCGCGTGTTCGTGCCCGACGGCGCCGCGCGCGGGGGCAAGGATCAGGCGATGGTGTTTGGGCTGGCGGCGCAGCACGGCGTTCAGGTCCGCCATCTGCGTCCGAGCATTCCGACGCTCGAGGACGTTTTTGCCAAAGCGTTGGGAGAGCAGTAGTGCCAATTCACGATCAGAGTTATCGGCGGTATGCCGGCGGCAAGGCGATGCCGGGTCAGGCGTGGACCGTCATCGCTCGCGCCGGGATGGTGGGAGTGCTCCGGAAGCGAGTGTTTCTCGGTCTGTTGCTCCTCGGGTGGAGCCCGTTCATCTTTCGCGCCGTTCAGATCTACCTGACCACCAATTACCCGCAGATGGCGATGTTCGCGCCGACTGCGGAAACGTTCCGGCAGTTTCTCGAGCAGCAGGACTTCTTCGTCTTCGTGGTCACGATTTATGTCGGCGCCGGACTCATTTCCAACGATCGCCGGGCCAACGCCCTGCAAATCTATCTCGCGAAGCCGTTGATGCGGACTGAGTACATCTTTGGCAAGGCCGCCATTCTGTTTGGGTTCTTGCTGTTTGTCACCATGATTCCCGCGTTGCTGTTGCTCGTCCTGCAGGTGCTCTTCGCGGGAAGTTTTGCCTTCGTACGGAAGAACTTCTTTCTGTTCCCGGCGATCACCGTCGCCACTGTGCTTCAGTCCGTCCTCTTGACGTTCACGATGCTCGCGCTGTCATCGCTCTCCAAGAGCGCACGATATGTCGCGATTCTGTATACCGGCATCCTGTTCTTCACCTCGGCGGTCTATCACGCGATGCTCGCGATCACCGGCAGCACGCGCGTGTCGTGGATTTCGCTCAGCGCGAATCTGGCGCAAGTGGTCGACGTGATTTTTCGTCTCAAGCCGCGCTACGCCACCCCGTGGCCGGTGTCGCTGATTGTGATCCTTGGGCTCATCGCACTGTCGATCTCGGTTCTCGAACGGCGTGTCCGCGGCGTGGAGGTCGTGACGTGAGCGTCGCGATCGTGACGGCGGACCATGTATCCAAGTGGTACGGGCAGGTGATCGGCCTGAACGACGTCACCGTCGACGTGCCGCCGGGGATCACCGGACTGCTCGGACCAAACGGCGCTGGCAAGTCCACCTTCATGAAGCTGATTACCGGCCAGCTCAAACCGAGCAAGGGCGCGGTGAAGGTGCTGGGCGAACCGATTTGGCGCAATCCGCACCTGTATTTTCAGATTGGCTTCTGTCCCGAGCAGGACGCGTTCTACGACCGCATGACGGGACTCGAATGGGTCACAGCACTGGTGCGACTCAACGGGCTCGATGAGCGAGCCGCCGACCAAGCGGCTCGACGCGCGCTCACGGCCGTCGACTTGATGGACGCGGCGGACAAGAAGATTGGTGCCTATAGCAAAGGCATGCGCCAGCGAGTGAAACTCGCGCAGGCGATTGTGCACGACCCGTCACTGCTGATTCTCGACGAGCCGCTTTCGGGAATGGATCCCATCGCGCGCCGCCGGACGATCCGCCTGATCCGTGAATGGGCCCGCTCAGGGAAGAGCGTCATCGTCTCGAGTCACATCCTGCACGAGATCGAGTCGATGACGGGGAACATCCTGTTGATCAACAACGGGCGGATCCTGGCCGAGGGGGACGTCCACGCGATCCGCGAACTGATCGACGAGCATCCCCACACCGTCTACGTCCGCGCCGAGAACCCGCGCCGCCTCGCGCGCGATTTTCTCGAACAGGCCGACGTGCGCAGCATGAAGTTCGAAAAAGACTCGGTTACCGTGGAGACCGGAAAGCCCGACGCGTTTTATGCGCGATTGACCGAGCTGGCTGCCAGCGGTGAGTACGGCGCGATCGAAGAGGTGACCTCGCCTGACGACAACCTGCAGGCGGTGTTCCAGTATTTGGTGAAATGACTAGCCACGACGTCCAGACCGCCCGCCCGATTCCCGCCGCCCCCGGCTTCTTCACGTCGGGGCTGCGAATCTTCGATCTCTCACTCGGCGAGATGCTGTGGTCGAAGCGGACGATCTTCATGATGCTCGTCGCCGGGGCCCCGGTCGTCATCGCCTGCTTCCTCCGAATCATCGTGCTGTTTGGCGCTCCAGTCTTCGAGGATCACCGATCGACACAGGGCGGTGTGACACAGACAATTCGCATGACCGGCCCCGCGATTTTCGGATTGATGATCTGGATCTTCTATCTGCGCTTCACCGTGCCGGTGCTGGGCGTCTTCTACGGCACGTCCCTGATGGCCGACGAAGTCGAGGACAAGACGATTACCTATCTCTTCACGCGGCCGATTCGACGCGGCGCAGTGTTGTTCGGGAAATATCTCGCCTACCTGGGCTGTACTGTCTTTGTTGTTCTTCCGTCGGTGATGCTGGTGTACCTGCTCGTCGTCCCGATGCGCGGTAGTCTCGGAGCTTCGTTCATCGATCTGGTGAAAGATCTGGTGCTGCTGGCTCTTGGACTGGCCGTGTATGGCGCCTTGTTCGCCTTCGTCGGGGCGAAGTTCAAACGGCCTCTTATCGTCGGGCTGATTTTCATATTCGGATGGGAGCAGGCCGCCCTTGCGTTTCCCGGCTATCTGAAGAGGTTCACTATCGCGTACTACCTCCAGGGACTGGTCCCGCATGCGATGCCCAGCGACAGCGTCCTCAGCCTTATCCAGGGGGTATTCCGGGAGAGCCCAACGTTAGCGGGAAGCCTTATTGGGCTCGCGATTATTCTGGTGGTTTCCGTCGCGTTGGCGACCTGGATGGTCGAGCGGCGGGAATACGTTTTGGAACAGTAGGCGCGGTCTAAAGACGGCGGCCCCGCTTGTGGGCCCTAAGACCTGAAGAATGAGCTATTTTGGAACTTTTTACCCGTTTGATCTGTATAATTCTTACCAGAGGACTACGGCATGACTAAGCGAACCCGGTATTTCCTTGCCGCATCGGGGGCGGTGCTCGCGGCTGGTCTTGGGACCGGCCTTGTGGCGTTTTACACGGGCGGTTTCGAGCCCGTTTCGGCCTCGGCCGTTTCAAACGAACTCCGCTATATTCCCGCCGATGCGACGGTCGTGGCGTATGCCGACGTTCGCGGCATCATGGATTCGGATCTTCGCGCCCGCCTGAAGGAAGCCCTGCCGGGGCATCAGGACGGTCAGCGCGAGTTCCAGGAGCACACCGGGATCGACATCGAGAAGGACATCGACTACGTCGTCGCCTCTCTTACTGCCGGAGCCGAGAAGCCGGCCCCTCTCGTCGTAGCCCGAGGCCGGTTCAACGACACGCAGCTCGAAACGTTGATTCGCGAGCACGGTGGCGCGGTCGAGGAATACAAAGGCAAGCGCCTGATCGTTGCCCCAACTGGCCACAACGACGCGCCGATTCAGAGCGGCAGTGTCACATTGGCCTTCCTGGAACCGGGTCTTGTCGCAATCGGCGAGTCGACAGCGGTCAGGAACTCGATCGATGCGCAGCTCTCCGCTCACAGCATCACCGGCAACAACGAAATGATGGAGCTGGTGAATGATATCGGCCAGGGCAATAACGCCTGGGCCGTCGGGCGCTTTGACGTCCTCTCGCAGCAAGCAAAGCTCCCCGAACAGGTTTCCGCGCGTCTTCCTCAGCTCAAATGGTTCGCCGCTGCTGGACATGTGAACGGCGGGTTGTCCGGAATGCTCCGCGCCGAAGCCCTCGATGAGCAGGCCGCCGAGAACCTACGCGACGTCGTCCGTGGTGTTCTCGGTCTGGCGCGCATGCAGGCTCAAGCCGACCCGCGCACGCAGGCACTCGTTGAATCGTTGCAGCTCACTGGCACCGGCAAGACCGTCGCCCTCTCGTTCACGGTGCCGGCGGAGATTCTGCAGATGATTCCGAAGGCGCCCGTGCCTCAGGTGCAGGCAGAGCAGCCAGCGAAATAGGTATCAGTTTCCAGCTTCCAGCTACCAGCTACCAGCTACCAGCTTGGAGGGCCGCGCGTCGAAAGACCGCGGCCCTTTTACTTTTCCCTTTTCCCTTTCAGATACACTGTCCCCCGTGGACTGCGTCTTCTTCTATGGGACGCTGATGGCGGGCTTTGATCGACGCCGTCGAGCGGCAATGGACACGAAGCTGTCGTTCCTCGGCCGCGGCTGGATCCGAGCATCGCTCTTCGATCTCGGTCTGTATCCGGCGGCCGTTCCCTCGCCAGATGGGTGTGTTTGGGGAGAACTCTACGAAGTGTCGGAATTGGCGACGGTGTTACCAGCGCTCGATGAAATCGAAGGCTACAGACCTGGTGATACTGACCATAGTTTGTACGTGCGCGCGCAGGCGGACGTGACCTTGCCTGACGGACAGCAGCACACCGCGTGGGTGTATTTCTACAATGCGCCGCTCGGTCAGGCGCAACGGATCGAGTCGGGGGATTATCTCCGGCACGTCAGGGTCCGATAATGGTACCTAGTGCCCGGTAGCGCCCAGCGATGACCAACACGCGAGATAGTGAGCGCGTCCCGATCTCCGGCCAGGTGACCGGGGAGGTCACGGTCTATGAACCGATGACGATCCTCGACCTGAGCGATCGCGGTGCGCAGGTCGAGACCCACTTTCCACTGCACCTCGATTCGCTGCACGAGTTCCGTCTCTCACTCGGGACCCGTTCGGTTGTCGTCAAGGGTCGCATCGCGCACTGTCAGATTGGCGAGCTTGGCGAGACCATTCGCTATCGCAGCGGCATTGAATTCATCGAACCTACCGAGCACGCACTCGCCGCGATTCACGCGTTTGTCGAAGCGTTGAAATTCGCTGCATCGGCTCCTCCACCGATTGTCGAGGCCGAAATCACGGAAGAATGATCTTCCGCCTCGAGGCGGAAGCCACCATGACCTACAACAACTATATCGACGGACGTTGGATCCCCAGCGCCAGCGGCGAGACGTTTGAGAATCGCAATCCCGCCAATACCGGCGACCTGATTGGTGTCTTTCAGAAATCAACACGGCGTGATGTTGAAGCGGCGATCGACGCCGCCGCGCGGGCCTACAAAAACTGGCGACTCGTACCCGCGCCAGTGCGCGCGGAAATCCTGTTCCGTGCGGCGCAGCTCATCGTCGAACGCAAGGAGCAATTTGCGCAGGACATGACGCGTGAAATGGGGAAGGTCCTGAACGAGACGCGGGGCGATGTGCAGGAAGCCATCGACATGACCTTCTACATCGCTGGCGAAGGACGTCGTATGTTTGGCCAGACGGTGCCTTCTGAACTGCGGAACAAGTTCGCCATGTCAGTTCGTCAGCCGCTCGGCCTCAGCTCGATCATCACGCCGTGGAATTTTCCGATGGCGATTCCATCGTGGAAGATTATTCCGGCGCTGGTCTGTGGCAATACCGTCGTGTTCAAACCGGCGTCACAGACGCCGCTGTCAGCAGTGAACTTCGTCAAGGTGCTCGAGGACGCGGGAGTTCCCAAAGGCGTCGTCAACATGGTCACTGGCGACGGCGACGAGGTCGGCACGCCATTAACGACCCACGACGACGTGCGAGTGGTGTCATTCACCGGCTCCACGCATGTCGGACGGATCGTGAATCAAGCCGCGGCCCCGGGATTCAAGAAGGTTCATCTCGAGATGGGCGGCAAGAACGTGATCATGATCATGGACGACGCCAACCTCGAGCTCGCGGTCGATGGGTGTCTGTGGGGAGGGTTCGGGACGACGGGGCAGCGGTGCACGGCGGCAAGCCGCGTCGTGGTGCACGAGAAGGTTTACAAGACGTTCGTCGACCAGTTCGTCGCCCGAGCGAAGTCGCTCCGTGTCGGTGATGGACTTCAAGACGAGACGCAGATGGGCCCGTCGATCAGCGAGTCGCAGCTGAAGACCGTGATGTCCTACGTCAAGATCGGTCGCGAGGAAGGGGCGTCAATCGCCTGCGGCGGGAACCGGCTGGACGGCGGAGCGTACTCGAAGGGCTTCTTTCACGAGCCAACGATCTTCACTGATGTCAGACCGGGGATGCGCATCGCGCGCGAAGAGATCTTCGGTCCGGTCGTATCGGTGATCCCCTGCCGATCGCTCGAAGACGCGATCGACATCGGTAACGGCGTCGAGTATGGGCTGTCGGCATCGATCTACACCCAGGACATCAACCGCGCGTTCACTGCCATGCGCGATCTCTACACCGGGATCTTCTACGTCAACGCCCCGACGATTGGTGCCGAGGTGCACCTGCCATTCGGGGGCACGAAGAACACCGGCAATGGTCACCGCGAAGCCGGCACGGCGGCGCTCGACGTGTTCTCGGAGTGGAAGTCGATCTATATCGATTTCAGCGGGAAGCTCCAAAGGGCCCAGATCGACGTCGAGCCCGTCTAGATGTGCTAAAGTGAACTGCTCCCGCAAGTTACGAGTGCGCTGAGTGCTCTATCTGTCTCTTGGTCTCGGCTACATCGTTGCCTACGTAGCGATCGGCTGGCTTCTTCGCGGCCACGCGCTGGCGCTGTCGATTTTTGGCGATATCGGGCTGCTGATTCCGCCGCTCGCGGTCTGCGCTGTCATCCTGCGGCGCCGTCGCTCGTGGCAGGGATGTCATCGCCTGTTCTGGGATGCCGTCGCCATCGGCATGGCGCTCTGGATCATCGGCCACCTCGGGTGGGCGTTCGAAGATCTCGTGCTCAAGCAGCAGTCATGGCTGCGCTGGCATACGGTCTTCAGCCTGTGCGGTGGCATTGGTCCGTTGATTGCGCTGTTCGCCCGCCCCCATCGCGGGGTGCGCTCGGAAGCCGTTAGCAGTGTCGGCGTCGTCCTTGCGAGCTACGGTCTGCTTGCCGTTTTCATCTACTCGTACTTTGTTCTGATTCCTGGAATCACGCCAGGCGTTCCGGGGCCGCAGGTTGCGCTGCTGAAGCTGGTCCAGCTCAATCGTGCGCTGTTGTTCCTGGCGTTCGCGGCAGCGATGATCGTTGCGCGTCGTACTCCGTGGCGCAATGCCTATCGCTGGCTGGCGATTGGAACAGGCGTCGGGTTCTTTCTGCGCATCTTGACCAGCCTCGCCATCGTCCGCGGCTCCTATCAAAGCGGCACCGTGTACGATCTCGCGTGGTTCGTTCCGTTTCTCTGTTACGCGGCCGCAGCGCTCGCAGCCCCCGCTTCACCGGCAGAGTCCGAAGTGATCGAAGCGCCATCGGCGCCGCTTCACGTCCTTGTTTCGGCAGTGCCAGTGTTTCTGATCCCGCTGACTGGATATGGCGCTCTGTACCTACAGCCGCTGGGTCCCGCCGACGATTCGTTCCGTGCGCTGCTGACGAGCGTCATGACCGTCGCCGGGCTCGGGCTGTTGACGCTTCGGCTCGCGGCGCAGGGAGGGGAACTCGAGCGTGCCGGCGCGCGCATGCGGCTGCTTGCCGCCGCGACGGAGCAAACCGGCGATCTGATTTTGATCACGCGCGCCGACGGCAGGTTCGAGCACGCCAACGATGCGTTTGTTCGCGCCCTCGGCTATTCCCGCGAACAACTGGCGCGACTCGACTACGTCGATCTGCTCGAACGCGGATTCGACAGCATTGGCGTGCACATCGCGTCGGCGATTCGCGAGAAAGGCATTTGGCGCGGTACGGTGGTGCGGAAACGCCGCGATGGCACGACGTTCCCCGCATCCTGCACCGTCGTCGGACTGCGCGATCCGGCGGGATCGATCACACACTACGTCGACGTCGAACGCGACACGACCGACGAGCTGAAGCTTCGCGATCAGCTGGTGCACAGCGAACGATTGTCGGCGATTGGTGAGCTGGTCGCCGGTGTGGCGCACGAAATCAACAATCCGCTGCAAACCATCGTGGGATCGGTCGAGCTGATGATGGAGGAACGAAACACTCCGTCAGTGCAGCGGGACCTCGAAGTCGTGCGGCGGGAGGCGGCGCGAGCGGGACAGATCGTCCGCAATCTGCTGTCGTTCGTGCGCCGTAGCGCTCCGAACCGGCGGCCGATCGATCTGAACGATGTGGTTCGGGCGATCGTGCAGCTGCGCGAGTACCATCTCCAGCAGAACAACGTTGCGCTGCTCGTCGACATGCATCCGGGACCGCTGGCGGCACTGGCCAATCGCGAGGAGATTCAGCAGATCGTGCTGAATCTCGTGCTCAATTCAGAGCAGGCGTTCGAAGCTGCGGGGCACGGCACCCGAATCAGGATTCGCAGCTTCACCGATGGCGATCGCCACGTGATCGAAGTCAGCGATGATGGCCCTGGCATTGGTCCGGACATTCGCGGGCGAATCTTCGAGCCCTTCTTCACAACCAAGGATGTCGGTCAGGGGACCGGGCTTGGGCTGTCGATCTCGCACGGCATCGCCGCCGCCCACGGCGGGTCACTCGAGCTCTGTCAATCGGCGGAGCGCGGCGCCTGCTTCCGCCTGACGCTGCCGGTGCACGCCGAGGGGCTGAAGAGCGTGCCGCGGCCGACGGCGGTTGCGTAGATCGCGAGCCCTCACTCTTTCTTTCTGGCGGCAATGTCTTCTTTGAGTTTCGGATTTACCCGAAACCCTGCTTTCTCCGCAGCCTTCACCTCGGCCTCGGCCTCCGTCGCACGCCCGGTGATGAGATAGACCACGGCGAGGTTGCTGTGCGCCTCGCCGAAGGTCGGATTCACCTCGATCGCCGCCTTGTATTCCTTTTCCGCGTTCGCGAGATCGTTCAGGCGGAAATACGCGCTGCCGATCGCCATCGAGACACCGGCAGGCACTGGTGGAGGGGTCGCGCCGGCGCGGCGGCTCTTCCGGCTCTCGAGCTGCTGGATCTGTTCGCGAATCTGATCGATGGTTTGTTGAGCGTTCGGATTCTGTCCAGTGAGCCGCGTCAGATTGCGTTCGTTGTCCTTGAGCGCCTGGATTTGATCGCGCAGCCGGCGATCGGACTCGGTACCGGCAAGCGCTTCCGCGGCGGTTGCCTTCTGAAAGGCATCACGCGATGCGAGGTAGGCCTTCAGCGCCTCCGGGTACCGCCTGGTCTTCATGTAGACCTGCCCAAGGCCGTAAAACGCGGCGTCATACAGTGGGTCGATTGCCACTGCCGCCTTGAATTCCGTCTCGGCGACATCGTATTTTTCGCTGACCAGCGACTCCATGCCACGCTTGAAGTGCTGTGACGCCGCAGTCTGTTCGCGCTCGGACAGCTGCCATGCACGGAGCGAAGAACTACTGACAAGAGCAATCATCAGAAACAGCAGCGACCGCTTCACGATGATCGGCATCATTGACCCCTCCCGCGAAGGTATTCGCGAACCTTAGGTTGATTCGGATCGAGTTGCAACGATTTCTGAAAGCTGGTTCGAGCAGCCGCGCTATTCCCTGCGCACAGTTCGGCGAGACCCTGCGAGGCATACACGGCGGCGTTATTCGGCGTCAGCCGTGCAGCCTGACGGAAGTCGTCGACCGCTCCGGCGCATTCGCCCCGTTCGACTCGGTATCGCCCTCTGAATAACCACACGTCGGGCTCATTCGGCTTGGCGGCAGCCGCCTGGTTCAAGAGCGAGATGCTTCGATCGACCTGACCGTTTCGCTGATATCCGATCGCGCGGCCGATCAGGTACTTCGTGCCTTCCGGCAGTCCATTGGCGAACGCACGGACCAGGAGGGCGTCCGACTTATCCAGCGACTCGCCACGCGCCCACAACAAGTCGCTCAAATTCCACAGCGCCGATGCAAGGTTCGGGTCGACCGAAATCGCTGTATCGAACGTGTCGATCGCTTCCTTTTGCTTCCCGTGCTGTTTCAACAGCAGCCCTTCGTTGTTCAGCGATCCGGCCGTGCGGCTTCCGAACGCGCGCCCTTTTCCTTCGCTCGCGCCGATATAGCCAAGCGCACGGAGCTTGGCGACCGTATCTTCATCGACGCGCGAGTCGCTACTGGCCGATGTCGCTGCCGCCGGCTTTGCCGGGGTATACACCGCTCGGTAGTCCACTGGCTCAGTGGATGACGGCGTCGCCGGCGTGCCAGGCAGTGGCGGACCAGCAATGTCGCGGGCCGGAGGCAGTCCTGCCAGGGCGAGCAGCGTCGCGGCCACCTGATCCACCTTTCCTGAGCCTGCATGTCCTGCTGACGGCTGGATACCGGGGCCCCAAACGAGATAAACGCCGTTCTCGGCGTGCCACTTCGCCGCCGTCGTATTCGCGGCGCTCGAGAGCGTCGTCGGCCGTCCCTCACCCCACAGGAAGCCATGGTCGGACGCGAGCATAATCGTGCTGCCGGTTTTTTGCGCGAGCGCCACGTATCGCGCGAGGAGCTGATCGATGAGCGCGAAGTATCGTTCAGCCACATCCTTGTAGTGGTTGTAGTCCGCCTCTGACACGGACGATTGGCGGGGCGGCGCATAGGGTGCGAACACATGCCCGATGCTGTCGGTGCCTTGAATATAGAGCAGAAGCAGATCCGGGTTTTCGCGCGAGTACCAGTCGCGCCCAAGTTCGTCGTAGACCTTGGTTTCGATCAGGATTCGTCGCAGCGCGCTCACTGGATGCGCGTATGGATCAGTGACTGCGACTGCTTGCGCGTATTCGGCCTCGGTCAGCCACGGAAGAATGGCTTTCACCGCTTCGTAGCCGACGTCGTCCTGCGCACGCTTCAACCCGTCGCGCGCCCATGACTCCATTGATGCGGGATGGACGACTCCGGGCGGCGGTGACGTTTCGCTGAACAGAAATGTGAAGAGGCGATCCGACACCATCAGCCCGTTGACTGATTCAGCCGGATAGGTGGCCCAGTAGCCCAGGGCACCGACCTTCTTCCCACCAGCGGTTGCCATGTTCCACACCGCTGGGACCTTCCGTTCGTCGCTCGTGATCGGTTCGCGCTGCTGACTGGTCGGATTGACTCGCAGGAAATCCAGGATCCGATGCTCCAGCGGACTCACACCGGTCATCATCGTCGTCCAGATCAACGGCGAGAGCGGCGGTGAAATCGTCTTGACTGTTCCGCTCGATCCTTCCGACACCAGTTTTGCCAGCGTCGGCATCACGCCGCGCGAGACATATTGATCAAGCAGCGACCAGTCGGCGCCGTCGAGGCCGATGAAGATCACGCGCTTGCCAGCGGTAGTCTTCGATGCGATCTGAGGCGCTGCCGAAACTGGTGACGACGTTGGCGCCGGCGTTTGCGATTCGCGAGAGCGGCAGCTAATTGTCGCAATTGCCGCGATGCAGACCAAGTAGAAAGGCGTTTCGATCCATCGGCGCGAGCGAAGGAGCGAGCGCTGGTTGGCGCTGGGGGTGGGGCCCCAGCGCAAAGTAAGAAAAGCTATCAGAAATGCGCCGATGCGCATGGGGCAATCATAGCGTGCAAAAAAAGAGGGCCCCGTTGCCGGGACCCTCTCACGTCAAACCGAAGCAGCGGAAAGCCCGCTACCGGTTAAAGCCTTTCCGTGTTCATCCGTGTTCTTCCGTGGCTTAGAACTCGAACCGAACACCGACACGAAGGCTGAACGGCTGAGTAAACAGGACACCCTTCTTCAGGTAATCCGGGTTTGGCGCCGTCGCCCGTGGATCGTTGATTTTGAACGACGGGATCAGGTTGTTCCCGGTCGTCGTGATCCCGTTGTCGCCGTTGCAGTTGGCTTCAGGAATGCCCGCGCATCCACCATGCTCCGCGAGATTGTAGCGCTCGTCGAGAGCCGTGATTGCCTGACGATTGAACACGTTGAAGATGTCGGCCTGAAGGACCAAACGCCTCGGACCCGAAATCCTGATCGGATAGCGTGCCTGCAGATCGGTTTCCCAATCCTTCGGACCGCGACCGGCCGAGCCTCTCGGAACGAGGTAGTATTCCCAGTTCTGGTACGCGAAGGAGTAACCGTAGGCATTCAACGGCAGGCCCGAGTACAGGTGCGTCGACAGACCGAGGTTCAGACCCGTCAGCCCACCCTTCGAGAACTCGTAGCTGCCATCGAGTTTCAAACTGAACAGACGATCGTTGCTCAACTTCCCGTCCGCGTTCACCAGGAAGTCGGCATAGTCGAACGCCGAGTTGATGTTCGGATCCAGCTGGCCGGTCGACACCTGATAGGTGCCGTCGTAGTTGCCTTCCAGCTTGCTGAAAACCGCACTCGCCAGAAACTGCCAGTTATTCGAGAAGCGCTTCCGGGCGTTCACTTCGAACGCGTTGTTCGTTCGCTTGGCCTTCGGTGCAGCCGCGGTGGAGTGGCCGTCGTAGAAGCCCATTTCCGTTCCGACGCCAGTCCCGGGATTGGCAATGAAGTATTCGCCTGCCTCCGGAATGAGGAAGTCTTCAATAACCCGTCCCAGCTCACGGTGACCGTACTTGGCGCCGACGACAAAGTTGCGACCGAGATCGTATTCAAACCCGGCGAGCCACTCCTCGATGTACTGGCCTTTGAGGTCCGGATCGACCGGCGTCACGCTGCCGCCATTCAACGCCTGCGGCCGCGGTGCCGCTGGATCCTGCAGAATGTTGGCCGCGCTTGGACTGAAGTTGTAGCAGAAGCAGGACACCTCGCCGCCGAACGAGCGAATGTTGATGTCCATGGGGATGCTCTCGTAGAACCGACCCCAGTTTGCATACAGCTTGCTGCGATTGTTCCGCGCGACATCCCAGACGAACCCGATGCGCGGCGCCCAGTTGTCGGTCAGCTTGAACGCCGACACGTTGTCGCGATCGCGAACGTTCTGTCCTTCCCATCGGATCCCGGCGTTGACGGTCAGCCCCGCACCGGCTTTCCAGGAATCCTGCGCGTAGAACGACGTGTTCAACGAGTCGGGCTCGGACGTGAGCGGCAGCGCGATCTGCCACGTCGCACCGTTGCTGCGATCGTAGCCCGGCGCGCGATCGTTGATGTAGTAACGATGGCGGTAGTAGGTGACCCCGCCTGTGACCAGCTTGTAGATTCGCTGGCCGGCCCCACCGTTGTAGTTGTTGTTCACTGCCTTGACGTGCTCAGTGTCAAAGCCGACCTTCACATCGTGCGCACCGAGGTAACTGGACGCATCCACCTTATACACGTCCCGTTTGAAATCCTGATCCTGGAAGAATCCAAAGCCGCCTGACGTCGCCGTTGGTGTAACGGTCTGATCGATCAGCTGAGCGATGTCCCGGCCCGCTCCACTCCACGTGTCGCTCTCGTTGTGACGCGCGATCAGCCCGTTCAGGAGGAAGCGGCTGCCAAAGACGCCAGCGTACTTTCCGACGAAGTCAGTGCCGCCGAACTCACGAACACCCTTCCAGGTCGTCTCCGGGCCGGCAATCGTGAAGATCGCCCCATCTCGAGTCGAAGGATCGCCCATGACCGTGCCGTTCAGAGTCTGTCCTTCGGCGATGCGATAGGTAAGCTTGGCCGCAAACAAGTCGCGATCGATCGAGGTGGGGACTTCGCTATTGATAGCAGGACTTCCCGGCGAGGCCAGCGCCCGAATGACGGTGGTGTTGCGATTCTCGTTCGTCCGGTTGTAGGCACCGAAGAACCACAGGCGATCCCTGAAGAATGGTCCACCGAGTTCACCACCAAAGTCGCTGCGGCTGTCGATATCGGTGACCGTTGTCGTCCATGCCGGACGCTTGTCGCGCGTGTCGTCATCGGCCTGCAGGAATCCCCCCTCGGTATTGACGAACCCGGATCCCCGAAGGGTGTTACTGCCGCTCTTGGTGACGACGTTGAGGACTCCGCCGGTCATGCGTCCGTATTCGGCCGGGAGACCACCCGTCTTCACTTCGACTTCCTGCACGAAGTCAAAGTTGAGCGTCTTGCCCTTGTCACCAACTTCGACGCCTGTGGTATTGAGGCCGTCGATGATGTACTGGTTCTCCGCGCCGGTTGATCCGTAGACGACCGTGCCGACGGTGTCTTCCGTCGTGCCCGGCGCAACGCGCGCGACGGCGTAGAAGTCGCGCCGCAGAGGAATGCGCTCGAACAGATCGGCGCCGGCGTTGACGCCGGTCACAGTCGATGTCGTATCAATCGTCGAGCTCACGGCCGTGACGGTGACAGACTCGGTCACACTGGCAAGCTGCAGCGTAACTGGCAGCGTCACGGTCTTATCGAGACCGACATCGACGTTGGGTTGTTCGGCCGTTTTGAAACTGGCCAGTTCCACTTTGACGGTGTAGCGTCCCGGCGGCAGGCTGAGGAAGCGGTAGTTCCCTTCAGAGTCGGTGACCTGCGTCTGAACACCCTGCAGATTTGGACTGGACACCGTTACAGTCGCCCCCGGGAGCGCGGCTCCCTGAGCGTCTAGAACCTGTCCGAGAATCCGCCCCGTCGTCTGGGCCTGGGCCCCTGTGGCTGGGACGAGTAGGAGCGCGGCTGCCACGAGCAACAGCGCACTCGCTCTGCGTTTAAACATTGTCTGCATCCTCCTGGCGATGCCTTTCGAAAAGGAGAACCAGCTCTGCCATTGCGCAGAGGGCTGGGATGAATCTCAATACCAAGATCGATACCAAATTTGTGATGGTCTAAGTTTTAAAACATCAGGCTGTTATCAGCCACTTCCAATGTGCGGTTCGTCACACTTCCAAAGATTTGTGTTTGAAATCCAAACGAACGGACACGTTATCGGTACCAGTACTTGGATCTGAGCCTTTATCGCACATGTTTCTGTGACGAAATGCGCAGATTCGGGGGCTCGCTAGTCGGCAGGTAAGATACGAGCGCATGCTTTCAACGACCGCGATCCTGCTCGGACTCCAGCTGGTCGCGATGCAGCATCCCGCCACCGCGGCGTACCGTGGAAGCGCACAACTGCCGGGGTCGGTTGACTCGTTTTCGCGGGCGATTGGTCTCGATGCCGGTAACCCGTCGACGCTGCTGCTTCGCACAATCAGGCTCACGCACGGCCGGTCCGACACACGGGCACAGCGAGCGCACGAGGCGATGGCGCGGTTTCTCGACACGGCCGAGGCCGGTGACGATCGTGTTCCTCTGCCGCTGAGTCCTGAGCTGTGGACCGACGTCATTCTCCAGAAGCGAATCGATCAACGCATGCTGATCGCGGCGATTCTGCGGGATCGAAGTGCCGCGCTTCTGTATTACGGACTGTGTGCGCTCGACGACGACACGCTGCAATGGATTGCGGCGAACCGCAGCGCGCTCGTTCACATTCGAAAGTATCCGGAGGTCTTTGCCGCCTTTGGCCGCAGCCTTCACATTCGTGATGGACGCATCATCATCGGCGGCGGAACAGATGCGGAGGTGTTGTGGCGATCGGCCATCGGCATTGATCCCGCGCGCCCTGATGCATTCATTGAACGCGTGATTGCCGGTGATGGCCGGCTCGCATTTCTGTACGACGTCCTTGCGCACCTCGATGATGCGCATCGACGCTTTGCCCTCGGACTGCAATTCTCGGGCGCCTCGCGTGAAGCGCGGCTGCGATCATTGTTTACGGTTTTCGCGACAGCTGCTCCTGAATGGAGAGTGGCCGAGCGCCCGTTTGCGAGACCGCCGCTCGATGGAGCGATTCTGCTTTCGACGATCGGGGTCACCGCGAGCGGTCGCCCGGTGCCGCCGCTGACCAGACGTCTGTGGGATCGAGTCTTTCGCGCTGATGATTTGAACGACGTTGTGTACGAAGAAATCTCGGATGCAGAAGTGCGAGCAGTAACTGGTTCCCTGGTCCTGGATGCGCCGTGGCTGGCCGACCGGATTCTGCGCGTACCCTACGCCATCGGTCGGCGTCGCCTCGATACATTGCTGTTTGCCCAGCGCGTGTTTCACGCCATCTCAGAACCGGAGTCGGCTGATGTGGCCACCGCGCTGCGAGGATACCTGTCGTTTCCGGCGCTGATGATCGCGCTCGAGCGGATCGGGATTGCCGATCCTCATATTTATGTCCGAGCCGCCCAACATGCGGCGCGTCTGAACTCCATTCAACCGGTGTCCGAGCGGCGGATGGCGATCGCGGAATTTCAATCGGCGGTTGCGCTGATCGTGCGCATGAACCAGGTCCACGCGATCGCGCCCGCGCGCGCGGTCTCGCTCATAACGTCGTTGACCGATCTCGAGATTTCATCGCGAGTGCCCTACGGTTTGGTCTTTGTGAACTGGGTGCGCGAGAAGTTTCTCGTTGACCTTCCTCAGCGTGAGACGTTGGAGGAGTCTCTTGTCGCGGCGGTCGCGGGTCTTCCCAGAGACGCGCGCGAGTTTCCGATTATCGAGTGGGAGGGGAAGCGATATGTTGTCAATCCGGCGGCTGCCGAATTCACGCGGATCCGCGCCATCCGACAGGTGCAACATGACCCGACGCTCGATAGCGCGCTGTCGCCTGAGCACCCGCAGCGGCTCGCTGATGCGCTCGTGTCCATCGTGTATGCGATTCATCTTGGAGATCCGGACGCCGCCGCTGTCACCGCGAGCAACGTTGCGCTGCGCCATGATTTCGGTTTGCCGGTGTCATCCTCTGCCGGACCGTCCGATGCATGGCGTCTTCCTATCGAGCGTTTCGACGGCAAAGAAGCGTGGCGCATTCGCGGATCGCTCCTCGGCCTGGAGGCAGCTCTTTCGAGGTTGGTGCTGCGCCGCGTCGATCGCACGGCGATGCCCGGAGAGCCCATGCTCGGATCGCAGGATCTCCAAACGGTCATGCTGACGGCGGCGCTTTCCAGCCCGCCGGATACGTCCGGCGTTTCGCGCGATGCCATCACCGCGGCGCTCGCGCGCGGACGGACACGCGTCGTAGCACTCGCGGCGGATCGGTCGAGATTCGATGATGTTGCGGATGCGGCCGGCTTGAGTGAGTGGCGCAGGCAGGCCTTGGCGTGGAGCCTCGAGCAGCGCCGCGACGTGCTCCCGACTTTCTCGTTGGTCGAACTGTTTTGGCTTGGCACGTCTGCCGGCGATGCCCCGAATGTGCTGGACGGATGGGGGGCTGCAACCCTGCGCTTGACGGGGTGTCTCTGTCTTCAAATGCCACACCCTTCGCCATGGGAGGACTTTGCCGGATATGCGACGGAGGTGCTCGCAACCCGCGGCGCGGACGTGCCGCTGAAGATCGCAGAGGTCCTCGCGACGTTGAAATTACCCGCCAGTCTCGCTCCCGCCCTGGAAGGTTTCGTGACCCAGGACGTCATTGACCACGCCCGGCTCGCATACCCTGACGACTGGGAGGCATTCAGCCGGGCGGTGATTGAGCTTCCGCTGGATCGAATTGTTGACTATGTCGCGGCGCTCACGGTTTCTGGGCCGCTGGTGGAAATAAAATAGCGCGTGCGGCCCGAGCGAGGCGCGAAGTCGCCGAGCGCGCGTGGGGGTGGGGTTTCCCTGATCCCGTTTCAGACAGAGGGCGCGACTCTTTGCAACTGTTTAGATATGCCGTCGTCGTTGTTCTAAGCGCCCTTCTGCAGGCGCAGCAACCGCCGCAGCTACGGATTACCGCGCCGACCGAGGCGACGTATCTCGCCGGCGAGGTCCTGCTGCGCGCGACGGTCGAACCGGCGTCGGCCGTTATCGACGTCGCCTTCTTTGCCGACGGCACGAAGGTCTGCACTGTGACGACCCCCCCGTTCGAGTGTCAATGGGATGCCGGTGCCCGCATCAAGTCCCATCAAATTCGGGCCGTCGCCACACTCAAGAACGGCGAACGGCTGGCGCAGGCGGTCTCGACGCGCAATCTGGAGTACGTCGAGAACGTCGATGTCGATGTCGTTCGTCTCACGGTGGTGGTGACCGACGATCGCGGGCGTTTCGTTCCGGGATTGACGCAGAAAGATTTCCAGGTCAGCGAGGATGGCGTCGCGCAGAAGATTTCAGCGTTCTCCGACGAGCGAACGCCGCTGGAGCTCGTCACGGCCATCGACGTCAGCAGCAGCGTCACCGAGGCGTTGCCTGGCATGAAGACAGCCGCCACGCGTTTTCTCGGCGGACTCGAGCCGACCGATCAATCGACGGTTCTCGGATTCAACGACAGTATCTACACGCTGGCGCGACGATCGACCGATCAAGTGGTTCGCGAGCGCGCGATCGGGCGGCTCAGGGCGTGGGGTGGTACCGCACTCTACGATGCCATCGTTCACTCCATCGACGTCCTGGACCGTCAGACCGGCCGCCGTGCGATCGTGCTCTTCACTGATGGCGAGGATCAGAACAGCCACGCGCCGATGGCAACCGCGATCGCCCAGGTCGAAGCCAGCGACGCGATGATTTACGTCGTCGGTCAGGGGCGCGC